>NZ_JAZQPV010000124.1:0-44205 GCF_045628685.1 Acinetobacter sp.
GGTAGTCCTCCCATAAATAACCGAAGTTAAAAGTAGAGGTTAAGCAGCCATTAAAGGTGGCTTTCCTTTGTTAGCCTGATGTGGTCTTTCATGATTGTAATGCCACAGCCAACTTGTTGCATAATCTTGTACTTCATCCAAAGTATCAAATAAATGTTTGCTCAGCCAGCTATAACGTACGGTTCTATTATAACGTTCAATATATGCATTCTGCTGTGGCTTACCTGGTTGAATATATTCAATACGTATACTGTGTTCAGTTGCCCAGCGTACAAATTCATGACTGATAAATTCAGGTCCATTGTCACATCGGATCACTAACGGTTTTTCTCGATATTCTAGTAACTGATTGAGGGTTCGAATAACTCGTATTGTAGGTAATGAGAATCCTGCTTCAATCGCTAAACCTTCTCGACGGTAATCATCAATCACATTTAATAATCGGAACTTTCGACCATCGATCAGCTGATCATGCATAAAATCCAGTGACCAGACCTGATTTTCCCGGATCGGTTCTTTCAGAGGTTCTGGTGCATGCCGTTTCAGTCTTCTTCTTGGCTTAATACGCAGGTTTAGCGCTAGTTCACAGTAAATGCGGTAAACACGCTTGTGATGCCAAGCATAATTTTCAACATGACGTAGATAAGAGAAACACAGACCAAAGCCCCAATCTGTATTTTCTTCAGTGAGTTCAATCAACTGTTCTGCAATGAGAGCATTGTCATCACTGAGTTGAGCCTGATAACGGTAGCAGGTTTCACTGATACTAAATGCACGGCAAGCTAGCCGAATGCTAATGGCATGATGGGCAACTGCCTGTTGTGCCATCTTACGTCGGCAAGATGGCTTCACCACTTTTTTGCCATCGCTTCCTGAATGATTTCTGCCTTTAATCGTTCTTCTGCATACATTTTTTTAAGTCTGGTATTTTCTGCTTCCAGCTCTTTCAGCCGTGCCATCAATGATGTATCCATACCACCATATTTGGCACGCCATTTATAAAAGGTCGCATTACTCATGCCGTGTTCACGGCAAAGGGCGGCAACAGGGGTACCAGATTCAGCCTGCTTCAAGATGGACATGATTTGGCTGTCAGTAAATTTAGATGTTTTCATGCAGAATCTCCTGCCTATACTTTAAGAGAAAATTCTACTTTTAGGTCCTATTATTTTTAGGGGGGATTACCTTCCCACTCCAAATTAATTCCCAATTTTATAGAAAAATTTTGATTCATATGTTTGCAATTCTAGCTAATAGAGATTCGAATCTCTATCTTATATTTTTCATATGAGCTATTTCTTATGATTAATATATAAAGTACAGGATGGTGCGGAACATAAAACAAAAATTATAAGTTTTAATCATAAAAAATTAATGCAGGGCAAAGAAATAAAAAATCCCAACAATTATGTTGGGATTTTTTATTAGATATAATTTGTCTTATAAAGATGTAGAAAAAATTAAGAAGTATTAATTCTCCTTTTTTTAGCTTACCGTCCTCATAAATATTGATTTAAAGATTTCTAAAAGCTTCAATTGCGCGAATTCGCGTTTGTTTTAGATCTGCAATGGGGCGGGGATAATTTAAAACTAAATTTAATTTTTTGGCATATGGCTCATGGATGGCTTTGGCATCTAAATGGGCCAGTTCAGGAACCCATTGACGAATATAGTCTCCATGCATATCAAACTTTTGCGACTGGCTGAGGGGATTAAATATCCGAAAATAGGGCACTGAATCCGTGCCGGTAGAGGCACACCACTGCCATCCGCCGTTATTGGCTGCCAAATCTCCATCAATTAAATGTTGCATAAACCATTGCTCCCCCAAGCGCCAGTCAATCAGCAGATTTTTGGTCAGGAACATGGCTGTGATCATGCGTATCCGATTATGCATCCAGCCCGTTGCCAATAATTGGCGCATCCCTGCATCTACAATCGGAATACCGGTTTGCCCTTGCTGCCAGGCAGCCAAGTCTTTCGGAGCATTACGCCATTGGATTTTTTGTGTATCGGCCTTAAATGGCTGGTGTTTAGAAACCTGCGGAAAATCGAAGAGTATATGTTGATAAAACTCACGCCATAACAATTCATCCAGCCAGGTTTGCTGACCTAAATGTTCTATAGAGAACTGTCCATGCTGCCGACGAAATAAAGCCTGAATACATTGACGGATAGAAATTATCCCTAAATTTAAATAGGGGGATAGCTGACTGGTTGAATCTAGCCGAGGAAAGTTTCTCTCTTTCTCATAGTGAATTACTTTATCATGAATGAAATTATCCAATAATGTTAAGGCATATTCTTCGCTGACCGGCCAAAGATTTTGAAGTTCTATCGAAAGATGATCTGAATATAACTCTGTAAAAGTGCAAACAGACTCATCTTCAAGAAAGTCACATTCAAGATCAGGCTGTGCTTCAATTTGGGGATAACACAGCGGTAAGCTCACATTCATTCGTTCATAGCAATTTTTCTTGAATGCGCCGAAAACTTGATAAGGTAGATTGCTCTTGTTACGAATGCTGCCCACAGGAAATAAAGTTCGGTCATGATACAGCTCGAGTGATTTATTATCTTTCTCCAAGAGCTTTTGAAGCTGGGCATCTCGCTTTAATTCATTTACCCCGAGTTCAATATTGGCATGTATACAATTGATATTGAATTGTTGTGTAAGCTGAAAAATGCTTTGAGGAATATCTTTCCAAAAGGGAATATGCCGAATTATTAACGGAATATTCAGGGCTTGTAGTTGAGTTTTAAATACCTGAAGTTGTCTTAAATAAAAATCTATTTTAACAGCGGCATCGTTGTGCAAAGCCCATTGTTCTGGTGAGATGATGATCAATGCAATGCAGGATCCTGCCTGGGTAGCATGCCAAAGAGCAGTGTGATCTTGAATGCGTAAATCCTGTCGAAACCAAATGAGTTGCATGAAGGTTTAATGTCTCGAGAAGATGTTTAATTATTCTATGCAATGTTGAGACATAAACAAAGCATGAACAACAAGTTCATGCTTGAAATGATTCATTATGGAAATTATTTTTGAGTCTGCTTGGTTTTGATCACATCACTTAAATCATATCCAATAGATTCAGCATAATCTAAATATTCCTGCACCACTTCTGGCTGCTGTGAACGTGAAAGGAGCCACATATATTTTTTATCTGGCTCACCGACCAATACCGTTTCATAATTTTCATCAATTTTTAATATCCAATAATCACCACGCCTAACCGGGAGCCAACGAATAATTCTAGGTAAAAAACTTACTTTAAGTTTAGAGTTGGAAGGGACATTTTGTACAAAAGCTTCACCTCCACTCTTCGAGGATATAAGAAGCATAAAAGCTATGGTCGTGGTCGTCCTCAGATTGTGCCACCTAACCATTTAAATCGAGAATTTGTTGTAAACACACCTGATACGTTCCGAAACGATGTTTCTCAGGTAACTGATATGAGAAGCACTGCTTCGCAAGATATCCGCACCTGGCAAGGCTGGTTATATCTGGCTGTGGTTCTCGATTTATATTCAAGGAAAGTCATCGGTTGGTCAATGAAACCTACGCTTGCCAAGGATATCGTTTTAGATGCACTTTTAATGGCAGTATGGCGACGCAGACCCAATGAACTTGTGATCATACACTCCCTTGCGCAGCAGTGCTGCTCAGGCTCACAATACAGCAGCGGAGACTGGCAGAAATTCTGTCAGAAGCATAACTTAGTTCCGAGTATGAGTCGTCGCGGCCTTGCGCAGTATACTGCTCATGGGACAATGCTGTTGCAGAATCCTTTTTTAGCAGCTTGAAGAAGGAAAGAATTAAAAAGGGGATCTATAAAACACGAGAAATGGCCCGTGCGGATGTGTTTGATTATATCGAGATGTTTTACAATAGAATGAGGCGTCATTCGCATCTCGATGGGATGAGTCCAGAAGCCTTTGAGGCAGCTTCAAAATGAGGCTGTCTCATGTCTAGGATACTGGGAGCAGTCCATCCTTCTTAAAATAATGGCCTTTCTATAAAAATTATTTCTTAAAAAAATCATTATTTAATTAAAGCTTTTATCTATGTTTTGATTAAGTAATCAATGTAATTAATATTTTTAAAAAAATTTAAATAATCTTATTATAATGAATTATTTATTCTTATTTAAAAAAATCCAACTTTACAATGACAAGAAATGTCACATGAGTCTAATAGCTTTATCCTAATAGATATGCAAATTTAGGATAGTTACAAACAGTTGTGACTTATTTTAAAACAGGATGGATATAAAAATGACTAACCAATCGCAAAACTCGCAAGATCAACAACGCCAACAGCAGCAGCAAAATGATCAACAGGGCCAACAAAATCAGCAAAACCCGAAAGATCCACAACGCCAACAGCAGCAGCAAAATGATCAACAAAATCAACAAAATCCGAAAGATCCACAACGCCAACAGCAGCAACAGAATGATCAACAAAAGTAAGAGTGATTGATAAAAAAGCGCGGACCTTAAGTCCGCGCTTCATTTTTTCATATGGCAATTCTTGAACCTAGCGACAAGCGGTTGAGAAGATGCGCTTCTCAATTGAAAGTTTCGGAAATTGTGTTCATCGCCATTTAGTATAATTATTCTTATTACAACAACTTCAAAGCTTTTTTCTTTGCATTATTAAAGCACTATCACAACCATCTTTTCAGATCCTGGGTTATTATCAGCGGATGATTGATCTCATCAGTGCTATCGACTTACAAATTCACCTTAGATGAATACCTCTTAAGGCAGCGCAATAAAATAGGAACCTTGGTTCGTTTATGAAAGGGGAAATACAACTTAATAACCATCTCACAATATTTCTGGCTATTTATTGGGGATGGATGCCTTGTTATGTGCCTATCAGTTGTGTCATCTCAATAAGTCGACAATTCAAATGGCTTAATAATAAGGATTTGGCTAAATTCAATGGTGAGGCCAACATAACAAGACCCTCATTAAAAGGCTTTTATATAGATAAAATATATTTATTCCTAATCGCGATGTCTTTTTTTCTTACCACCACCATCTTGCTTGTTGACTGTAGCCCAAGCGATACGTTCTGCATCTTCTTCAGAAACTCCACGCTCTTTTTCACTCTCAAAAATATGTTTTGCTTGGCGCTTTTGCTTATTTGTATAAGCTGATTTAGCATCAGTAGGCATGTCTAATCCTCCTATTAAGGGATATCTTTACCTTCTAGATTAAATATGACTTAATTCACAAGAATAATATGCAAAGATTTTGTAAGATTTAATATAAGACTTGTTAAATTAAAAAAAACATATTTATTTTTATTATATTTCTTTGGAATCAACCAATTATATAAATCAATATTCCTATTGTATAATTTCCATTATGTTTAATTAATAAAATATATTTATATTATCCATAATGAATCACTATAATTCATTATGGATTTGATTTATATTTGATTATGATCTAGCCATTTATAATACTTCCTCCATTGACATGAATGACTTGTCCAGAAATATAACTTGCTTCCTCAGAAGCTAGAAATAAATATGCAGGAGCTACTTCACTCGGCTGGCCCATACGTCCCATTGGCGTATCTTTACCAAAGTCTTTCAATTGTTCTTCATCAAAACTGCTAGGGATCAAGGGTGTCCAAATTGGTCCTGGAGCGACAGCATTTACTCGAATCCCTGTTTTATTTTTTAAGAGATTTGTAGATAGGCTACGTGTGAATGAGGTGATTGCACCTTTGGTACTTGCATAATCTATAAGTAGATCATGTCCATGATAACTGGTGATGCTTGTAGTATTAATAATCGTATCCCCTTGTTTCATATAAGGGACTAACATTTCGCTTAAATAAAAGATAGAAAAAATATTGACTTCAAAAGTTTTAAAAAGCTGTTGTGTATTGATGTCTGTAATGTATTTCTGCGGATATTGAACACCCGCATTATTAACTAAAATATTGATGGCTTTAAATTCTTGAAGAGCCAGTTCTACCATTTTCTTTATTTCATCTTGATGTTGTAAATCACATTTAATGAGTAAACAACGTCGTCCTTCCTTCTCGACCATTTTCTTAGTCTCAAGCGCATCTTTATCTTCTTCTAAATAACAGATGCAAATATCTGCACCTTCTCGGGCAAAAAGTACGGAAATCGATCTACCAATTCCACTATCTCCGCCCGTGATTAACGCGACTTTATCTTTTAATTTATCACTTCCTTGATAATTGGCTTTGATTATTTCAGGTTGGGGATGCATTTTGGATTGAATTCCAGGTTGATGACTTTGTAGTTCTTTAGAAGATGGAGTTTTAGGATATTCATTCATATTCTTTTTCCTTCGCATTTTTAAAAATATTGATTCAATATTATTGGATATTTATATTTTTTTGATTAGAGAGAAACATTAAATAACATAATGTATTAATTCAAATAAGAAATTATTTAACATTTTAAATAGTTATATTAAGAATTAGCCTTCTACCAATTTATCTCTAATAGATTTGGCTTTATTAGGTGCGGGAACAGCAATGCATATTATCAATGAATAAAAATATTGAAAGGTGAAGTAGCTAAAAGCTCGGGACATAGGTTTTACTGTTGAATATCTTTAAAGCAAGATTTTAATCTGAACAAACAAGGAATTAAAAATTAAATTTACTCTAGCATAGTACAAAAAATATGGGCTATAAAAGCCACCTATATTCTATAATTTTTACATTCTATTCCACGTATCTTTTACAGCATGTTTAACTTGATCCCATTTTAAACGAAACTCTGCTTTAAAATTATTACATTTGGTGTGAAGGCTAGATTATAAATACTCAAATCAGCATTTCCCCCCATATTTAGAATGGGACTTTTGGCCGAACTCATAAGCAGAAGATAGGTTCGAATGTCACGCTGTAAATCGGTGTGGTAAGGACGATTAGTATAATTTTCTTGCTATTACTGCCAGATTTGTTATTTGGAATCCTGTTTTGATTTTCTATATCAGCGATCATTTTATAAATGCTAAATTTTTAAGTCCCTAAGAGAAAGTATTGGTTAATACTTTCTCTTGGTGAAAATATGAAATCTAAGTATCTCTACCGTATTTATTGCTGCTGGTTATCTTGTTCATTTTGGTTTTGTCCAAAATTCTGTTGCTGTTCAGCTTGTTGACCTTGGTTGTCATTTTGCTGCTGTTGTTGGCGTTGTGGATCTTTGGGGTTTTGCTGATTTTGTTGGCCCTGTTGATCATTTTGCTGCTGTTGTTGGCGTTGTTGATCTTGCGGGTTTTGTTGATTTTGTTGGTCCTGTTGATCATTTTGCTGCCATCCAGCCTGTTGGCCTTGATTACCATTTTGCTGTTGCTGATCTTGTGGGTTTTGCTGATTTTGTTGACGCTGTTGATCATTTTGTTGCTGTCCAGCTTGTTGACCTTGATTACCACTTTGCTGTTGTGGTTGATTTGGATTAGCCTTAGTTTGATCTTGCTGATTATTTGTAGTCATTTGCGCACCTCATAATATATATTAGCTTAGCGAAATCTTAAAATCTGTTTAAACCAGATATAATTATTATTAGCATGAAATTTTAATTAAAAAACAAAACAGATGTTACATATTATGTAATATTTAATTTATGTTGTCTAAATATTATTTATATAAATAATGTTATCAATCACTCGAGAAAATATGATTAAATAATTAAAATTAATTTTACAAAGTATTAACTATTTTTAATAATTTTAATTAAACTCTTACAAATATAATTAATAAGTTTTTTTAGTTTCTCTTCCTTCTTCCCTTTACAAAAACAACGATAACTATATATTTTGTTTTTATATAAAATGGAATAAAAGAAAGTACCTATGGGCTTTTCCTTGGTTTCTGATCCTCCAGGTTTGAGCAATCCGGTACATCCAACATATATGTCTGATTTAAATATTCTTTTTGATTTTTTAATCAATTCTTCAGTAATTTGAGAAGATTCAGGTGTATATTTATCAATCATTTTTGATGAGATTTTTAAAACTTTTTCCTTAATTTTTAAATCATAGCAAACCAGTCCACCATTTAAAATATCACCAGAAAAAGGGGTGAGAGAAAAGCGGTAAGCCAAGTAACCTGCAGAAGCACTCTCAATAAAAGTAATATTAAGTTTGTATTTGGCCATTAATTCACAGCATTTAGTAATCATATTTATAACTTTATTTAAGCTTGAAAGAAATATTTTAAACAAACATTCAGAGGTTAACAATATGGTTTTTTAAATGTGTTTTTTATCACACTTATTAGTTTTGTGGTTTAGGTGTTTGAATTATATAAATAGATAAAACCAATTAAACACAAAATAAACGAATAATAACAATGAGAATTTTTCACCATGGCATATTGATCAATGAGGTGTATAGCATACTTACCGCGTGGAGAATAAAAATGCCAGTAGCAGTAAAAGAACGATTGCTAGATTTACTTGATAAGAACCATCAAAGTTACTGCGATTTAGTTACTTTTTTTTTAGATTCAGATATTTCTACACCCGATAAGGAACGAAAAGCATCTGCTTTTTTAAAAAAAGAAATTCACACCCTCAATTCAAGTTATTCCGATTTCCCTTCAAATTTGGTTGAAATTCATGAATGGATTGTAAGTAGTAATAAAAATCAATGTCATGAATATCAATTATACAAAGAAAGGAGAAATAGCGGAGCAGAGCGTGAATATTTTAAAAATGTAAGTCAAGCATTTGAATTTTTAATTAAAGTGGCACCAGTAAAGCGGGTAGATGGTTCATGGTTATATAGCATAGTTCATTACTGGAAGGACCCGGTGTTTAGAGATTTAATCCAGATTTATGTTGAAGAACTAGGTGTAGGCTTGGCCAAGGCCAATCATGTAACGGTATATGATGATTTACTGTTCAGCTTAGGCTTAGAACATTTCATATTAGAGCTAGAAGATGAATATTATCATCAACCTGCAATTCAATTAGCACTTGCTTACGCTCCGCCAGAATTCATTCCAGAAATTATTGGTTTTAATTTGGGGTATGAGCAACTTCCATTACATCTTCTGATTACCAATTACGAACTTAAAGAATTAGGAATAAATTCACAATATTTCAATCTGCATATCACCATAGACAATATGGACAATGGTCATGCACATTTGTCTATTAAGGCACTTGAAAAAATTTACTGTAAATTCAAGGATAAAGATGTCTTTATGGACAAAGTAAAGGCAGGTTTTGCTTTAAATAATAAAGGATTATCATCACTACAGATTATTAAAAACCTCAACTTAGAAGCTTTGGTGCTTAAGATTCTTAAACGTAAAGCTTTAGTAGGGAATGTGATTCACAGCGATAAATGCAAATTAAATAATCGATCTATTAATGAATGGCTTTCAGAGCCGAATCTGGTCGAAGAATTTATAGATCTCTTGATTGAGAAGCAATGGATCAAGATGAATAGAGATCCTGAAGAAAGTCGCTTCTGGCATTTAATTAGTCATGAAGAAGGGAAAATGTACGGTGTCTTTAATTCGACAGAAAAGCAGATTATCTATGACTGGATTGCCGGAGAGCATTTTAAACATCTTAATTTAAAACATCAGCAAATCAATTCTGCCCACAAAAATAACAATGATTTTATGTTCAGTTACTTGTCTGATGGAGAACTGGAAGAGATTCAATATCAGATTTCGGAAACGGGCAATCTGGCTATGAAGATGAATAAACTGCTTCCTTATTTGGCACCTCATGCACATCACAGTGAAGTGGGTCTTTGGTGTACCCAATGCTTTGTCGACTTACTCTTTCCGTTTCTGAGCGATAAAAAATCATCCCGCTATTAAATTAATCTCAATCTAATTTTTGAATTGAAACAGTTTTCCACCCACAAAGTCATACTTTAACCCACAAATAATAGGTAGGAATATGGACCCTAAAGCAAAGAAAAGTGAACTCGCAGGCACGGATAGTTTAGATAAACAAAATACCAATGCGAAACTGCAACAGTTAGATGAATTCCGTCGTGATGCGACAGGAGAAGCGCTGACTACTAATCATGGAGTCAAGATTGCTAATAACCAGAATAGTCTAAAGGCGGGAGGCCGTGGCTCAACTTTAATTGAGGACTTTATTTTAAGAGAAAAAATCACTCATTTTGACCACGAACGTATACCCGAGCGCGTTGTGCATGCACGTGGTACTGGTGCACATGGTTATTTTCAGGCATATGAGGGAAATGTAAAATACACTAAAGCGGCTTTTCTAGCCGATCCAAGCGTACAAACGCCTGTTTTTGTACGTTTCTCTACTGTACAGGGGCCACGTGGTTCAGCAGATACAGTGCGTGACATTCGTGGCTTTGCCATTAAGTTTTATACTCAAGAAGGCAACTATGACATGGTGTGTAACAATGCACCGGTTTTCTTTGTGCAAGACGGGATTAAATTTCCAGACTTCGTGCATGCTTTAAAACCAGAACCACATACGGAAATTCCAACAGCGCAATCAGCACATGATACTTTCTGGGATTTTGTTTCACTCGTGCCTGAATCTGCACATGCAGTGATGTGGGCCATGTCAGATCGCGGAATTCCTAGAACATTCCGTACTATGCAAGGTTTTGGGGTACATACTTTCCGGATGATCAATGCTGAAGGTAAAGCAATTTTTGTGAAATTTCACTGGACGCCAAAACAAGGAATGGCTCAGCTCGTTTGGGATGAGGCTCAAAAGATTGCAGGAAAAGATCCAGATTTCCACCGTCGTGATTTGTATGATGCCATTAATACAGGGAATTATCCTGAATGGGAACTCGGGATCCAGATTGTAGAAGAAGAAGATGAAATGAAGTTTGATTTCGATTTACTGGATGCCACAAAAATTATTCCCGAAGAACTGGTGCCTGTAACTCCTATTGGTAAATTAGTCCTCAACCGTAATGTGGATAATTTCTTTGATGAAACAGAACAAATTGCCTTCTGTGCAGGTCATATTGTACCGGGAATCGACTTTACCAATGATCCACTATTACAAACACGCCTATTCTCTTATACCGATACACAGCTCAGTCGTTTAGGTGGACCAAACTTCCATCAATTACCGATTAACCGTGCAGTATGTCCATTCCATAACAATCAGCGTGATGGTATGCATCAAACTTTTGTACATCGTGGAGGAGCATCTTATGAGCCTGATTCAATTGATAATAATTGGCCAGTAGAAACACCTGCTGCCGCGCAAGGGGGGGGGTTCGAAAGCTATCAGGAACGTGTCGATGGCAATAAAATACGAGATCGTAGTGAATCATTTAGTGACCATTTCTCACAGACACGTCTGTATTATCAAAGCTTGGCACCCCACGAGCAGAAACATGTAGTTGATGCCTATACCTTCGAACTAGGTAAAGTACAGCGTTTACATATCCGTGAACGTGAAGTGAAAGAAATCTTAGCCAATGTCGATCTGGATCTTGCGCAACAGGTTGGTAAGAACTTAGGTATTGAAGTACCAGATACGGATAAAACCTTTAGAACTTCTTCAGTAGAAAAATCTGCTAAGTTAAGTTTTGAAGCTTTTATACCTGAAGATATTAAAGGCAGAAAAATTGCTGTATTGGTCCATGACAATGTCAATGAGGCTAATGTCGCGGCAGTTCTTGCTTGGGCACAAGCTGAAAGTGCTGTAGCACATATTCTTACCCCAACACCAGGTCCGGTTTTAAGTAATCAACACTCACCCTTGCCTTCAAATGGTATGCAAAAAGGTGAACCTTCTGTTATGTATGACGCAGTAGTAATTGTCGATGGCGCCAACTACGATGTAGTTAAAATGGATGGGGTAGCGACTCATTATATTTTAGAGGCCTATAAGCACCTGAAACCAATTGTTTTCTTGGGTGACAAGAAAAATCTGATGAATGATTTACAATTGATAGCAGATAAGGGTACGTTGATTTCTGAAAACTTTAACTCAGTCAGTGACCAGTTTAAAGAGTTTATCCGTAATCATCGTATCTGGGCAAGGGAAGCTATTGCAGAAGGAATTCCGGCTTAAAGACTTATAAGCTTATATTTACTCTTGCTCTCTTATATAGGGTGAGATCATTTAATGAGGGGGGAACAACAATGTTTCCCCCCCATTATTTGTAATGCAGTGTTATTTCACCTATTTGAGATGAAAGTTAGCCCTCTAAGTGACAAATATAGTCCAAGACATCATCTGTCATAATTTTGAAATGACTATTTTTGGGAATATAAAATGACTGTCCAGCATAGTAAATCTGACCTTCTAAGTCATTTTCTATTTGAACATGACATTTACCTGAAATAATTTCTATACGTTCTGCTACATGAGTTTCAAAGGTTAAAGGGTGTTCTGTAGGTAAAATGACACCTATTGTTTTTTTTATTCCATTTTTGAATTTGATCGTACGACTAATAGATAAACCATCAAAATAAATATCTGGTTTTTTAACCACCGAAACAAAATCGAATTGAGTTGACATTAAGATGCTCCTGTAAAGGTATTTTTATAATAATTGAGCAATTACAGAATATATAATGGCAATAAAAACATGTACCTAAGATATATATCTTTTTGTTTTGTTGTGTAAATTTTGTACAAATCCTTCTTGCGCAGGAATTGTATTTTTGAAATGTAAGAATACTTAAAAGCTTTAATATTTTTAGAAAATTTAATTATTATTCTTTTTAATTCATTGAAATAATTCAGATATTATTTCAGCATAATCAAATGAATTTTATAGAATTAGAGACTGGAGAGATGTTGGCTTATATGCTCTAATTTATTCAATACTAAGCAGGAGTTGTAATTAATTACCTGAATACTCATGTAGTAGATGCAGGTCAATTTTTTTAATTTTTGACTAAAAACCTTGTAGTTGTCAACTTATCTAATTTTGAATAATGGAAATCTTTCATAAAAGTGAACTTTAATTTAAGCACGCCCATTAAATCATCCATGATTTTAATATCTTATCAAAAGCATCTCATTTGTATGTTTTTCAACCCTGAGGATAGTTACAAAACATTTTTTAAATTTTAAAAAAATGCAATTTTTTTACGTTTATTTTGTGTATAATTTCGCCAAATTTAGCCTCTGTACAGTTGTTGGTTTTCCAATAAGTAAGTCTATAGAGGTTTTTCTATGGAATTATTTTTGGAATGGGATGCCAAAACTTTATTATCGTGGTGGCTCACACATGTTTTTTCCCAAAACCGCACATCTAGATCATGTAACACAACATCATGCACAGCAGCGTTTATCTACACTACTTTGTTTTTTCAGTTTAGGATTGAGTACTGCTGCTTGGGCTCCACTTATTCCTTATGCTCAGCAACGCCTTCATCTTAATCATGCTGACTTTGGTACTTTGTTGCTGAGTATAGGTTTAGGTTCAATGATTGCTATGCCGGCAACCGGACTATTGATTCAAAAAGTAGGCTGTCGTGTCATTATATTGGCCGCAATTTTAATCTTATTACTGGTTTTACCTACCTTTGCATTAAGCAGTAGCATACTACTTATGTCAGTCGCTTTGTTCTTGTTTGGTACTGCTGCCGGCAGCTTAGGGGTGGCTATTAATTTACAAGCAGTGATTGTAGAAAAAAACAGTGCTAAAAGCATGATGTCTCAGTTCCACGGTATGTGCAGCCTAGGTGGATTGGCTGGGGTAATGACTGTAACCGCATTACTTGCGATCGGTATCTCACCACTAATGAGTGCTTTAGCTATTTGCAGTTTATTGGTCATCATCGGTTTAATTGCTGTTCCAAATAGTTTGTCTAAAATTGAAAACGATAAAAAAATCAATCCTGAAGAAATAAAGAGTAAGGGGAGAAAACTACCTAGCCCACTGATTTTATTGATGGGCCTAGTATGTTTTATTGCTTTTCTTTCCGAAGGCTCAGCTATGGATTGGAGTGGTATTTATTTAGTCAGTGAGTATGGTTTAAAGCCAGCATTTGCCGGGCTTGCTTATACATTTTTTGCTATTGCAATGACCATTGGACGTTTTTCTGGTCATTATTTACAAAGAATACTGGGCGAAAAAAATATCATTGTTTATAGTGCAATTTGTGCTTCATTGGGTCTTTTCACTGTAGTTATGGCCCCACATTGGATGCTTGTGTTAGTAGGTTATTCTTTACTGGGTTTGGGTAGCTCTAATATTGTACCCGTTATGTTTTCCCGTGTAGGGCGCCAAAATATTATGCCTAAAGCAGCCGCCTTATCATGTGTGTCGACTATGGCTTATAGTGGATCTTTGTTGGGGCCTGCCTTGGTAGGATTGACCAGTGAAATAATGGGACTAAGCCTTGTGTTTGGAATGATTGCGGCTTTATTAATGCTGATTACCTTTTTAAATCATTTTACCCAAGTTAAAGCTTCTTAATTTAATTCTGATCTTAATTAAGTAAATAAAAGCCGGAATATCTAAAGATATTCCGGCTTTTATTGTTAAAAGAAATAAAATCTTTTAGGAATATAGTTGCTGATGAGTATGGTAATTATAGGATTTTCGCATAGAAGGTTTGAAAATATTGAATAGCTCAACTCGTCTAAGATCCTTTAAAAAAGCATTACGCCAGTCATTAATATCAAAACGTTTTAGGCCCTGCATTAAATGTTTATAACGCTCTATACGTTCTGATCTTGACATGGTTAAAGCTGTTTTTAATCCTTTAATCATATCGCCACAATTTTTGGGATCCACGATAATGGCATCCGACATTTGCTCCGCAGCACCGGTATATTTAGAAAGAATCAGAACACCTGGATTGTTAGGATTTTGTGCAGCAATAAATTCCTTTGCAACCAAATTCATGCCATCACGCAATGAATTGACCCAACAAATATCGGACTGACGATAAATTTTCATCAATGCATCATGCTCTACAGTTTCATGCGTACAGTTAATGGGCTGCCAATTATCCTGTGAAAATTCGTGATTAATTAACTCAACTTTTGCATCTATAAGCTCATATAAATTTTTATAAGCAGGAATTTCCATACGGCATGGACAAGCGATTTGTAAATCAATGATATGTTTATGGTATTCAGGATTTTTTTTCAGAAATTCTTCAAATGCATTAAAACGTTCAATTAAACCTTTGGAATAATCAATACGATCGACGCTAATAATTGTTTTTTGATCTGCTAAATCATCAAATTCAAATACAGGATGTAGATTTTCTAGTTTCTGTTGAGCGATTTTCTGGATAAGTTCGGGATTAATACCAATGGGGTAACATTGAATAGTGATCTGGCGGTGCTTATAGCTTAACACATTGGAATGGACGATCTGAGAAGCCAAGAAATGATGGCATACATCCATACATTTTTTTTGGTCATATTCAGTTTGCAATCCAATCACATCGTAATGGCAAAGATCTTGAATGAGTGTTTGCGCTGTTGGAATTAAATTCCAGATATTTGTACCCGCAAAGGGAATATGTAAAAAAAATCCAATTCTATTTTGCATGCCTAATTCACGACAGTAACGTGCCACACTTAAGAAGTGGTAATCATGAATCCAAATGACATCGTCTGGATGAGCGATTTGAGAAAGCTGCCGGGCAAATAAACGATTGACCTGTTGATAGGTTTTAAATTCTTCTGGCTGATATTCGATTAAGTCTGCACGATCATGCATAGCTGGCCAAAGGGTGCGATTTGCAAAGCCGCAATAATAGCCACTGTATTGTTCTTGAGTGAGAGGGCAGGTAATGTATTCCACGCCTCTATATTTAGTTGAACTAAAGTATGGATCATGGTGATTTTCAATTTTTTCACCATTCCATCCCAGCCATATTCCTCCAATATCAGCTAGTGCATCTTGTAGAGCTACTGCCAAACCGCCTGCAGTGGATTTATCAGGATTAGGTAAACTCACACGATTCGACAATACGATTAATTTAGACATGCTTTTTCTCCTTTTGATACTTGAGACTGTTTGATACTTGAGACTGTCTTGGAAAATGTGTTTTTAAGAATCGTAAAAATAAATCCAGAAAATGAGCGACATCTGCAACATTCTTAAGGCGGTAGCACGCTTGGGTTTCTTCTTCTCCAACTTTTATACTGACGCCGTGATATTTATTTATTATTTTAAAACCGGATTCATCTGTTTGATCATCCCCAATAAAAATGGGGAAAACATTGGGAAAATTATAATGATCTAAAATCTTTTGGATCGCTTGCCCTTTATCAGCTTTTGCAGGTAATAATTCAAATACATATTTGCCATTATTAATTTTAAAATTGGGCTGAGTACGCTGAATATCATGCGCAATTTTTTTTGCGATTTCAGCCAGTTCAGGATATTCGCGATAATGTATAGCGACTGAATAATCTTTATTTTCAACTCGCAGCTGAGGATAGGAAAGACAAGCCTTTTGCACATTGTGCTGAAGCAAAGAAATATCATTTTTATCTATCCAGGCGTTTAATTTTTCTTCCGGATCTATTTGTATTTCTAAACCATGTGTCCCTGCAATAGGTAACTGAAGGGGAGAAAATAGCTGAGATGCTACTTTTACAGAACGTCCAGTTATAGCAATAACAGGAATTTCTAAATCTTTTAGTTGCTGTAATATCTGCAAAGTTGTTTTTGGAATAAAACTCTGTGAAGGATCCGCATTAAACTCGGAAAGTGTCCCATCTATATCGAGAAATAAACAATATTGTTTTTCTTTAGAAAAATATTGAGAAATAATTTGTAATATATTGGAAGAATAAGACTTATTACTTAAAAACGGGTTTATAGCATTACACATATTTGATATCTACTACTTATTCTGATGAATAACTAATAGCATTAAAAATTAAAATATCGACCAAATTTATTATTAATCCTACATAAATTAAATAAAATTTACATATTTTCTCCTTATTTTAACTGTTTTTTATTTTAACGTTTAATTACAAATACTTAATTTAAAAATAAAGATAAATTTAATGTTTTATACTAAAAACTATCTTAATTCACACCATATCAAGCTAACGTCATTTTCAATATTTTTCTTTAATTGAATAAATTTTTTGGTTGGAGCTCATGCATAACTATAAGCCTTTTAAATTTGAATTATTTAACTTAAAGGTAATATTTTCATATAAATATATGAGCCGCATTTAGCCATGACAACCAAATTCAAACTTATAAAAATTTCGAAAAAATGTATTTCGTAAGTGTGGTAAAACCATACTCGATAAATCCAATGTAAGATCTTAGATAAGAGAAATTATGAGTGAATTATAAAAAATAATTAATAAAAGATTTAAGATTTTATTGAAAATATTTAATAAATATATTAGCTGATAGCTAATCAATAAAAGATCAAAAGGTGTAATCAATGATTATGAATAAATTTGCCCACTATAAATGAGGTGGGCTTTTTCATCTAAAATCAACGAGTGTATTTTGCCACCAGTACGGGTACATGACTTGAGGTTAAAATCTCTTGTGCAATACTGCCGAGAAAAGCTTTTTTAAAACCAGTACGCCCATGGGAACCCACGACGATTAAATCAACATTTAATTCATCAGCAAGTTTCGCGATAGCTTCACTTGGGGATTGATCGCTGAGGAGTTTTGTATTGGCTTCAATACCCGCATTAGTGAATTTTAGTCTTAGCTCAGCCAAAATATTTTTAGCATGAGCTTTGGCTTCCATATAATAATCCGTGACTCCAGGTACATTTTTATAAAAACTGACACTGGTTAACGGATCTATTACAACAACGCTGGCGATGGTGACTTTACTGCCTAATGCTTTAGCCAGAATTATGGTCTGATCAGCTGCAGCAATGGAAATAGGGGAATCATCTACAGCCAGCAGGATATGTTGGTAACTCATGATACGTGCCTCTTGTTTCAAGATTCGTTATCTACTCCAAGAGTAACATAGCTAGAGTGCAGTGATAAAAAAGGATAAAAATCTATCTTTTTTCTTTGCTCTTTTATTTTATAAAAGTATTAGTGTATGTTGTTACGCTAGTGTGGTATCACAACTTAGCTGATTGACTATTTATTGGTGCTTATTACAGTTAATAGTTATTTCATTTCAGCAAGGCATCAATAGAATCATCATCTATTATAACTCGTTATTAGCTTTGAGCATAAGCAAATAATCTCGCCATTTAGCTCAACACCTTAGATGCTGATCAATCTGCCCAGATTGACGTAGATAAGAAATATTTCAAGGACTTTTTTAAATCGTCACAATTATCAAAACTATTGGTTACTTCTTTGAAAGCAGTAGTGTATTCACGGTTGTACGGCTTACCTGTCAATGTTTCTCCATGCGTATTTTCATAATCATAAATTGCAGTCCGAAGGTATATTTCTAATATTTTTTTATGTTCAGCAGAAGTACAATTTTTTTGAACTATTTCATCAGTTGACTGGCAATCGAGTTTGACATGGCGATAAAATTCACTTGAATTTTGATAAATGTTATTTAATTCTTCTGATTCACTTGCTGATAAGCATTGGGCCGCATGAGCAAGATTACAAACCAAAGCCATACAAAAAACGAGTAAATTGAATTTCACTTTTTATTCCTTATTATTATTTTTTAATAATCTAACCATACGACTGTAATTTACACAACTACAACATTATGAAATCAGATGAAGTAAAAATTTATTCAACTGAATAGGAATATAAATAATCATAAAGGATGTAAATAACTTCTTAAAAAAAAACAGAACTATTAAAGCAATTCATCGTGATTGACTCGCAGAACAAATTGGCAAAACTTTCAGTTTTCACCACAATATGCACTTACTCGCTCAATGAGTTAGCTTCCAATGAAATTAAAATTTAATAAATTGATCATTTTCAAACCTCTACTTAATTTTGGATCAACTAACCAAATAATAGATATAAAAAGCTTGAATATTATTTCAATTCAGGTATGATTAACCCAACTAGAAAAAAAGTCTTGTTTCGGTAAATCTTCTTTAAGTATCGCAGTTTTAGTCATAATCCTTCGTTTTTTCAGATTTTAAGTTTCATTCTTTATTATTTTCAAAGTTACACTCGGTCAATAAAATGGCTAAAAATTATTAAAAATCAGTAGGATTTATTATGTCAAACTCAAATGTTGTTAAAGGTACTGTAAAGTGGTTCAACGAAACTAAAGGTTTTGGTTTTATTCAACAAGAAAACGGTCCAGATGTTTTTGCTCATTTCAGCGAAATTGCTAGTTCAGGCTTCAAAACCCTAATGGAAGGACAGCAAGTAGAATTCAGCGTTGCACAAGGTCAAAAAGGCCCAAATGCAGTAAATATCGTTGCTATCTAAAAGATATTAAATACAAAAAACTAGATAAATTAAAAGTAATGTAAATTACCCACGATTTTCTTTTTGTATGCTAAAAAAGCCGAGATTCTCGGCTTTTTTTATGTCTAGAGATAAGGTGATTTAATTCATTCGACTAGGCAGTGACAGTTTTAGTGAATAACAACAATATCTGATTGCAAAAAACATCTGCAAATTCTCAATCAAATCAGCCATGATGCTATACGCATGTTATCAAGTTTCTGTACAATATTCATGGAGTTTCCATGGTGAATCCTGATCCGCAACACGACAGACCCCGGCGGGAATCACGCATTTTTTCAAAGAGTTTTGATTATTCCTTAGATTTCAAAAATATTAATTTTAGAAAAAGACCCGAGCTGTATCGGATTGGCCGGGGTGAACAAGGGGTACTTCTGGTAGAACCGTATAAATCAGAAATACTGCCGTATTGGCAATTTGCCGATGAAATTAAAGCGATACAAAGTAGCGAAAAGATCTATGCATTATTTTTAGAATATTTAGAGCAGAATGACTTTATTGGTGCGGATATGGCTAGAAAATTTTTACAAATGGGCTATACCCGAGCAAGTCGCTATGCCAATCATAAATGCGGGAAGAAATATAAAGGCCCAGTTCCCGAAGACAAGAAAGGCTTGAGTGGGGCACATGGCCGTTCAGAGTTAGCACGTAGTTCAAAAGATGCTGTTAAAGCTGCAGCAGCGCAAATTTTTAAGAAAAAATGGGATGATGCCAAGTTAAATCCCAAGTATCTGGAACTAAAAGATGAATTTAATAGGTTTATTCAGAAAAATAGCCAAGTGTAAGCTGTAAGGATGCCTAAGGATTAGATTAATATTAGAAGAATGTATTTACATCATATATATTCTAAAATTTATATGAGATTGAGTAAGTGCTTAAGGTGAGATCAGGGCAATACTTAAAAATAATGATAGATAGAGCGCCAGATTGTCCTTACTTATAATATTTATTCTCGTATTTTGAAATATATGACTTGAGATTGCCCAGATTTTTTTCTAAGTTATTCTTGTGTTAAGGATTTTTTATAAATAATCTGTAAAGACAGAGAAAAGTTATCAATTAAACCAAATCCATCTATAATATTGCCCATTATTGCAAATGTCATCTGTTCAGTGTGCTCACTAAACAGATGACGCTAGTTACTCTCTTTTTTAAGTCAATTTCTTTTCCGTGATTCGGCTTATGTTTCAATATTTAGAATCTTATGGGTCCCTAGTGACACATAAGAATAGTTAGGTGCCAGCAGCATGGAAATCAAGGTTAATTATCTCGACAACCTTCGACAAGAAGCCAAGTTCGATGATTTTACGGTAATTGCCGACCAACCAATTCGTTATAAAGGTGATGGTTCAGCACCCGGACCATTCGATTATTTTCTTGCATCTTCTGCTTTATGTGCCGCCTACTTTGTAAAGGTGTATTGTGCAGCGCGTGATATCCCAACTGATAATATTCGTTTGTCACAAAACAACATTGTAGATCCAGAAAACCGATACAAACAGATTTTTAAAATTCAGGTGGAATTGCCATCTGACATTTCTGACAAAGACCGCCAAGGTATTTTGCGTTCAATCGACCGTTGTACTGTAAAAAAAGTGATCCAAACCGGTCCTGAATTTATCATTGAAGAAGTGGAAAGCATTGATGCCGATGCACAAGCTTTGTTGATGCCAAGTTTAGCATCTGAAAGCAGCACCTTCATTCCCGGTAAAGATCTGCCCCTAGAAGAAACCATTGCCAATATGTCAGGTATTTTGGCTGGTCTTGGCATGAAGATTGAAATTGCATCATGGCGCAATATTGTACCGAATGTGTGGTCTTTACATATCCGTGATGCACAATCGCCAATGTGCTTTACCAATGGTAAGGGTTCAACCAAAGAAAGCGCTTTGGCATCTGCTTTAGGTGAGTTTATTGAACGTCTTAACTGCAACTTTTTCTATAATGATCAGTTTTGGGGTCAAGACATTGCCAATGCTGAATTTGTACATTACCCAGATGAAAAATGGTTCAAGCCAGGCCCAAATGACGAATTACCAAAAGAAATTTTGGATGAATATACTTTAGAGATTTACAACCCAGACGATGAATTACTTGGCTCACATTTGTATGACACCAATTCAGGAAATACTGAACGTGGTATCTGTTCATTGCCATTTATGCGTCATTCTGATGGTGAAGTGGTTTATTTCCCATCGAACCTGATTGAAAACCTGTATCTAAGTAACGGTATGAGTGCCGGTAATACCTTGGCCGAGGCACAAGTACAGTGTTTGTCTGAAATTTTTGAACGTGCGGTGAAACGTGAAATTTTAGAAGGCGAGATTGCGCTTCCTGACGTGCCAGAAGAAGTATTGTCGAAATACCCAGGTATTGTAGCGGGTATTAAAGGTTTGGAAGAACAAGGTTTTCCAGTCTTGGTCAAAGATGCCTCTTTGGGTGGGAAATATCCAGTTATGTGCGTGACTTTAATGAATCCGCGTACGGGTGGGGTGTTTGCTTCTTTTGGTGCACATCCAAAGCTAGAAGTGGCTTTAGAGCGCAGTTTGACTGAGCTATTGCAAGGTCGGAGTTTTGAAGGTCTAAACGATTTACCAAAACCAACCTTTAGTAGCAATGCAGTGACTGAGCCGAATAACTTTGTAGAACATTTTATTGACTCAAGCGGTTTAGTGTCTTGGCGTTTCTTTAGTTCAAAATCTGATTACGAGTTTGTCGAATGGGATTTCACTTCCGAAGGTGAAAATGCCAATGCGGAAGAAGCGACAACCATGTTCGATATTCTTGAAGATATGGGCAAAGAAGTATATACGGCGGTATATGAGCATTTAGGTGCAACCGCTTGCCGTATTTTGGTACCTGGTTATTCTGAAATTTATCTGGTTGAAGATTTAATTTGGGACAATACCAATAAAGCACTTCAGTTCCGTGAAGATATTTTAAATATCCATCGTTTGGAGGATGAGCAGCTCGAAGCCTTGGTTGAGCGTTTGGAAGAGTGTGAGTCTGATGATTACACCGATATCGTAACCTTAATTGGGATTGAGTTTGATGATAATACCGTTTGGGGTCAGCTTACTATTCTGGAGCTTAAGCTCCTAATTTATATTGCTTTACAGCAATTTGAAGAAGCGAAAGATTTAGTTGAACAATTCCTGCAATACAACACTAATACGGTTGAACGTGGTTTATTCTACCAATGCTTAAATGTTGTTCTGGAAGTTGAACTGGACGATGATATGAATTTGGATGATTATGAAACCAATTTTCGCCGTATGTTTGGTGATGAGCGTATGGATGCCGTAATTGGTTCCATGGATGGCAGTATCCGCTTCTATGGTTTAACTGAAACCAGCATGAAGTTGGAAGGCTTAGACCGTCATTTACGTCTGATTGAGAGCTATAAAAAGCTCCATGCAGCACGTTCTAAGTTTGCAGCTTTATCAAAATAGAAATTATGTAGAGTGGGGGCAGTAATCACGGATATGAAGGGTGCTGCTCTTATATGGTTAAGGTGAAGACCTATCAAGAACACGCTGAATGATTTGACGCATTCAGCGTGTTCTTGATCATTAAAAATTAAATTTGTCTTTTACGTCTTCTAAGATCTTTGAAAAAAGAGGGGTTGCTGTATTTTATCTTAACCAATTATTATTAATATAATTATTGATATAGAGCGACTACGCAACAGGGGATAAATTAGCATGGCTTAATAAGCCTAATATTTGATATTTAACTTTTTAAGCTTTGAGATAAAATTTGTTAGATCTTGTGGACTTTCTATCAAAATTATTTTTAGATATCAGACTGTTTTTATAAAATCAAACAGAATAAATAAGTTGATATTTTTTAAGCTTAAGATGAGTTAAATTCATTATTCTGGATTTTAGAGGTATTTTAAATCAACCCCTGTTTTTGCTTAATTTACAGAATAAAAATTTCATAAAGAGAAATTCCAGGTTAAATAACAGAATCCAATTAATGTAATTAAAAAGTTATTTTTCTAAAAGCACTTTATAGATTTATTTCCAATATTTTTATTAGTTATTGTATTTTATATCTTTTGTATAAACCAAAAGGTAAATCTTAGATCCTTGTGCTCAACCATTTTAGATTGGTTTAATTGAATCAACATATCAAAAATTGGATCGCCAATTTTCCTCTTAGATCATTACTTAATAATTATAAAGTCATTAAAGATGAATTTTACTCATTTTGTAATTAGATTAAATCATTTTTATTCATCTTTAGAAGTTGGTATAAATTCCCCCCATACAGAAATTTTGGTTTTATCTAAAAAATTAGGGTAGTGCATCATCATGAGTAAAGATTTTGTATGTTCAATTAAGAGCATTCGTTTCGATGAAAATTATCATCCTGCAAATAACACACGTCTGACCACGAATTTTGCCAATTTGGCGCGCGGTGAGTTTCGTGAAGAAAACTTACGCAAAACTTTAAACATGATGAATAACCGTTTTAATGCTTTGGCGCATTGGGATAACCCGACTGCAGACCGTTATTCAATTGAAGTCGACATCATTTCTTTTGATCTGGATATTGCAGGTGATGATAATACCTTCCCCGTGATTGAAATGTTGAAAAGTACGGTTGTGGATCACAAAAAAAATCAGCGTATTGACGGCATGATCGGCAACAGCTTCTCATCTTATGTGCGTGATTATGACTTTAGCGTGGTACTTCCAGAACATCGTAACAAGAAATTGACAGCAGCGACGCCGGAGAATTTTGGTGATTTGCATGGTAAGTTGTTCCAATATGTCTTGAACACAGAGGGATACACAGCCAACTTTAATAAAGCACCGGTGATTTGCCTGAGTGTTTCAACCACTAAAACCTATTATCGTACTGCCAATGTGCATCCTGTATTGGGCGTTGAGTACAAACAAGATGAATATTCACTCACAGATGAATACTTCCACAAGATGGGCTTACAGGTTCGCTATTTCTTGCCTAAAAATAGTGTTGCACCTTTGGCATTCTACTTTAGCGGAGATTTGACCCGCGATTACACCGATCTTGAATTGATCAGTGCCATCAGCACCATGGAAACCTTCCAAAAGATTTACCGACCTGAAATTTACAATGCCAATGCTGCGGCAGGGCAAGTGTATCAGCCAAGTTTGAACTATCAGGATTATTCACTCACGCTTATTGATTATGACCGAGTAGAGCGTGGCCAGTTGGCCGTGAAACAAGGTAAGTGGACTGAAGAACACTTTATCAAACCCTATCAAGAGATTCTTGAACAATGGGCTGCAAGCTACACAGTTGAAAACCATGCTGCTTTAAAGAAGAACATCGCTGCTTAAAAACAGGCGACCTCATTCAGCGAAATAGATACGTTAAACGAAATATAGAAGACAGTGAACATGAAATTATTATTACCGACCTCAACAGCAGGCAGCTTGCCAAAACCTTCTTGGCTTGCAGAGCCTGAGAAACTTTGGTCACCGTGGAAATTGCAAGGTGAAGAATTATTGGAAGCCAAACAAGATGCCTTACGTTTATCATTGCAGGAACAAGTGCATGCAGGGATTGATATTGTCAGTGATGGCGAACAAACCCGTCAGCATTTTGTGACCACGTTTATTGAACACCTTGATGGTGTTGATTTTGAGAAACGCGAAATAGTTAAAATTCGTGACCGTTATGATGCCAGTGTACCGTCAGTGGTTGGTGCAGTATCTCGCCAAAAACCAGTCTTTGTTGAAGATGCGAAGTTTTTGCGCAGCCAGACCGATCAACCGATTAAATGGGCGCTGCCAGGTCCAATGACCATGATTGATACGCTTTATGATGGACATTATAAAAGTCGTGAAAAACTGGCATGGGAATTTGCCAAAATTCTCAATCAAGAAGCGAGAGAGTTAGAAGCAGCAGGTGTCGATATTATTCAATTTGATGAGCCTGCGTTTAATGTATTCTTTGATGAAGTGAATGACTGGGGTATCGTTACTCTAGAAAGAGCATTAGAAGGGCTTAAATGTGAAACCGCCGTGCACATTTGCTATGGCTACGGCATCAAAGCCAATACAGAATGGAAAAAGACGTTAGGTTCAGAGTGGCGTCAATATGAAGAAGCATTTCCAAAGCTGCAAAAATCAAAGATCGATATTATCTCACTGGAATGTCACAACTCCCATGTTCCGATGGATCTGATTGAACTGATTCGCGGTAAAAAAGTGATGGTAGGTGCCATTGATGTAGCAAGCAATAGTATTGAAACGCCTGAAGAAGTTGCAACTACCTTACGTAAAGCACTTCAGTTTGTTGATGCCGATAAACTTTATCCGTCTACCAACTGTGGTATGGCGCCTTTATCTCGTCAGGTAGCACGTGGCAAGTTGAATGCTTTAAGTGCGGGTGCAGAGATTGTCCGTAAAGAACTTGCTGCCTAATACTTATTGATATCAAGATGTATGAAGGGGTACTTCTGCTGGTTTGATCAGATAAATCTGGTTAAACCCGTAAGTAGCCCTAGCTCCATCTAGAGACTAGCTATGGTCAAATTTAGGATTTAAATGATGATTGAAGCAATTGACTTTAGAAATGCAATGTCTTTGTTAACGACTGCGGTCAATGTCGTCACCACAGAAGGCGCATCCGGTGTTCATGGCTTTACTGCATCTGCGGTATGTAGTGTCACAGATACACCACCGACATTGCTGGTCTGTATGAATCAGGCATCTCGGTCACATGTACATTTTATTGAAAATAGAATTTTAAGTGTAAATGTTTTAGGTGCACAGCATGAACAGATATCCAATGCATTTGCATCCAAATTGAGTTCAGAAGAGCGCTTTAAAAATGGTTCGTGGACAACATTAGAAACCGGTGCACCTGTGTTAGCAGATGCTTTGGTGAGTTTTGATTGTGAGATTGAGCAAATTCAAGAAGTCGGAACGCATACTATTTTTATTTGTCGCACTGTAGCGATTCGACAAAGTTATCCTCAACACAGTCTGGTTTATTTTAATCGCGCATATCATTATGTAGGTGAGGTGGAAATCGCTTAAACCAAATTCTGATCATCGCGCCAGTTTTTATGTGGTCTTTACACAAACGGGTTGTAAACTTAAAGTAATCATGTACAGAGCTTTAGGAACTTTTCAGGTACGATAGTAGGTATACATCACACCCAATATAAAAACAGGTATTTAGCAAAATTTGCCATTGGGTCACTAATACCTAAGGCAGGAAATTTTGCGTATTTTTCACAATTAATTAGACCATCTGTATCTAATGAGAATATTGATCCTGTATGCATTCTTACATTATATTTCTCATTAATTTTCTTGCGATAGGAAGTGTTAAAGAAAATATTGTCTGAAGCGTTCATGAACTTGGTTAGCTTTTCAGATTCAGCAGTATACTTTTCCTTGTAGCAAATATGGCAGTTCAGGATCTCGACAAACATGACCTTTTCCTGATCATAGCTCTGCGCTGAATAAAGCTGAGTATTGAGAGCATAATGATTCATTACAAAAGCTTTTACTGCCGGTTGAAAAAATGTTTGATTGATATAATGTTCTACATCATTCTGAATATTATTGCTATTTTGATCCTCACCCAGATATGAGTCGTTTTGGCCCAAATTATAATGCCCAGGCGATCTGGGAAGGCGATCCTATAACTGTAGTATCCAGCAACCATAGGCAATGTTAAAAATCCTAGGATCATCAAGACCAGTATTAGGAGAATTGTTGCGAACATGATCAAACGTCTTAATGATAGCTTGTAAATACTATACTAATTTTTCTCAGCACAAGAGAAGTATGAAAGTATGCGACTAACTCTTGCGCAGCGGTTGGGAAATATACTTTAAAATACTTGTTAAATTTTTCTTCAAATTTTATCGTTATAAGTATAGCTATTTAACTTATTGAAATTACGTGAGAGGAAAGTAGATATGAACTTATTGTCAGGTATAAATCATTTAACTTATGTTCACCTAAAGTCTAGTTCATAATAAAAAAATAGTTAATGATTAATAAAAACATGTATTTATAAACATTATTTTTATATCTTATTTTTTATGGTTCAGGAACTTGGTGAATTCTAGGTCGTTTTTAGAGTAAAAGATGGAAATTGCTAGACCTCTACCATGTCAACGTAGAGGTCTCAGTAAAAATAAAAATTTATGAAGTAGTTTTATCGTTTTGGCCAGGTAACCGTATCGGCATAATTTTTTAAAACAAATTCACGCGTATCTTCTGCGATAAAGGCCTCTTTAACGAGTTCTACTTCAGGTCTCTGAGCAGCTTTGCTATTGGATACAAGCACACTGTCATATTCCTGGTTATCTTGTTCAAGATAAATTGAATCACGTTTGGGTATCAGGTCAGCGTGAATAGTATATGCGCCTGCCATAATTGCTAAGTCTGAATCATTAAAGCTAACGGGCACTAATGCATGTTCAACTTCTAAGAATCTTAGTTTTTTGGGATTAGCAGTAATATCTTTTAAGCTGGTTTTCGCACCTGTATTAGACTTTAATTCAATCAATTTAGCTCGTGCTAATAAATTTAGTGCACGTCCTCCATTTGATGGATCTGATGGAATTATGACTTTAGCTTTATCTGGTAGCTCATTAATATTTTTATATTTAGGTGAATATGCCCCAAACATCCCATTAAAAGTAGAGGCTATCGCTACTAAATCCCAATTATTTAACTCTTTTGCTGACTGCATATAATACTTATGCTGGAAATAGTTCAAATCAGCCTCATCATCTGCCACTGATTTGTTCGGAATCAGACCATCATTGGCATATTTAATTTTCAATTCAATATTTTGTTCTTTAACTTTATTCTTTACATATTCAGCAACTTGTGGATATGGAGGATTATCTCGTGTAAGTAAAGTAACTACTTTAATTTCACTGTTCGCAGTAGTAGCTGTTTTATCTTGTTTAGCACAGCCTGACAACCCAAAACCAATTGATGCTGCAAGAGCAGCAGTCAATACATTTTTAAATTTCATAGATATTCCATTATATGCGCTGTTTGCGCAGTTGTATTAAATAGCGCCTTAAATTTTTAGGACGCTTAACGTACAGTGCTAGGTTAGAAATAGCCGATATTTGGTACAGTTTTTTTATTGACTAAAATGTCACCTAATACTTTAGCTTTCAGGCTGACTGAGTTATGCGTTGATAGCGTACGAATATTGCGCCAGTGACGATCATTTAATGTATCTCGTCCCATTGCGGAAGCACCGATAACTTCGAACATCAGATTGGCAGCTTTTAGGGCTAGCGGATCAATTGCGACTTTTACTTTTGCTGCATCTGCCGCTGCTAGCTGCAGTACAGAATCATAGCTAGGAAGGTCTAAATGCTGGATCACACGATCTAATGAACGTGCTGCCCGTAAAACGGCATTTTCAACAATAAAAGAAATAGAAGAAATTTCACCCGCTTTTTCCAGAAAAAGCGGTTCATCATGCGCTTGTTCAGCATTGCCATAGCTGAACGTGCGACCACGAGTGGCCAGGAGCACAGCAGTACGATCTTCTACAGCTTTGGTTTGGCCTGCAATAATGGCTTGAATGTACAGCTGTGCAAATGGCTTATTCACTAAACCATTTCGTTTAGGCCAACGGATTTCATCTTCGGAGATGGCAACCCTTTTAAATAACGTAGTACCACTGGCAGTGTTACGCTGGCCGATGCCAATCCAGTCATCAAGAATTTCTACTCCTTCACGATTTGTCGGCACAACTACATGGCATAAAGAATCTAGGTGACTTTGTGCCCATACCAATACGTAGTCAGCATGCAAGGTACCAGTAGTGAAGTATTTTTTTCCGTTTAAAAATAGTTTGTTATTTTCATTTAGGATATGGGTTATCAGCTTGCCGTTGCCAACATTATGTGAAGATGGTTCAGCCAGGGCATTACTAATAATTTTTCCACTAGCAATACGCTCAAACCATTTTTCACGGTATGAAGGATCGGGATGTCTCAACACATCTTCAGTAAACTGAAAATGTGAGTGGAAAATATGTGCTACATCAGAATCTGCGCGTCCTAGCTCTATAATCACAGCAAACAGTTCTTCAATGCTGAGTGCTTGACCACCATATTGTTTCGGCAGACGGAGTGCACCCAATTTTTGTGATTTCAGATATTGAACAATCTGAACTGGTGGCAGTTCACCATTAGCATCACGTACTTCTAAATCAGCTTTAACTGCATCAATCAATGCAAGAAATTCTGGACGCTCGTGGTAGGGAAGTGATGCATTTGAGACCTCCTTAACTTTAATATTCATAAAACTAGACTTCCTATATACTTATTGTTTTTCCCAAGTGACTGTTCCTGAATAGTTTTTCAGTACGTAATCACGAGTATCATCGGCCGTAAATGCATCTTTAATTATTTGCACTTCAGCTTTTTGCTGTGACTTGGAATTCGCTACTAAAACCGCATCGTAATTGTGATTATTTTCTTCCAAATATAGGGCATCTCGCTTTGGCACAAGGTTGGCATGGACTGTATAGGCACCGTCCATAATTGCTAAATCTGAATCTTTGTAACTCACTGGCACTAATGCATGCTCTACTTCAATAATCTGTAATTTTTTTGGATTAGCTGTAATATCTTTAACACTACTTTTTGCACCGGTATTTGGCTTCAGCTCAATTAAATCAACTGAAGCCAAAAGATTTAATGCTCGACCACCATTGGATGGATCTAAAGGAATAACAACTTTAGCTCCCTCCGGCAAATCCTTTAGACTTTTATATATCGGTGAATAAGCGCCAAAAATACTGTTAAATGTGGTACCTATAGCATTTAGATCCCAGTTATTTATTTCTTTTGCAGACTGCATATAAGTTATGTGTTGGAAATAATTTAGATCAGTTTCATTTTCAGATACTGATTTATTAGGAATCAAACCGTCAGTGGCATACTTAATTCTTAATTCAATATTCTGTTTTTTAACTTTATCTCTTACAAATTCAGCAATTTGTGGCAAGGGTGGATTGTCACGTGTGAGTAAAGTTACTACTTTGATAGCGTCAGCATCTGCTTTTGTATCTTCCTGTTTTACACAGCCTGCCAAGCCTAGACCAACAGATGCACTCAACATTGCATTCAATGCATATTTAAATTTCATATATAAATTAATCCCTTAAAAACGTTTATCTAAACGCTTCACAAAATAGTTGCCAGTAAATTGAATGATCTGAACAATAAAAATAATGATAAGCACAGTGAAAATCAGAATATCTGTTTCAAAACGATGGAAACCATATCTAATAGCAAAGTCGCCAATACCACCGCCTCCTACAATTCCAACAATCGTGGAATAGGAAAAATAACTTACTGTCACGATAGTGATTGAGTTAACAATTGCTGCACGTGCTTCTGAAAACAGCACTTTATGTACAATTTGAAATTTAGTTGCGCCCATTGCTTCCGCTGCTTCAATTACCCCACGGTTGACTTCTAGCAAAGCTGCCTCAACAAAACGGGCAAAATATGGAATACAACTAATTGTCATAGGAACAATGGCGGCTGTTGTACCAATTGAAGTTCCCACAATTAAGCGTGTTAAAGGCACAATAGAAATAGCGAGAATTAAGAAAGGGAAAGAACGGATGAAGTTCACCACCGCATTTAAAATCCCATTTACTAAATTATTGCTAGAAATTGAACCCTCACGAGTTAAATACAGCGCAGTGCCGACTATTCCACCAAAAATAATGCCAAGAAAAATCGTCACAGACAGCATATAAAAGGTTTCGCCCAGTGCTGTTTGAATTTCAGGCCAAATACCAATTACTTTTTCGTACATATTAAGAAGCCTCTTTTAAGCTGGTACTGACATCATTGAGCAATAGTTTTGAAATAATAGATTTGACCGGTTGCTGGATTGGCTGATTGAGGTCAAACTCTTCAATTACTTGGCCTTGTTCCATTACCGCAACACGGTTGCAGATTTTGTGTACTAGTTGCATTTCATGAGTCACGATCACTATCGTAATACCAAACTGTTTATTGATCTTTGACAGGTAATGCAGAATCGATTCTTTAGTTTGTGGATCGACAGCAGAAGTTGGCTCATCGCAGAGCAGAATTTTGGGCTGGGTCACAATGGCGCGGGCAATTGCAATACGCTGTTTCTGTCCACCGCTAAGTTGACTTGGATAAGCATCTTTTTTATCTAATAAATCAACAATTTCTAGGCACTCTAAAGCACGTTTATGACGTTCTGCTTTTGGCACACCTGAAAATTCTAACGGCAACTCAATATTTTCTAGAGCAGTGCGGTTGGTCAGCAAGTTAAAATGCTGAAAAATCATACCAATGGATTTACGCTGTTCGAGTAATTGCTTTTTTGATAATCGTAAAAGGGAAATACCTTCTATTTTAATATCACCAGTATTGGGGCGTTCTAGCAGATTAATCATGCGCAATAATGTTGATTTTCCTGCACCACTAAAACCGATAATGCCAAATACATCGCCTTGATGAATATTTAGACTAACATCGGAAACAGCCGTGAATTGACCATCCTTTTGTATAAATGTTTTCTTAAGATCCTGTAGTTGTATCATCATTTATTCTCTATGTTTAGCTCAGCATCACTGATGCAGTAGTCCTATGCAGCTCAACATAAATGAGAATTTAATATGTTTAAAATAAATATTTTTAATAAAATTATATAAAAATAATGAATACTAAATTTAAGATTGATCTATTATCCACCCTTTACAGAAGATTTATATCAATAATTCTAATAAAATTATAATGAAAAATTATGATTTTGTATGAAATTTATCAATTATATCAGTGTGTTAGTAATATTTATTAAAAAAATTTCTGTAATTTATTGATTGAGATAATAACGTTACTTTTATTCTTTTATAAACAAAACATAGCTTATTCTGAATTTTATCTTTTCATATGAATTATATTCACTTCGCTTTAAATTAGAGAGAATCTAGAATCCGCGAAAAATTAATATAGATCAATTTATAGCTAAGAATTTGTTTTTTAATATCTTTTTTTGTAATTTAATCTAAATATTCAAAGTTAATTTATAAGATAGTCACTTGCAACATCTACTTTAGATACTCAATTTAGGTGAATAGGGGTTTTGATTCGTTCTGTTAAAAACTAGAAACCCTTAATTCAGTATTTTTTGTTAGAAAATTTCTTTTGTATGAATGAAGAGAATACTGATCTTCCTAAATAATGCATATTAAATTCACATAGAATAAGCTCCTGAATTTTTAAATAAATTTGATAGCCAGTATGATATGAGCTATTCAAATATCAAATTAGATTTCAAGCAGACAGCTGTGCAGCGCGATTATGCCGAGGTTAAATTTTTAATGAAGATTGAAGACATCCATGCTTTTATTGCTTTTGTTAAATTGCAATCCACGAGTCTTACTGCTCAACAATTAGGTATCACACAACCTGCAGTTACACGTCGTATCCAGAGTCTAGAACAAGCCTGTTCAGTGCAACTTTTTGACCGAAATACTCGCCCTTTAAAGTTAACCGCAAAAGGACGAGAAATATATGAACAGTGCTGTATTATCGAGCAAGAGTTCAATAGATTGAAGCAGATTATTGCTTTGCAAAGTGCAGATTCAACACATCTTAGGATAGGAATTCCAAATAGCCTGTCAGAGTCTGGTATTTTTGGAATGATACAAGACCTCCAAAAAGATTTTCCCTCTGCAAAAATTGAAATTAGTACAGGGTGGGGTAAGGAATTATTATCTAAATTAGCTCACGATGAACTTGATGGCGTGATTTCTACTGCAAAAGAACATAATGCTTTTCCAAAAGATTATTCTCTGAAAATTATGGGTACCTTACATATTAGGCCTGTAGTATCAAAATCTTTAAGCAGATCAGGTGTTTCAACATGGGAAGACTTGCAGGATCTAGGTTGGATTTTAAATAATAAAGGATGTGGATTCAGAGAATTTTTAACTGAACAATTAGAAAAACAGCATAAACAGCTAAATTTAAAAATTGAAGTTACTGGAACTAGAATCCAGTTGGATTTAATACAACAGGGAGTTGGTGCTGGTTTCTTGGCACAGGAATTAATCTTTCAAACTCCTCATTTTCACCAATTATCAATTATAGATACTGAAGAACTAAATCTAGATGTCATTGTTTACAATGCACGTCGAGAAAACTTGAGCCATGCACAAACTGAATTATTTGATGTAATTATGGAACGTTTTAACCAAAAATTGCATTTAGCGTAATCTAAAAACCATTCTTATGCGTGAAATTAATATTAGTTTATGATAAATATTTATTTAACGCATACTAATTTTTAAATTACAGTTGTTTCAAGTTCAAAAAAATATTTTGGAAATTGAAATGACAATTCAAATTTTAGGCATGATTGGCCATCGTCTTGCTTCGGAAACGATCCCAGCAGAAGGCCCAGTATTTAATCCAGATTATGTTGCAAATTTTGCTAAAGCCCATGAGGATGCTGGATTTGATCGGGTATTGATTGGTCAATGGTCAGATCAGCCCGATGGCTTTATTGTAACGGCTCATGCAGGTGCAAATACTTCGAAATTAAAGTTTTTATTAGCACATCGTCCAGGTTTTATAGCGCCAACTTTAGCTGCACGTAAGTATGCAACTCTAGATCATTTACTTAAAGGTCGTTTAGCAATTCATGTTATTACCGGGGGAAGTAATCCAGAACAACAGCGTGATGGTGATTTCTTAACTAAAGCCGAACGATATGCCCGTACAAAAGAATTTTTAGACATCGCTAAGCTTTCCTGGTACAGCGATAACCCCTTCCAGTACAGTGGTAAATACTATCAAGTCAAAGATGGTTTCTCAGAAATCAAACCTTATCAATCTCATTTGCCAGTATATTTCGGAGGTTCTTCTCAAGAAGCATTAAATGTAGCTGCTAAACATGCAGATGTATTTGCACTTTGGGGTGAGCCTTTAGCTGGTGCTGAAGAGCTTATAAAAAATATTCGAGCAAATGAAGTAAATTTTGAGCGTAAAAATCCACTGGATTTTAATATCTCTTTCCGTCCAATTATTGCAGATACCGAAACACAGGCTTGGGAAAAGGCACAGGATATTTACAGTCTGACTCGAGAGCAAATTGAAAACCGCGGTCTGCGCAAAGATAAACAAAGTGCTCAAAGTGTAGGAGCCCAGCGTTTAGTGGAGTTGGCATCACAAGAAGTGCATGACACTAATTTATGGACTGGCATTTCTACCTTAGTACATGGCAACCATAACTCTACAGCTTTAGTAGGTACACCCGAGCAAGTAGCAGAATCTATTGCAGAATATTATAAGCTAGGTATTAACAGCGTATTGATTCGTGGTTTTGACCCATTAAATGATGTCATTGAATACGGCAAAGAACTACTACCGAGCATCCGTTATAAAACAGCCGAACTGGATAAATTAAACAAGATTGCCTAGGCCTTGCTGACAAAATATTAAAAAGTGTGATTGAAATGAAAAAAATATTAGTTGGCATTATTAGTGCTGTTTCAATAAGTTTAGCTGCTTGTAATAAACAGGTTAATCAAGCTGAAAATACAAAAGAAGTGACTAAACTTAAAAATTCAGCACAAATTGAACTCAAAATTGGTGATCAAAAAGGAAATATGCGTGCCCAGCTAGAGGCTTCAAAACTTCTAGATGGTATCGATTATAAAATTTCATGGTATGAATTCCCGGCAGCAGCTCCAGTTGCCGAAGCATTAAACGCTACCGCGATTGATATTGGTTATCTTGGAGATGCACCATTCATCTTTGCAAATGCAAATGGTGGTCATGCACGCGCAATTGCGGTTAACCGATATGATCCCTATGCAGTAGCTTTACTCGTACCTAAAGATAGTCCGATTAAATCCATTCAGGATATCAAAGGAAAAACTATTACAGCGAATAAGGGCTCGATTGGTCAGCTGGTTACATTACGTGCTGTAGAACGTGCTGGCTTGAAAGCTTCTGATGTAAATTTTAAATTTTTGCCACCAGCAGATGGCAAACTTGCTGTTGCAAATGGCAATGTTGATGTATGGGCAGTTTGGGATCCATACACTGCCTATGCTGAAGTCATTGATGGTTTTCGAATCATTGAAAATGGACGTGGATTATATTCAGGTTTTACATTCCTTGCCGGTACAGAGCAAGCTTTAAATGATCAGCAGAAGCGTGCAGCTATTCAGGACTTTATCTACCGGCTTGAAGAATCTCAGGAATGGGTAAATAAAAACTATCAGTCATTTGGTAAAGAACTTGCAAAAATCACCGGAATTCCAGAAGAACCAGCCACATTAGCATTCAAACGAAAAAATGCCACATGGACTAGTATTACTGATGATGTAATTGCCACTTCGCAAGACACAGCAGATTTCTATCATAAACACCAATTATTAAATCAGAAAATTGATGTAAGCGGTCTGTTTGATCGTGAGTTTAATACAAAGCAGGCAGGAAATTAATATGGCTAAATATCTGAATGTTTTAGCACCTGTAATTAATGCTATTGAGCAAGGATTGATAGAACAACTGGATGAGCAAAACTTAATTCAGCGCTTTACACCTGAGTTTAAAAAGCTCCTCCAGGATTCAACCTGGCTTGAACCAGAGTTTAAAAAACCGCATCCAGAATATTATCAACAATATCTATTGTATCTAGATCCTGAAGAGCGTTTTTCCATTGTCAGCTTTGTTTGGGGACCAGGTCAAAAAACACCAATTCATAACCACGAAGTATGGGGTGCAATTGGTGTGCTTGAAGGTGCAGAAGTCTCTACACCTTATACCTGTGATGAGGCAGGTTTACATCCAGTTGCTCAAGGCGATTATCTCGAAGTGGGAGATATCGACTGGTTTACACCAACTACGGGAGATATTCATGCTGTTAACAATGCCTTTGAGGATCAAGTCTCAATCAGTATCCATATTTATGGTGCAAATATAGGCAAAGTTGAGCGTTTTACCTATCAACTAGACGGTACAGCTAAACCATTTATTTCTGGTTATTCAAATTTTTAAAGAGTGATGTTAAAAGAATGAAAACTATCGTTTATCAAGAAATCCGTGAAAAATTACTGGCTGGCGAGGAAGTTGCTATTGTAGATTTAAGGGAAGAGCATATCTTCGCCCAAAATCACCCCTTATTTGCGACAAATATATCTTTATCACGTCTCGAAATTGAAATTTATAACCGTATTCCTCGTCTAAATACACTCACGGTTATTTATGATGATGGTGATGGTCGTATTGAGCGCGCCTATAAAAAACTTAGCGAGTATGGTTATAGTAACATTGCAGTTTTAGAAGGTGGCGTAGAAGCATGGCAACGTGATGGTGGTGAATTATTCATTGATGTTAACTCTGCCAGTAAAGCATTTGGTGAGTTTGTAGAGCATCATAAGGGCACACCATCTCTTAGTGCCGAGGAACTAAAAGCAAAAATTGATGCTCAAGAAAATATCGTCATTTTAGATGCTCGACGTTTTGATGAATATCAGACTATGAGTATCCCAACTGGGATGAGTGTTCCAGGCGCAGAATTGGTTCTGCGTGCACCTTCATTGGTTAAAGATGAAAACACCCAGATTATCGTAAATTGTGCTGGTCGTACTCGCAGTATTATTGGTACTCAATCACTAATTAATGCTAAGTTGCCTCATGAAATTTTTGCATTACGAAATGGAACGATTGGCTGGACACTAGCTGGACAACAACTAGAGCATGGTCAGCAACGTTCATTTGTAGCTCTTGATACCCAGATCGATGCGCAAGCAAAACAAAATGCTGCAGAATTGGCAAAGCAAGCAGGTGTAAAGCAAATCAGTTTAATTGACTTACAGGATCTACAGGCACAGGAAGATAAAACCACTTATATTTTTGATGTACGTACTGAACAGGAATATGCAGCAGGGCATTTACCTGGTAGTCGTTGGGTAGCAGGTGGTCAGTTGGTACAGGAAACTGACCATTATGCTGCAGTGCGTGGTGCTCGTATTGTTTTAGTTGACGATCAACTTATTCGGGCATACATGACCGGTTCTTGGTTAGCACAAATGAACTGGGATGTTTATGTGCTAGAAGATGATTTTACGAAACTTTTGGCTGAAACTGGAGTATGGAAACCTGCTACACCACAGATAGATGTTGACTTATTTATTTCTCCAGAAGAGCTGCAACAACTTTCAGCAACACAAAATATTGCTATTTGGGATTTCACTACTGCAGCCAATTACAAAAAAGGGCATATCCCAAATGCACAATGGGTTTTGAAAGCAGATGTACCTAAACTGATCCAGCAGTCAGAATTTACAAACAAAGATGCCATTGTTGTGACTTGTGGTTCTAGCTTGCTTGCTCAATATGCAGTTCCAGAAATTAAAGCTCAAATCAAATCAACTCAAAAAGTGTATATCTTAAAAGGTGGTAATGCTGCCTGGGGGCAGGCAGGTCTGCCATTATCACAAGAATTAGATTTACTTTCAGAAGAGATTGATCGTTATAAACGACCTTATGAAGGTACCGATAATTCAAGAGAAGCAATGCAAGCTTATCTTGATTGGGAGTTCGGTTTAGTCGATCAGCTTAAGAATGATGGCACACATGGGTTCTTTGTAATATAAGATATTAAGTTTATTCAAAATAATAACCATTCTAGGCCAAGAAATATATTTTCATATTTCTTGGCTTAATTAATATCCGGTTCATGTAATTCATAACTAAATATTAAAAAATTTGACGTTATCACTAGTAATCTTTAATCTATATCAATTATCCGTAAAAGTTAAAAATGAAATTTATAAAAACATAAGTATTTGATTTATAAGATAAGGAAAATCCTCTTAATCAAATTAATTTTGAAATTTATATCGAAATAAAGCTAAAAATGAAATTTCTGCCAGTGGTAGAAAATATATAGAGATTCAAATTAATTTTGAAATTTCTTATGGAGATGAGTTATATCCATAAAGGATTAAACAGCCTTTTCGAGTATCACCTTAATGTTATCAAGCCCAGTCAGTACATCATATTCGTACTTATATGGTCTCCCACTCAATAAAGAATATAAAAAATCTTTCTTTTCTTCTGTATCTAAATCAATAAATTTTTTGAAAGTAGAATCATAGTTTTTAGTTAGAATTACTGATGATGTTTTGAGTAAATTCATAAGTCTGTATAGTGAGTAGATGGATATGTATTGATATGTCCCATTCTCACTCTTTAGTACCCGTACAAAGGAGTTTTCAATTAAAAACTGCAACGTAGATGTATTAGTTTTGGTTATATATTTAAATTGAAATAATGTAACCAAGTCGAAACTTTCTCTCTGAAAATTATCAATATGAAGACGATTATTGTGATAATCATAGTTAGCTTCGATTATTGACTTAATTTTCTGATAATTATTATTTGTAATTTTTGTCTTAAGAAAATAACAGTTTTTAATCGATTTGAGCAACTTATCTCGAATAGGCTTGTTGTTAATGTATTGATCTATATTAGTAAAGCATCCATAGAACATATTTCTATGTTGTATGTCATAGGGTGTGTTTTCGTAGGCTTTAATTAAAAAATCTTCAAAAAGATTAAATTCAAGAAAAAAATTTAAAGCATTATCGTAGCTTTCAAGTATCTTTTCTTGCGAAAATTCATGTGCTCGCGTGAAGCTGCTTTTTTGAAATAATGAGACACCGAGAGTAAGGATTAAAAAGAATGAAATGATTCCTATTAAATCTTCTTTCGAAAAATTTAAATAACTTTTCTTTTGAAGACAATAAGTTAAATATGGAGAACTTTTTAATAAGTTTGGATCGACCTCTGCTGAAGTAATTGGTTGTTTACAAGTACGGCAAATAAAAAACTGTAAAAAATGCCATTCTAAAACTCTGCCACAATTACTACACTTACTTGCTAAAAAAACTAAATGCTTTTCACAAATTAATTGGAGAGGAGACAACCAATCTTTATTAATAAATCCCTCCTTAGCGTAACATTTGCTACAAATTTTTGGAAAATCAGAGCTAGTATTAGTTAACTGATCTGAAACATATAAACCCGCAATAGTTTCTTGATTTTTTTTGATATGAGTTGAGAAGGTATCTAAATCAAAGTTTTTGTCAGCTATATTCCTGAGACTTTTTCTTAATGATTTAGCTTCCGTAAATTGAGAAAGGTAATCGAATGGATCTTTAATATAATTCGATCTAACTAACCTAAATATATACCCTAAAATATACTCGTTCGATCTTGGTACAAGTCTAATTACTAAAATATTCATCAATACTGTTCCAATCAACGCTTTCTTTCACAAGTTTTTCTTGTACCAATCTATAGTCGTGTGTTTGAAAAATATTCAGAAATTCTTCAATATGTTTTAAGTGCCTCATTTCAAACAATGTGACCAAAAAATGTATATCTTCTAGTTTTTTATGTGATTGAAATGCCGCAACACGGCATGCAAATCTAATTATTCTCATCAATAACGCCATGTTATTGTTTGCTAGATAAAATAAAGATATTGCATAAAACTTATCCAATATCATTGTGGAATTTTCAAACTCTATTTCTTCACTTAAATCATTTAGAAACTTGTAATAGGTACTCACACCTTGTGCTGAAGATATTGAAAAAAAAGACAATTTAAACCTTGAGTAAAATCGTCTACTTAGTTGAGTATTTTCAGATAGTATATGTTCAGATTCAGGCATTCCCATTATTAATACTGGGATATTTGTTTGATTTATAAAATATTTTATCCAATTCGCCACATTATCTACCTTAGCGGCAGAAGAGTTATAAGTTAGGTGTTGGAATTCATCAAGAACTAAAAGCTTAGTATGAGTTTTCTTAATAAAATTTATAACTTTTGGACTAAGTTGATTCTTAGTCAACTTAGTATTATCAAAAGGATCAGAGAGTGCTTTAAGTATCACTATACAAAGATCTTTTATATTTGCCTGTGAAGGTATTTCAACATATATGACAGGATGTATATCTACTTCATCCCCATGAATAACAGGGTGGTTGCTAAGAAATTTTTTCATAAAGGAGGTCTTCCCAGAACCGCTATATCCAGTAATCAAAACACATTCAGGTTCAGCAAAAGAACGATCCATAAACAAAATCTCTTTTAGTTTGTTATGGATCGTGATTAAATTTGGATAAGGCACAAAGATACTTTCCATTTTTTCGATCCTGTCCTTTTGTTGTTTATTCATTGCCACCGAACAATCCTCCTTCTGCAACATCTGCATAAATTGATGGTATTGAATTTACAACTAATGGTTTTTTCTTAGGTTTAATTCTTGGGTTTTCATTAGAAATACGCTCTTTGCGCAATACAGTAGTATCATATTTAGATTTTTTATTTAGATTTGCCAATTGTTGATTTACTACAAATGACTTTTGGGCATGAATCTCATTGATTTCACGCTTATTAAGATTCCTGATTTTATTTTTATTTTTTAAGTCTTTGAATGTAAAGTTAGAAGGTATTCCGTCAATATTATTAACCTGAAGGTAACTTTTATCGATTTCATCATAAACATGAATTGATGATATATCATTATGATTTAGTTTAAATTGAACAGATAGAGCAGTGGCTTCTATTTTTTTGTTCTTTAAGTAAAGCTCATTAAGCGCATTAGAATTGTAACGAACATTCGCATAAACTATCCCTTTTCTTGAAAGTCTACGTGTGATTTTTTCTGATAAAATAATATTTAAATCCTCATTACTAAGCTCTGAATCTAAAATTTCTTTTTTCTCATTTGATGCTATCCATAATTTATTTGGTGTACTTTCTGTAGTTGCGTTATATTTATTATGGTAGTCACTAACAACCCATAAATTAAATAAGAAATCGAAATCTTCAAATGATAGGACATCATCTTTGATTTTTTGACCATGAATAGTATCTTTTCTAATTCTAGATGGCAGACGGTTTAATAATGATTTAATATTATTAAAGGCACTCTCTACAGTTGCTTTCAACCAAGGCTCATATTTTGCGGTGTAAGTAAGGTGTACTCCTAGTTGTAAACAAGTTTCTTTAAACCTCTCACTTTTAAATTCAAGACCATTATCAGCAACAATGTTCTTAAACCTTCCATGTTGAATCCATTCTTCATCAATTTTAGGATATTTATGTTTAAGATTTTCTTTTTTCTGCATTGCATGTTTTAAACATTTTAATGCTACTTCTGTATCAGGTGCATTGAAGCTTAGATGATAACCTAGAAAAGATTTGGTGAAGTGGTCTTTTAAGACAGTTAATAACGGTCTTCCATACAGTATTTTTTTATTTTTTTCATCAATAACAAATACTTTTATATCAAGATCAGTGTGGTCAATTTCTACTCTTTCTAAAGGATAAGTTGTTTGAACACCATCAAATACTGGACCATGTCGCTTATGATATTCTTTAGAGCCTAGTCTACTTTTTTCAATTTTATACTCATAAGAATATTTTTCTATATAGTTGCAAATAGTCTGATAGCTTGGGGTCTTTTTTATATCAATTCCAATTATGTCTAAATCAATCTTGATAAGTTCATAGAGAGTTTTTATGTTGATTCTTTTTGGACTAGCATAATCTTTCAGAATTCTTTTTTTTACTATTGCTAAAATAGTATCATCGATACTACTTGAACGAGTTTGTTTCTTAGGATTAAGGCACTGTAAAGTTCTACCACATCGCTCATAATCTTTAATAAGTCGATAAATAGTAGTATTTGAAAAATCAAATTCACCTTTTATACGTTTTTTTATGTATAAAATTTTCTGGTTATAGGTGTATCCATCTGGAATTTCATTATATATTTGTAGAATGGTTTTTTTATCGGAAGTTTTCTTTGAAATATTATTAATATCATGAAGAACCATTAATAGATTAATATTACTTTTTTCAGTGTAATCATCTTCAATGGTTATTACATTTTCTTGAACTAAATTGTAAAACTCCTCCTCTTTAAATTTCTTAGTTCTTGAAATATTCTTGGAATCAACTATTTCAAAATGATTATCAACTCTATAGACATTCCAAGGAGTTTTTTCATAAATAACATTAATCATTTGACCACCCCAAGAATAGTGTCGTGACTTAATAATTGATGGTTTAGATCAACATCAAAAAAATCTGAGTAAATTAATTGATAAATTTCAGTAAGAGGGATTAATTTTGCCAATTGTTTTATTGATACTCGGTTTTGGTATAGTTGATTGATAATTTCAACGGTTTTCTCTGATACGATTTTCTCTGAATAATGTTCTAAAAATTTGATATTTTCTAAAAAATACCCACATCTGATTTCTATATCTGTAATTATCTTGAAGGGAATATTATTTTCACATATCTCCTCCAATATTAATTTCTTATCCTCTTTGAACTTTTTTACAAATTTTTGTGGTTTTACTTCAAGATAGTTATCTTTACCATCCGCATATCGGACATAAAAATCGGGGGTATATGTACGTTCTTTTCCATGATCTATGTATACAAAAGTTCTTGATTGAGTTTCATATGAAATAACAGATGTATCTTTTTCAAGTAGAAAACAAACATCTCGCTCTAGTTGAGACTCCCAAACGACATGCTTCTCATTTTTTTGACTAGCGAAAAATCCAGTTACTCTATGTGGAATATTTCGATTTATTGGTCTAGGAACATAGGAGATTTTCATAAAGTTTATTCCAAAATTGATTTAGGTATATTTTGAAATATTAAACAGAGAAAAGTGTTTGTTTTTTATTTAAAAAATTATAAATATCAATAAATTGGTATAATAACTTTAATTTATTAATAGATAATTTTTTTTCATTTAAAAATCACCAATCATTGATGAAAATACTCAATTTTTTTTTGAATATTTTATTTACGATAAAAAATTCATTTCATTAATTGTTTAGAAAAAATTAAATACTATCAAAATCAATAGTTAATTGGGAAATGATTTTATCAATTGACTTAACCTTGTAATTTTATTAACGTAAATTTACAGTAATTACATTTTTACTATAAAAAAATGAGGATATATGTCTAAAAAAGATTTGTCAGAACGTGAGATCTGTACGCGTTACATTTATCCTGCTCTTACTCAGGCAGGATGGACAGCTCAACAGATCCGAGAAGAAGTGACCTTTACCAAAGGTCAAATCATGGTTCGTGGCAAATTGCACACCCGTGGTGAAACCAAACGTGCAGATTACATCCTTTATTATAAGAAAAACCTACCCCTTGCAGTCATTGAAGCGAAAGACAATAAACATACCCTAGGAGCAGGCATGCAGCAGGCTTTAGGCTATGCAGAATGCCTTCAAACACCTTTTGTTATCTCAACGAATGGTGATGGTTTCTTATTGCATGATCAAACAGGCTTGTTCAATTCAGGGAAAGTTGAAACAGAACTTAGCTTAGCGCAATTTCCTCAGCCTGAAGTGTTATGGAATCTTTATGAAAAGCATCATGGCATTACGACAACTGAAGCCAAATCTATTGTTGAATATCCATACTATGATGATGGTACAGAACGTGCTCCTCGTTACTATCAAACTAATGCTATTAATAAAACCCTAGAAGCGATTGCCCGTGGTCAAAATCGTGTTCTACTTGTCATGGCAACAGGGACAGGGAAAACCTATACAGCATTCCAAATCATTTGGCGACTTTGGAAATCAGGTGCTAAAAAACGAATTCTCTTTCTTGCTGACCGTAACATCTTAGTCGATCAAACGAAAAATAATGACTTCAAGCCTTTTGGCGATAAGATGACGAAGATAACCAATCGCTCAATAGA
>NZ_JAZQPV010000125.1:0-7295 GCF_045628685.1 Acinetobacter sp.
TTGATAATATGCCTTGTCTTCCTAAGACCGCTTGGCCTCCGACTTGAAGAAAACCAGCCTTCGCATCTGAAGCTGACCGATGCCTCGATTCCGGTCAACGTCAACCTGCCGAAATGGGACGAGCCTGCACAGCGCTACTGCCCGGCCGGGGTGTATGAAATCATGGAAAATAATGACGGTTCCAAGCGTTTCCAGATCAATGCAGCCAACTGTGTGCACTGCAAGACTTGTGACATCAAGGATCCTTCACAGAACATCACCTGGGTAACGCCGGAAGGCGGTGGTGGTCCAAACTATCCGAATATGTAAGTCAATCTAATCGAAGGGATTTTGGAAAATAAAAATAGTGAAATAAGGAGTGTTATGGAACAACACCATAAACTGCAACCTAAATTTAGAATACTCGTTTTGTTGGCATCTATTGGCTTTTTTATGCAAGCCTTAGATACCACCATTATCTTTACCGCCTTACCCGCGATTGCTGAAAGTCTGCATGAAAATCCTTTAGATATTCATGGGGTGATTATTGCTTATGTATTGGCAGTAGCCGCAGGGATTCCATTAAGTGGCTGGTTGGCAGATAAGTTTGGTCTTAGGAATACATACTTTGCAGCAATATTAATATTTACAGTGGCATCGCTCGGTTGTGGACTCTCACAAAATCTTGATCAACTGATTGGCTTTCGGGTATTGCAAGGTGTGGGCGGTGCCTTATTGATGCCGGTTGCAAGGTTGGCATTGCTTAAAATCATTCCCAGAACCCAGTTTGTTTCAGCCATCAGCACCATGAATATTTCCGGCTTAATTGGTCCTTTAGTTGGACCGGCGTTAGGGGGCTGGCTAGTTAAGGTGGCAACTTGGCACTGGGTGTTTTGGGTGAATGTTCCGATAGGCTTAATTGGCTTATTCTTTACCCTTAAAGTCATGCCAAATATCACTGAAAAAAGCGTAAAACGCTTTGATTTAAGTGGTTTTTTCCTGCTGCTTATTACAATGGTAGGAATTGTAATGGGGATTGAGATGGCATCAAATCCAGAATCCTCAACTTTATTCATCACGGGGATGCTGATCGCTTCAGTTTGTGCAGCGCTCATTTATGCCTACCATGCTCATCTGCATGAGCAGGCATTATTTAGAGCTGAGTTATTTAAAAACAGGCTTTTTACGGTAGGAATCCTGGGAAATCTATTTGCACGATTGGGTGGCAATTCATTGCCATTTTTACTGCCCTTAATGCTGCAGATTGCTTTTGGTGTTGAACCCTTTATGGCTGGACTAATGATGACACCATTAGTCTTGGGTTCATTATTTTCAAAGCCAATAACGCGACCCATTATTCAAGCCCTAGGCTATAGACGCTTTTTAATCCTCAATTCTGTGCTGGTGGGTTTATGTATTGCCAGTTTTTCATTAACGTCTATTGATACGCCAATTTGGTTTAGAGCATTGCATTTCTTTGTCTTTGGCATATTGAATTCGCTACAGTTTGTTGCCATGAACTCGCTGACTTTGAGTGAACTCAGCGCTCAGCAAGCGAGTAGTGGAAATAGTTTTTTATCCATGATTATGATGCTTTCAATGAGTATAGGAATTGCTTTGGCCGGAACATTGTTAAATATGTTTATGGAGCAGTCTGGTGCTCAAAACTCAGTCGATGCGTTTCACTATACGCTGCTATGTCTGGGAGCAATTAACATCATTACCGCATTCATCTTTTCCCGAATTCCAAAAAATATGGCGATTTAAATCTTGCGACAACACCTTAATTTCAGCCAATAAAACTTTTCATGGTGACAGTACCAAAAATGGAAGGATAGAAATAATCAAGGTTCTAAAATCAATAGGACGAAATATCTTTAACTTAAGACGTTCGATATATTAAAGAGCCTTCGCAAGACATCACAAGGGTAATGCCTTAGGGCGGTGATGAATTACAATACCCACTTATGTAGAGGTTATTTATAGCTCTTCATTTTTAATTTTTAGGTAAAGACAGTCTCTTAGGAGGCTGTTTTTTTATAACTCATAGCAACATGAGTTTTATTCAATCAGCACAGTGCATAAATATGTATGCTGTTTCGCTAAAGCCAGATGTCGTGATCAGCTTTTGATACTACGACTTATTGATGACAGGGTTTATGAGGATCATAGACTTTTCCTTTTATACTGTGCTTTTGAAACAGGAGGTTGATATGCGCGATATTCCACCATTAAATGCTCTTAGAACATTCGAATGTGTTGCCAGACATAAAAGTTTTACTAAGGCTGCTGATGAATTATATGTAAGTCAATCTGCTGTAAGTCGCCAAATTACATTAATAGAAGAATATTTAGGTATTGAATTCTTTAAACGGGAACGCTCGGGGATCAGTTTAACGGATGCCGGAGAAAAGTATTATTCAGAAATTGGACCTGCATTTAATAAAATTGCCATTGCCACCCGTGGTATGAGTTCATACCGTCGCAATAACGATATTGCATTACGTGTTTATTCCACTTTTGCCGCAAAATGGTTGGTACGTCGATTACAAAAACTGCATGCAGAAAATCCGAAGTTAAGAGTCAATATTAAAACCGCGATCGCACCTGTAGATTTTGCCACTGAAAGTGTCGATGCATCCATTCAGTTTGGTGATGGCAATTGGCCCGATGTAGAAAGCTATTTTTTATTTGGTGATGAGATTAGACCGGTTTGCAGCCCATCGTTAATTAAACATTTGACTCGTCCACCGGCACCGCAAGATGTGAATAAATACACCCTCATTCATTCAACCTATCGAAAGCTCGACTGGAATGACTGGTTGTCTGCACAAGATATTCAAAGTGACGAGACTGAACAGTTTATATTGCCAAACTCGCTTTTAGCCTATCAGGCAGCCCTGGATGGGATTGGAATCGCCATGGCTCAAACCAAAATGGTCGAGCAGGAAATTGAAAATGGCAGTCTGGTTTATTTTTCAGATTTCACCTTAAAACGTGATTTAGGTTATTACCTGGTCATTCCACAAAATTCACCTAAACAAGAAAAAATTGATGAATTACGTCATTGGTTATTTGGTGAACTCAATTAAAGGGACATAAGAGAGGAAGCATGAGCACCATTATTCAACAGTACGCAGAATATGCAGCATGGGAAGCAAACCGTGATTTATCGGCCGAAACACTTCATCATGCCAAACGAGTGGTTTTAGATTGGTTCTCGGCACTATATCCCGGGATTGTAAGTGATGTGGGTGCTAAAATCATTGCGACTTTTGAAGATGAATTTGGCGTCGGAAAAAGCCGTATCCCGAGTTTAAATAAAACCGGATTTTCATCATCTGCTGCATGGATTTTAGGTACAGCCTCTCATGCCATCGAATTTGATGATATTTTTCGAGATGCGGTTTACCATCCAGGTGTACCTGTCATCAGTGCTGCACTCGCTATTGCTGATGAATATAACCGTACAGGTTTAGAATTCTTAAAAGCGGTCGTGGTGGGTTATGAAGTTTCTACACGTTTAGGTGCAGCAGTGCAGCCGTCCCATTATTCATTTTTTCATACCACCGGCACAGTCGGTGCTATCGGCAGTGCAGCGGCGGCAGCATTTTTAATTGACCCTCAAGATAAAAACTTATTTGCCCATGCCGTTGCAACAGCGACAACATTTGCTTCGGGTTTACAGCAAGCATTCCGTTCCGATGCAATGACCAAAGCCCTACATGGTGGTCATGCAGCCTCCATTGGTACAACTGCTGCCAAAGCTGCTACCAAAGGTATTACCGGTGCTTTGGATATTCTTGAAGGTGAAGTGGGTTTTGCTGCGGCCTTATCCAAAGGTGCAAACTGGGATAAAGCTATAGCGGGATTGGGTGAAGACTATAATATTTGTAAGATGACGCAAAAGAATCATGGTTGCTGTGGACATACTTTCGCAGCAATTGACGGTGTAATAGCGATTCGTCAGACTATTCTGGATCAAGGCCTAACACTTTCTGAGATTGAAAACATTGCCATTCGTACCTATCAAACGGCTTTGGATGTAACAGGAAACTTTGCACCTGAATCTGCATTCCAGTGTCGTTTCAGCTTACCCTATGTTGTCGCTCATGGCCTTTTACATGGTAGCGTTCGCCTAAATGCTTTTGAAAAAGCACAGCGTTCTGCTCAGCAAACTCGTGACTTAATGCAGAAATTGACTTTGGAAAGTGATGAAGAATTAACTTCGAAATTCCCTAATCAACGCGCGGCTAAAGTCAAAATCACCCTTAAAAATGGACAAGTATTTGAACATTTTTCACCATGTCGCAAAGGTGATCCTGAAGCACCACTGACAGATGAAGATTTAGATAATAAATTTTTTGAACTGGTTAATGGGGTGATTTCGGCTGAACAAGCAAGAGTACTCAGAGACCAGATCTGGAATTTAGATCAGTTGCAGGTACAGGATTTAAAAATTTAAAAATACCATAAATAAAAAAAGGAGGATTAAATCCTCCTTTTTTTATTTATGGATTAACTCGCGATTCTTAGGGTCTTGATCTTGAGGAACTCGTGAATACCTTCACTGCCACCTTCAGTACCTAAACCACTATCTTTTACGCCACCAAACGGAGTTTCAGGTAGAGAGGCCTGCCAGTCATTAATGCTGATCACACCGCTTTCAATTTCATTTGTAATACGTTCAATGTAACCAAAATTATTGGTAAATGCATAAGCAGCTAAACCCAACGGTAGACGGTTAGCCTCGGAAAGAGCAGCACCTAAATCGTCAAATGATCTTAAGATTGCAACAGGTCCAAACGGTTCGATATGGTTGACTTGAACTTCTAAAGACGGCTGGATTAGAACTGTCGGAGCATAAAAATAGCCCGAGTCTTGCAGTTTTTCTCCACCAGTCGCAATATCAACCCCGAGATCACGTGCATTCTCAACCAAAGCCTCAATCGCACTGAGTCTTCTAGCATTTTTTAATGGCCCCATCTGGGTTTGTGCATCAAATGGATTCCCAACTTTAATTTGCTTGGTGTGTTCCACAAACTTTTGGCTAAATTCATTAAATATAGATTCATGAATCAGGAAGCGAGTTGGAGAGGTACACACTTGCCCAGCATTACGAAATTTTGCTGCAACCGCAGCTTTCGCGACTTTTTCAACATCTACATCTTCGCAGATAATGACAGGTGCATGACCGCCCAGCTCTAGGGTCAGTTTTTTCATATGTTTGGATGCTTTTTCAGCTAAAGATTTCCCAATAGAAGTCGCGCCAGTAAAAGTAATCATCGCGATATCTGAAGATTCACAGAGTATATTGGAGATTTCCTCCGGATTGCCAAAAATCATATTGACAACACCTTTTGGAAAATCCAATTCATCAATAATCTGGGCAATTTTTAGGGCGATCCCGGCAGTTTCTTCAGAAGGCTTCATCACAATTGAACAGCCAGCAGCGAGTGCCGCGCTGATTTTTCGGGCTGGGGTAATCGCAGGAGCATTCCAGCCGGAAAAAGCGGCAACCACACCCACTGGTTCATAAACAACAGTTTGCTTAATCCCTGCTGTTCGTGGAGCAATCGTTTTACCGTAAATTCGACGTGCTTCTTCACTGGCCCATTCAAACATTTCGGCAGCAGTTTGCACTTCTTTTTTAGCTTCTTGAAGCGGCTTACCCAGTTCTAATGAAATTTGCTCAGCCAGCTGGTCCACTTGTGCATACATACAATGGGCAATTTTACGAATCAGCACTGAACGATCATAAGCTGTGGTTTTGCGCCAGATCTCAAATGCATTCGCCGCTGAATGAATAGCTTCTTCAATATCGTGTGGATTGCTAAACTTTAATTTGCCTAATGTTTCTAGGGTAGAAGGGTTCAGGACGTCGTATATATTTTCTGACGACCCATCGCGAAATTTCCCTGAAATATACTGACTATATTGCATATCAAATTGCTCTGAATTTTTTGTTTTCAAGAAATTAAATAAATTAAATGCGGATTTTTTCGATCTGGTTTACTTCAGCCCAGAAATCAGTCATTGAGGAAGTGTCCTGACCATCTTTACCTGCATGACGAGCAAGCTGGAACATGTTGCGGACTAAGTTACCAACAGGAAGAGAAATGCCGGTAGATTGCGCAGCTTGACAGGCTAATGTTAGATCTTTGAAACCCAGAGCAATATCAAAGCCGGGTGTTAAATCGTTATTGAGAACTTTTTGTGGCCACTTTTCTTTGAGCTGACCATTTGAGGCAGTTGTACCGGTTAACACTTCAAACGTCTTTTTCGCATCTAAACCGAGACCTTGAGCAAGAACCAAAGCTTCAGAGTTAAGTTGGCAATAACATAAAACCATTAAATTATTAATCAGTTTCATGCGTGTCCCAGCACCTGGTTCACCGCAATGTAAAACCGTTGTCCCCATTTTTAAGAGCAAATCTTGCAGATAGTCAAATTCTGCGGTTTCAGCACCAAGCATGAAGAGTGATTCACCTAGATCTGCATGAGCAGCGAGTCGTCCTACTGGCGCATCTGCAAATTTAATATTTTTCTCTTTGGCGTGTTGGTACAACAAATCAACGGTATCGGTATCAATGGTACTAAGCTCAATTAAGTATTTTCCTTCACTTAAATTCGCTAAAACACCATTATCTCCAAGAATCACTTCCTTAGACTGTTTGGGACCAGGCAACATGGTGAAAACGATGTCTGCATTTTTTGCTATATGTTGAATATTTTCAGCGCTTTTACCGCCCAACTGAATAAATTTTTCAATTTGTGCCAGATTTAAATCAAAGGCAGTTACATCTAGCCCATTTTTGACTAAGTGGGATGCAAGTGGAAAACCCATGCGTCCTAGGCCAATAAAACCGATTTTCATTACTACTCCATTATTTAATTACTTTCGGGATTAAAATATTAATTCATCCTAAATCTCGCATAATCTTTAGGCATATGAATTGATGAAATGTAATAGAGAGATGAGTTTATGGAAAATACATATTATTTATTAAAAAATAGACATTTCTAACTATATAACTGATAAATATAGAAAATATATTTATCAGTTATATTTTTAATAATGTTTAAATATTATTTGAAATAAGTCATGACATTATGATTTTTGTGCAAACATAAAATCAAATATCTCCATATTCTAGTTCTATAAGATTTACTGGATAGAGTTAGAGTCATGGATTTCAATTTAACCGAAGAACAAAACGCATTTGCAGAGTCAGTACGACGCTTTGCCCAAAAGGAACTGGCACCCGGTGCATTGGAACGTGCCCATTCACATGACTATCCATGGGAAGTTGCAG
>NZ_JAZQPV010000126.1:0-66675 GCF_045628685.1 Acinetobacter sp.
AGGATGATTTAACCATTAAATTTTAAGCTTTCTTTGGATAAAAATCCGTTTTTATTTCAATTTCCTAATACTTTATCTGCCAAAGACGCTCAATTCATATGCATTTTAGCTAAAAGCGTAAATTTTCTTAAGTTTGAGTTCTTTGCTGATTTAATTCATGCATATTAAAATAGTGTTGGATCATGGCTTATATTGACCGATAAAAAACCTGCATCAACATGTAACAATTCCAATCACTACACATCAGTTTTTAATGACTTGGAAAAATATATAACTCACCAATGCCATCATTCCAACTTCTCTTCACTACATTCATCATCCAAAACAAAAACGGATGATCTTGGTGTAATTTTATTACAAGAAATCTATTTCATCACAAAACATTTAGAATAATTTAGGTATACCTCTCCCATCGAGTGAAAAGATCCATTAAACGTTGCAGATTATTTGTATGAAATTATAAAGTCCAGACAGAGATTTTAAAAATGAGGCTGAACATCTGGAATTAAAATTGCTTTCTTGTTTTGGCATAAATTTATAATTTCAGATAATTGTAACCAGCTTATGCTGTGGCTTTAAATCGAGCTATTTCAAATGAATGTAAGCGATGGAATCGAATAAACATGATTTAACATTAAATTAACTGTTCGATATCACAAATTGCTTAAAAAATGCTAAATATCAGTATGATTAAAATTCACAATCATAAATAAAGAATCAAGAGGTTTTATAGATATTCATTTAAAATCATATCATTACTAAAAATTTATCGCATTTTATTATTCATTCATAGAATGATAAATACGATAATGATCGCAAACTCCAATTCAACTTAATAGTTATAAAAAATAAGAATCATTATTATTCTCATACCTTTTCCCAGTACACTTTTTGAGTTAGAAATGGCCTTCATTAAAACACGCAAAAAAATCGTATCTTCTGCGATTGTGTCATCACTTTCAGTCATGGCGGGTAATGCAATTGCACAAGATCAAGTGACCCAACTTGATACTATTCGCACTCAAGCAGAAACAGAACAAACACTTAAAGTAGATAAATCTGCGAATTCCAAGTTTGTTGCTCCACTGCTCGATACCCCTAAATCAGTCTCTGTGATTTCTAAACAGCTGATTGCAGATACTCAAGTGACAACTTTAAGCAATGCTTTGCGTACTGTGCCTGGTATTACTTTAGGTGCGGGTGAAGGCGGCAACCCAAATGGCGACCGTCCATTTATTCGTGGTTATAACTCTGAAAGTTCGATGTATGTGGATGGGGTGCGTAGCGCAACTTCGCAAAACCGTGAAATGTTTGCCGTAGAACAGGTTGAAGTCACTAAAGGTTCTGCATCTGCAATGGGTGGTGCGGGTACAACTGGCGGTAGCATCAACATGATTTCTAAAGTTGCTAAACAAGGTGACTTTTTAGAAGGTTCTGTTGGTGCAGGTACAGACAATTACCAGCGTATTACCTTAGATGGTAACAAGGATTTTGGTAATGGTATTGCAGCTCGTGTTGCAGTTTTAGGTCATCACAACGAAAAAGCGGGTCAAGCCGATGGTGCTGAATACAAACGTGCAGGTATCGCCCCAAGTATTACTTTTGGTTTAGACACAGCTACCCGTGCAACATTAAGTTATTACTATTTAAAATCTGATGACAAGCCGGATTCAGGTGTTCCATATTGGAATTCTGCAGACAATACTGCTACTGGTAAACCATTAAATGCTAAACAAGGTATTTACTATGGTTGGCTGGATCGTGATTTCCAGAAACAAGAAAATCAAATTGGTACATTTAAGTTAGAACATGATTTAACTGACAATTTAACCATTAGCAATACTGCTGTGTATGGCAACTCTAAGAATGATTATGTTTGGACACAACCAGATGATTCAAAATTAAATATTGCTAACGATCAAGTTGTTCGCCGTGCCAATACACGTATTACTGATACAGATACATTTAGTGATCAACTTGCATTAACCGGTAAATTTAATACGGGTGCTTTAAAACATAGCTTTAATGTAGGTGCCGAATATTCAAAACAAGAATCTGAGAAAGGAAATTACTTACTTACAGACTTAGGTCAAGCAGCAACGTCAACTCTTCCAGCTAATCTTAGTACGAATAAAGCATGTACTACATTTACAAGTGCAACCTCAAACTATTGGTGTACCAGTGCTTATCATCCTAATCCAAAAGATCCTTGGTTAGGTTTAACCACAGCAAATCCCCAAACAAGTACAGTAACATCAGAAACAAATTCTGTTTACTTACTCGACAACATTGAATTCAATCCACAATGGTTCTTAAATCTTGGTGCACGTTGGGATAAATTCGATACTGAACAAGTTACTTATGCAACAGCAACCACAGCTGAAACTAAAGTTGATAGCGACACTGACTTCTTTACTTATCAAGCAGGCCTAACATTTAAACCTCTACCGAATGGTAGCGTTTATGCAAGTTTTGCAACTGCTGCAAACCCAGTAGGTGTAGATTCAGGTGATGGTTCTGAAGCTATTGGCGCAAATTATAGTAACTTAGATCCAGAAGAAAGTCGTACTTTTGAAATTGGTACAAAATGGGATTTGTTAAATGAACGTTTGAATTTAACAGCTGCTATTTTCCGTACTGAAAAACAAAATGCGCGTGTTCAATTGACCCCTACTACTTATGGCAATATTGGTGAAAGTAAAGTTGATGGGATCGAACTTGGTATAAATGGTAAAATTACTGATAAATGGGATATTGCTGCTGGATACACTTATTTAGATAGCGAAGCGACTGACAATGGTAGTACCTGTACTGGTCGTGCACCAAATACTGTTTGTACGCCTGGTAATGCTAATAATGGCAATCAAATGCCTAATGTACCTAAGAACAGCGCAACACTTTGGACTACTTACCAAGTGATGCCACAGCTAACATTAGGTGCGGGTGCAACTGCTATGGATAAAGTCTATGGTGATGTAGCAAATACCAAGTATGTTCCAGGTTATGTACGCTACGATGCCATGGCGCGTTATAACGTCAACAAAAATGTTGACTTGCAACTGAACGTCAACAACCTGTCTGACGAACGTTACTTCACGAAAGCTTATGCATCTCATTATGCAACTGAAGCAGAAGGTCGTAGCGCCGTATTATCGCTAAACTTCAAATATTAAGTTCAATTAAAACCATAAATTAATTATGGTTTTAATCTAAAATAGCCTCATAATAATGAGGCTATTTTTATAGCTAAAAGAATTCATTCTTGCAAAGGTGTATTGCCGTGATCCATCATATTCCTAACGTACTGACCAAAGAACAAGTTCAATATTTCCGTGAAGAAATGAGTAAAATTGAATGGGTCAATGGTAAAGTCACTGCGGGTACACTTTCGGCCACAGTCAAACAAAACCAACAACTGCCTGAAGATCTTCCACTGACTCATCATTTAAGTACGATTATTTTAGAGTCATTAGGACAGCATGCTTTATTTTTGTCTGCCGCCATTCCTTTAGACATCATTCCTCCGCTGTTTAACCGTTATGAAAACAATGAAGCTTTTGGTTTTCATGTCGACAATTCAATTCGTCGAATCCGAGGAACCAATGAGCGCTTAAGAACTGATTTGTCCTGTACCGTTTTTTTAAGCGAGCCAGAAGAATATGAAGGGGGCGATTTAGTCATCGAAGACACGTATGGCTACCATGAAGTCAAACTGCCGGCCGGCGACATGATTCTCTACCCATCGACCAGTTTGCATGAAGTGACAGCTGTCACCTCAGGCTGCCGTATTGCCTCATTTTTTTGGCTACAAAGCATGATTCGTGATGAAGCCAATCGTTATATGTTGTTTAATTTAGATCAATCTATTCAAAACTTACGCATACAGCTGGGTGATCAACATGACGAAGTGATCAAACTGACCAATCTTTATCATAATTTAATGCGTAAATGGGCTGAACTTTAAGCTTGAATAATGCAAAAAAGAAAAAGGCTGCTGCAACTTAATATCAGACAGCCTCACCTTTAAATTATAAGTATTGGATTTTTAATAATTTTATTTTTGAGTCAAATTCAACTTTGCTAGTATCTTATTTCTATTTAAAAATTAATATCTTAGCTAATAAATAAGTCTAAATTAAGTCATATTTCCATCCAACCTCATCATAATTAAGCAATTTTCACTATCAATAATAATTATCATTAGAATTCGCATTAATCATTACAAGGCATAACAATGTTTCCACTTTTGCTGCTATTTTGCCGACTTTAAAAGTTGCAAGGCAGTAATGGAATTGTGTCATATACGATACTGATACCAGGGATGACCTACAATGGCACAGATTAAAAGCCGTAAACATAATCGAAATGCTCAACTGGTTGCTTTAGCGGCATCTCTCCCCCTGATGGCTCATGCAGCGAACACACAAGATGTCACTCAGCTTCCAACTATTACAGTAAAATCAGATGCAGAAAATAAATATAAAGTGGATAAGCTCAGTTCGCCTAAATATACTCAGCCTCTGGTCGATATTCCTCAAACAGTTTCAATGATTAAAAAAGAATTATTAAAAGAACAAGGTGCAATATCCCTGGTTGAAGCCTTAAGAAACACGCCGGGAATTACCCTGCAACTCGGTGAAAATGGCAATACCAGTGCAGGAGATGCTTTTCAAATGCGTGGGTTTTCCACTCAAACATCCACTTATGTTGATGGTATTCGTGATCTGGGCGCTGTTACTCGGGATGTATTTAATCTGGAACAGATTGAAGCCGTCAAAGGCCCTTCTGGTGCAGAAGCAGGAGGCGGTTCGGCATCAGGTTATATTAACCTGATGCCGAACCGCCTCAGACTGAAAATAGCCGTGAAGTCTCTGCAACTTATAATACCGCTGAGCATGCACGTCTGACTGCCGATATTAACCAAGTGATTAATAGTGGTACCGCTTTTCGCTTAAATGCGATGGGACAAGACGGTGGAGTTGAAGGTCGGGACTATATTGAAAATAATAGTTGGGCCATTGCTCCTTCAATTGCCTTTGGCTTAGATACCGATACACGTCTACATCTTTATTCACAACATATTCGTCAACGTAATATTCCAGATGGCGGTATTCCGACTGTAGGGATGAAGGGTTTTTACAATGCAGATTCTGCTTTAAGTTCAGCGCCTAAAGTAAATCGTGAAAATTATTATGGTCATGTGGATGATCATGAAGATGTTGATGCCGATATGTTTACGGCAAAGATCGAAAGTGACTTGGGGGAAATGTAAAACTGACCAATATTATCCGTTTGGGCAAAACCAATATGCAACGTGTATTAACCGGGATTAATAGCCTGAGTACCAACGGTTCGACCAATCCGAATAACTGGACAGTAAGCCGCTCTCGCCAAGGAGTAGATCAGAAAAATAAAATTCTCGCTAACCAGACGACTATAAATTTAAATCTAAAAACCGGAGCCATTGAACATGATGTGGTGGCAGGTCTAAAGTTTTTAAAAGAATAGCAATATAACAAAACCATGGCAACGCAAATGCCTGGGCAAACCACTGTTACTCCGACTGCAGCCAGCTTATATAACCCTGATCGGAATCAAGTGCTCCCAAGCTTGGTGTATACGGGTGGCTACACCAATGGTGAAACAGATACAGTAGCAGCTTATTTATTTGACACGCTTAAATTCGGTGATCGTTTCCAACTCAATGGTGGTGTACGTGTCGATTATTATGACACTGAATATGATGCTTTGACTCTACCATCGGGCAGCAGTAGCTTGGTGCCTGCCAATTTTGGTGCGCACGATACTTTGGTCAGCTGGAAACTGGGTAGTTTATTTAAGCCAACAGCATTTAGCAGTGTCTATGCCTCTTATGCAAAATCACTAACGCCTCCCGAAAGTGCAAATTTCACTTTGTCTGAAACAGGTGCAAACAGCTCGGCAGCTGATCCTCAAGAAACCCATCATTATGAAATTGGTACGAAATGGGACTTGCTTGAAGGCAAATTCGCGTTGAATGCTGCAGCTTACCGTACTGAAAACGAAAACCAGTTTACGATTGATCCCATTACTCAGCTATCGGTACAAGAAGGTAAAAAACGCGTTGATGGTGTAGAGCTGAGTGCGGTAGGACAAATTACCCATGTCTGGAATATTTCAGCAGGTGTCGCGCATATGAAAGTGAAACAGCTGCATCAACACACGGCAACTGCAACAACCTTAGCTGAACGCTGGTCACCAGAGTGGACTGCAAGTTTATGGTCTACTTATGATGTTGCAGGCTTTAAACTGGGTTTAGGCACACGTTATGTCGATGCGCAAAAGCGTGTGATTACCGACAGCACGGCAGCGGCGAATATGCCTAGCATTCCGGGCCATGTGGTATTTGATGCCATGGCCACTTACAGCTCTACAGCAGATTAAAGCCGTTGTGCCTCCGGATTTTCCTTTAATTGCTGATGGTGGAATTCGACGTGGAACTGACATTTTCAAAGCCATTGCTTTAGGTGCAACGGCTATTTGTATTGGTCGACCTTATATTCATGGTTTAGCGGTTGCGGGTGCTTTAGGCGTTGCCCATGTGATTAAAATCTTGAAGGAAGAATTTGAGATAACCATGGCTTTAGCGGGAACTGCGAAATTAAACGAGATTACTTCCGACTATATTTTTCATAAACACCCAAATTAAAGGAAAATATTTTCTACAAAGTTATTGTAAACGCAAAAATAGAAAATTATTTTCGGAATAAATGGATTAATATTTAGTTATAGATTTGCAAGTGCTGCGATAAAGCCAAGTCGTAATAATTCATCAATATTTTACGACTGTTGACTCATATTATCCCAAGCAATGCTTGTAGATTGTTAGAATAGACACAATCTATATTCGTAGTACATTGCCGTTATCCACGATGAAAAGCAATGCATGCTACACAAGGAGTTACCTCATGATGTTGGCTGATCCAAGTAAAAAATATCGTCGCATGTATCAACGTGTCGACTTGCCAGACCGTCAATGGCCAAATAATGAAATCAATCAAGCGCCTATTTGGATGAGCACAGACCTTCGTGACGGTAACCAAGCTATTTTCGAACCGATGGATATGGAACAGAAATTTAAAATGTTCCAAATGTTGGTGAAAATTGGCTTTAAACATATTGAAATTGGTTTCCCGTCTGCATCGCAAATTGACTTTGATTTCACTCGTAAATTGATTGAAGAAAATCATATTCCAGATGACGTTTATATCGAGGTTTTGGTTCAGGCGCGTGATCATTTGATCCAACGTACTTTTGAATCATTGGTTGGTGCAAAACGTGCGATCGTGCATATCTACAATTCAAACTCACCGACTTTCCGTCAAAAAGTCTTGAATGTCGATGTTGCCGGTGCAAAACAGTTAGCGGTGAATGCTGCGACCAAAGTGAAAGAATATGCAGCGCAATATCCTGAAACTGAGTGGGTATTCCAATACAGCCCAGAATGTTTTACTGCCACTGAATTGGAAGTTGCAAAAGACGTTTGTGATGCTGTAACTGAAATTTGGGAAGCATCGCCGACCAATAAAGTGATTTTAAACTTGCCTGCAACGGTTGAAGTTTCAGGCCCACATGTGTATGCCGACCAAATTGAATGGATGCACCGCAACATTCAACGTCGTGATGGTGTGATCATTTCTGTGCACTGTCATAACGATCGTGGCTGTGGTATTGCCGCTTCTGAATTGGCAATCATGGCTGGTGCTGACCGTGTCGAAGGTTGTGTATTTGGTAATGGCGAACGTACCGGTAACGTCGACGTTGCAGCGATTGCCTTGAACATGTACACCCAGGGTGTTGCCCCAAACTTGGACTTCTCCAATATTAATGAAATTATTGCGACTGTTGAAGAATGTACTGGTTTGCCTGTTCACCCGCGTCATCCGTATGCTGGCGACTTGGTGTTTACTGCGTTCTCTGGTTCGCATCAAGATGCAATCAAGAAAGGTTTCGAGTTCCAGAAAAACCAAGAAATGTGGGATATGCCGTACTTGCCAATCGACCCTAAAGATTTAGGTCGTGACTATGATGCGGTGATTCGCGTCAATTCACAGTCAGGTAAAGGCGGTATTTCTTACTTGTTAGAATCAAATTACAATGTGGTGTTGCCGCGTCGTTTACAAATTGAATTCTCGCAAGCGGTTCAGCAAGTGACGGATGAACAGGCTAAAGAAGTTTCAGCACAAGATATCTGGGCTTTGTTCAAGCAGAATTATGTTGCAATCAAAGATGCACATTACTCTGCGAAAAACTACCGCTTGTTTGATGACAATGGCAATCAGGTGATTGAGTTGGATATCGAAGTGAACGGTGAAAAGCAGCACTTGCGTGGAGAAGGTAACGGTCCTATTTCTGCCATCTTGAATGCTTTGCAATTGCCAATTGATGTGTTGAACTATGAAGAACGTAGCATTAGCTCGGGTGCGCATGCCAAAGCCTTGGCTTTAATTGAACTTCAAGTGAAAGGTACAGGTAAATCTGCATTTGGCGCAGGTATTCACGACAATATTGTGACTGCCTCAATCGAAGCGATTATTGCCTGCACCAACCGCATGATCGAGCAAGGTGTATTAAGTACAGAACAGGTGATTGCGGCTGCCGTATAGGTATTAGCAATAATATTTAGCACTAAAATGACTTTAGAAGGATACCCTCAAGTGGTATCCTTTTGTTTATACATCCTAAAGATTTAAGGCGAATTATTCCTGTGTCTTTTCCAACTGACTCAGTGGGTCTCGTTACCCCACAAAAGTTTTCATTCGAAGAGCCGTTAGAGCTTGAATGTGGCCGTATTCTCCCACGTTTCGAAATCATGATTGAAACCTACGGTACGCTTAATGCCGATAAATCCAATGCGATTCTGATTTGCCATGCGTTGTCTGGGCATCATCATGCCGCAGGCTATCATCATGAAGATGATAAAAAACCAGGTTGGTGGGAGGCCTGTATTGGCCCAGGCAAAGCCATTGATACCTCTAAATTCTTTGTTGTTGCACTCAACAACATTGGGGGTTGCAGTGGATCAACCGGTCCAATCTCGCCAAACCCTGAAAATGACAATCGTCCATATGGTCCAGATTTCCCTTTGGTTACTGTTCGGGACTGGGTGAAAACCCAAGCCATGCTGTCTGACCGTTTAGGTATTGAAGTCTGGTATTCGGTGATTGGCGGTTCACTCGGCGGTATGCAAGCCTTGCAATGGTCGGTGGATTATCCTGACCGTCTAAAAAATTGCGTGATTATTGCCAGTGCACCCAAACTGTCAGCACAGAATATTGCCTTTAACGAGGTGGCGCGTCAGTCGATTTTATCGGACCCCGATTTCCATAACGGCCGTTATTTAGAAAATGACAGCTATCCAAAACGTGGCCTCATTTTGGCGCGCATGGTCGGTCATATTACCTATTTATCGGAAGAAGCCATGAAGCAGAAATTTGGCCGCGACTTAAAGTCGGGCAAGTTTATGTATGGTTTTGACGTCGAATTCCAAGTCGAAAGTTATTTGCGTTATCAAGGTGAGCAATTCAGCCGTAATTTTGATGCCAATACTTACCTGATTATGACCAAAGCACTGGATTATTTTGATCCTGCACGTGAATATGAATTGTCTTTAACCAAGGCGATGGCGAATACCCAATGCCGTTTTCTGGTGGTTTCATTCACTACAGATTGGCGTTTTACGCCGAAGCGTTCACAAGAAATTGTGGATGCGCTGATCACCAATCATAAACCTGTCAGCTATGTCGATATTGATGCAGAACAAGGCCATGACTCGTTCCTGTTCCCTATTCCGCTTTACGTTAAATCATTACGTGCATTTTTAGGTGGCGCAGAACACCTTGCAGCAACACCTAAGGAGACTGTGTAATGCGTATCGACCATCAATTGGCAGAAACATGGATTAAACCCGATTCAAGCGTACTCGATTTAGGCTGTGGTGATGGTGAACTGCTGGCTCATATGGGCAAAAAGCACAATATTCGTGCCTATGGATTAGAAATTGATCAGGAAAAGATTGCAATTGCGATCAGTCGCGGGTTAAATATCATCCAGCAAGACTTAAACCTCGGTTTAAGCCGCTTTGCAGACCAGTCATTTGACTATGTTGTGATGGCACAGGCTTTGCAAGCAGTAGATGCACCAGACGTATTATTGCGTGATATGGTGCGTGTAGGGAAACAAGCGATTATTACCTTTCCAAACTTTGCGCATTGGAAAACGCGTTCTTTCTTGGCCTTAAAAGGAATGATGCCTGTTTCAAATGCTTTACCGTATATGTGGTATAACACACCTAATATCCACTTATGTACTTTCCGTGATTTTGAAGCACTTTGTGCTGAAAATGATATCCGGATTATTAATCGACTCGCCGTGAATGGGGATCAACAAGGTAGTTTACTCAGTAAACATGTCCCGAATCTGTTTGGTGAAGTCGCTATTTATCGAGTGAGCGCATTATGAAAAAAATATTATTAAGCACACTATTGGTTGGTTTTTTTAGCATTCAAGCCCATGCGGATTATGTTGCACCAGCACCGTCTATTTCCAGTCAAGCTGCACAATATTCTGTCATGGATATTAATAGCCTGATTAAGTCAGCAAAATCAGGTCAAGCTGCTGCACAGTTTTATTTGGCGACCAAATATCAACTCGGCAAAGATATTCAAAAAGATATACAGCAAGCTTTTGCTTGGTACAAAGCCGCTGCGGACCAAGGTCTGACTGCTGCCCAGTTGAATGTCGGTCGTATGCTAGCTGATGGTATGGGCACCAAAAAAGACGAAGCTTCGGCGCGTAAATACTTTGAAAAAGCTGCAAGTCATGGTGACAACCGTGCTAGCTTTAATCTTGCGATGATGGAAGAGCAAAAGAAAAATTACGTTGGCGCATATCAGTGGTATGAACTTTCTACCCGTGATGGCATGCTCGACAATAAAGTGATTTCATTGTCTGAAGGCAAGAAAACAGCTTTGGCTGCCAACTTAACTCAAGAGCAAATTCGTATGGCACGTGACCGTGCCGACAAATGGATCCAAGCTCAGTAATTTTGCCTGATTCTTAAAAGCACCTTCGGGTGCTTTTTTATTGGCTAAATTATCGAGATAAGTTTGCTAAAATACACACAATTATTTTCAAATAAAGATCGAAATCATGGCTTCTACAGATTGGTTATCCCAAGGCACACTGATACTTGCAAGCAACAACAAAGGCAAAATTGCAGAATTTGAAAAATTGTTTGCAGAACTAAACCTACCTGTCGAAGTGGTTGCTCAGGGCAAACTAGACATTGAAGATGCAATTGAAGATGGCTTAAGCTTTGTCGAAAATGCGATTATTAAAGCCCGTCATGCAGCTAAAATTTCAGGCAAACCAGCGATTGCCGATGATTCCGGAATTTGTGTACCAATTTTAGGCGGTGCACCGGGTATTTACTCAGCACGTTATGCAGGTGAGCATGGGGATGATGCTGCTAATAATGAAAAACTGTTAGCGGACTTAAAACCGCTACGTAAAGACGGCGAAGTGATTGAAGGGATGTTTGTCTGTGTACTTGCATTGGTACAACATGCAGAAGATCCGCTTCCACAAATTTTCCAAGGTATCTGGAAAGGAGAAGTCTTGGAAGCAGCACGTGGTGAAAATGGTTTTGGTTATGACCCATTGTTCTGGTTACCTGAACTCGGCATTTCCAGTGCAGAACTTTCTAAAGCAGAGAAAAATAAAATCAGTCACCGCGGTCAGGCGATGCAATTATTTAAGGCAAGTTTGGAAAAATAAGTCATTAATATCAAGCTCACAAAGGAATCCTCCCTCCTGACAAGAGGGAGTTAAGGGGAGGCCTATTCCTCCTTTTGTAAAAAGCAGGTTAAAAGGAGTTTTATTTATTACCCCCTCATCCTTGCGCACTCGGCATATATTCTAAGGATGCTCATCTCCCATAGAGAGGCTCTCTCTTTCCTGCAGATGAGAGCTTCATAAGAAAATTATAATTATAAATCCGGCATTAAAATGTGCAACACCACCCCATAAACCGTAATCAAAATTGTACTGGCAATCGTCCCAGATGCAATATATTTCGCTGAGTGTCCTGTTCCTTGATAATAAGTTTCCAGCGCTACAATATTGGCTGCAGGTGGTAGAGCAAAGAACATAAACATCACCGCATAGGTCAGTCGCTGATGCGGAATCGGTAAAAGATAATAAGCTGCCAAACACACAAAAACAGCTAAAAACATTCGACTACTGATTAACAACAAACTTTGTCTTAAGTCATTTAACCCAATATGAATTTTACTTAGCCACATGCCAAGAATGCACATTCCGGTAAAGGTCACCAAGACCTTATTGGCCTGATACAATCCCTGCACCCATGGATGTGATGCATAGACTGTAAAATCCCAGATCGACAAAACCGCAGCCAGGCTCAATGCAAGAACAGGAGGAGAAAGCAGGACATTTTTAATAATAAATTTTGGATCTTGCTTGCTTTGACTGACGGCCATGACCGCACAAACATTGCCAAACAAAGAGCCGCCAATATATAAAGCTACAATCGTACTACTGGCTTGTGGACCAAATAAAGCCAAGGCGAATGGAAAACCCAACCAAGCCCCATTTAAATAACTTAAGCACAGTGCACGTAATTTATCTTTTTTGAAATAATAAAAAATACAAAAGAACACTACCGAACTGATAAAACTAAACCCAATGAGCCACAAACTGCCCTCTTGGTAAAACACCATGTTATATACAATGATCGCTGGAATAAGTAACCGGGCTAACAGACTCGCGAATAGTGATTTTAAAGCTGCAGAAAATTGCGTTGCAGCAAGTCCCCATCCACATAAAAAGCCGAAAACTGGTAAAAGCAAAGCCACAATATCATCCTGACTGATCAATAGAAATATGCTAGCACCGAATCAAACACAACAGCAGATTAAATGCCTTTTGTCTTTAAACTGAAATTTTTCAGTCACATTGCTGTCATCACAAACTGTTCAGATGGTGTTAAACAAATTATGAGTAAAGAACATGGCAGGATTATCGATTTGGCACGTTGTGATTTTTGCAATTGTGGTGATTTTATTGTTTGGTACATCCAAACTTAAAAACTTAGGGAAAGATGTCGGCGGTGCAGTTAAAGATTTCAAAAAGTCGATGAAAGAAGATGAAGCCACCCCTTCATCATTAAATGAACTTAAAACCATTGAACATCAAACCAGTCATGCTGATGTTAATTCTCCGGTAAAAACCCACTCAGGCTAAAACCTTATGCTCAATATTGGTATGACTGAACTGCTGGCTTTTGGCATTATTAGTTTATTGGTGCTTGGACCGGATAAGCTTCCCGAAGCTGCACGCTTTACCGGAAAATGGTACGCGAAAATCAAACGTATGATCAGCAATGTACAAAATAATATTGACCGAGAACTACGTTTGTCTGAATTACGTGAACAGATGCAAAATGAAATGCAGCGGATTCAAGAGCTCGAACAAAAGATTCACACTCAAATGCATGAACTAAAACAACAATCACAACCTGCACCAGAAAAACAATTACAAAATGCAGTGCCCACTAATAAGAATTTTTCCACTTTTTATAATTTTATCAATCACCATCAACCTTTGTGCATTTTGAGCATACAAAGTACTTGTAGCATTACTCCGCCCACAGAGCAGCCTTTAAACCACATGTATGCAATTTCCGAGTTAAACGAATTAAAGGTGGCAATATGAATACACCTATAGAAAACCAGTTGCCAATTTCCCTGACAGATCAACAATCTTCTAATCTTGAAGAAATGCCGATTACCCGACATCTCATGGTCTTGCGTCAGCATCTGTTTAAAATTGTGGGCTTACTGTTGGCACTGTTTTTTTGCTTGTTGCCTTTTGCCAATCAAACTTATCAAATCCTGTCTGAGCCATTACGTGCGCAACTCCCTGTTAGCTCATCCATGATTGCCACCGATGTCACGGCGACATTTATGGCACCATTTAAGTTGAATTTCTTCGTTGCCTTAATATTGGCCATACCTTTCATCATTTATCAACTTTGGCACTTTGTGAAACCTGCGCTGTATGAAAAAGAAAAGACCTTAGCCATGCCATTACTACTGGGTAGCATCAGCTTGTTTTATTCAGGGATTGCTTTCGCCTATTTCGTTGCCCTACCTTCTATTCTGCATTTTTTCATCAGTGTTTCACCAGAAACGGTCGCACCAATGACCGACATTAACAGCTACCTGGCTTTCTGCTTAAAACTGTTTTTGGTATTTGGCTTTACCTTTGAAATCCCGATCATTACCCTCATCCTGATTTTAATTAGACTGGTTTCTACCCAACAGCTCGTCGAAAAACGGCGTTTTATCGTGGTGGGCTGTTTCTTTGTCGCGATGTTCGTAACCCCACCGGATGCAATTTCCATGATCATGCTGGCCATCCCCACGTGGCTGTTATTTGAAATAGGGCTGTTCTTTGGCAAACTGATTGAAAAACGCCGAGCAGTTTAAAGACCTCAAGCAAAAATTTTTAGGCAGACTTCGGTCTGCTTTTTTTATCAAACTGTTTTCATTCAAACGTTTTCATCAATCTGACTTATTTTCTTCACCAGACTGTCATTCAAACGTCAGCGCGCTGTCATATTTTTCATCTAAGTTTAGTACAACTTTATAACAACCATACACTTGGAAAAATATCATGACAGACTTTATGCCTCATCATGAAGATAATGTTTACGACAGCAATGGGTCAGGAAATTCTGAATTTAAAGACTTATTTAATAAAAAGATTACCCGTCGTAACCTGATTACAAAATCTGCAGGCGGTGCCGTTGCTCTAACTTTAGCAGCCACTTTAACCGGCTGTAATGATAACGATAATAATAGTTCAAATAACGGCAGTACTCCCACTACACCGGTTGAAGAAGCAAAAACACCAACTTCATTAACTTTTAAGACCATAGATAAAAACACCTTAAATGCCTTTACGGTTCCAGAAGGTTACCAAGCGCGTGTGTTATTTGCTTTGGGTGACCCGCTTGCTGAAGGTATGCCGGAATGGGATGACAACAACATTCCCCCTGGTCCAACATTTAGCATGCGTTCAGGTGATAATCATGATGGCATGACTTTTTTTGGAATGAATAAATCCAAAGGCAATTATGATGTGAAAGCATCCAATGAAGGTTTGTTGGTGCTTAATCATGAATACATCAATCAAGGTTACTTACATCCAACTATTAACACGATTAAAGATGCTATTCGTTCAGAAGATGAAGTGATTCGCGAAATCAATTCACATGGTGTTTCCATTCTGCATGTGACGAAAGATCCGAGTACTCAAGAAGTTAAAATTGATAAAAATTCAATCTTTAACCGCCGTATTACTGCAGCATCGAAAATTGAATTTTCAGGCCCGGTCAAAGGCCATGCATTGGTTAAAAGCAAAATCAGTCCTGAAGGTTTATTTACTTTTGGTACACATAATAACTGCGGTAACGGTTATACGCCTTGGGGCACTTATCTAACCACTGAAGAAAACTTTGATGGTTATCTGGCCCGTAATGCAAATGATGAGCGTGATCCTCAAACTGAATATGCGCTGAACCGCTATAAAATTAAAAAAGGTCAGTCTTCTCAGTATAAATGGAATACCCCACAGGCCAGCTTGCTCACTCAAGACATGTATGAGCGCTGGAATTCATCCATCACTGCTGCAACAGCGTCGGAAGATTTCCGTAACTCCGCCAACAGTTTTGGCTGGATTGTTGAGATCGATCCCTTTGACGGTCGCCAGCTCCCGGTAAAACGTACTGCACTTGGTCGTTTTGCACATGAAGACTGTCGTGCCAGCCGTGCCATCGAAGGGCAGCAACTCGCCTTTTATATGGGTGATGACTCAACCGGCGAGTACATCTATAAATATGTATCGAATGCCAAATGGGATGCCAAAGATATCAATGGAGGCTACACAGCTGGAGATAAATATTTAAATAGCGGTAAGCTCTATGTTGCAAAATTTGACTTTAATGAAAACACACAAAAAGCCACTGGCGAATGGGTTGAGCTAAATATTGGCGATGCACGTATTGCGAATTATACGAGCTACAAATTTGCTGATCAGGGCGATGTTTTAGTCAATGCACGTTTAGCTGCAGATGCTTTGGGCGCAACCAAAATGGACCGTCCAGAATGGTGTGCAGTCAACCCGAAAAATGGTGAAGTCTATATCACCTTAACCAACAACTCGAACCGTGGTAAAGCCTATGGCACAGATGCTGCCAATCCGCGTAACTACTTTGATAACGATAGCGGCTCAACCAGCTTAAAAGGTAATATCAACGGGCATATTATTCGCCTACGTGAACATAATGACCAAACCACTGCGACCAGCTTCGTCTGGGATATTTTCCTGTTTGGTGCTGAGACTGATTCATTAACGAATGTGAATCTATCTGGCCTGACCGATGCCAATGACTTCTCCAGTCCAGATGGCATGTGGTTCGATCCACGCGGTGTGCTTTGGGTACAAACCGATGATGGGGCCTATACCGATGAAACCAACTGTATGATGCTTGCGGCATTACCGGGCCAAACGGGTGATGGCCAGGTGACTACAGCGCTTTCTGGCATGGCAACCCAGCAAACGCCTGCAGGTGCGGTTTTGAATGACAGTAAACTTCGACGCTTCTTGACTGGTCCAAGCGGTTGTGAAATTACTGGTGTAACCATGACACCTGACTACAAAGCCATTTTTGTTAACGTGCAACATCCAGGTGGAACCTGGCCATCAAATCACCCAAGTAACCTGAATTCAAGTAAAGGGGTCGGAACACGCCCACGTTCAGCAACTGTCGTGATTACCCGTACCGATGGTAAGGAAATTGCCGCTGAATCTTTGGAACAGACCCAACCCACAAAAGTTTAATCGTTAATTGAAAAAGTAAAATAAGATAAAAGATGCCGACATCATGTTGGCATCTTTTTTATCAGGTTAAAGGTAAATTAATCTGAATAATTTCATCTTGAGTGGCTCCTTGCTGGGATTTTTCCTGCCACAGCCAGGTCCGATTTTTCATTCGTAAAAAATTCGAACAGCGTGTGCCATATAAGGGACTTTGAATAAAAGTCGAAGAGAGCAATTCTTCCATCTCTATATTTATCCCAGTTTGTGGAAGCAATTCAGGAATGATTTTGCGTTCATCTTCTAAAATATCCCATACCGTAAATTCAAGGTCTGCTTCAGTCATCGTGTGCTGCTGCAACATCGGCAACAACTCCTGGGTAAAACGTTTACGCAAATGTTTGGTCTTCTCCCAATGTTCGGTCATCAAACCATTGGATATCACATAAACGCCTTTGGCTAAAACCTGTGGCGCTTCACCGCGGTTGCTCATATAGACCGCCTGATCTGAATCGCCAAGCAATAAATTAAACCCGGCATAATCACACTGGCGTTTCTCCAGTGCGTGAGCAAAGCGGATCGGCGTTAAATCTGACTCTAAAAAAGCTTGAATCAGATGACCACGTGATGTCGGATAAGTTTTTTTATCTGTCGCATCCCGAAAGTTGGTCACCACTGCCCATCGTCCTGATGCAGTTATGCCCATCCATGTACCCCCAGACTGCAAATCCTGTCCTGCAATAATCGGACTATTTTCCCAAGGTTTTAACCCAGCCGTAGGGCGTTGATAGAACTCATCTCGATTTGAAATCAGACATAAAGGCGTATCTTCCAAGACTTGCCAAGCTAAAGCGACAATACACATAATCTATGCTCTTTATCTTTACACATTGAATGTACAACATTTTTCATCACATTCAGCTAAAATCTGTGCAAAACAGAATCACAAGGAACAGGAATGCTGACCTATCCCAATATTGACCCAGTTGCCATATCACTGGGACCGCTACAAGTCCACTGGTATGGATTGATGTATTTACTGGCATTTTTATTTGCCTGGGGACTTGCCACTTATCGAACCAAACACCGGGATGGCTGGACACCCGATATGGTGTCTGACCTGATTTTCTATGGGGCTTTAGGTGTGGTGGTCGGTGGTCGTCTTGGCTACGTATTATTTTATGGCTTTGAGCAATTCCTTGCCAATCCACTCTGGCTATTCCAGATCTGGACCGGTGGTATGAGCTTCCATGGCGGTTTCTTGGGCGTAATGATTGCCATGCTGTTCTGGTGCAGGAAATACCAGAAAACCTGGTTCCAAACGCTCGACTTTATTGCCCCTTGCGTACCAACGGGTTTGATGTTCGGTCGTATCGGCAACTTTATTGGGGGTGAATTGTATGGTCGTCAAGTCACTGATCCTAACTTTGCGTGGGGCATGATTTTCCCCACCGATCCGCTGCAATTGGTGCGTCATCCCTCACAGCTTTATCAAGCCTTGGCTGAAGGGTTGATTCTGTTTATTGTATTGTGGTGGTTCAGTTCAAAACCTCGCCCACGTATGGCCGTTTCAGCCTTGTTCCTCATTGGCTACGGTATTGCACGCTTTGTGGTGGAATTCTTCCGCGAACCGGACAATGGACAGCTATTTATTGGCTGGATGAGTAAAGGTCAATTCCTGACTGTGCCTATGATTTTGATTGGTCTTTGGATGATGTGGTATGCCTACCAAAAGAAAATTTACGATTGGGGTCCACAGAAAAATAGCTAAAAAAATTCCTTCTCCCTGAACTTAGATTTAAGCACTGCTTTAAATTTAACTGCAAGAGAAGGCTAGGATGAGAGGAGACAAAAATGTCTCCTTTTTTCATCTGTCTAGCCCGTTCTGAGTTTTTAATAAAGAAATATTAATACAATCTACAGGTAAGCGGAATCTGTGCTTCCCTTTAGCTCATATGCTAAAGTGCACTCAGCCCCCGTTTATCTGTCAGAAGAATATGCTCGAATTTTGGTTTGATCCTAAAGTCTCCCTCCTACGTAAATTCATGATCTTTGCGGTTATTGCTATTGTTACCGGCGTACTTTACTGGATGGAACCGCTCAAACCTGATGCAATCCTGATGTTCTTGGGCACGGGTGTTATTTTTCTGATTTGCCGTTATTGCAAAATTCATTTTGCTTCAAAAAATCCGACTGGATTGTTATATCGTCTGTTCATCTGGATTCCGATTGCACTATTACTGACTCTTATTTTTATGCAGATGAAGGAGGGTGAAATTTTAATCCCGGGTGCACAAGGCATCGGCTTTATGGCTTTAGCCATCTGCTTGTTTTCACCTTTGTCTTTACTCAATAAAAATGATGTTACAGACGAGAAAAAATAATGCTGGAATTTTGGTATTCAGATCAATGTAGCCGTCAACTCAAGCTGATCATCTGTATTTTAACCTGTCTAATGATTTATCTGTCTTCCACAGTGCAACAGCTTTTACCCTTGTTTAGCTGCATCAGCTTGGCGATTGGCATGGGCATACATTGCTTAAGAGCTTTAAGCTTAAAAATTGCGGCAGATAATCCATATAAAAAAGGCTTTTCTATTTTAATTGTGCTGATGCCGCTTATGGCATTCATCAATTTAATTTCAGCCTTACCTCCACAGCATAAAATCATTCTCGCCATGCAAGTCATTGGCTTTGCTGTAATTGGTTTATTTATCTTATCGACGTTTCCAAAGCCTAGGCTGGATAAAGATTAGAAGATTGATTTTTACAAAATATATAATAAAAAAAGACCGCTAAAAGCGGTCTTTTTTTAAGTCATAAAGACTTATGCAGCTAATGCGTCTTTCGCTTTTTGAGCGATAGCAGCAAACGCAACAGCGTCATGCATAGCGATGTCTGCAAGTACACGACGGTCGATGATTACTTGAGCTTTTTTCAAGCCAGAAATCATACGGCTGTACGATAAACCATTAAGACGCGCACCAGCATTGATACGTGCAATCCACAAAGCGCGGAATTGACGTTTCTTCTGACGACGGTCGCGGTAAGCATATTGACCTGCTTTAATTACTGCTTGGAACGCTACGCGATATACGCGTGAACGAGCGCCGTAGTAACCTTTAGCACGAGCAAGAATTTTTTTGTGACGGCGATGAGCCTGTACACCACGTTTTACACGAGCCATTTATAATCTCCTTAGATGTACGGGCACATACGGCGAACTGAAGCAACGTCACTCACGTGAACCATTACACAGCCGCGTAATTGACGAATACGCTTAGCAGATTTTTTGGTCAAAATGTGGCGTTTGAACGCTTGTTTACGCTTAAAACCGTTAGCAGTCGCTTTAAAGCGTTTAGCTGCACCACGGCGAGTTTTCATCTTAGGCATAACAACCTCTTTTGAACACCTGTTCGGAACGTCTGCACCATTGCAAAAACGACCTGCAGGTAAGGGAGCGAGTATTCTAAAGCATCTTTGCTTAAAACAAAAGCAAATACCCTCAAAATACCCGACCAATCATCCGTTTCTCTTAGTCTTATTTCCTCTATTTAATGCGGGATGTTTTTATTAATAAATCAACCGGTCAACATTATAATTATCACGACATAAGAACACTGGACCAATATGATTCCCGCACCGGATGCTTTTGCAGCGCTACGCTATCGCGATTTTTCTATCGTCACGATAAACCAGTTCTGCCTGACTATCGCCATTTTAATTCAAGAAATTATTGTTGCGTATTCACTTTATCAAATCACCAAAGATCCCCTGACATTAGGTTTAATCGGTTTGGCTGAAGCAATTCCGTTTATCACCTTGTCTTTATGGGGTGGCTATTTTGCTGACCGCTTCAACAAACAGACCATCATGAAAGTGTGTTTGTTTTTTGCAGTGCCCTTACCTTTGGTTTTATGGTGGTTGTTTCATCGTTATGGTTTAGGTGAAATTGGGATAAATACCCTGTCGTGGGGAATTTATGCGGTTATTTTTGGCTTGGGCACGATTCGCGGGTTTTACAATCCGTCTGCTACCTCCCTTAAACCCTTTCTGATTCCACGTAACTTATATGCAAATGGTGCAGCCTGGACCACCATTGGTTGGCAAAGTGGTGTGATTATTGGCCCCATGCTCGGCGGTTTCATGTTGGCGTTTTTAGGTCGCGAAACCAGTCTGCTTGCTGTTTCAGTGCTATTGGCAATCTGTTTTATTTTAATTAACCTGCTCCAAAAGCGCATTTTTCCAAAAATTGAAACGAATAATTTAATCGAAAGTTTGGGCGATGGTTTCCGCTTTATCTGGAAAACCAAGATTGTTTTGTGGGCAATTTCTCTAGATCTAGTCTCTGTTCTCTTTGGAGGCGTGATTGCCCTATTGCCGATTTTTGCAGAAGATATTTTAAAAGTAGGCCCGGAAGGCTTAGGTTATTTACGTGCCGCACCTTCTATTGGTGCACTATTAACCATGATTGCCCTCACCAAGTTTCCACCCACTCAAAATGCCTGGCGCAATATGCTGCTTGCCGTGGCGGGATTTGGGGTATTTACGCTGCTGTTTGCCTTTTCCAACAATATGTGGCTATCCCTGTTTGCTTTAGCCATGACCGGGGCCTGCGACAGTATTTCAGTCGTGGTTCGTCAAACGATTTTACAGATTTACCCGCCGGAAAATATGCGTGGACGTGTTGCGGCAGTAAACGGCATGTTTGTCTCTAGCAGCAATGAACTGGGGGCATTTGAATCTGGCTTAGCAGCAAAATATATGGGCACCATTATGGCAACGGTCTTTGGTGGCTGTATGACCATGGTGGTGGTTACAATAAGCTGGGCAAAAACCCGTGATTTATTTGGTGTAGATATCACAAAAGGTGAAGATCAAATCCATTAATTCACTTTTAGACTTGCGAGTATTTCTAATTCAGGAAATACTTCGCACTTAAAATGCTCCGTTAGCGCTACAACCTCTGGCTTGATTAAAGAAATAAATATCTATGAAGCAAATTCTGTGTTTTTCTCTACTTATAAGCTTACCCTTAAGTGCTACTTACAGCGCTACACCCCAAATACCCCAACAACTCTCGGTTCAGAAAAGCGCAGCCCTTCCGGCGCATTTAACCACGCGCATTCAGTGGACCAAATTTCCACGTCCTTCTTATAAAAATGAAGATTTAAAAGATCAAAATCGTAGTGCGATTATCCGGATCTATGCCGATGAAACAGGCAGTATCAGCAAAGCCAGCGTACAAGAAAGTACCGGCTTAACCCATTTAGATGAGCTGTTAATTAAAGCCATTCGTGATGCGCATGTAAAACCTCATTTTGAAAAGGATACTGCCCTTCCACAAATTGGCTATCAAACCTTTAGCCTTAAACTAAGCCAAGAAGACGATGCAGAAATTTGCCAATACACCTTTAATTCTGAGAACTGGCAGACTCAGCAGCACAACAAGAAAGCACCCTTTTCCTATCGTGCTCAACCGAGTTTAGATATCGACTCTGAACAACTCAATGGACATAATCGTGCGGTAAAATTCAGCTTTAAAGTCAATAATCACGGTGATGTGAAAAAAGTAAAAGTGAAAAAAGGCTCAGGCATCTACGCTTTAGACCAGCAAATTGTACGTGCAGTCTCAAATGCAGAAGTAGATGTACCGCGTAAATACTGGGTTTATAAAAAATCGTCCCTTAAAGATGAGATCAAGTTTGATTTAAATCAATGTCGGTAATTTAAATACGAGTCCAGGCAATAAAAAGAGATGTGTCATGCATCTCTTTTTTAAAACATGGAAAAAGCGGCATAGATAAATAAATAACGCCCAACTTTCGCGACACTCACTATACATAAAAAACGCCAAAAGTTTTCTTTGAGCAAGCCGGCAATCAGGGTTATCGGATCCCCAATAACCGGAACCCAACTCAATAGCAATGACCAGTAGCCATAATTTTGATAGCTTTCCTGTGCTTTCAACATTTTCTGCTCATAGACAGAAACCATTTTTTATCTTTATAATGTCCAATTTGAAAACCTAGCCAACAGTTTACATAGAAACCCAAAATATTTCCCAAGCTTGCAACAAACAGCAGCCCAACAACTGAATGACTGCCTTTGGCCAACAAAGCTAATAAAATTGCTTCAGACTATAATGGCAATAAAGTCGCTGCGCCAAAAGCAGAAATAAACAGTAAAGCGTATGACAGCATTAGGCGAACAACAGTTTAAAGACCGAGTTTTTTCTTGGTAGATTGATATTCATAAACTGACCAAACAATAAATAAGGCCATCACTGACCATCGTGCCAAGTCATACCGATGCGCAATCACGCGAAAAATTTCTTTAGAGATGGCTGGATCATTGGCTTTTAGCGCCTCTGCCACTGACTGCATATGCACGACTTCAGCAATAAAGAACAATAAGCACACTGCGATACCAAAGATAATTGCCCAATAAATTTTCTTATTTGTTTCAATAATACGGGTCAAATTTAAGAAAAAGTCATTCATAGCCATGAGGTCCAATAAAAAACCACCGCAACGGGTGGTTTATTTTTGCGAGATTTAAGCGGTGTTATTCCGCAATCTTAGCATAAAAAACATGGATCAAATTCGCCTTCAGGCATTCACTTTTATAGCCAAAGCACGTTGTACTGCCGGGCGTGCTGTTAAACGCTCAATATATTCTTTTACATATGGATAATCTTCGAGTTGAATTTGCTGCCATTCATAACGCAAGATCCATGGCAGAATTGCCATATCGGCAATTGAATATTCACCCGCCACATACTTTTGACCAATCAACTGCTTGTTCAACACACCATACAAACGTTTGGTCTCAGCTACATAACGATCAATTGCATAGGGAATTTTTTCAGGTGCAAATTTGCCAAAATGATGATTCTGCCCAAGCATCGGGCCCAAACCACCCATTTGCCACATCAGCCATTGTTCAACTTCAACGCGTTGCTGTTCTTCCTCTGGATAATACAGGCCGGTTTTACGTCCCAAATATTGTAAAATTGCACCAGATTCAAATACTGAAATAGCTTCACCACGCGGTCCATCCTGATCGACAATGGCCGGAATTTTATTATTTGGAGAAATACGTAAAAAGTCAGGTTGAAACTGATCATTTTCCATAATATTGATGGGAAAAATTTGATAATCCAAGCCCATTTCTTCTAAAGCAATTGTAATTTTATGACCATTGGGCGTTCCCCAATAATATAGATCAATCATGTTCTCTACCTTTTTGCCGTTCTCGTTCTACACGACATTATTGAACTGTGTACATACTTATATCATGTTTTATATTGATAAATCATTAATCTTTACTGAAGTTTAAAACACAAAATATAAAAACATAAATAATTGTTTTTATTAATTTTTTAAAATAAAGAATTTGGAATTTGAATTCTTGAAAGCACTCAAAACAGTACAATATATAACACACGATAATGACCTTTTCAGATACTGTTTTACTTACTGTTGATGTAATGCATAACAGAATTGCAATCTTGTTTATAAATTTTTTTGAACTCAAGAGGTTATATCAATGAGCAATTTCAGTCTTACTCCGCTGTTCCGTCGTAGCATTGGTTTTGACCGTCTCAATGATCTATTTGATTACGCAATGCAAAGTGATACACCCAATTATCCGAACTATAACATTGAAAAAACAGGTGAAAACAACTATCGAATTGTCGTTGCTACAGCTGGCTTTAATGAAGATCAGCTTGAGATTAATCTTGAAAATCAGTTACTCACGATTAGTGGTAAAGCTGTTGAAGAAAAGTCAGATAGTACTGTTGAATTTTTACATAAAGGAATTGCCAGTCGCTCATTTAAACTTTCGTTACGCTTAGATGAACATATTGAGGTACAACAAGCAAATTATGAAAATGGTTTATTGCAAATAGATTTGCAGCGTTCTGTTCCTGAAGAAGCAATGCCACGCCAGATTCCGATTAGCAAAAAGATAATGACTGAAAATCAGCAATCCGCTGAAAAAACGGTCAATTCCGAATAAATCTAAAAACCAAAGAAAGACCCATTTGGGTCTTTCTTTTTTTCTAAAAATCTATAGATTAAATTGAATAATACATAAAAAATTTACAAACAATGTCATCTCAAGGGTATAGCGTTTCAATTCCAATTATTATTTTCCGATATTTTTCAGTTGTGACTCTAATATGTCCAATAGGTGTCTTAGCGATTTTTTGGAAAATGGGCAAAGATAATGAAATACCTTTCTTTGATATTTTAACCACCCTTGCGAAAGAAAGCCCTAGTTCTTTGTTATATATGCTGGTTTTTCTGCTAATTTCACTCGCTTCATGGAATATACGACTTCATATTACCGAATTTAAAATTTACTACAGTGTGCTTGGTATCCCCATCTTATGGTCAATCAAGCGTGAAGATATTTCAATAGCCAGTTTAATCAGAAATATGCCTCCCTTATACCTACATTAGACGCAAACTCAAACACTTCACCACCCCTAAATCTGAACAATAGTTTAATGAGCGTTACGGCACGGTTGAATTTGTTTTTATTCAAAAGAATATATTCAACACGATAAGACATAAATTTACGGTGATTAATTTAGCTATATTTTCTGCACAGCAATCTATACAAATTACTAATCCTCTAACTCAATATTGGAATTTAAAAACAAAACTTTAGACACAAAAAAAAGCCCTGCTTTCGCAGGGCTTTTTTTATCAATGGACAACGTGTGCTTATTTTTTACGTTTCGGTCCAATGAGCATGCCCATTTGACGACCTTCCATTTTTGGTGCTTGTTCGACTGTACCGTATTCAATTACATCTGCTTCAACTTTTTGTAATTGAGCAAGACCTAATTGTTGGTGAGCCATTTCACGACCACGGAAGCGCAAGGTAATTTTTACCTTGTTACCTTCCTCTAGGAAACGAAGAATTGCACGTAACTTGATGTTGTAATCACCAATGTCTGTACCAGGACGTAACTTAATTTCTTTAACCTGAACTTGATGCTGTTTTTTCTTCGCATCTTTTTGCTTTTGCTTCAGATCAAATAAATGTTTGTTAAAGTCCATGATTTTACAAACAGGTGGCTCTGCATTAGCAACGATCTCAACAAGATCAAGCTCAACTTCTTCTGCAGCACGCAACGCTTCAGCAAGTGAAACGATGCCTTTTTGTTCACCATCTGCAGCAACGAGACGTACTTCTTTTGCACGAATCTCATCATTTAATGCAGGACGGTTGCTTTTAGCACCTTGTTGTTGGTTACGGTCAGGCTGTTTAATCTTTCTTACTCCACAATATACCGGCCACGTTCGGCTACGGCTGCTTTCACTAGGTCAACGAAGGCATCAATTGACATAGTACCTAAATTTTTTCCTGAGCGAGTACGGACATTCACAGTACCTTCCTCTACTTCACGGTCTCCAAGAACCAGCAAGTAAGGAATACGCTCTAAAGTACGTTCACGAATCTTAAAGCCGATTTTCTCATTTCTCAAGTCTGAAATGGTACGAATTCCACTTTCTTTAAGTTTAGCGACGACTGACTCACACGCCTCAGCTTGTGAATCGGTAATATTCATAACACACGCTTGAACTGGTGATAACCATGGTGGCATGAAACCAGCATAGTGCTCAATAAGTATACCAATAAATCGTTCAAAACTACCAAGAATCGCACGGTGCAGCATTACAGGCTGATCACGATCATTATCTTCTGTTACATAAGATGCGTCTAGACGCCCTGGTAAATTGAAGTCACACTGAATAGTACCACATTGCCAGATACGACCTAAGCAGTCTTTCAACGAGAATTCAATTTTCGGCCCGTAGAATGCACCTTCGCCGGGTTGTAAATCCCATTCAAGACCAGCAGCATCTAAAGCATCTGCCAAAGATTTTTCCGCCATATCCCAAAGTGCATCTTCACCCACACGTTTTTCAGGACGAGTCGACAATTTCATTTGTACTTCTTCGAAGCCAAAATCTTTGTATACATCTAGTGTCAATTTGATAAAGTCTGCAACTTCCTGACCAATCTGTTCTTTGGTACAGAAAATATGTGCATCATCTTGGGTAAATCCACGTACACGCATAATGCCGTGCAGTGAACCCGATGGTTCGTTACGGTGACATGAACCAAATTCTGCAAGACGTACTGGAAGATCACGGTACGACTTCAAGCCCTGATTGAACACTTGTACGTGACAAGGACAGTTCATTGGTTTTACCGCATAGTTGCGGTTCTCAGAATGCGTGGTGAACATGTTGTCTGCATAGTTTGCAGCATGTCCTGATTTTTCCCAAAGTGTAAAATCCACCACTTGCGGGGTACGGATTTCTTCGTAGCCATTGTCTTGCTGAACTTTACGCATGTATTGTTCAAGCACTTGATAAATAGTCCAGCCATTCGGATGCCAGAACACCATACCCGGTGCTTCTTCTTGCATATGGAACAAATCAAGCGCTTTACCAATTTTACGGTGATCGCGTTTTTCTGCTTCTTCAATCCGTTTCACATACGCTGCAAGCTGTTTCTTGTCCGCCCATGCTGTACCGTAGATCCGTTGTAGCTGTTCATTCTTCGCATCACCGCGCCAGTAAGCACCAGAGATTTTAGTCAGTTTGAACGATTTTAAGAATTTAGTATTTGGAACGTGCGGACCACGGCACATATCCAGGTAGTCTTGATGGTAGTACAAGCCCATTTGAGTTTCTTCAGGCATGTCTTCGATCAAGCGTAATTTGTATTCTTCGCCACGTTTAGTGAATTCTGCAATCACTTCGTCACGTGGTGTCATTTTTTTGATGACATCATAGTCTTGATCGATGAGCTTTTTCATACGCTCTTCAATCGCTGCCATGTCATCTAAGGTAAACGGACGCGGCATCCAGATGTCATAGTAGAAACCCTCTTCAATGACTGGACCAATTACCATTTTCGCTTCTGGGAACAATTGCTTAACAGCATGACCAACCAAATGCGCGCAAGAGTGACGGATAATTTCCACGCCTGCTTCGTCTTTTGGCGTGATAATTTGTAAGGTTGCATCTTCAGTAATCAAGTCGGATGCGTCAACAAGACGATCGTTTACACGACCTGCAACTGTATTTTTTGCAAGACCGGGGCCGATGCTTAAAGCAACGTCCATCACAGATACGGCGTGATCAAATTGTTTTTGATCGCCATTGGGTAATGTGATAATTGGCATAAGAAAATCCTTAAGGAGTGATGCCCCGTACCATGGGGCATATCACCGCGAGATTATGATCGAGGGAGAACCTCAAAAGATAAAAACGGTGGATAAATAAAAATCGATTCGAATTTTACACGGCTTGGCCGCATGATTAAACCTTTTCCCCAATAAAAATAAGATTTACAACCAAAACCCTATCTGATTTTAAAAAACTTAAGCTCATTTTTTTAATTTAGAATTTTATTATTCCCGAAAAGTATCCCACTCAATAAATTTTCTCTCGCTATAGACATAGAGCCGGGCAAACTGCGGAATTACGGCTTCAGTTTGTGTCGGTCTTAAAAACACATAATCATCTACATGAATTTCGCACTGTGCAGGCACCTGCAACATTTCCTGATTACTACTGCGGCCATACAACATATGCGGCCGACTTTTTTCAGGATAGATATAATCTGCCTGCCAATACCCCCCGTATATAAATACCGCTTTATATCGATGTGGCAGATGATTCAGCATTTCCAGACCTGGAATCTGGCTATACGGCAATACTTTTAAAATGGGTACAGCAATCCATACAGCACAGCTTAAAGCGGACAAATTATCCAGATCAAAATCACTCGGCTTGAGCAGCATGGAACCAAAAGCCAGATCATTACAGACACTTTGCTGGCAATGCTGCATAAAGGTCGGACTGCCGCCGCCATTAAAACATAAGTCGGCATGCCATAAATCGGGGAATTGCTGCTGAATAATATTTTTATATTGCTGATAAGTTTGCTGCGATTCCTGATAACTTTTTTCGGGACTTTTCAGAATTTTAGGCAGTTTTGCTACATGCGCATCATAGCCCATCAGCCCCGAAAGTCTGAGAGCATCTGGATATTGCTGAATGAGTTTGAGCAACTCTATAAGCTGTTCCTGACTGCTGATGCCTCCGCGGTGTAGTCCTACATCAATTTCAATATTTACGTTCAGGCAGATGTTCAGGTTTTGAGCGAGTTGCAGATATTGCTGCAGGCGTTCTATATCATCGATCAGCCATTGAATATTGCTTTGATCATTCAGTGCCTTCTGATCAGGGAAATTTTGATAAAAGTGCTGTACCGCGTGGATTGGCATCGGTTTACCCAGCAAGAGATCTACCTGTTCAAATGCGCTGATAATTTCTAAAAGATGGGGTAAATGAAATACCATAAATCGCCGGGTAGTCAGCTTTTCACAGGCCAGTTGAAGCAACGGTATACTGGCCAAGGATTTCACCACCAGACGTGGTTTTAACTGCGCAGGTAATTTTGACTGTACAGCCTCCAGATTCTTTTGATATTGATCCAGATCCAGAATCAATTGTGGTGTGCCAGTCCCCTGCTGCTGTAAGCCTTGAGTCAGTTGCTGAAAATAATTCGAATGCATTACTCGCTCCTGCTATTCAGCCAAAAACAATTGTTTTAAATACAGATTCAGCCATTTTTGCTGCGGATCCAGTTGCTGACGTAATTTCATAAAATCCTCCCATTTCGGATAGAGATCACGTAGCGAGTTAGCAGTCATGGAATGCAATTTCCCCCAGTGCGGCCTGCCCTGATATTTCTGTAAAATCGGCTCAACCAGATCAAAGATAAGGTGATAATCCTGTTTATAAAACTGGTGAATCGAAATCGAAACCGAATCGCGTTCATGAAATGGACTTAACCAGATATCGTCCCCTTTGACATAACGGAACTCGATCGGAAAGAACATCGGTACTTGATGTTTGCGTAAAACATCAAGTACCTCGTCCAGACATTGCAAGCCTGAATCGACCGGAATCTGATATTCCATTTCATTAAATCTGGTATTGCGTGGGGTTGGAAAAAGAAGGTTTGACCAATCCACATAGCAGGTCGGTTTGACAAACACGCCGAGCATTTTTTGCAGATAGGGATTGGTCTTCGGGAAGAGTCGCGTCAGTTCAGAGCATAGGGTTAACAAGGCATCTTCGGATGGCCAGCTCTCTCGTCTTGGCTGAACTGCATCATCAGTTTCATTCAGGGTTTTCAGCATGACTGTCTCAGTGTGCAAAAAAGCCCAAAACTCAATATGGCGGTGCTGATACTTCCATTGATCTATATTTGCAAATATTTCTTTTAATGAACATAGCCGAATCTGTTCTTTTAATTTATAGCGTAGCCGATTTTGCAGGGTGATTTTGGTCAATGTACCCAAGCTGCCCAATGCCACACGTCCGGCCTGAAATATCTCGGCATTCTGCTGACGATCACACTGTAACAGCTCCCCATCTGCGGTGAGTAATTCAAAGCCTTCCACAAAAGCAGATAGGCAAGGTAAATCGATTCCGGTGCCATGCGTTCCGGTAGAAATCGCCCCAGCCAGACTTTGCTGGTCAATATCTCCCTGATTGATTAAAGCCTGATTGATCGGAGCCAGATATTTCCCCAAGTCATACAAACGCGTACCGGCCTGCACGGTGCATTGCTTTTTAGCTTCATCAGAGGAAATGACACCTTTGAACTGATCAAGATTAAGCAGCACATCATTGGTTTTGGTCAATCCACTAAATGAATGCCCTGCACCTAGCACACGAATCTGGGCATGTGACTTCACCAAATCATGTAATTCATGCATATGGCGAGGTTGAAAAATTTCAGGATGGGCCTGCTGGCTTCCCGACCAGTTCTGCCATCCTTTATCCGCCTGTTGTATTTTCATTATTCTTTATTCGTCCTTGGCTCATATTATTTTAATTGCTCAACTAGAGTAAAATACCTAAAAAATCAAACATGGGAACCCATGGGTTCAAGACATTTAAACAGGGTTAAATATTTTTATTAATATTCAAATACTTAAAATTATAAAAAACGTACTCGACTAAAGCATAAATGCAAGATTTATAAGAAATACATATCTTTTCAGCAGGATATGAAAATAAATATATAACGGAGTTTTACCATGGTTAGCGCATATGATGAATTACCGCGTACCCCCGCGAATTTTGTAGCCTTATCACCTTTACGCTATCTTGATCGTGCAGCTTATATTTATCCAAATCAAAATGCGATTATCCACGGAAAGCGTCGGATCACATGGCGTGAGAAATATAACCGTTGCCGTCAGTTTGCCAACCAGCTCCAAAAATTAGGCATCGGTAAAAATGATACCGTGTCGGTCCTGCTGCCTAACGTCCCTGCCATGATTGAAGCACATTTTGCTGTACCGATGGCGGGCGCAGTCCTCAATACCTTAAATACACGTCTGGACGCCAAAACCCTTGCCTTTATGCTGGAACATGCTGAAAGCAAAGTATTACTGGTCGACCCCGAATTTACTGCACTTGCGACAGAAGCCCTCGCCCTGGTGTCACAGGACATTTATGTGATTGATGTGGCTGATGAAGAGTTTGAAGGTGAAGACAAGCGTATTGGTCAAATCGAATATGAAGACTGGATTGCCCAAGGCGATGTAAACTTTGAATGGCATTTACCTCAAGATGAATGGGATGCGATCAGCTTGAGTTATACCTCCGGCACTACCGGAAATCCGAAAGGTGTGGTCTATCATCACCGCGGTGCCTACATTAATGCAGCCAGCAATATCATTGCTTGCGGCATGACACCACGCGCTACCTATTTATGGACACTGCCTCTGTTCCACTGTAATGGCTGGTGCTTTGCCTGGACCATAGCGGCCAACGGCGGAACCAACGTCTGCTTGCGTAAAGTCGATGCTGAACTGATCTTTAAACTGATCACTGAACATAAAGTCGATTACTTCTGTGGTGCACCGATTGTCCTGTCGATGTTGATCAACATGCCTGAAGAGAAAAAGACCAAGCTTGAGCACCGTGTCGAGGTCATGGTTGCTGGTGCTGCACCTCCTGCAGCAATCATTGAAGGCATGCGAAATATCGGTATTAACGTGACGCATGTTTACGGCTTGACAGAAACCTATGGTCCTTCTGCACTCTGCGCATCTCAAGCGGGCTGGAGTGATTTATCCATTCAGGAACAGGCGCAGTTGCACTCCCGTCAAGGCGTACCATATCCATTACAAGATGGCATGAAAGTGCTTGATCCCGATACCATGCAGGAAGTTCCACACGATGGCCAGACCATGGGCGAAATCATGTTCCGTGGCAATATCGTGATGAAAGGTTATCTGAAAAATCCCGAGGCAACTGCGGAAGCCTTTGCGGGAGGCTGGTTCCATACTGGAGATCTGGCCGTATGCCAGCCGGACGGCTATGCCAAAATCACCGACCGTTCCAAAGACGTGATCATTTCTGGTGGTGAAAATATTTCCTCACTGGAAGTGGAAGAAGTGCTTTATCAGCATCCGGCTGTGCTGACTGCAGCAGTAGTTGCAAAGCCTGATCCACGTTGGCAGGAAGTGCCATGTGCCTTTATTGAACTTAAAGAAGGTTCCCAAGCCACCGAAGAAGAGATTATTGAATTTTGCCGCGAGCATCTGGCCCGCTTTAAAGTGCCTAAAGATGTCGTGATTACCGAGATTCCAAAAACTTCGACCGGCAAACTGCAAAAATTCATCTTGCGTGATTGGGCAAAAGAACGTGCCACAGCTGAGTTTAATTAATTTCTTTCTATGCTTGCTGAACAATTCTCCATCTTGCAAAAACTCCCTCTCCTATTAGGAGAGGTTTAGGGAGAAGTTTATACATCGAAAAAAGAGATCATTTCTTAATGAGCTGTTTGAAAGATCAAAATTTCAACAGATCAATCCCTCCCCTTGCGGAGCATTACTTTTCATCTTTAAAAAGGTAAGAAAAAAGCGACCTACTTGGTCGCCTTTTTTTATTTTTATCACGAAACAAAAAAATTAATTATCTGAAATCAATGCCACTTGCTGAATATAATTAAATAATTTCAACTTAGAGGCAGCAACTTGTTCTTCAGGCAATTGTTTTGTGATATCACGCTGAATACGCAAGATATGCTGACGAATTGGGTGATGTTCAGCCGCATTATGCGCTTTCATGAATTCTTTAATTGCCGGATCACCCTGTGCAATCATTCGGTCAACCCAACGCTGCAATTGGGCAGTTTTTTTCGCACCTTGTTGCGGCGTTAAATAAGACAAAATCATTGCCTCATCTTCATTACGCAATAGTTTACCAATACGTAGAAACTGGCGACGGCGTGCCTCATGTGACGTAATATTACGTACTTCTAGCAACGCATCAATTAAACGCTCTTCCACAGGGAGTTTCTGAATTTGCTTAACATTCAGTTCAGAGAGTTGTTCACCTAAAGCAGCCATACGCTGAACTGCTTTTTTTTGTTCGGTTTTACTTGCACGCCCTTCTAAAGTTTCAAAGTCATCTTCAGTAAAACGCTGTTGCGGTCGACGTGCCACGATTAATCTGCCTCGTAAAATTTTGCTGCAAATAATACCTGAATGTCAGATAAAGCTTGTTCTTCATCTACACCTTCAAGCACTAAACGTAAAGTTGTGCCTTTGCCTGCACCGAGCATCAGCAAGGACATAATATTTTTTGCATCGACTAATTTGTCACCTTTACCAATTTGAATCGATGAACGAAATTTGGTGGTCACTTCAATTAGCTTTCCAGATGCACGCGCATGTAAACCTAGTTTGTTAATTACGTCAACAGTTGTGTCAATCATGACCAGTGCTTCATTTCCCTGTGTAAGACCTGAATAGACCATTTTGCCTCAAGAGCCTTTTTGAGTCTATCCACAATATATACTGAACGGTGCTGCCCTCCCGTACAACCAATCGACACTGTCATATAGTGACGATGCCCTTCTGCAAAGGCAGGCAACCATTTATCTAAAAAACGATAAATGTCTTCGAACATCTCGCTGGTTTGTTCACTTTGCAGTAAAAACTGTTGCACAGGTAAATCTAAACCTGAATATTTTCGCAATTCCAGATCCCAATGCGGATTAGGCAGATGACGGACATCAAATACATAATCGGCATCTAGTGGAATACCGTGTTTATAACCAAAAGATTGTAAAATTAATATTAATTTATCGGATTGTCCAAGTTTAGACAACAAAGTGTGTTTTAGATCATGCACACTTTTATCACTGGTATCAATATGAACTGTTGAGCGTAAGTGTATCGGAAGCAATAAGGTTTTTTCTTCCTGAATACATTCATTCAAGCTTTTAAAACGACTGGATAAGGGATGTGGACGACGCGAAGCACTAAAACGCGAAATCAACTGTTGATCTTGAGTAGTCAGATAAATGATATCCACCGAACCATGTTGCTGGAGCTGTTCAAAAACATGATCAAACTCTTGCAGATCTGCGCGGGTACTGCGTACATCCACCCCTAAAGCCAATTGTTCTAAATTATTTTCACTGTCCAGTTTAGCAACAATTTCAGGCAGCAATGCCAGCGGTAAATTATCAATGCAATAATATCCCAAATCTTCAAGCACCTGTAAGGCAGACGATTTTCCTGACCCGGATTGTCCTGTAACGATTAAAATACGCTTCATGGCAAGGCTGTCCTTAACTAAATCTTACGCAACATACTTCACTTGCAAGTTATCAATCAGTCGTGTTGTCGCTAATTTTGCAGCGACAAATAAAACCACATCCTGATCAAAGACTTCCATTTTTTGTAATTCTGGCGTACGTGCTTCCACATAATCCAAAATAAAGCCTGCTTGTGTCAATGTATGCTTAATATTTTCCAAAACTTCCGTCAGCGCAACACCATTTCGGAGTTTCTGTTCGGCAGTTTTTAAACTTTGGAAAATGGTCGGTGCAATCTGACGATGATCTGCACTTAAATAGCCATTACGTGAACTGAGGGCCAAACCATCTTCCGCACGGGTAATCGGCACACCAATCACTTCTAAGGGAATATTCAAGTCACGGACAAATTGGCGAATTACCGCCAGTTGCTGGTAATCTTTTTGCCCAAAGAATGCAAAATTCGGTTGCACCATATTAAACAGTTTAGTCACAACTACCGCTACACCATCAAAATGACCTGGACGCTGTAAACCACATAAGTCATTGGTGATTTCAGAGACACTAATATTGGTTAAACGCGGTTTATCGCCATACATCTGTTCGACACCAGGTGCAAAAACAATGTCACATCCCACATCTGCCAACAAACGGCTGTCCTGCTCTAAAGTACGCGGATAATTTTCAAAATCTTCATTTGGACCAAATTGAATGGGATTGACAAAAATACTGACCACCACCACATCACATAATTTACGCGCCTCACGTACCAGGTTTAAATGGCCTTCGTGTAAATTGCCCATAGTTGGAACAAAACCAATGATTTTTCGCGCCGATCGAGCTGGACTCAGTGAAGCATTTAATCCTTGAATGGTAGTTTCTGTTTTCATGTTTACAGCTCGACTTGAAAAGTGTGTTCTTTGGCAGGGAAAGAACCTTCTTGTACTGCAGCGTGGTAGGCTTTAAAAGCATCCAGAATTGCAGTTTCCCCTGCCTGTTCTTTCATAAAATTACGCACAAATTTAGCCACACGGCCAAAGGTCAGCCCAAGCATATCTTGAACCACCAGTACCTGCCCGTCGGTCTCTGTGCCTGCACCAATGCCAATTACAGGGATATGCGGGAACAATTCACTGATTTCTCTACCCAATTGTGCAGGTACACATTCCAATAATAATAATGCAGCACCCGCTTCAACCACGGCTCTACAATCAGCAATCAGTTGATCTGCTGCTTCACGTGTACGGGCTTGTAATTTATAACCGCCAAATACATGGACAGATTGTGGAGTTAACCCCAAATGTACGCATACTGGAATACCATTACGGGTCAAAACAGTAACCGTTTCACTTAACCAGGCACCACCTTCCATTTTGACCATTTGTGCGCCAGCTTGCATGACTGTTTTTGAGCTTATCAATGCGTCATTTAAAGTGGCATAACTCATAAACGGCAAGTCAGTCATAATGAAAGCATGCTGATTACCGCGACGAACCGCTGCGGTATGGTAAGCCATATCTGCTACAGTCACAGGTAATGTTGAATCACGACCCTGGATCGACATCCCTAAAGAATCACCAATTAAAATACTGTCGACTTCTGCAATTTCCATTGCCTTGGCCATACTGGCATCGTAACAGGTCAGGCAAGAAAATTTGCGTCCTTCAGTTTTAAATTGTCTTAAGTCGCTGAGACTAATCATCAAGATATTCCTCTAACACGTTCCAAACACATGCCTAAATTAAATATTTGACCAAGTTTCATCATCCACAACAGACAGTGTCGAATGTTGAACTACAGGTAAATCTTTTAATCGTTGTGCTTTAATTTGCATATTTTCATCTAAATCTAACAAGGGTATGACGACAAAATCACGTTCCAACAGACCCACGTGGGGAACAGTCAAACGCTCATTTTGAATATGTTCTTGACCATACACCAGTAAATCCAGATCTAAAGTACGTTCGCCCCAACGACGTAAACGCACCCGACCTGACTCGTGTTCAAAACGTTGTAACTCATCCAATAAAACCAAAGGTGCTAAATCAGTTTCTAGCTGCACCACCGCATTCAAATAATTTGGTTGGTCTTGGGGACCCATGGGTGGGCTTTGATATAACTTGGAGGTTTTTACGTGTCCAAGCGTTGCCAGCTTTTGCACAGCTTCGATCAAAATCTGACGTGAATCTCCTAAATTACTGCCTAAGCCAATATAGGTGACTGTAATCATTGTGTCGGTCCAAAAACTACTTGGCTTAAATCACGTTTTACCCGTTTACGTTTTAGAATGGGATGGTCATATGCAATCTCTGAACCGCCTGCAGAAACTGTTTGAACAGGTCTGTCAGAGCGGGTTCTGCTCTTGCGTTCACGACGGCGTGGTTCAGGCTCGTTGACCAGAGGTTCAATTTCTACAGAGACAGATTTAGGTTCAACCAGATCTTCTGTTGCCGCTTTACGACGACTTTTTGCACGTTGACGGTTGTACTGACTAATGGCACGCTCTTTTTCATCGGTGCTCATCAGCTGATAAGCATCCCACCACATCCCCATTCCCAGGGTGGTGTTGTCACCAGATTTTTCACGAAGTAGCAGGAAATCGAAGCCGGCACGGAAACGCGCATGAGTCGATAAAGCTTGGACTTGTTGTGGTTTTGGATTGAGCAAACGGGTTTGCATTTCCCAAACTTCACGAATAAAGGTTTCTGCGAAACGTGGAATGATGGTGCGGGTGGCCTGACGTTTTAATACATCCAAGCCCGCTTGGGCACGTGCTTCTGCAGGAACAATCCCTTTACCTAGATAAAATTCACAACGCTCTAAAAAGGGTTTCCATAGTAATACTGCATAGAAAAATGCCGGGTTAATGGTTTTACCCATTTGAATACGCTGATCAGTATTGATGGCTGCGCGTTCTATAAATGTCGAAATATGTGGGGGAATATCAGCAAACAGTTGACGCCAGATATCAAAATCAATCAGCATCGGCAGCACGCGATTCAAATATCCCATGGTAAATAACTTCTGCGATTCGTCATATAAACGATGCGGAGAAATATCACGCAGCAACTGGGTCATTTCCGGAGTAAAAATCTCTAAAATTTCCGGTGCAATATTGAAATTTAGTTTTGCCGCAAAACGTAAAGTCCGCAGCATACGCACTGGATCTTCTTCAAAACGTAAAGTCGGGTCGCCCAATAAACGTAAAGTTTTATTTTCGATATCATCAATTGCATTACAGAAATCGAGTACGATCCCTTTACGCGGCTGATAATACATCGCATTAATGGAAAAATCACGACGCACAAAATCTTGCTCAATCGTGCCCCAATTGTTGTCGCGTAAAATCATGCCTGCAGCAGATGTCACTGCTTTTTTAGGGGGTGCACGGAATGTCGCGACTTCGATCAGTTCTCGGCCTGAATAGACATGAGCAAGCTCAAAACGTCGTCCAATAATACGACAACGCCGTCCGAAAACTTCTTTCACTTGGGCTGGTGTTGCATCGGTGACGGCATCAAAATCTTTAGGATTAAGACCCAACATTAAGTCACGGACACTACCACCGACGATATAAGCTTCAAAGCCTGCCTTATTTAAGGCATCGATAACATCTAATATGGAAGAAGGTAATTGAGCGGTTGATAAACCACATTTTGACGCGCGCAAAGTTTGCAAAAGACGCTGTCTCCTACGTCTGAACGTAAAATATCTAAGATGACGCTAATCATATATCTAACACAATCAAAGGGCAATTTGATTATCTCGATGCTCAATATATTGTTGGGCCCTTCTTGACTGCTTAACCCATGAATTACAGACTTAATCGATCTTTATTTTTGGCAAATAAAGCCGGCCCAATCCCCTTGACCTGCTGTAATTCCTCAATGTTTTTAAATTTTCCATTTTTTTGACGATAGGCAATAATTGCTTCCGCTTTTTTTAAACCAATTCCGGACAGCTCTTGTAGTTGTTCCAGATTGGCTTGGTTCAAACTTATTTTAGCTCTAGTGGATGCCTGTAAGGCAGGTTTCGCCAAATAGTAATTTTTTGGCGGAGATACATGCGGTATTTTTAAGCGTGCATCTTCGGCTTCCTGTTCAGCCTTCCATTTTAAGTATTGCTGGTCAAATTGTTGAGCATAAGCAGTCGTTCCACTTAGCATTGACATTAATGCGCCTATGTAAAAAATCGCATTCAGGATCTGTATTATTTTTCTCATTATAGGCCTTTTATTTTAATTGTTGTTTTGCCTGCTCCCACAGTCGATCCATTTCTTCTAAAGACAGAGTCTCAATTTTTTTATGCTGTTGCTGAGCGTGATCTTCAATGAAAGCAAAACGTGTTCTAAATTTATGAATGGTGCTTAGAAGCGCCATTTCACTGGAAAGTCCCAGTTTACGTCCAACATTGATAAGAGAAAATAAACAATCACCAAATTCATCGACTATTTCGTCGGAATTTTGATTGTCCATGGCTTGCTGTAATTCAGCTAACTCTTCATTCAGCTTTCCATAAGCATCTTCCACATCCGGAAAATCAAAGCCAATTTTTGCCGCATTTTCTTGAATTTCATGCGCTTGCTGAATTGCAGGTCCATGTTTAATGTCATTTAAATAAGATTGAGCTTTGCCTTGTTTTTCTTGCTGTTTAATTTGTTTCCAAAGTACGGCTACATCATCAGGACTGAGCTTTGAAAACTGATCGGCCTGAAATACATGTGGATGACGACGGATTAACTTTTCAGTAATCGCATTCACCACATCATTAAAATCAAAAGCCCCGACTTCGCTATACATCTGTGACTGAAAAACCACTTGCAGGAGCAAATCCCCCAGTTCATCCCGTATTTCGTCGGTATTTCCTTCCCTGACTGCTGCTTCCACCTCATATGCCTCTTCGATGGCGTATTTGGTTAGGCTTTGTGGAGTTTGTTGCTGATCCCATGGACATTTTTCACGTAATTCACGCATTACTGCCAATAATTTATCCATGGTTTGATCACTCCAGTCATTTTAAAAAAATAGCATTTTTCACGTTCAATATTTGTTATGCTCAAGCTCAAATTATTAAAAATTTAGTGCCACCAAAACAAAACTGAAAGGGAAAAACACATGCACAGTATCTTTATTAGTGGTGCAGCACAAGGAATTGGTGCTGCAATCGCTACCCTGTTTTATCAACACGGCTACAAAGTCGGCATATATGATATCAACGAACTTCAAGCCCAGAAACTTGCCCAGCAATTAGGATCACGAGCAAAAGCGGGTTCGCTGGATGTTGCTGATTATAGCCAATGGCAGCATGCCCTTGATGAATTTCAACTATGGGCAGGGGAAGTGAATGTAGTGGTTAACAATGCAGGGATTCTTTATTCGGGAGCTTTTGAACAGACCGATATCGCAGCACATCACCGAACCATCGATATTAATGTTAATGGTGTCTTAAATGGCTGTCATGCCGCTTTGCCCTATTTACAGAAAGCATCTTTTGCACGAGTGATTAATCTGTCCTCGGCTTCCGCCATTTATGGCCAACCTGATTTAGTGTCTTATTCAGCCAGCAAATTTGCGGTACGCGGCATTACCGAAGGCTTAGATATAGAGTGGCAAAAATACGGTATTCGGGTTTTAGATGTCATGCCCTTATTTGTTCAAACCGCGATGGTTAAAGATATGGATGCAGGTACTATCCAAAATATGGGTGTGCATTTAAGTGCGGAAGATGTCGCTCAGCAGATCTACCAGTTGGTACAGCTTAAAAACAGTATATTTACCCCAACCCACCAACCGGTGGGATTAAAAACTAAAATCATGTTCAATTTATCCAAACTCAGTCCGCAGTTTATTAACCGGATGAGTACGATGTTTTTAGCCAAAAGGAAATAAAAAATATTAAAAAACAATCCCATAAAAAAGAGCCTGATAACAAGGCTCTTTTTCTTATAAAATGATTAAATTATCTTTCAAAATGTCTAATTTATTTTAAAATTAGAGTCTGAATTGACCCTTAAATATCATTAAGAATTTTTGGTTTCTCTGCTGAACTTGCTGGCATTTTAAATTCAATACCTGCTTTTTTAAATAGCTTAGGATATTCCACTAGCGCCATACTTGAATTTTTTGCAATACCAGTGATATCACCGACAACATTTTTTGCATCCACCAACGACAAACCCGTATTGGTCAGGCTGGCGGGATTTGTCATCAAACTAGTACTAACCTGTTTAGCCCCTACAGCCAATTCACGGGCAGTTAAACTTGCAATCACAAAGTTCGTTGTAGAATCTAAAAGCAATTTCTTCTGTTTTGTATCCAGCGCTGAAAGCGTAGCGACAGTTGCTGCTTCATCCTTTTGAGAAGCTTCTAAAACAGCATTAGACATCGCTACAATTTCTTTTTGAATGGCTTCTTGTTCTTTCAAATCAGAAGTTGCTTTCAAACTTTTCTGTTTTACTTTTAATTCATCTGAATCCTTTTTACTTGCGAGCAATGAAGCTAAAGCCGTACGACTCTGAATAAACATTGCATTGGTTGCTTTAGCTTGAGTAAAAAAGCCAGCTAAATCTATATTTGAAGAAGATACACCCGTAGCAGATTCTGTTAAGTTTGAAGCAAGACTACTAAGTGATCCAAAACCTGCATAGACGCTTGAAGCCCCCATGGATGCGGTTACTGCCAATACAATCGCAATTTTTTTCATACGTCACTACCCTTATTGTGTGGAATCGGCTTTTTGCACGATTTGATTTAAAATTTTTGGTAAAGCTTCAAACATTTGGATGTTGTACATTTCATGGCGATGTTGGTGATCGACACCCTTCAACCCAATTTCTTGCTGTAACCCATAGGCACCAATTTTTTCAGCTTTATCATTAAATCTGCGCGCACCACTTGCCATGACCAAGGTGGCATCGCAGTTGCTTTTGTCTGCATTGCATTTAATGCTGTCTGGTTTCACTTCAATCTTAAACACCGGCTGCAAACATTCATTTTTTGGAATATGAAAATTGACGTTCATATCCTTTTTAAATCCAGCATTTTCAGTCATGCTAATCACTGAATCTTTCAGTAAGGTCTGACCTTTAAAGCCTGAACCTGTCGCATAAAAGGGCCGTTTCGACTGACTGGTAAAGGCGTGATAAATCAAAGGGCCAAAACCATAGAAAGGAATTTCACCGACTTGTTCAGTATGCAAGCCTGAACATAAAACCCGAGCTTGTTTTGAATCACCGACCGGCGCCGAACTATCCAGCAAAATACTGTCACCCGAACGTACTGGTAAACGGTCACTGCTGCTGACCGGAAAATCTAATTGCGCTTTGACTTTTGCACCTTGACGTTCCAGTACGGTGGCTTCCCATGTCGGGATCAGGATATTACGCCCTGCTGCTTTATCTTGATGATAGACATGAACTTTCATACCGGTCATTAAGCGCTCGCCTGCGTCATCAATGCTAATACTCTGACCACTTGAACCCGAGACTTTTAAATCAGAACGGGTGAATTGAATGCCTTTTTGAAATTTTTGGCCTAATTTTAAAAGCGCATTTTTCAATACCACTTCTTTGCGCGCCTCTAAAGAAAAGCCCATTCCTTCAGAAATCACGTCTTTAATATCATCTGTTGCATGGGCTGAATAGATAACACGACCGGATTGATCAATCATTTCAGCAAAAACTTCGCTATGAAAAACCTGCTGCTGGGTCATTTTGCCAATCTGCTGTTGATAGGCAATCACGGGAACAACATTAATGCGAATAAAGAATTCCGGTAATTCACGCTGATTGATATCTTCACTTTGCGCCAAAGCCGTCTGTTCACTGACACTTTGTGCCATTGCACTATAGCGTCGATTGACAGGAGTTAAGGTAAATGAAGCTTGCTCACCCACCGCATCAGAAAAGATTTGCTCGATCAGATCTTTCGACTCACCTTGATAAGTCAGCACATCCACCACCAAAGCCTTGGGCTTATTCATGGCCTGACGCGTATTGGTAGATACTTTGCTAAAACGTTTACTATTACCGGACATTAACACTGGCAAAGCCACAGCATAATCACTGTCTGCATGAACCACACGAATCAAGTCACCGTCTGTTGAACTTAGCTCATCCTGTGCAGCAATCCCTTGATTAAAACCTTTATCTAAAACCAGATAAGATTTCCATTGATCGATCACTTGAGTTTCGGTTTCAGAAATTTTAAGTTTCGACTTTAATTCCTCAGTAACTTGTTGAGTCAGGCTCAGTAAAGTACTTTGAAATTTTTGCTTAATTGCTGCTTTGGTTGCCGCAGATTGAATTTCAGCAGTGAGTACTTGAATCGGTTGAGATAAGGTGGCACTGTCGCTATAAATGACTTCACCCGACAATACATTGGTCAGCTTTAAGCTTAAGGTGACAGGCAGAAAAATTTCTGTGGTCGAATCCTTTTTCACAATGTATTGACTCGCACGTAAAACTTCTAACGATGCAATATAGGTACGATTTTTAGTTTTTTGCGAAATGGTATCAACAATTTGAGTCCCAAAATTTTGTTTTAAACTTTGTAAAAAAATCTGCTCTGCCTGTTTACGTGTGGTGGGATTATCAATTGCCCGACTAAAATCACAGTCAATTGAAGAACCATTGGCTTCGTACTTGCTCAGATCTGTACGACAACCTTGTTCTAGGCCAAAAACACCTTGTAATGGATAAATTTGAATATCCGCATTCGCCCATGCTGAAAAAAGCATAGGCATAGCCAAACATAAGGCCTTGAATTTTATTTGCATTGTGTACCACCAATGCATAGGGTAATGGTATTTCCGGCTTGTAAACGTTCAGCACTCGACAGAGTGGGATTTACTTTACGCAGGGCTTTCGCCAACTCCCCGGTAATCGGTTTACTGCTCTTATAAGTCATGGTCAGTTCGACCAGTTTGCCATCCTGTGTACGCACATCAATGTTTTCCGCACCTTCAATTTCTTCAAGTGCCACATACAAATCATCACCTAAACGTGTAGAGACATTGCCAGAAACACTCTTCACAAAAATGGTGATTTCTTTACCGTACATTGAACGATTTTTTGCATAACCTAAAATCTGTGGCCCGACTTGGCTAATCGCTAATTCACCGAGTTTTTTGGCTACATTGGTTCGGCATGAATCTGTGGTTGCACCCGTTGATGATTCAGTGCGGGTTTCACCGCCCATTAAAGTCGAATCATCAACTGAATAAATTTTAAAACTGATCGCGCCATCACAAACAAATTGACCTGTTGCGGGTGAACGACCACGGTCATAAATATAAGAGCTGCCCGCCATAAACCAGTCGGCTTTTTCTTTACGCGCTGCAATCACCAGTTTATTAAGTTCAGCATCACTCGTTAATTGTTGGATAGTCATACTGCGACCATTCAAATACTGACTTTTAAAGCGGTCTGAATCAAGTAAACGTAAATCGTAACGGGAAGCTGCATCTGCAATTGCAGTTAAGGTTTGATTGTCACGTTCAGCTTTGGTACTGGGTGTTTGATATTCCACATATTTCACAAAGCTCTGAATATCATTCTGGCGTTCAGATTGACTATATTTAGCCGACTCACTGGCATTATAACTACTGGAAGATGCAGATTTACCAGAATTGTTGTGGCTCGCTGAACGTGCAGAAATGCCCGCACCCGCCCCATAATAATTACCATAGGCATAGCCCGATGCAGCAGAGGAGCGTCCTTTTGATGAATAGGAATCTGAAGCACTGGCTTTGGCACTTTCACTGGCCTTATAGCTCGTATCTTCATCATAGCTATAGCTACGATCAGAGAAAGAAGAAGTAAATTCTTTTACCGGTTTAGAGTTATCTTTGGGTACACCGAAATATTCGTCCATCACGATCATAATCGGACTGGTTCGACTTTTTTTATTTGCCAAGCCTAAATCATTCAGAATTGAACGAAATTCCTGGTCATCCATCTCCAGACTAACTTGAGTGATTAATTCATTGTTACCGTTGGTATTACTGCCGCGGTTTACAACATAACTGCTGTCAATTTGTTTAACGATGTCATTTAAATATGGACTCGCTTCATTCATCGCTTGAGGACCATTAATACGCTTAATGAGGGCAATAACGGCATCTGTTTTTGCATTATTGAATGCCTGATTACGTGTACCATTTGGATCTTTTTTGATAATAGGTGCAGTGCCTTCCCCATTTACTTTAATGATTTCTGCATTGACGAACTGTCCTGCAAACATACACATAAGTGTCAATACGGTCTTTTTCATCTTTTTTTACCTTCTTCACTAAAGTTTTTTTGGGACACCAACTTCTACATTTCATTTATTTTTTACGTGATTTATAAATCTACAAAAAACAAACAAATAATAAACACATTTTAATATTAACTCCATAACATATTTTTACTTTTTATTGATTTTCATCAAATTAGGGAGAATTATTTTTTTATTTAGTGACCCCATACAAAGTCTTGTATTAAAAGATTTTGAATGATTTTTATAATAATTTTAAATGTACTGAATCGGAGTTTGAGGAAGCAGATTCCATTAAGCAAGTCAGAATAAGAAGAAAAATGGCAGTTGAAGCTCCATGAAAAATAGGAGAGATTTTTTATAAATAATTTTTTAAGTCACTACTATAGGAACTAAAGAAATTTTATAAACTCAGTCCGCAGTTTATTAACCGGATGAGCACGATGTTTTTAGCCAAAAGAAAATAAATAAAATTGAAATAAAAGAGAACCTGATTCACAGGTTCTTTAATAAACTTTATGAAGATGGAAAATGTATTTTAATTTCTGGAAAGGTAAAACCTTTACAGGATGCCTCTGAACGCCATGCGACCGTTAACATAACATGAGCTAAATTGAAATTTTGATACGCAAATGTTCCGATTAAAGGATGACTACATAATCCTCCATCATAAACAGGATGTACTCGAGTCTCTAACTCATTTAAATTTAGATGAATCCCCAGACCCGATGCTTTTAATACCGCTTCTTTAGTGGTCCACACTTTAAACCAGTAAGCACGATCCTGTTCCAGTTCGTTCCAATATTGCAATTCATTGGGGTGAAAAGCGTGCGCTGCCAATGCTTCAAAGCGTACCTTTCGATCTAAATCTTCTATATCTACCCCTAAATCTTGCATATGAATACTGGTGGCTAATGCATAATTTTTTTGACTATGACTATGATTAAAATAAAATTTAGGCAATTTAATCAAATACGGTTTGCCATGTTCTGTGCTAGCAAAATCTTCTTGCTGAATGCTGGTGTTTAATTGCTGGGAGAGCAATTGATTTCGATAACGATAAATGGCCTGTTTTTGCTGCTGAATTTTGGTCTTGCGATCCAATTCCGTAGATAGAGGTGCTATACGCTCAATTGTATCGACATCTATGCGTATCAATCTGCTCACGTGTACCCCTTGATCCCCAAAATATAATGACATCTTAAAACAAAAAAGCCCAAAGTAAACTTCAGGCTTTTATGATCAATAGATGGTTAATTAGCTTCTAAATTTCTTTTCAGCTTTTTTGAATTTCTGAACATAACGACGTTTACGTGCTGCAATACGTTCATCCATTTGCGTTTTACGACCTTCAAATGGATTTTCAGATGTTTTGAAGTCAATGCGAACTGGTGTGCCTTCAAGTTTATAGACACGACGGAATACGTTTTCCAAATAACGACGATAATCCGCAGGGGTTTTATCTACCTTGTTACCATGCACAATAATCGTTGGCGGATTCTGGCCACCCATGTGAGCATAACGCATTTTAATACGTTTACCACTAATCATTGGCGGTTGATGTGCTTCAGTCGCATCATTCAAAATTTGGGTTAATTTCGCAGGCGAAACTTTCAAATGTGAAGAATCAAACGCACGGTGAATTGAAGGATATAACTCCCCTACCCCTGTACCATGCAATGCTGAAATCAAATGCACTTTAGCCCATGGGATAAAGTCAAAACGACGATCGACATCAAGCTTACATTGCTTGCGGTCATATTCTGTCATGTTGTCCCATTTGTTGATTGCAATCACCATTGCTCGGCCCGCTTCTAAAGCATAGCCAATCAAGTGTAGATCTTGTTCAACTACGCCTTCACGTGCATCCAATACCACAACCACAACGTGAGCGTCTTTAATGGCTTGCAAAGTTTTCACGATTGAGAATTTCTCAACCATTTCATCTACCTTACCTTTACGACGTACACCTGCAGTATCAATCAGCGTATATTTCTGCTCATTCCGTTCATACGGAATATAGATAGAATCACGCGTGGTACCTGGCATGTCATAAACTACAACACGCTCTTCACCCAGTAAACGGTTAACCAAAGTCGATTTGCCGACATTCGGACGACCAATTACGGCTAAGCGTAAACCGGTGTTCTGGTCATGTAACTCAGGATCTTCATCCTCAGGAACATCTTCAAGCACATCTTCCAGCATTTGAGCGACACCACGACCGTGGCTTGCTGCAACATGCATGGGTTCACCAAAGCCAAGTTGATAAAACTCAACTACTGCAGCTTCGGCATGTACACCATCAACTTTGTTTGCAACCAAGTAAACTTTTTTCCCGAGGGTACGAAGTTCTCGTGCAATCTGCTCATCTGACGCTAGTAATCCCGCACGCGCATCAACAACAAAAACAATAATATCGGCTTCATTGATGGCTGTTTTTGATTGCTCAGCCATATATGAATCAATACCGGCTTCACTTTCACCGATACCGCCTGTATCGACTACAATGAAGGATTTATTTTGGAATACTGCATCGCCATATTTGCGGTCACGAGTAAGACCAGCAAAGTCAGCAACGAGTGCATCGCGACTCTTGGTAATCTGGTTAAATAACGTTGATTTACCGACGTTCGGACGTCCAATTAGCGCAATTACGGGTTTCATAAATTAACGGTTCTGCCAAACGCTTAACGCGCCCTTTCTGGTGGAGACATATAGTTGTCCATCAATTTCGCGTAGTGAACGTACTTCACCACTTGTTTTTGATCGACCAATGAGTTGCCCCGAAGCTGGATCGATTAGGTGTAATACACCATCTAGATCACCAACCACAAGGTCTTGTCCGAGCACAACAGGATTACTGAGCTGACGATTGAGCAAACTATCGTTTTGCCATAATTGCTCACCTGTTGTGAGTGCATAAGCAGTGATTTTTCCATCTGCCTGTGCAACAAAAACGGTATTATTCATTACTTCTGGACGTTGAATACTGCTCGCATCTTCACTCCACACCACTTGTTGTGAAGCCAAATCTGTAACAGTGACTTGTCCTTGGAAACTGGTTGTTACAAGAAACTGACCTGCAACAACTGGATCGCCATCAATATCATTGAGGCGTTGAATATCTGAACGGCCATCACTTACTGCAACACGGCGCTGCATACGCGGTACACCACTGAGTATATCAAGGGCATAAACATAGGCATTAGATGAAGCAATCAATACCGTACGCGGATCAAGTGCGACCGGCGATGCCATTCCACGTAAGCTAAATTGTACATTAGGAAGGTTATATGTCCAAACTTGCTGACCGGTGGCAAGATCATGTCCATAAACAGTGCCATCATTACTCACAGTAATCACACGACCAGATTGAATCAATGAAGGCGACAAAATGGATCCTGTTAATTGTGCAGTCCACTTCTGCTCACCTGTCGCCTGATCTAAAGCAAACAGTTGACCTTTCTTGTTACCAACAATAACTAGACCTTCACCTGCTTCTACACCTGAGCTTAATCCTTGTTTAGAAACTTTTTTCTCCCAGATGCGTTGCTTGCCTTGATAAGCTGCGACTTCGCCTTTTGGATCTACGGCGAAGATTACACCATTATCGACATCTAAACGCAGACGTAATGGATCCGCTTTCGATGTTGATGAAACACTTTGAGAAAATACCGGAACAAGACTTTTGGCTTGAGCCAATTTAGGCAATGGATTCGGTTTGACCTCTTCCACTTTAATTTTATTCGTTGAACAGCCAACAAGCGCGAATGTTAAAATTGTCAGCGCAAACGGTATTTTGAATTTTCTATCCATCATGACTCATCCACTTGTGTTTCTAAAATTGGTCGTTCCACGTCAGGATCATCAACTAAAACGCCAACACTTTCGAGTTTAATTTGTAAAATTTGGCGTTCCTGCTGACGTTCAACCAGTGCATCCCATGCACTTTTGTACGATTTTTTAGCATTTTCTACATCATTCTTAGCAAGATATACATCACCAAGCGCTTCATCAGCGGTTGCTTTAAACGCCGGATCTGTCACTGCAGATAATGTCTTTAATGCATCATCATATTTCTTTTGTGCAAGTTGAGCATAAGCCAGGCGCAGTTTAACCAACTGAACCAAACCTGCATCATCAAGCTTAGAATTTTCAACTTTTTTTAATGCTCTTTCTGCATGCGCATAATCTGCTTGGTCATATGCCAGTTTAGCCATCAGCAATTGCGTTTGAATAGCTTGGGCAGAATTTGGTGCTTCTTTTACAATTTTGTCCGCAGTTGCAGATAAGGCATTAAATGCATTGGCATTGCCTTGTGCATTTTTAGCATCATCCATCAACTGTTGAACCTTGGCTGTTTCCATCTGAGATTCAGCCAGGTTTTTCTTCTGCCAATATTCCCATCCGAAAAAAGCAATCAACGCAATTAAAATCCCACTAATCATGGCAGAGCCATATTTTTTAGTGAAGGACTTTAAGCTATCAAGTTGTTCATCATCACTCAATGCGTTCATGTAATTACCTTTTCCTTATGTTTTTTAAGCTTATTTTGAAGAAAATTTTTCAATGAAAAATGGCACAATATTCGCCACAGCAACATCATTTTGCTCGGCAGTCGCCAATTCTTTCACCGCCAATTGCTGTGCTTCCCACTCACGTTCACCGGCAATCACGGCAAAAATAGCGCCTGATTGATCGGCTTTTTTCATCTGGGATTTCATCGAACCTTGTGAACCGACTTTCAGGCGAAGATTGCTATTTGCCGCTTCCAGTTGGTTACGAATTTGTTCTGCAAGTACCAAGGCTTTCCCTTGTGATGCAGGATCCGATAACAAGAATACTTCACAATCACGTACAGGTGTATTGTCTTCAACCTGTTCAAGTAGAAGCAGTAAACGCTCCATACCCATCGCAAAACCAACTGCAGGTACAGACTGATCAGCCTTACCTTTCAATTGACCTACAAGACCGTCGTAACGACCACCAGCACAAACCGTTCCTTGTGAACCCAAGTGCGTCGTTGTCCATTCAAAGACAGTTTTGTTGTAGTAATCCAGACCACGAACCAGCTTTTGGTTAATTACAAAGTCTACACCTGCATCAGTTAAATACTGCTGCAATTGTGCAAAGTGAGCCAACGTATCTTCACCCATAAAATCGTGAAGTTTTGGCGCATTTTCAAGAATTTGTTGCGTACGTGCATCTTTAGAATCGAGAATACGCAGCGGATTGGTTTCTAAACGACGCTGTGAATCTTCGTCTAAATCGCCTTTGTGCGATTCTAAGAAACCTACCAATGAAGCACGATATGCAGCACGCTCATCAGACTCACCCAGAGTATTCAGTTCAAGCTGAACCTTGTCGGCAACACCCATGCGTTTCCACAAACGTGCAGTCATTAAAATCAATTCTGCTTCCATATCTGGTGTAGCTACACCAAATGTTTCCACACCAAACTGATGGAACTGACGGTAACGGCCTTTCTGCGGTTTTTCATACCGGAACATAGGTCCGACATACCAAACACGAGGTGTCGCACCGCGAAGCAAGTTATGTTCAAGCATGGCACGTACACAGCCTGCAGTTCCTTCAGGACGCAAAGTCAAAGACTCAGGTGGATTACCCTTATCCAAGAACGTGTACATTTCTTTTTCAACAATATCGGTTGCATCACCAATTGAACGTTTGAACAGATTGGTCTGTTCAACAATCGGCAAACGGATTTGCTGATAGCCATAAGCATCCATAAGTGAGGCTAAATGTTGCTCCAGACGTCTCCACGCAGCAGTTTGCGTTGGAAGAATGTCATTAAAACCTTTGATTGCGACAATTGAACTCATGACCTACTCAAAACTTGTGCGAATAATTTCTTTAGATTTAGCTTTTTCAAGCTCTAGAACACGTTGACGAACCATCGTTTCGATTTCATCAACCAATTGATTGGTATCGATTAAATGGCTTTTCTCGCCATTACGATACACCAGTGAACGTGGACTTGCACCTACCACGCCAATATCGGCTTCCTTGGCTTCGCCCGGACCATTCACTTTACACCCAATCACGGATACATCCATGGGGGTACGGATATCTTCTAAACGCTCTTCAAGTGATTGCATCACTTTAATTACGTTGAATTCTTGGCGTGAACAGCTTGGGCAGGCAATAAAGTTAATGCCGTTAGAACGAAGCCCTAATGATTTCAAGATATCAAAACCAATTTTCACTTCTTCTTCAGGTTCAGCTGCCAAGGAAATACGCATAGTATCGCCAATGCCTTCCATCAATAAACCACCAAGAGCAATCGCTGATTTTACCGAACCGGTACGGTAAATACCGGCTTCAGTCACACCTAAATGCAGTGGATTATCAATTTGTGCTGACAATAAACGGTAAGCATCCATGGTCAAAAACACATTTGATGCTTTCACCGAAATTTTGAATTCCTGGAAATCCAGACGGTCTAAAATATCGATATGGCGCATCGCAGATTCAAGTAATGCCTGACCTGTCGGCTCGCCATATTTTTTCTGAATATCTTTTTCCAGTGAACCTGCATTTACACCAATACGCATGGAAATATCGTTGTGACGTGCCGCAGCCACCACTTCACGAATTTTTGCTTCCGAACCAATATTACCTGGATTGATACGCAAGCAATCGGCACCAGCATCAGCAACAGCCAAAGCAATTTTATAGTCAAAATGAATATCGGCAACCAAGGGTACATTCACTTGCTTACGAATTTCACCAAATGCGACAGCTGCTTCCATACTTGGTACAGAAACACGCATGATGTCCGCACCCGCATCGGCACAACGTTGAATTTGCGCAACAGTTGCAGCCACGTCACACGTTTCAGTATTAGTCATACTTTGGATGCTGATAGGTGCATCACCACCCACATAGACTGAGCCAACACGAATTTTACGAGTGGGACGGCGCTTAATCGGATTTTCAATCATTAATATCGCTCTTCTCTTTACCCATTAACGTGACAAACGGAAATCTGCTTTGCCATTCACTGTATAAGGTGACAATGCAATATTTTCATTATTCAAGGTTAAGGTTACAGCTGATGCATCATCCAGACGAATTTGGAATGGAGTTTCACCATTTAATTTCACTGTCGATGCCTGACGACCTGTTGCCAGAACTTTACCGGTTGAATCCACAATATGCACAGAAGTGGGACGGCTAAACTCTAGCTCCAATTGATCACCCGATATAGCAGTTGAATTATCTAAATTCAACACCTCCACATCGGACTCTGTTGGAGAAATTTCTGGGTTATCTTCTTTATTCGACGACATATTTTGCACAGCCATCACCGCAGCCACTACAGCAAACAGCACCACTAAAGTAATGACAATACGTTTTAACCACTTCTTGTTGCGATCACGATTTGAACCTGGCAATTTACCCATGATTTTGATGGGAGAATTATTCAGGGCATGATTGGGCAATAATCCTGTATCATTTTGATAAATCTCATCAAAACGTTGAATAATTGCGCTTGCATCGACCTTTAAATATTTCGCATAAATACGATAGTAACCTTTAATAAAGGTCGCTTCCGGCAAAGCTTTATAGTCATCTTGTTCTAAAGCTGTCAAAGTTTTCACTTGCATGTTTAATTCTTTGGCAGCGTCATTTAATTCACGCTTTTGTGCAATTCGAATTTGACGTAAGTACTCACCTGGACGCTGAACATTTCCTAATGCATTGGGTGCTACGCCTGAACCATTTGATTGCTGTGAATTAGGATTTACTTCCATACGGCCTCAGTACTGTACTGTAATTGCAAATAACGTTGGTATTCTGGACTTTCCGGAAAAAGCGCACGCAATTGGTTAACAAGTGCCTGCATTCCCATCGTGTCACTATTTGCCCGTGCATTTCGGATACCAATCCAGAGCGCACGCGCACCTTGATTCTTTTGACCTACACCACGCACAAACTGTTCATACAACTGTGTCGCAGCAGGGGTCTGCTGTTTCAAATAAAAAATTTCGGACAACTCTAACATTGAAATGTAGGAATCACGATTTACTTGCAAGGCCTGTTTGAATGATTTTTCAGCATTCGCCATATCACCTAGTTTTAAATAAATGCGTCCAACATTTTCCATTGCCTTATAACGTTGATCATAACCCAATGTCGTTCCTGCCACATTGAGTTGCTCAATCGCGTCATTATAACGCTCAATTTGATACAAATAAGTACCGTAGTTGTTACGCGCTTGCGCATTTTTGGGGTCAGCAGAAATAGCACGCTTAAAATATGTGTCTGCTTTATCCATGCTGACTTTACTGCCCTCTTGTTGCAGTAAAATTCCCATCATCATATTCGCAGCGGAATCTCGGGAATTCATTTCAAGCGCTTGGTCTAAAGTACGCTTTGCAGAATCCAGATCACCGGATTTAATATATTCTGCAGCCAATTGAGTGCGGACTTTAACTGCTTTTTCTGGATCTTTTTTCACCATTGTTGTCTGTGTCTGACAAGCAGTGATAAAAATAGCAGACATACAAATCATTGTAATAAAAGCTAATTTATATGCGGGCTTTCTCAATTGGCGTCCCCTTTTATTATCCTTGAGAGCGCATAATTTCATTACTTTGCGCAATTTTCTTTTTCCACTGTTCCGCACGACGTGTACGGTCGGCCACTTGACCCACAAGCTGTCCACACGCGGCATCAATATCATCACCACGCGTCTGACGAATCGTACACACAAAACCTGCATCAGACAAAGTTTTTTGGAAAGAAATAATGCGGTTACGGCTTGAACGGCCGTAAGGTGCATGCGGGAATGGATTAAATGGAATTAAATTAATTTTACTTGGCAAGTTTTTCAACAGCTTAATCATTTGCTGTGCATGTTCAGGATGATCATTCACCCCATCCAGCATGACATATTCAATGGTCACATGTTTACGTGAACTTTCATTGCCATCTTTAGCAATATAACGCTGACATGCAGCAATTAACTGCTCTAACGGATATTTTTTATTAATTGGAACCAATTCATTACGCAGTTCGTCATTTGGCGCATGTAAAGAAATAGCAAGTGCCACATCTATGTCTTTGGCCAACTGGTCAATCTTCGGTACTACCCCTGATGTCGATAAAGTCACACGGCGTTTAGACATACCGTAAGCAAAATCATCAAGCATAATGCGCATTGAACTAAGAACAGCATCATAGTTCAATAAGGGTTCACCCATACCCATCATCACCACATTGGTCACTGAACGCTCACGTTCTGCAACTGGCACTTCTTCCATATAAGAATAGTTTGCCATCCACAACTGACCGATGATTTCTGCAGGGCTTAAATCACGCTGAAAACCTTGTTTACCAGTTGAACAGAATGAGCAATCCAGCGCACAACCCACTTGTGAAGAAATACACAAGGTTTTGCGTAAACCAGTTTTGTCTTCTGCGGGAATCAGCACGGTTTCTACCAGTGAACCTTCACCTTCACCAACACGGAACACCCATTTACGGGTGCCATCTTTAGAATAATTGCGGTGTACCACTTCTGGGGCTTTAACTTCACAAACCTGTTCTAGTTTTTCACGAAGTTTGCCTGAAATATTAGTCATTTCAGCAAAATCAGTCACAAAGAACTGATGAATCCATTTCATCACCTGACCGGCACGGAACTTCTTCTCGCCAATATCTTCGAAGAATTTTTCCAGTTGCGGACGTGACATGCCGAGTAAGTTCACTTTTTCCACAGCATTTTGCTGTGTCGGAGTGGATGGAGATGGTTGCTGTTCAGCTGAAATTGCAGAGACAGCGACGACTTCAGTACTCATGTGTAATTACCTAAACCATGCCTAAAGATGAAAGAAGAAGCTCAATATGTGAGCAAAGAATTATTCAAAGAATAAAAAAACCAGATAAGTATAATAACACTTATCTGGCTTGAATACTTCGAATTAACGAGTACGTGGGCAGATCTCAGTTTGAGCGAAGAAGTAGTTAACTTCACGATCAGCAGATGCAACTGAGTCAGAGCCGTGAGCAGCGTTTTCGTCGATGCTTACAGCGAAATCTGCACGGATAGTACCAGGAGCAGCTTCTTTAGGATTTGTTGCGCCTAAAATATCACGGTGAGCAAGAACAGCGTTTTCGCCTTCAAGAACAGATACGACAACAGGACCAGAAGTCATGAATGCAACTAAGTCACCGAAGAAACCACGTTCTTTATGTTCAGCGTAAAAGCCTTCAGCTTCAGCTTGAGTCAAATGTTTCATTTTAGTTGCAACAATTTTAAGACCAGCTTTCTCAAAACGAGCAAAGATGTCACCAATGTGGTTTTTAGCAACTGCGTCTGGTTTAACGATAGATAAAGTACGTTCGATAGCCATGATTGGCTCCTTATTGTCAATTTGACGAGAAAATTTTGCCGCATTATACCGAGATAATCAGCAAGTATCAGCTTTTGATATGTAAAAAGTTTCTTTTTTCGATTTACTGATTAACGAACTTCGTCAATCCAAGCCATTTGAATCCCTTCCAACAAACCTTCAGTCGATTTTTCCGGGTCATCCTTAAAGTCCGGCAATGCACACACCCATGCATGCAAGTCTGTAAAACGAATCCATTGTGGATCGACATCTGGATGTGCTTCAGAAAGTTCAATGGCAAGATCAATGGTATCAGTCCAACGTAAACCCATGGGTATTCCTAAGCGCTAAATAAATGCCCTACTTTAACAAATTCCTAAAATTGAGAGATAGTTTTTCGATTCTTAAAAGACATTTTTATAACACGATATTTAAAAATGGCGCGGTAAAAATAATACCCGTGGCGACTAACACACCAATCAACGCACCTACAATCACATCGGTCGGATAATGCAATCCTAAAACCATACGTGATATGGCCACCAGAAGCGTAAAGGGCAACATTAAAAGTAGTAACATCGGTTGAATATAGCCCAACACCGTACTTACCATAACAGCATGTAAGGTATGTCCAGATGGGAAACTAAAATGATCAAGCGGTGGCTCCTGTAACAGAACCACTTGATGCACCTGATAAGGCCGAGGACGGGTGGTTTTTTGTTTTAAAATTTTATAAATTGCAGAACCCACTGAGCCACTAATCAAAATATACAGTAATTGCTCAATATAAAAGGTATCTTCCAATACCCAAAGACTGGCCAACATCAAGCACCAAAACAAACCATTGCCTAGACGGCTAATAATTTTAAAAAAATAGGCAACGGTTTGGGAATGGGAAAAATGATTCAAATACAAACACCCTTTCAAATCGAGATCTAGCATCGTTATTATTGCTTTTTTTAATTTCATGATGATTCTCCTTTAAGCTACTGCTTAAAATTCAGGATGTCATTTGCCTCTCTCTGGCAACTCCATATAGTGCCTGTTCAAACTGCTGTACCGAATGCTGCCATCCAATATCCAGTACTTTTTCACGGCTCTCACCTTATATATTTTAACTGTCGATTATTCGGTAATTGATAAATTAACTGAATCAGTTTATTTGACCTAAAGGACTTAACCAGCCCGTTTCACCATTTTTTCATGTAAATGCGCACTGGCATAATCATACGTACTCACTGGCAAACCACTTGTCATAGCCTCAAGCACCACATTACCAAAGGTTTCAACTTGGCGGGCGAATACAGAAATATTCGCACTTGCATAGGCTTAAGCAAAATTTAAACCAGTTAAATTTCCAGTAAAAATAACCTCATGACTTTGGCATAATTTCTCTAGACAACTCCGATCTGGTCCCTCACCCACAATAACAAGCTTTACATCTTGCTGATTTACTCGCTTCATAGCGATATAGGCATTCATCATAACCTCTATTTCCTTTTCAGGAGATCGTCGTCCTTACATACAACATTACCTTGGTTTCTGGAGTTACCTTCCATGGTGGGCATAAAGCATCCAAACGAGGCGGTGAAGAAAAACATGCAACATCTACACCACGCCCCCAATAGCCAAAGGACAATGAACACCAAAACACAAAACTTTCTTAAAATATATTCTGTATCTTTACTGGGAATACATGTCAGTTGTGTGTTGTTATGAAACCAACGTAAATAGTGCTAGATAGGCTCAACTAAAAAAGCCAAATCGAAAAAACAACTAAATTCTTAAAAAGGTAAATGGAAGTCACTTGAAATAGGGATTTTTTTGGTTTTTGCAGCTTGTAAAACACTCAACCCTAAAGGTTCTTCGGTAACAATATGCACAAGGTCTGATACAAACTCCTCCAGTGCATATGATACTTTTAAAAATTATGGCCAACCAAATTAAAGGTTTGGAATACTTAGGAATAGATTGCGCTTTGATCAGACCTTGTTTGTTTGGTAAAAATTCACTACATGCGTGTTGCAGTTCGGGTCGAATCAACAAAATTTCATGACCTTGTTTTTACACACCTTTACAAAGTAATAATAAAGATAGCACCACTCCGTTACTTTCTGGAGAACAAGTCTCAGTAACAATCGCTATTTTAGGTGTGGACGAACCAAGTCGTTTAAAACCTGGATTTCATCCCATATAACATCCAGCTTTCTCTATTTAAAATAAAATGAAAACTTTCTGGAAAATCTAGGTCCTGTCATCAATTAGCTTGAGAAAATCTAACCTGCCCTCATTATTTTTTCATGACTAAACGCTATGCATTAAGAGGTGATCAGTGGGAACAGATTAAAGATCTGTTGCCCGGACGAGCAAGTACTGTTGGAGTAACTGCCAAAGACAACAGGCTATTTGTTGAAGCAGTATTATATCGGTATCGTTCAGGTATTCCGTGGCGAGACTCACCAGAACGCCTGGGGGTTTTAGAGCCGTGGCACACTCGCTTTAGCCGTTGGGCTAAAGTAGGCGTATGGCAGAAAGTTTTTGAAGTGCTATCACATGAAAGTGATAATGAATATGCCATGCTGGACTCCACCATTGTGCGTGCTCATCAACACAGTGCCGGAAAAAAAAGAACAGGCGATCGGACGCAGTAAAGGTGGTTTAAGTACCAAAATTCATGCCCGTACTGATGTTTTAGTCAACCCAACAGGATTTTATCTCACTGCCGGGCAGGCTCATGACTTAAATGGTGCTGATATGCTGCTGGACTTATCGTTAAGTCAGACACTTGGCTCATGGATAAAGTCTACAATTCCAAGGATAAGGTGATTGATCCAATCCATAAGATCCATGGCCAGATCGTGATGCCGTCCAAAAGTAACGCGATTGATCAGCGTGATTATGACCAACATCTTTATAAGGCAAGACATCTGATCGAGAACTTCTTCGCCAAGCTCAAGCAGTATCGAGGTATTGCTACGCACTATGATAAATTGGCTCAAAACTTCCTGTCAGCGATCTACCCTGCTCAATCAGGATATGACTTAATGATGACATGCCCTAGTTGTTTGAGCAGACTCGTCGCATACACGTTTGTCATACAATACCTAGATCATTATTTTAAAATTAGCTTAGATGTTATTTCTTTCAGTTTGATGATTTTTAGATGACCGTTTATTGACATACATTATGATATAAAAATAATTAAAGCATTCCCCACACAACCATTGTTAAATGTACCTTTACTGCCGCTTAAATTATCAAATTGAATCCACATTTATCTCTATTTTTTCTGACTAAGATGTGTAAAAAAATCTATGTAATCGTACAACCTATTTAATAATCAAATCAATATTAGAATGAAATATCAACTGAAATTCGATCTCGATAAATTCCTGCAGGCACCCCATTTAAGGGATTATCTTCAAGTTGTACAGAGATAATATATTTTTGTCTTTGTATTCCAGTCTGATTAAGATGTACTCCCCATAAATTTTGATTTGCCCCTCTCAAATTTAACTTGGTACGTAATTTATATTGACCATTGGAAAGATAACTCATTCCATTTGATGTGATTAAATTTTGGCTATTAAATAAAATTGAGTAGCTCGCATCACATGAAATATTGAATGAAGTTGCTGACTGACTACGCTGATAACTTGATAACCGCATTTCTGAGTTGGTAAAGCCATCAATTGAGCATTGCTGAGCAGCCACCATTTCACTCGTCAACACACCTAAAATTATTAAAATAATTTTTTTCATTTTCAACTCCTATTTACATATGCTGCTCAAAACCTGATGATCTAAATTTTCGAATTGATTCTGGTTAAGAACAAATTGAGACTGACATTGAGTTCCACCTTGAGTTTTAACCGCAAGGTTGTAACGATCAGGCTTAGATAAATACAAATAGACTATTCCATCACTACCCATAAAATATGGCTCTGTGGCTAGGCCCTCTACCTGAACCTCTGACCCTGCTAATAAATTATTTTCATTGATATCTTTTATATTTATAGCAAAACGTTTTGTTTTATAAACTGGAAAGTCAATTTTATATCCCCGTTGATCTAAACCAACCAGTTTTTTAGAAGAATATTCAAAAGTTTCTTCCATAGCTAACTGATTCTGATCAAATGAAATATCATAATTTATATAAGGAATAATATGATGTACAAACATGTAGCCTTTATCATTGGTATTACCAACCAACGATGAGGATTTATAAATATCCAAATTTGAATGATTATTAACTTTAACAAGTGCAAAAGCATTATCTGCATATTTAGTTAATGCTGCTTTATTACCCAACCAAACTAGTGCACCCTCAAACACGGCTTGTGAAACCCGATTATCTTCATATTCATCATGAGAAATCTGCAAATTACCAATACCTGTTTTCCATAAACCATAAGCATTATAATTTATTTCATCATCAGTTCGGTTAACACCTAATACATAGTCAAAACCATTTTGCGTCATCGTTGTTTTTCTAAAACTTAAGCGGGTTTCATCATTTCCAGTATCATGGTTTAAATTAATTTGTCCTTTTTCGACCCAATTATAATTAAATGCAATATTAAACCCATAGTCCTCATCATCGCCAAAATCTTTAAAAAACCCGAAGGTGGAATATAAGTTATTGGTTAAATTTTTTCTTGCAATAATATCAAAAATTTTCCGGTTATTAGGATCAGTATTATTAGAAGTATAATTTGTCTGATCGATATAACTTATATTTAGCCCATCTATATATTTAAGGTTATAAAAATTAAAATAAACTAGATTTGATGTTTTTATATTAGAGTTAAATTCTTCATCACTAATATATTTATATTGTTTAGAAAAAAAACGGCTATTCATTCCAAATGACCAATTCATAAAATCTCGGCTAAGAGATACAGAAGCACCATATCCTTGCTCATTTTCAGCATCGCTTAGCGCAAAAGCAGTATCTAAAAGTACAAATTTGCTTAATGCTTGAGTCCATAATAAACTGACATTATTCGTATCTTCACTATATAAAATATCTCCGCCTAAAGTAGTAGATGACGTAATTCCTCGCCGAAAATATAATTTTGAAAAAAAGTCTCGGTAATCATCATTAACCTCATCATAGTTATATCTGAGTTTACCTATAGAAAAATTATATTCACTCAACTTAGGTTTGAGTAATTGATTATTGATAAAGATAGGAAAGCTCTGAACTGTTCTATTGCCCAAAATATCTTCCACAACAATTTGGGCATTTCCTGCCTGATTAATGAGTGCACCCGTAGGCAGCGAGTAATTACCTGGTGTCACAGAATTTTTATACAATTGAACACCATTAAGGTATAAATCAACTGTAGAAGGTAGAGCAGCACTTCCTTTTAGAGTCGGTGCATTCCAGTAAATAAAATCTGGACGATCTGTATAATTCGTTCCAATACTCAGTCCTCCAAACCGGAATGAGTTATTTAAGGTATTGTAAGGAGTGGTCGTATCTCCTAGTGTTAATGTCAAAAATTTTTCAGGAAACTCAATATTCAGAGTACTGTTTACTCGAAGCAATTTTTTTTCGAATTCATCTGGACTATTTCTATATAAAAAAGAATTTTTTAATAACCAATAATCTTTAAATATGCCTAGTTCAGAAAACGTATTAAAGTCCTGCTCATAATTATCCTTACTATAAAAAAGACTATAATTCAAAAAACCGCCAAAATTTGCTTTTTCTGGAGGAATAATGGTGCTCAAACCATATTGAGTATCTTCAAAGTAATCTGATGGAAAATTTATTTTTATTGCTTGTAAAGCCTGATCATCTTCAAATTTTATTGAAGATGAAGTCAATAAACAAAAATCTTTTTTAATGGTATCTCTACTCAATTTCTCAATACGTATACCCACATTTTTTAAGGCCTGACATTCAATAAACTTTCCCCCATCTCTCGAAAAAGTAACTGCTTCCGCTTTATAATCAAGGCCATTGATCCAGATATTTACAATGACCATCTCCATTTCTTGTTGTTGATTTAATTGCTGATTAATAGCTGCATTTACATGAGTAAAACCTATACTACAAACGATCATTGTAAGAATTTTAGTGGCCTTCATAGCACTCCCCTATCCTTTTACTGAGTATTCCAAATACTTCTCATCCTTATCTGTTTTAATTTTAATTTTTAACTCATTATTATTTGTAATTTCACCGAGCTCTAGCTTGATCTGATTTCCCCCTAGAACATACTGACCTAATTTCTTTTTTAAAATTTCTTTATCTTTATTATCTGTTACAAGGATTTCAACAATTTTTATATGCGACTTGGCTAAATTATCAATATTTAAATAAGCCTGATTGTCTAATTTTTCTAATTTTAGATCTAGCTTGGGAGTAGCTTGTTTTCCCGCAAATAAGGGTAAAGAAAAATTAAATAAAAAATTAATTGAGGAATCATCCTCTACCGGTGTGACTTCTTTAAAAATAATACGCCATGTTTGCTCTTGATTCATATTTGTTAATGGCTGACTAAATCCAATACGTACAATTTGCTTACTTTCTGGTTTTAATTCAAAAGTTTTAGGATTAAATAAAAGTGTTTTATCTTCTTCTAAAATATCTTCACCTTTTTGATTTTGTTTCCATTTTGCTGCAGAAATTTCAAATATCCGTGATTTCGCTAATCCTGTGCTTTCAATACTGACTGTGGTACTTCTTTGACGAGTAGAATCCTGAATAAATAATTGTATGGGGTTAAATTTTATTCCTGCAGATACGGAAAGACTTAACAAAAACAAGCCCCAAAAACCCATTATTTTTTTCATCATTATTTGCCCCAAATATATAAATTATTTTTCTGCTCTAACGGCTAAAAATAGGAGATGCCAAAAATGCATCTCCTACCGGATCTTTTTTTGAAATAGAGAATACTTTTAATTTAGAATTTAACTTCTACACCATAAGTTCCCCTATAAGTACCGGCATATGTTCCGACACCAATGTTTGAGGCTTGAGCTCGAACCCCATACGTATGTGCTCTTCCATCCCAATTTACTGTCGAACCACTAGCGTAGGTAGCACCACCTCGAGTAGTCTGCACACTTACGGGCACAGAACGAGCGCCGTTGACCAATGTTCCTGGTGGTGTAATCGTCAAACTATAATCAGCATTGGTACTTACATCAAAGGTTGTAGAAGCCGTATAATTATTCTGTGCTGTAAGGGCAAGACTTGAGTCTGCAATACTAAAATCACAATGCTTTGGAACTTCTAATACAATATCAATCTTGCCTTTACACTCATTGCCACAAGAAGTTTTTCCTGGTTTATGTGGACCACCTCCACGTTCTGGTGGTCCTGCATAAACACTTGTTGCACACACACCAAAAGCTAATGCGGCTAATGCGGTTTGTATTTTTTTATTCATGACTTTCTCCATCTCTTTTTTTTAAAAGAATGTATATATTTATTTAATTATATTAACAATTACGTTTGTAACTCTTTTTATTATGAGTAGGATCCCGTAATCGCCCACTCATATTATTACGATTGATATAAAAATTTTAAAAATTTTATTATTCACTATATTTATTTATATTATAGTTTCCAATTCAACTATTAGCTAAAATACTATTTTTATTAAAATTTATATTTATAAACATCAATTTACAATTTAAATTTAGCTCCAATCGTTTCAAAAAAAAACTAAATATTTCTAAAAAATATTAATAAAAAGATAAGTGTTTAATTTATATATGTTTTTTTATTTATTATAATATTACATAAAAATGCAATAAATTTACATAATTTACAAAAAAGCGTATTTTATTCCTTATTTTATATCAAATATGTGACTTATTTTTTTATTTTATGTTCTTTTTCCAATAATCTATTAGTCGCATAATTTCATAGTCAAATGTAACAACTTTATTCAAATCACTACTAAAATATATAATAAAAATTTAAAACCCAGCTTATATAGATTTCCAAGAATAAAATACTGCCTAATCTTTTATTATATTTATTTAATGTGAAGATTTTCTAAGCCGAAATTAATTGTATTCACTTTAATTCAGTATTTATTCTTTTTAATATTTATTAGACTTCTTTCATAAATCATTTTTTAATCAGCTCCAAGTTATAGATTCCAGCGATTAAATTAAATCTCAAACCGAGTCTTTTGCCTCTATTTCGATAACGTTCGGCAAGGATCTTGAAGGTTTTCAGGCTGCCAAAGACATGCTCAATCCCGATTCTTCTTTTATTGATCTCCTGATTATAGATTTTTGAGTTCAGGATCCAGTTTACAGCGTCTTTTGGCTTTTAATGGCACCAGGCTATGGGGGATACAAAGTATAAATCCCCTGATCGCCTTTATCTGCAAGGATAAAAACTCCTGATGGAACAAGATGCAGGTTTATTTTGAATAACTCGATCACGCACTGCACCGCGACTGCTCCATAAACTCAGAATTTGCTGAGTTTTATGGTGAATCATGGCCTGTACTTTGAAGGTATGGGTCTTTTTCTTGCCACTATAGCTTTTCTTCTGTTTTTTAGGCCTTTGTATTGGGATTTCTGTGGCAGCCACGATCACAACATTCCAGTCTATGCCTTCACCTTCGGGTAAGTCTTTGGGTAAATTAAAAAGATTGGACCGAATCAGACAGTTTTCAACATGACGGACAATTCTTGAGGCTGTGGGTTCTGAAACACCGTAACTCGTCGCAACGTGAAATAAGGTTCGGTATTCCCGCCAATAGCTCAGACAAAGCAGAACCTTGATCCTCAAGGCTTAACTTGGCCGGTCTGCCCTTGGCAGGGACATGCATTTTCAATTGCCCCACCATTAAATAGAAGGTTGACCATGAGATGCCGGTGTATCGCTTGAACTGAGGATCAGAAAGCCTGTTTGAATCGATGTATTTCATCCGCAGATGATGCACGAATGCCAAAAAAACTGGAGTACAAATATCAACCAAAAGAAGATCATTTTTTGATTTATGAAAGAGATCTATTGTTATTCTGATCCAAACTTAATGCAAATCCATTTGCAAATATTTTTTTAACTATTCAACTGCTCAAAAATAAAAACAGCCGAATCAATAAGATTAAGAAACGATTCTACGTAACATCTCTTTGGAAATATTGCCGTAACTGAGCACATTCTGCGGATCTAGCTGGGTTTCAATACTAAATGTACCATCTGCATTTTCTTCAATTACGGTAAAAACCAAATGTTCCATAGTGGCCATTTTGACTTTATGCCCAATATTAATTTTTTCTATATTCATACTGCTGTTATTCATTTAACTGTCCTTACAGAAATATGTTTTTCATATCGACTTTAGTACAATCAAGTTTATTGTGTTTTAAACTACTGGTAAACTTAAATCATTGAAGAAAAACACATTAATACAAAAATAATATAATATAAAACTTTTAGTCACTTAGTTGATTTTATTCAGAAATATCAATTAATTAATTTATCTTTACAATAGAATCACGCTCAACTTGCTTACTTATCAATCAAAATAAAAATCTATGGGACACTATTGAAATAGGAACAAGACGTTATTAAACAAAAATTAATATCTTGTTCTTGATTCATTTTTTCATTGTTATCATTTCAATTTCTTTATAACCGTAATTAATCCTGCGCGCTCAGTTGCTGAATTTTATTTATGTATGAATAGTGCTTTTGATTAAATACAGTTAAAATAGCATTTAATTGATTTTGTGCTGCTTTTTTACCTGCTCGTATGGTCATTTCACGACCTTTGACATCAAAAATATGGGCTTTTTCTCTTAAATCAGGCTGAATCACAATATCTGCATGTTTCAGTTCTTCTCTAGCCAAATGATTCTGCATAATATTAATATTTTGGTTAAACAGACCCCAAACATTGTTGGTTTCGGTATGTATCGGTTGAGCCAGAATATCGACTGCAATAATAATATCTGCGCCCAAATCACGCGCTACATTGACAGGGACAGGACTGACCAGGCCACCATCGACATATTCATCTTCACCGATTTTAGTAGGCACAAACATACTTGGAATAGACACGGAAGCACGCACCGCTTGCCCGGTGTTGCCATAATTAAAGACGACTTTTTTGCCTTCTTTTAATTCTGTTGCCACCACATACATTGGAGTTTTAAGCAATTCCAAGGGTGTATTATTGACTTGCTGATTGACGTAATTTTCAACTTTTTTGCCGTCAAAAAACCCTTTTATATCCAGTTTTATATCACGCACATCATGAGCTTTCATATTTAACGCAATATCCCGCAATTCGTTCGCGGTTTTGCCACTGGCATAAATTGACCCCACAATACTTCCGGCACTGGTGCCGACAATAAAATCAGGATGAATACCTTGTTGTTCCAATACCTGAATGACACCAATATGCGCATAGCCCCGCGCACCACCACTGCCCAGTACCAAGGCTACAATTGGACGATTTTCCTGTTTTTTTAATTTTTTAAAGTCAATACGGTCGGCATGTACTTGTGCATCTACACTTGGAGATTCAGATAAGCCTGCTGAACCCACAGTAAGCTTGGAGTGAGGAACGGTTTGACATCCCACTACACTGACTATAGTTAAAGCAATACAACCATATTTGATATTTATCATGAACCACCTAAAGATGAATAAACTTATCTTTTAAAAGTCGTACAGTTTAAGAACTTTATGTTTTTCACATTGTAGTATTTCGTTAAACTGCCATCGAAAAATATTAGACTTTCTTTAAAATTGACCCTAGTGAATTTGCCAATGCCTTCTCTTCATTATCGCACTATTTTTCTAATTTTTTTAAAATTAGGTTGTGTAGCATTTGGGGGGCCAGCTGCACATTTGATCTTTTTTCATCAAACTTTTGTAAAACAATTAAATTGGATAAATGACCAGCAATATGCTCAATTGGTTGCATTGGCACAAATTCTACCTGGACCGACCAGCAGTCAAGTCGGCCTGGCGATTGGCTATGTGAAAAAAGGCTATGGAGGTGCAGTAGTTGCATGGCTGGGTTTTACCTTACCTTCCGCAATATTGATGACTACAGTAGCAATATTAGGTCAACAATTTTTTCCTCTGTTTTCTTCTGCGTTTTTTCATAGCATTCAACTGATTGTCTTGGCGGTGGTGACATGGGCTTTCTGGCAAATGCTGCGGAGCTTTTGTACCCAACTCTGGCAATATATTTTAATGCTCTGTTCTGCCCTGTTTATTTACAGTGTTTCACTGCCTATGAATCAAATCATGGTGATTTTTATCGCAGCATTGCTAGGATTGTTTTTCGCACCAAAAAACAGACTTACATCAGAAAATAATACAGAAAACTCCTCTTTAATCCCTCTTATTTCCTCTACAAAAAGATCATATGCCTATCTTTGGTTAGTTCTTTTTATTCTCCCATTTCTTATCTTTCCCCTTGTGAACGGGCTACA
>NZ_JAZQPV010000127.1:0-91966 GCF_045628685.1 Acinetobacter sp.
GACTGTACAACCTTATGGCAGCACTTTTATAATCATGAACGACCTCATATGTCAGTTGATGGTAGGCCACCCAATTTTAAACAATGATAAGGGCTTTGGATTTTCTACCTATTAACTCAATTAAAAACGGGGGTATTACCATCTCATTCATATCAAATTTAATATCAATTTGCTGAATAGTACTTTGATTATACATAAGTCCATTGTTATTCATTCCTGTGTATGTTTATGTTCAAATACATAAAATTCGAAAAGTATTGAATAGATCAGGAAGAAATCATGTCACAAGCTAACATGCAGCAAGTCATCATCACAGAACCGGGCGGGGTGGATAAACTTGCCTATGAAACTGTTGCTGTACCCACAGCACAAGCAGATGAAGTATTAGTCAAAGTGCATGCTTTTGGCATTAACCGCCCAGACATCTTGCAACGCCAAGGCTTGTATCCAATGCCTAAAGGCGTAACACCTGTACCAGGTTTGGAAGTGGCAGGTATTGTTGAATCGATAGGTAGCGATGTCACTAAATTTAAAGTGGGTGACAAGGTGTGTAGCTTAACCAACGGCGGCGGTTATGCAGAATATTGCGTTGTACCTGAAAGCCAAACATTGACCATTCCTGAAGGCGTAAGCTTTACTCAAGCGGCAGCCATTCCTGAAACCTTCTTTACCGTGTGGGCTAACGTGTTCCAGATGGGTAAAGCCAAAGCAGGGGAAACGGTACTGGTTCATGGTGGTGCAAGCGGGATTGGTACGACGGCATTAATGTTGTGCAAATCACTTGGTATCAAAACTTTTGCAACTGTGGGTACTGATAAAAAAGTTGCTGCCATTTCAGATTTAACCACAGCCATTAACTACAAGACTCAAGACTTTGAACAGGTCATTAATGAGAAAACCGACAATGGCGGTGTAGACGTTATTTTGGATATGGTTGGTGCACCATACTTGGAACGTAACCTGAATTTATTACGTCGTGATGGTCGTTTGGTCTATATCGCCTTCTTGGGTGGTGCAAAAGCCAAAGACGTGAAACTTGGTCAAATCATGATGAAACGTCTGACCATTACCGGCTCAACCATGCGTGCACGTACCACAGCTGAAAAAGCGGAGATCGCTCAAGGCTTGCAAGAAACCGTTGCACCCTTATGGACAAAAGGTGAATGTCTGCCAATGATCTATAAGACATTTAAGTTTGACCAGATTCAAGAAGCACATGCCGCTATGGATACTGGTGAGCATGTTGGAAAGATTGTGGTGGAAATCATCTAACTATTCCATCTTTGAATAAAGAAAAGCCAACAGATGTTGGCTTTTCTTTTGCATGAAATAAGATAAATAATTTAAATTAAGTGATTAAAAACAGTAAATAAGTTTTAAAAAATGGTAAAAGGTGCCAAGCATTTGACACAACCTGTCAAAACAAGAGAGTAAATTGGCACTTAAGTTAAATCTGACCAAATCATTTGGTTTTAATTGAAAAATCACGCAACAGAGGGAATGTATGATGAAAATATTGTCAGCTCCATATACCCATGCCCACAGCTTTCGTGCCTTAAAACGCCTACATAAAGCCATTATTCGTAATCAGGTGCTACGTTCTGATCTGCATAAGCTTTATCAAGCCATGCTTCATTTAGAACGCTATGTAGAACGCCTTAATCTTAAAAGTTATAAAAAATCATCCCGCACTTCGCGTTAAATCGTGAGTTACAATCACTCTCTATTAGCCTTAAGTAGAATTAAATATTTGAAACTTTGGTTTTGTTAGTCTGTATAATTTTTTCATAATTTAAAAGTTTTGAGCATTTTATGCACTGTGCTGTAAAAGCACAAAGAGGGGATTTATGAAGGTTAATCCTTCAACGCATGAGCGCCTTGCGGAACGGTTGGCATGTATTTTAACTAAATTAAATGTAGGGCATCAGTTAAGCGTACAAGAGCTGGCGCGTGAGTTTCAGGTCAGTAATCGGACTATTGAGCGTGATTTTGATCGACTAAATTCCTATCTTCCTTTAATGCAGGAGGCGAAAACAAAAAAATTCTATCTCGAGTCTTCTTATCTCGGGCGTTTCAAGTTACAGGATATTAAAAATTTTGCACAATTGTCGGGAATTAATGACCTTTATCCGTCTTTGGATATCTCGTTTTTAAGAGAGTTATTTGATAATCGTGCCAATCTGGTCTTTTCTGCCAAAGGCTACAACTTTGAAGATGCGACGCAGTATGCCGAACACTTTAAGGCGCTGACGGGCAGTATTCAAAAAAGACAGCAAATCGCGTTGTTTTACAGAGGTCAAATTCGGATTGTAAAACCGTATCGGTTGATTCATCACATGGGTAACTGGTATTTGGCAGCTGTACGCAAGCTAGAGCTGCGTGTTTACCGTCTGGGCCGTATTGAGAAAATTATCTGTAGCAATCGGCTTTCACAGTTTGAACACGATCAGGCTGTTCTGCAGCAATTAATAGATGAAGATGGCATCTGGTTTCAGCACGAAAAACAGGAAGTGATTTTATCTGTACATCCCGATGTCGCAATTTATTTTAAGCAACGCAGAATTTTTCCCGAACAGACGATTTTAGATGAATCGGAAACAGGGGGATTACTCATTAGCTGTCATATTCGGCATCAGAAACAGTTGAATCCATTGGTACGTTACTGGATTCCTTATCTGAAAATTGTTAAACCTAAACATTTACAGCAAGAGCTGGATGATAGCTTGCAAGGCTATTTGAAAGAAGCTCAGTAATAAATAACTGCAAAAATGAAATAGCAAGAAGTCTGGAAGAAATTCCAGACATAAAAAAACCAGCATTAAGCTGGGTTTTTTATTGCACCATTTTAAGAAGTATTAAAATGGTGCCCGAGGCCAGACTCGAACTGGCACGCTTTGTGGGCGGGGGATTTTAAATCCCCTGTGTCTACCGATTTCACCACTCGGGCATTTTACAAGATTGGAGGCGGAGGTCGGAATCGAACCGGCGTACACGGAGTTGCAGTCCGCTGCATGACCACTCTGCCACCCCGCCATCTCTTGGTGATGCACATATTAGCAATCTTTGAAAAAAAAACAATACTATAAATAGTGTATATGCACATAAAAACGGCATATAGAATAAAATTGGCTAAATAATCATGTATTATTTGCAAAATTGATTCATATCAACACTTGGAGATGTGCCGTGGCATTAGTTTTAGATGGTCGTGCATTGGCGAAGCAAATTGAAGCTGACTTGTTAACTCGCGTTGAAGCGTTAAAAGCGAAAACAAATCGTACCCCTATTCTTGCGACTATTTTGGTAGGTGACGATGGTGCATCTGCAACTTATGTACGGATGAAAGGCAATGCTTGCCGCCGTGTCGGTATGGATTCGTTAAAAGTTGAATTAGGCAAAGAAACCACGACTGAACAGTTGCTGGCTGAAATTGAAAAATTAAATGCCAATCCAGATGTTCACGGTATTTTGTTGCAACACCCGGTACCCGAACAAATTGATGAACGTGCATGTTTTGATGCAATTTCTCTTGCTAAAGATGTTGACGGTGTCACTTGCCTTGGCTTTGGCCGTATGGCAATGGGTGAAGTAGCTTATGGTTCCGCTACTCCTGCAGGCATCATGACCATTCTTAAAGAAAACAATATCGAAATCGCGGGTAAACATGCAGTTGTTGTGGGGCGTTCTGCAATTTTGGGCAAACCAATGGCTGCAATGCTTCTTGAAGCAAATGCAACAGTAACAATCTGTCATTCACGCACGCAAAACTTAGCTGACTTTGTTAAACAAGCGGACATTATTGTGGGTGCGGTAGGTAAAGCTGAATTGATCCAAAAAGACTGGATTAAACAAGGTGCCGTGGTTGTTGATGCCGGTTTTCATCCACGTGATGGTGGCGGTGTGGGTGATATTCAATTGGGGGGCATTGAAGACGTTGCTTCTGCTTATACCCCAGTTCCAGGTGGTGTAGGTCCAATGACCATTACCACTTTGATTCGTCAAACTGTTGAAGCTGCTGAAAAAGCTTTAGGTTGATTCATATGGATGTTCCTTCTCCCTCAGGGAGAAGGTTAGGATGAGGGGGCTTTTAAAAATGATCCTCTCCCTAACCCTCTCCTTTTAAAGGAGAGGGAGTTTTCATTATGATTTAAGACTCATTTTAGAAGATTGTATTTCTTCATATCTCAATTTTAAAACGAATAAAAAGTCTAATGAGCTGTACTTTTCAATTTCCTAAAGCGCCTGAGCATCTTCTTCAAGCTTTGCATGATGTGATTCCTGGTTGTGAGCTGCTGGTGCAGCAATTGCCTGAAACACCTATTTCACTTTGGCTGATTCCACCTGTATTTCCAACCGATCGTCTAGATGATGAAGTTATTCGTCGCATCTGGAACGATACACCGTACTGGATTTTCTGTTGGGCATCTGGGCTTGCGATGGCACAGTGGCTGCTTGCAGAGCCGCATCAGGTCAAAGACAAGGTCGTACTCGACTTTGGTGCAGGATCGGGTGTGGTCGCGATTGCAGCGAAAATGGCAGGGGCTAAACGCGTGATCTGTTGTGATATCGATAAAGTCAGCTTGGATGCCTGTCGCGCCAATGCTGAGTTAAATGAAGTAGAGCTTGAATATCTGGATGATTTGTATAAAGCAGAACAGGTTGATGTGCTGCTTGCAGCGGATGTTTTATATGACCAGTGCAATCGTTTTTTCCTGGATGAGTTTTTAAAATTTTCATCTGAGGTGTGGGTTGCAGACAGTCGAGTGAAAAATTTCAGTCATCCAAAATATCAAAAATTAGATGAACGAAGTGCCACGACTTGGCCAGACTTGGATGAATCTAAAGAATTTAGAAATGTCAGTTTTTATAAGACGCTGTAAATAACGTCTTTTTATTTAACCCTTCATTTAAAGCAATTAAGAGCAAGTATAACGAACTACGCTTAAAGTGGTTGGACGGGCTTCTAGAGCTTCGCGAGTCGCCAGATCTTCCGTGTTGTGTAGGTCAGGGGTATTGCTTAAGCTCACACTGGTGCGACTTTGGCCGAGTTGACGACTAAATTGTGGCGTTTGTATAACTGGATTAGCAATTTCACTAATGCTTAGAATATCAAGTTTATACTGTTTGTCTGAACCCAATACTTTTTGACAAGCACGTTGTAATTTTCTTTCGTCCACTTGTTGGTTTTGACGACCTGCTAAAGTATAAGCCAGAGTTGCTGAGTTGGATGACTGGCTTTCAATCTGATAACCAACATTTCCATTGTATTCACTCGGTGTACTTTGACAGGCAGTAAGTCCAAGCGTTATAAAACCTAAGCCAAGTAATTTATAGGTATTGTTCATCTTTAAAAGTTCCCAGCGTTATTATTGTATTCAGTATGCCATAAGCCTGCTTTTTTAACGATGTGATCAAGCCGTATATCCAATAAAAAAGCTTTCCAATTGTGACAATTTAGAACGCTTTTTAAAATAACTATTTAACTCAGTATAATGGGCTTAGTCATTGGTAAGCATGTTGTATTTTTTGGTGTCTTTGATAAATACATAGGTAATGAGAGACAAGCCAGTCATGAAGCTAATGGAGTAAAAAAGTAGTTTTTCTGCCCTGCATTTTAAAGCTCAGCGCAACAAGTTCTGCTGTACCATCATCAAGTTGTGGTGCTGCAACCTGTGAAGATGAGCCTGTCACAACATTTTTCCAAACCATGTAGGCAAAAACACATCCTGTTAAAATTGTGCGAGACGAAAAAAAATTAAAAAAATATATTTTGGTGTGGGATATAGAAATGAATTTTTTATAAGTACGTACTACGCCCACGTTTTGACATGTTTATTCGACTTTTAGGCTAGATGCTGGGTTGTTTCGACTATTTAATTCATTTAATTTATTATTTTTAATAAATTAAATAGAAAAACAAAAAAGCCTTTTTGTAGTAGAAAGGCTTTTAAAAGTGACTTTAGATTAATGTTCTTTAATTTCTGAATAGTGTTTTGTATCTTTCATAAAGATATAAACAATCAATGAGATAAAAATTAAAATAGTGACATAAATAAAGTACCAAGACTCATGTCCTGCTTCTTTAAAGCTGAGTGCAAAAAATTCTGCTGTTCCGCCAAAGAGCGTATTGGCCAAGGCATAGGGAAGCGCAACCCCTAATGCACGGATATGTGCAGGAAATAGTTCGGCTTTCACTACAGCATTAATAGAGGTATAGCCTGTAACAATCACTAATCCGGCTAAACAGATCCAGAATGCAGACCAGTAGTCTTGGGTTTGGCCTAATTTATCAAACAGGAAATAGGTAAATAAGACACCGAGTACCCCAAAGGAAATCATCAGCGGTTTGCGTCCAATTCTATCCGACAAAGCACCTGCAAAGGGTTGTAAACACATGAAAAGAAACAGGGCCAATGTGGTGATTTGCGTGGCTTCAGGCTTGCTAAACCCAGAAGTATTGACCAGATATTTTTGCAGATAAGTGGTGTAGGTATAGAAGGCCACCGTACCGCCAGCGGTTAAAAATAACACCGTAAATGCCTGTTTGGGGTAATGCTTAAATAGCGCAAACATACTCGATTGAGGCTGGGTTTTATCTTGTTGTGCATTTTTAAAAGATTGGGTTTCGAGCAGTCCACGACGAATATAAAACACGACAATCGCTAAACACGCCCCGATAAAGAATGGAATGCGCCACCCCCAATCATGTAGTTGTTCTTCAGTCAGTAAAAATTGCAAAATTAGTAGTACGCATAGTGCGGTAAGCTGACCGGCAATTAAAGTTACATACTGAAAACTTGAAAAAAAACCACGTCGGTTTCTTTCTGCCATTTCACTTAAATAGGTGGCACTGGCACCATATTCTCCACCCACGCTTAAGCCCTGAATGAGTCGGGCAACCACTAAAATAATGGGTGCAAATATCCCGATTTGATCATGGGTAGGGGAGACCGCAATCATGAGGGAACCAATACACATGAGCGTTACAGAAAGAGTAAGACCTGATTTTCGTCCTTTTTTATCCGAGTAAATCCCCATGATCCAGGCACCAATCGGACGCATTAAAAAGCCGACCGCAAAAATTGCGGCAGCTTGAAGTAATTGTGCAGTTTGACTGCCTGCGGGAAAGAAGGCGTGAGCAAAATATAAGGTAAAGGCGGCATAGACATACCAGTCATACCATTCCACCAGATTACCTGCTGAACCACCTAAAATGGATTTGACCCTCGTTTTGGTATCCAGAGTTACTTGAGGCGTATTTTGTTCAATCATATGTGCAAGTCCATTTTGTTATTGTTGATAAATGTTAGACCTATTGTTTTAACGGTATAAGCGTAGGAGTTTTTAGTTTTGTATGAAAAGTGTGCAAAATTTAAATAATTGAAAGTGAAGTAATTGGATTAATAGTTGGATTGATGACTTGAATCTTAAGTTTATTTTTATGTTTATACCCCCGGTTGTTATTTTATATTCATCCTACTCACCCCTGATTTCTAAGTGTCATTTCATTTTAAATGGTGTTAAGTTGCCTAGAACAACAAATTTAAGTCAGCTGTTTTATAAGATTAGAGGAGGTGGTCATGCAAGTGAATCATCCGGTCTATGATGTGGTTGTGGTGGGTGGAGGTATCAATGGTGTGGGTATTGCGGTCGATGCTGTGGGGCGAGGATTATCTGTATTTTTATGTGAAAAGGATGATCTAGCCAGCCACACTTCCTCTGCGAGCAGTAAGCTTATTCATGGCGGTTTGCGTTATCTTGAGTATAAGGAATTTCGTTTAGTTCATGAAGCGCTGGTTGAACGCGAAGTTTTGTTAGCTAAAGCCCCGCACATTATTCGTCCCTTACGGTTTGTCATGCCACATCAGCCGCATTTGCGTCCTGCATGGCTGATTCGGACCGGATTATTTGTTTATGATCATTTGGGTAAACGAGAAAAATTAGCCCGGTCAAAGCATATTACCTTTGATGCAGCAACCAGCCCTTTAAAAGAGGAAGTGACCCAGGGTTTTGAATATTCGGATTGTGCTGTAGATGATGCGCGTTTGGTGGTTTTGAATGCGATGCACGCCTCTGAGCTGGGTGCGCGTATTGTTACTGAAACACGGTGTATATCTGCATACCGTGAAAATGGATTGTGGGTGATTCAACTGGAAAATGCACAAGATACTTACCAAGTTCAAGCTAAAGCACTGGTAAATGCGGCAGGGCCGTGGGTCGCACAATTTATTCAGCAGAACTTAAAACAAAAATCACCGTATGGGCTTCGACTTGTTCAAGGTAGCCATATTGTCGTGCCGAGAATATATGAAGGGAATAAGGCTTTTATTCTGCAAAATGATGATCAGCGGATTGTTTTTGCGATTCCTTATCTGGATCAATATACCTTGATTGGGACCACAGATCATGAGTACCAAGGCAATTTAGATCGGGTTGAGATTACCCAGCCAGAAATTGATTATTTGCTGGATGTTTATAACGATTATTTTAAGCATCAGTTAGGTTCAGAAGATATTTTGTGGACCTATTCAGGGGTCCGGTCTTTATGTGACGATGAGTCTGATAATCCATCAGCAATCACCCGTGACTATACTTTGGCCGTATCTCGGGAGCAGCAAAATGATGCACCGTTGCTTTCGGTATTTGGGGGAAAGCTGACGACCTATAGAAAGCTGGCAGAATCCGCAATTGCGCATTTGCAACCTTTCTTTCCCAAACTGAGCAAGCCTTGGACTGAAAAAGCCTTATTGCCAGGAGCAGAGAATCTGGTTTCGGTTGAGTGCTTAATTCAGGAAATCATGCAGAATATTGAGGATGTAACATTTCAATTGGCTTCGCGCTGGGCACATGCCTATGGTTCACGGGTATGGAAATTTTTAAAGGGGATTACCAAGACGGATGAACTGGGTGAAGACTTTGGACATGGTTTATTTGCCAAAGAAGTGGACTATCTTGTAGATCAAGAGTGGGCAAGAATTAGTCAAGATATTTTATGGCGTAGAAGTAAACTGGGTTTTCAATTTACGCATGACGAGATTCAGTTATTAGAGCAATATCTTTTAAAATTGCATCTTAAAAGATCGCAGGATACTGCCGCTTAAATTTTTAAACATGAAATAAAAGACCGTCTAAGCGGCCTTTTATTTCAATCCAATTGCAGTGTTGATCTTCAATTAAATTTTTATTTAATTTTCTGTTTAAATTTCGATGCCGCCCATTGCTGTACAGTTCACAGGCGTATTCCATTTAACTGCAGTACCCAAAATTACTGGACGTACCATGCGCCAAGGCCAGAAACCAAATCGTTGGCTGGCATTGTAATTAATTACCACGTTACCGCCTACCTGATGTGCACGTTCTGCAAAGCGTGAATATAACTCTTCTACGCTACCATAAGTACCTTTGGCAACTTTAATGCGTTTTTTGACTTGAAATTGGCTTGAGTCAGGCGTGCCTTTGATGGCACAGATGTGAAGAGCAGATTGTTCTGTAGTCTCTTGAGCCATGGTTAGGCCAGATAAACCGAGTAAGCAAGCTGTAAGTGTGAATGCTTTTAACATGAGATTTTCTTCTTTTATTGTTATGGAGTTATTTGCGGGCTTATATTAGCGTAAAAAAAGGCCACCGAAGTGACCTTTTATCAATTAATTCAAAAAATTAAGCAGATTTTTTAACAGCTTCTAAAAGCTCGTTTTGACGTGCTTTAAGTGCAGCTGGTAAACGTTCACCCAATTTAGTGAACAATTCAGTGTGGCTTTCCAGCTCTTTGATCCATTGATCTTTGTCTTGTGCTGTAACAGTTTCGAATTGCTCTTTAGAGAAGTCGATACCTGTCCAGTTCAATTGTTCATAAGTAGGAACCAAGCCGATTGGAGTTTCAGTCGCTTCAGCGCGGCCTTCACAACGATCAATCATCCACTCAAGAACACGCATGTTTTGACCGAAACCAGGCCATACGAAGTTGCCTTCAGCATCACGACGGAACCAGTTTACGTTAAAGATTTTAGGAAGCTTGTTGCCAGCAGCTGCAGCTTTAGCACCAACTTCTTCACCCAATTCTAACCAGTGAGAGAAGTAGTCAGCCATGTTGTAACCAGCAAATGGAAGCATCGCAAATGGATCGCGACGAACAACGCCTTGTTGACCAACAGCAGCAGCAGTAGTTTCAGAACCCATAGTTGCCGCTTTATAAACGCCATCCACCCAGTCGAAAGCTTCAGAAACTAAAGGCACTGTATCTGCACGGCGACCACCGAAGATGAACGCAGAGATTGGCACGCCAGCTGGATTTTCCCAGTCAGCGTCAATAGAAGGGCATTGACCCGCAGCAACGGTGAAACGTGCATTTGGATGAGCAGCTTTTTCACCAGCAACGTGTGGTTGGCCTTTCCAGTTGGTCAGGTTGGCAGGCGCTTCTTTAGTCAGACCTTCCCACCAAACTTCGCCGTTATCAGTCACAGCAACGTTGGTATAAATTACGTCTCTGTTTAGCGTAGCCATACAGTTCGGGTTGGTCTTGGTATTTGTACCAGGCGCTACACCGAAGAAACCAGCTTCAGGGTTGATTGCATATAAGCGACCGTCTTCACCTGGTTTGATCCAGGCAATATCGTCACCTACAGTTTCAATTTTCCAGCCTTCGTAGCCTGCTGGTGGAATCAACATTGCAAAGTTGGTTTTACCACAAGCAGAAGGGAATGCAGCTGCGATGTAGTGTTTTTCACCTTGTGGATTAGTCACACCAAGGATCAGCATGTGTTCAGCTAACCAGCCTTGTTGACGACCCATTGAAGATGCAATACGTAAAGCGAGGCATTTTTTACCCAATAATGCGTTGCCGCCGTAACCAGAACCGTAAGACCAGATTTCACGGGTTTCTGGGTAATGCACGATGTATTTTTCAGGGTTGCAAGGCCATGCAACGTCTTTTTGACCTTGTTCTAGCGGAGCACCCACAGTGTGCACGCAAGGAACGTATTCGCCGTCAGTACCTAGAACGTCATAAACAGCTTTACCCATACGAGCCATTTTAGACATGCTTACAGCAACGTAAGGAGAGTCAGTTAATTCGATACCGATATGTGCAATATGACTACCTAAAGGACCCATAGAGAAAGGAACAACATATAAGGTACGACCTTTCATTGAGCCATCAAACAAACCGCTTAAACGCGTACGCATTTCAGCAGGTGCTTCCCAGTTGTTTGTCGCGCCTGCATCTTCTTGTTTTTCTGAGCAGATATATGTGCGACCTTCAACACGAGCAACGTCAGAAGGATCAGAATTAGCTAAGTAAGAACCAGGATGCTTTTCCGCATTAAGCGCTTGCATAGTGCCGTTAGCGATCATCAAGTCGATATAACGTTGATATTCTTCTGCGCTACCGTCACACCATTCAATTTTCGCTGGCTTCGTTAATTTTGCAATGTCTTCAACCCATGCAATAAGCTTAGGGTGACGAACGAATTCTGGTGCGTTCACTTGGGTCATGGTGAGGCCTATCTCAAATGTGTACATATTTGAATGTACAAAGTACAATCCAAGCAATGGGATACATTGCCTGAATGAAAATATAAAAAAAAGTGGCTGTATTAAAGCATAAAATGGAAAAAAAAATAAGACTAAAGACGGATTAAAATAGGGTGGAAGATTATGTTTAATTCAACTAAAGTCTTATAAAAACAATAGCTTATTATATTTATATTTTCTTGTTGTTAGTATTTTTTATTTTTATGGGTATTATTTATTTTTGTTATATGTATTAAAAACAGTAACTTGGTATTATTTTTATTATGAGAGTTATTATTGATTAAATAAATGCTGGTAATTCGAATTTTACATAAACGTGCTTTTAATTGCCGATAAATTGGACGAGATTAGAGTAATTGCTTCAAAAAAGTATATAAAATGTCACCACCTTTAAAGCCATTGTCGCTTATTTATAATGAAAAGTCAGGATTTCACGCTGCGAATAAAGATGAAGTTTATGAAAAGCTTATGACGTGTCTAACAGCTTATGGCTATGAAATTCAAGCTTTTGAAATTAGTGCAGAAGCAAATTTTAATGATGTGATGAAAAAAATTATTTTACGGCATCAACAGGGGAGTGAAGCTGGGGTTGTGGTTGCAGCGGGTGGAGATGGAACCTTAAATGCTGTTGCAACACAGCTTATGGGGGCGGATATCCCAATGGGGATTTTTCCTCTGGGGACCTTTAATTATGTAGCGCGATTGCTCAATATTCCCCTGGATTTATTAAAAGCCGCTGAAACAATTGCCACAGGCAAAATCCGTGAAGTGCATGTTGCGCAAATCAATGATCATATTTATTTAAACAATGCTAGTTTGGGGCTATATCCTTTATTTATTCAAAAACGTGAATTATATAATCAGCGCTTGGGTCGTTTTGCTTTAAATGCTTATACATCGGGTCTTGATGTGTTGATTCGTGACCGTAAAGAATTGAAACTTGAAATAGAGGTCGATGGGAGAAAGTATCCTGTAAAAACGCCCTTGATTTTCTTTGGCAATAACCAGCTGCAACTGGCTGAGATGAATCTGCAGATTGCTGAATCTGCTGAAAAGGGAAAGGTAGCTGGCATAGTGGTCGCCAAAAGTGATAAACGCACATTGTTTAAAATTTTATGGCAATTAATAAAAGGAAACCTAGACAAAGCGCCAGATGTGTATAGTTTTACTGGAGATGAAGTCAAAGTACATTCAAAACGAAAAAAATTGACTGTTGCTTTGGATGGTGAAATTGTTTACATGCAGCCACCGCTTAAGATTTCAGTGCGTAAAAATGCATTGAAAATATTGGTTCCTCATGATTCTGCATCTGTCTGATCTACATTTTGGGACGGAAAAGTCTGCCTGTATGGCTGCAATTCGTCTTTTTTGCCAACAACACCTTATAGAAGCAGTCGTGGTGAGTGGAGACTTAACCCAGCGTGCGCGTTATACCCAGTTTTATGATTGTAAACAGTTTTTAGAAAGTTTAAACCTTCCTTATTTGGTGGTGCCAGGTAATCACGATATTCCGTTGTATCATGTGTGGAATCGCATCTTTAGTCCATTTACCCGCTATAAACTATTTTTTGGTCAGATGGAAACCACCTTGGAAACTGCACATTTTTATATTGTGGGGGTAAACAGTATTCGACGTCGCTATCACACCCGTGGACATATCTCTTTGCAACAAATCCAGCAGATTGATCAGTCCTTGATGATCGCACCTGCAGATAAAATCAAACTGATCGTGGCACATCAACCTTTTTATACCCCACCGAATGATCCGCATGGGGTGAAAGATTGTCCTATGCTAGGACGGATGGCTTTGGAGTCCTGGAGTCAAAGTGGTTTAAATGGTTTATTGCATGGACATCTGCATCAATCGGCAGTTTATGATTTAAACCAGATTTATCATTTAGGCGCAGCACATCCCGTGCTGGATATTCATGCCGGAACAGCAACTTCATATCGGCTACATCATGGCTTGCCGAATAGTTTTAACGTCATTTATGCGAATGCCGATGTGGAACATTATTATTTTGATCAGCAGCAAAAAGAATTTGTATTAAAAGAAGAAAATGCCGAATAAATACAGAAATATTTGAGATTGAATAAAAAACATACAAAAAACAGCATTTTTTTTTGCCTTCCCCCTTGAAGCGTTTTTTTCCATCCCCACAAAAGTGACATCGAAATTATTTTGATGATGACCGATGGAATAACAAAGTCATCATTACTTCACTAATAAAAGACTTAGTCTGATGGAGTTTCCAATGAGCAATATTCGTCCATTACATGATCGCGTAGTTATTCGTCGTGTTGAAGAAGAAACTAAAACTGCTGGCGGTATTTTACTTCCAGGTTCTGCTGCTGAAAAACCAGCTCAAGGTGAAATCATTGCAGTAGGGAATGGCCAGATTACTGACCAGGGCGTACGTGCTTTAGACGTTAAAGTAGGCGACAAAGTATTGTTCGGTACTTATGCAGGAACCACTGTGAAAGTACAAGGCGAAGAACTTCTTATTATGAAAGAGTCTGATATTTTAGCCGTTTTAGAAGACTAATTCAGACCTGTTTCAGTTAATCAAATTTTTGAAAATTAAAATATTTGGAGTAAGACATGTCAGCTAAAGACGTAAAATTTGGTGATTCAGCTCGCAGCAAAATGATTGCAGGCGTGAATGTACTTGCAGATGCAGTAAAAGTAACTTTAGGCCCTAAAGGTCGTAACGTTGTCATTGACCGTTCTTTTGGTTCACCACACATCACTAAAGATGGTGTAACTGTTGCGAAAGAAATTACGCTTAAAGACAAGTTTGAAAACATGGGCGCACAATTGGTTCGTGAAGTTTCTTCAAAAACCAATGACATTGCAGGTGACGGTACAACAACTGCAACTGTATTGGCTCAAGCAATTTTGAACGAAGGGATCAAATCAGTAACTGCGGGTATGAACCCAATGGATTTGAAACGTGGTATCGATCTTGCGGTTCGCGCTGTTGTTGAAAACATTAAAGCAACAGCTAAACCTGCTTCTGATACGAAAGCGATTGAACAAGTCGGTTCGATTTCTGCTAACTCTGACACCACTGTGGGTAAACTTATTGCGCAAGCAATGGAACGCGTGGGTAAAGAAGGCGTGATCACTGTTGAAGAAGGCTCAGGCTTTGAAGATTCGCTTGACGTTGTTGAAGGTATGCAGTTTGACCGTGGTTATATCAGCCCGTACTTTGCAAACAAACAAGACACTTTAACAGCTGAACTTGAAAACCCGTTCATTCTTCTTGTTGATAAAAAAATCGGCAACATCCGTGAATTGATCAGTGTATTGGAAGCTGTTGCTAAAACAGGTAAACCACTGCTTATCATCGCTGAAGATGTTGAAGGCGAAGCGTTGGCAACTCTTGTAGTGAACAACATGCGCGGTATTATCAAAGTATGTGCGGTTAAAGCCCCTGGTTTTGGTGACCGTCGTAAAGCGATGCTTCAAGACATCGCGATCTTGACTGGTGGTACTGTAATTTCTGAAGAAATTGGCATGTCACTTGAACAGGCAACTCTAGAAAACTTGGGTACAGCACATAAAGTGACTGTTTCTAAAGAAAACACAGTACTTGTTGATGGTGCTGGAAATGCAGCTCAAATTTCAGACCGCGTTCAACAAATTCGTGCGCAAATTGAAGAATCAACTTCTGAATACGACAAAGAAAAACTTCAAGAACGTGTTGCTAAATTGGCAGGCGGTGTTGCAGTGATCAAAATCGGTGCTGCAACTGAAGTTGAAATGAAAGAGAAAAAAGACCGTGTTGATGATGCACTTCATGCAACTCGCGCTGCGGTTGAAGAAGGTGTTGTGGCAGGTGGCGGTGTTGCGCTAGTACGTGCAGCTAAAGCACTTGATGGTATTGTTGGTGCAAACGATGATCAAAATGTCGGTATCAACATTTTACGTCGTGCGATTGAAGCACCGCTTCGTCAAATCGTTGCAAATGCAGGTGATGAGCCTTCAGTTGTAATTAACGCTGTAAAAAATGGCGAAGGTAACTTCGGTTATAACGCTGCGACTGGCGAATATGGCGACATGCTTGAAATGGGTATTCTTGACCCAGCAAAAGTAACGCGTTCTGCACTTGAGCACGCTGCTTCTGTTGCTGCATTGATGCTTACAACTGAATGCATGATCACTGACATTCCAGAAGACAAACCTGCAATGCCTGATATGGGCGGCATGGGTGGTATGGGCGGTATGATGTAATTCATACTGGTCATTCGATCTAAAAAATCCCTGCTATATGTAGGGATTTTTTATTCAGTCTATGTTTTTTTAGAATTCTTGTTCAAATTAAACTATTGATAAATAATATATTTAATATTGAAAAATAGAAGTTAGTTATTATACGAAGGTATATTTGTGTTGTTTTTTTGTTGGTTTATTATTAAAAGTAGTTTATGATTTAATCAAATATTGATTTATTACTTTAAATATGGAACAGATAAAAAAGGCATGTCTAGGGGCTTGTTATGATCCTGTCGATTCAGTAGTTATTAAGAAAAACGAGCTTAAGAGATTATATGCGACAATAAGAGAATATGAAGAGTTGCTTGAGATCTACAAGAAGGAAAACCAACATTATACGAAGCTTCTGCATAATAAACTAACCTAGAATTTCATCTATCAGTGAAGTAATCAGTTTTTTTTGTGACTTGCTTAGACGCTTAAATTTAAAAAAGAAATCGAGGTCAGTTGAATCTGAAGAATTTACGTTCAGTATTGGGGTTTGATCACTATCTCCAAAACGTAACCATTGACTAGATACATTTAACCATAAAGCCAATATAGCCAGCTTGTCCTGATTAGGGATTGCTTTACCTAATAACCAGTTATTGGCTGATTGGACACTAATAGGCTGACCATCATAACGATTGTTAAATTCGTTTGATAGGTATGTAGGACCAATAGGGTGCTTTGCTTCCCTTAAAGCTTTATTTAGTCGTTCAGCAAACAGCTTTTTTTCTTGTTGATTACTCATAATCTAAAATAAACCTAATACATATTAGTATTTTATACTTTTTGTACAATTATTTGTTTATTAAATTGTATTTTCTTTAAGTTAAATTAATTAAAAAAGAAGAAAAGTGTCAAATAAAAAATTAAATTCGTGATCCGTATCAAAGGTCTCAGCCGCTGTTTAGTAGCGGCTTTCTAGGGTTAAAAGAATTATTTAGGCACTTTATTTATTAATTTAACTTAATTATTCAAATTTTTCAGCAACTTTAATCAACTTTTAATTTGTATATATTTTTTATTTTGGTTTATTTATTTTAAGTTATTGAATTTACTAAGTATTAATAATAAATTAGAATTTTAATTAATTATCACTTTAAAATTAAATCAAATATTGATTGATATTATTGTTTCTTTTTGTTTATTATTGCTGCAGAACCGCTATGGCAGCGGTTTTGTATTGGATGGCAGTCTCCAGAACAACCAGACATTCAAATCAGTTTTGCTGGTTTACATCAATCCTAGGGTAGACCAGTCTTTTTATAAAAATTGAAGGAAATTTGTATGAAATTTCAAAAAACTCTATTAGCAGTTGCACTTGCATTTTCAGCAGTAGCAGTAAATGCAGCACCTCAACCTGTAGAGGGTAAAACCCCAGTTTATCAATACGGCAAATCTACTGATTATTCGGCTACTGACGTGATCTACAAAATCAATGGTATTGCTTATTCTCTAGAAGATACCGGTTTTGTTAAGTTTGAAGGTGATGCTTCTAAATACACCAACCTTTTACGTGGTGGGTTGGTTGATTCAGTAGAGCTCCTTGGTCAAGAATATGAAGAAACTTATACTGGAAGTTGGAGCGACGAGACTATTTTCGCTGAGAAATGGTCGGATACTGTAGTATTTGGTGAAGAAAGTAATACTTCTCTTGGTGGTACCATCACAGGACCAGCAGCAGGCACAGAACAAGGTATCGATGCGGATATCTATGTTCCAGGCTATGCATATTTAAAAGAGACTGTACAACAAGACTTCGTTGCTGGTGATATTAGTGAAAATAGTGTTGGCGTTCGAGTTAGCGATTTAACTGCAACTTATGATAAAGATAATAAAGTATTATCTTCAGTTACATCTGGTACAGCATTAACTTCAAAAGGTTTAGGCTTAGTTGGTAATGCCAATACTGCTAATCCTAACGTTAAGGTTGACTTTGAAAAAGGTCTGGTAACTGAAACTGTTAATTTTGGTGGTATTGCAACCCCTAACCAAGAGGTGAAAGCTTATGGTAAAGATAATACGGTTGAAGTAATTGAAGTAGCTGGTAATTTCTATTCAGTTGCTGAAAATGGTACTGATCTTACAGCTTATAAGGGTGATACAACTAAATTAGCATTAATCGGTGCTGGTGCTGCAAATGGTTTGAATGATTCAAAAACTGAAAGCAAAACTACTCAAGCATTTGTAGGGGCTGACAAGGTAACTTATGGTGAGTCTACATTGTCGTATGACAATGCTAATACTCTTACTGTGGGTAATGCGGATGTTGGGAGCGTTCTAGAGGCTGGTAAACAGTATAATTTAGGTGGTGCTGAGAATAAGCCTGTTGAAACTGCTCAATCAGTAACTACTGGTATTGTAAAAACTGATGAAGATGGTAAAAATACTTATGGTGTACTTGTTTCTCAAAAAGAAACTGGTAAAGCAGATAAGTTCACAGAAGTAAATGCTGAAGGTATTACCACTACTGGTGTGATCAATGCTGCTGACTTCCAGATCGGTGGTGTAAGCATCGTTCAAAATATTCAGACTTCTGTAGGGGAAGCAACTCAGGAAGTTGTGGCACAAGTTGAAACTCAATTGGCTGCAAATCAAACATTCGTAACTGAAGCTGTAGCTGCAGTTGATGCAGGTTTAACAGCAGCAGCAACAGATCGCCAAGCGATTCGTGTTGCGGCTGTAGAGGGTGATGCAGCAACTTTAGCATCTGCAAATGCTTATACTGATAATGCAGTTTCAGGATTCAATAGCCGTGTTGGTCAATTGAACAGCCGTATTGATGATGTAGAGAAAACTTCTTATCGTGGTATCGCTATCGCGTTAGCGGCTCAACAACAAATTCCTAACATCGGTGCTGGTCAGTTCGCAGTATTTGGTGGTGTAGGTCACTATGAAGGTGAATCTGCAGCTGCTTTAGGTGTTGCAAGTGTATTTGCTGATGGCCGTACTTCTGTAAGTGCAGCACTTGGTTTTGCTGGGGGTAGTGAAGTTGGTGGTCGTGTAGGTGTATCATACGTTTTTGGCGGTAAATAATTACCTGTTAAAAAGTATGGATTAAACAAAAAAATACCCGCATTTTGCGGGGATTTTTTTATCAATTTTTAAATTACTTAATGTTGATATAAGCCGCTTGATAGGATTCAGGATAAATAAACGATACCAGTTCATATTGAGTTTTATTCACTTTAATCGGTAAAACCGGATTGTTTTCAAGTGTAGAAATATGCTCGTTATTTTTTGTATCTATTAAAACAATATCAGTGTCACGTAATTTGAGCGGTCGATCTGAGTGGTTATTAATTTCAAAAAAATACGTCAATTTGGTGCTTTCAACACCATTCAATTGTATTTTTTCCGATTTAAATAAATCAGCGTGTATATCTACATATTTGAGTGCATTATTGACTTCAATATTTTGCACTTGAGGAATTTGGTATTGCTGAAAATCTTTAAAGGGTTTTTTATTCTGATCAAGTACTTCTATTGAATGATCGAGCAAAGAAAAATAACGATTTTTCTTGGTTTTAGCATCGATTAATTGTAATAAATTTACATTTTTCTCATCGAAAGTGAATGCACCTGCAGATTCTTTCTGTTTCATCTTTTGCTTAAAAAAACGTGCTTCTTTTAGCGTGTAGCTTTTGTCTTGATGGAGTCGGAGGGAAACGAGTTTTTTTTCACACGTATCACAAGGAATAAAGGCTTTGTAATGGCCCACCCAATCTGGAATTTGAACCTGTATTGGTTGTGAAGGTTGTTCAGATGGTTTGACTTTTTCATTCAGCAATGATGGGCTCGTATTGTCGCAGCCATTTGAAACTAACATGGCAAAAAAACTAAGTGCAATCATTGCTTGTTTCATAATGATCATTTAATTAAAAAGATATTTTTCTCACCATAAGCGTAGCTAATTAATCTCGCCAGTATTAAACTGCTAAATAAATGATTTATTTGTAGCAAATCGTGACGAATATATAAAAATACAGGAACTAAAAAAGCCCGATTTTCAGGCTTTTGTGCAGAGAAGAAAGAAGCTAAATTAATTAAGATCTTTTTGTAATTTGTAATTCAGCTTTGAATCAATCACTTTCCCCGTGTTGATATCACGGGCTTCAACAAAATTTTCCCCTATAAAAAATTTACGATTTTCACCTGCTTTATCCAGGCGAATGATAGATGGATGATCGGGATCGAAGCTAAAAGTGCCTTTTACTTTAAATTCTTTATTTTTTCCTTTACCTAAATATTCTTGTGTTAATTCATAGGTCTTATCTGCTTTTAACTCAAGTTCGGTCTCAATGCCAGGGCAATCCGCACAGGGGAAAACACCCTTGTATTCACCCGCCCAATCCAGTGCAGTTTCTGCAGTAGCGCCCATCGCTGTTGCAGGTGAAGTATTGCTGGGTTTTATAGTTTGAGTAACCGTATTTTCAGGTGCTCGATTACTTTCATGCGTATCTGTATTGGGTTTGCTGCAGGCAGTTAGAGTGATAGTGATAAGAGGCAAGATTAATATTGTTGTTTTCACGATTTATTTCCTTTTATCAGGCAACGTAACTTTTAAAACTACGTAGGAAAGTCCGTTTATTAAAGAGTGATATTGTTCGTGCTTTGTTATTATCCGCATGGGGTCTTATGAAAGATATAACTGTTTTTATTTAAGAACTAATATGTAAATTTTTTGCACTTTTAAAAAATAAGTTTTTTGATGATGTATAGATGAATAATATACCTATTTCTTTTAAATTTTAAATCTACATTTATATATTAATTGATCATTAATTATGCGTATTAAACTATCTTATTTCAGCGACCTTGTTAAAATTTGCGCACTTTATTAAGGTGTGGTGTTTTTGTGTTCGAAAAATTAGCTGAACAAAGTTTGGAAATGATGGGCTGGGAAATTGATAATCATTGGCCACTTAATTTAGATCAATGCGTAATGATTGCTGCACCACATACCAGTAATTGGGATGCTTTATATGCCCGTTTAGCCCTAAAAGCTTTGGGGGTGAATGTTCGTTTAACCATTAAAGACAGCTATATGAAGTTTCCATTTGGACCCTTCGTGCGTGCATTGGGGGGTATCGGCATTGACCGCACACCTAAAAAACAAGGGGAGCCACGACCAAGTATGGTGGAGGTCATGACCGATTTATTCAAACACCATCCAAAGCTGGTAATGCTGGTGACACCTGAAGCCACACGTGCAAAACAACAACAATGGAAAACGGGGTTTTATCATGTGGCAACTGCTGCAGGTGTTCCGATTGCCTTGGCTTATATGGATTATGCCAAGAAAAAAACGGGTGTAGGAAAAATTGTATATCCTACTGGGGATTATGGAAAAGACATGGCTGAAATTATGGATTTTTATTCGCAAATTAACGCTAAATTTCCAGAAAACTTTAGTGTCGATAAGCGTTATTATACTGAAGCATAATATTTATAAGACAGGGAATAGCTCCCTGTCTTGCTTTAAAATACGAACTAGACTTATAAATCACAAAAGCCTTAGCTCGACGTTTCAGCATTTACCAGTCCATTTGTGATTAAGTATTCTTACTCAGATCCATGGACCATTCAATCACTGAGAGAAATAAGCTTATTTATTGGGGGGTTGGACTAATACCACCTAAATGCTGGCAAGCTTCCTGGTAAATGCCATATTGTTCCTTAATTACCTCGCTTAATGGAACATCAAATAACTCTTCACCCTCTTTATAACTTTGCACATAAGATTCAGCTTTTTGACGGCTAGAAGCCAGGGATTGTTGATGATATGAGGTGATGGAAGTATGTGCCATCTGGGTAATTTCAATTTTCTTGCACTGAAAGTATGAAAGCATTTTTTCGGCATGTCTGACATCGCCAGATGTGCCTAAGCTACAGCCTGTTAGCGGCATTATCCCTGCTAATAAAATCAAGGTTTTCATTTTTAGAAAAACTAGTGGAGAGGGTAAGTTATTGTATAAAACTTTCTCTTGCATTAATGGCATATCAAATATCAAGTGGATGTTTTTTGATTAAATGATATTTATCTCATTTTTTTTGAATATCTTTCAGGAAAAAATACTCCAGATCTTGACATGTGAGTTTCAAATATTTCATGTTGGATAAGTCCAGAGCAGGGTGCTAAAAATTAAAAAGCCTCCCGAAGCAAATAACAAACTTAACACGCTATGTTTAAATTGCCGCTCTGAAATTTTATAAAATAATTTTGCTCCCCATATTGCCGGGAAACTGACGCTGATCAGCAAGATGGCCATATAAGGCAGCAGTTGTGTTTCGAGTGTGCCTTGAAGTAGATAGGCTACCAGGGTGAACAGCTGAATGCCGAAATTAAAATGCCGTAAAACATAGCGTTGCTCTTGTTTGGATAAGTTTTTCAGCATGACCCAAGCCGAAGGGAGTGACCCGCAAAATCCACCTAAACCACCCAGTATTCCACCGATAAATCCAACCAGACTATCCGCAAATTTGCCTGATTGTTGTAGTTTTGAAAATTGTGGATTGAAGAAAATGATCGGACACCACAGCACTAAAAATAAGCCTAAAACCAATTTAAAAGTATCGGGTTGAATAATTTGCAATAAATAAGTGCCTAAAGGCACGCCAATCAGTCCTGCAATTAAATAGGGAAAAAACAGTGATTTATTGAGATGAGAATGCTTTTGCTCATTAGATAATGAAACCATGTGGCTCCATACCGAAGCAAACACCACCAGAGGTGCAGCAATTTGCGGAGGTAATATCCAGACCCAGAATGACATGGCAATAAGGGCAAAAGCAAAGCCGGTAAGCCCTTGTACAAAACCTGCGACCATTGCGCCGACAATAAATAACAACCAGATCATATAGAGGTCAGTACAAATGAAAAGTCAATAGTATTCAAAAGATAGCTAAAAAAGCCAAGCTTAAATTTAGCTGTATTTATGCAAATCTAAGTATAAATTTAACTAAACAAAGAGAAAGATGTGTATTGCAATTTTTGGACTAGGAAAAATACAGAATAAACCAATACAAGAATCCAACAGGGAGTTTCTGAATTCCCAATCAAATTGCCTGATACTGAAAGCTGTACAGCAAGAGGTAATGGACATGATGAAAAAAGTAATATTGCTTTCTGTATTGGCAGTCTCATTAACTGGTTGTGTTATGGATCCTCATGATGGTGATTATCGTGGCCATAAAGACCGAGATAAACATCACGATCAACAACGTGGTGACCGGGACTGGAACAACAAAGACCGCCCTGACTGGAACAACAACAAAGACCGTCCTGACTGGAATCCTGGCAGAAACGATCGGAATCCGCCTCCACCCCCTCCGAATCGTTAATTGGTCAGTCACCCAATCTTTAATGTGTAAACTCTATTATTTGACCTCAAAAGGATTTCTTAAAGGAATCCTTTTTAATTGTGGTCTTCATGATGCATTTTTTTGATACAGTCCCGCGCGGACCGTGCCGGCTTTGGTCTGTTTAATCTGTTGCCAAGAAGAGGGAAGTTTGAGCTGATTCAACTCAAGATCTGCTTCCACATAGATAAAAGCCTTATCCTTGATTAAAGGATCGGCGAGTTGAGCCAGTTCCTCCCACAAGTTCAAGCTATAGGGCGGATCCAGAAAAACCAGATTAAATTGTTCTTTGAGTAGAGGCAAGACTTGCTGAGCGGTGGCAACTTTTAATTTTGCATGTTGATTGGTCACTTTAAGTAGCTGCAAGTTATCGGTTAAAAAAGCCGCTTGAGTTCGATTCGGTTCAATCATTACCACTTGAGCTGCACCACGTGACAATGCTTCAAAACTCAAGGCGCCAGAGCCCGCACACACATCTAGGACATTGGAATTTTGAATGTCCCACATCAACCAGTTAAACAAAGTTTCACGGACACGATCTGGTGTCGGACGTAAACCATCAATATTGGCAAAAGCAAGTTGGCGACGTTTCCATTCCCCACCAATAATACGAAGTTGGTTTTTCATAAATCACTCACTTTCTACAGGTTGAAGAGGGGTTGCTGCTGCTGTAGTTGGCACAGACTCGGTGGCAGGCGACGCTGATTGAGGATTATTCGCATCTGCTGTTACTGGGGCGGTGCCACTGGGTAATTCTCCCGGCTTAATGCCTGCCGTCATTAAGCCACCACTAATTTGATGACCGGATGGACGGATTGGATTTTTTTTACGTTTGAGCAGCCAGTAATCAAACATAGGGCGTGCCAATTGGGCTGCTGACCCCCCATGTTTACCATTTTCCCAAACGATGGCAACGGCAATTTCTGGATTCTCAGCTGGAGCAAAACCGACAAATAAACCATGGTCAAGTTGACGCTCGGTTAATAATGATTCGTTATATTTTTTACCCTGGGCAATACTTTTAACCTGCGCGGTACCGGTTTTACCTGCAATGTGATACATCGGGGTGCGGATACCACGACCGGTACCACTTTCGACTACATCTACCATGGCGTCACGCATTTTAATCCAGTCTTCGGGTTTACCATTAAACTGAATTACTCCATCTGGAGCATTGTGAGCTTCATACGGTTTTGCACCATGACTTTCACGCAGCACGTGTGGGGTAATATGCGCGCCCTGATTTGCGGTAATGGCAGTGGCCATGGCGAGTTGTAGAGGCGTTGCAGTAAAGGCACCTTGGCCAATACTCACGGAAATGGTTTCACCTTTCATCCATTTGGTTTTACGGGTGCGCATTTTCCAGTCCGGATTTGGATACAAACCGGTACTTTCGCTCGGTAAATCCACGCCAGTTTTTTCACTAAAACCAAATTGGCGCATCCAGGCATTCATTTTTTCTATACCCATACGATAAGACAGGACATAAAAGTAAGTATCACAAGATACCACTTGCGCTTTATGGAGGTTTACAGCACCGTGACCGGTTTTTTTATGGTCACGGAAACGGTGACTGTCACCTGGTAAAGTAAAATAGCCCGGGTCAGAGATAGCAGTTGCCCAGTCGACATAACCATAATGGATGCCGCCTAACCCGAACATTGGCTTAATGGTGGAGCCGGGAGGATAGGCCCCTTGCACTGCACGGTTATAAAGCGGTTGGTCAAGATTGTCCCGCAGCGCACTATAGTCGGTATTACTAATTCCGGTCACAAACAGATTCGGGTTGAAACTTGGGCTTGAAACCAGCGCTAAAATTTCACCCGTTTTGGGATTCAGTGCCACAATTGCGCCACGACGACCCGCCAGCTGTTCTGTGGCGATGACTTGTAAACCATAATCAATTGAAAGATATAAATCATTACCTCGAACAGGATCTTTACGGCCTAAATTACGCAGCACATTACCGTGCGCATCAGCTTCAACCGATTCATTGCCGGGTACACCGTGTAAAAGGTCTTCATAAGATTTTTCCACCCCGATTTTCCCGATCAGGTTGGTGCCGGCATATAAATCTTTATCAATCGATTTTAATTCTTTGTCATTGATCCGGCCGACATAACCAATCACATGCGCAAACAATTCACCATGCGGGTAATAACGGGTCATTTGGGTTTGTATATTGACCCCCGGAAACTGAAATTTCACTTCACTAAATCTGGCAATATCTGTTTCAGTTAAATTTAATTTAAGTGAAACACGTTCGGTTTTTTTGGAAGTTTTGATTCGACTGCTGAAACGGTCTATATCTTCTTCAGTTAAGGCTAAAATGGGAGTTAAACGCTTAACGGTATCATCAATATCTTGAACATCAGCACGTGACATGGTTGCTGAAAACACCGGATAATTGTCGGCCAGTAAAATACCATTCCGGTCATAGATATAGCCACGTGCAGGCGCTAAAGGTTGTAGCCGAATGCGGTTCTGATCTGAGGCCGTTGAAAATTCGTCGTAATGTGCAATTTGCAAATACGCATAACGGGCAATCAGCAATAAAAGAAAGAATACAACAATCCCGACCGCGATAAACACCCGATTGCGATAAATGCGCTTTTCTTGTTGGACATTTTTTAAAGGAAAGTGCTGCTTCATACGTGATCGACTTACATACAGGAGAGTGGGAAAAACGGGTGGTGTATTCTAACGCATGTCATGATTTTTTGATATTTGTTCAGGAGAAGTGTTGCACTGGTTTAGCTTAAACTTTGACTTTACAGACATTAAAATTGTAAAGTGCAGTATATAAGAGTTCTGCTAATTCTGCTAAAGTCAAAATTGAAAAAAGGACTGTATTAAAAATAAAATTAGGGACAACGATGAAAATAATCACAAAAGCATCTTCTTTGTTGGCATTTTTTGTGCTCGCAAATGTAGCTCATGCACAAGATAATCCGTATTTACCAGAAGCAAAATTAACGCCTGAAAGTGCAAAAGCCTGGAATGTTGGGGCTGGTTTTACACAAAAATTAGTTCATGTAAATGCAGAATGGGTCAATCCGTATGGAATCGCCTATGCAAAAGCTGGAGTCTTCCTGAATGATGACAAAAATCCAGGGGCACAAGTGGGCTTTCGTTATCCCTATCACCTGACAGGTAAGGATAAAAATGGTTATTATTTAGGTGTTTATGCTGGACATATTGAAAGTAGATCTGTAGATAATGAATACGAAGGAAGACTGGGTGCAGGTGTAGATCTCGCCTATGTTCTGTTAAGCAAGGAACGGATTAGTAGTTTTAGTATCGGCATTGGTGCCGGTGAAGAGCTAGAAGATAGAAATGGCAAGGTGGTCGCTGAAACAGAGCCGAGAATACAATTCTCCTATACTCTAAGCATCGGTTTATAGTGAAAATGTTCAGTTTTATACGATTTAGTATTGGGTGATTAAAAATTAAAATGGATATTATGCATGCTTGAGTACGTCAACGAATTGTGGCAAACCTTCTTGAAACGCCCAGATTTCTGGGCAGTACTTAGCATTATTCCTGTAACTGCTTTTGTCACTTGGGCACATGTGTGGATGGCGCTTAAAATGGTCTTTTATCCCATTACATTTTGGGGATTCTATTTAGGTTCATTACCCATTGGGTGGCAGGGCATTGTGCCGCGGAAAGCCGGGCGTATTTCAGGGATTATCACTGATAATACCTTATCTAAACTAGGTTCATTGCGTGAGTTTTTGGATGCGATGGATCCCGAAGATATGGCGCGGATCATTGGTGAACAGGTTGGATTTGAACTTGAACACATCATTGATGAGATGATGATTGACCGCAATGCAGTGTTTTGGGAAAATTTACCTTATTCGATTAAACGCCGTATTTATGCTCAGGCACACAAGCAGTTGCCAGGTATCTTAAGAGAACTTGTGACCGAACTGACCATGAACGTCGAGTCACTTGTGGATATGCGGGAAATGGTGGTGCGCCAAATGGAAGGTGATCGCCGATTAATGGTGAATATGTTTCTGAAAGTAGGTCAGAAAGAGATCAACTTTATTTGGCATATTAGTGCGTTAATCGGGATGTTCTTTGGTATCATTCAGATGATTGTCTGGTTTGTTGTACCTTGGCATTGGACTGTACCATTTTGGGCAGCGATTTGGGGTTTTTTGACCAACTGGATTGCGATCTGGATGGTATTTAATCCACTTGAGCCGCATTATGTCCGTTATCCGCAATTCTTTGAATTGACCAAGAATCGCAAGTTCCCTTGGGTGAAACCTGTAATTCCACGTATTGGCACCTACAATATTCAGGGCGCGTTTATGAAACGCCAGGAAGAAGTGTCAGATGTATTTGCACGTGTAGTCACGGAAGACCTAATTACGTTAAAATCGATCATGACTGAGATGATGTATGGGGGGAAAAAAAATAAAACTCGCCGTATTGTTAAACGTCATATTAACGAAATTATGGAAACACCTTTGGTTAGAACGTCTTTACAGCTCTCATTAGGGCCAAAAGAGTACGCAAAACTCAAGACGGACTTGATCGATCGCTCAATTGAAATTACGATGGTACCTGTATGCGACCCTGCCTTTAATGCGAGCCGTGCACAGAAAATCTATCAAATGTTTAAAGACCGTATTCTAGAACTCACCCCAAGAGAGTTTCAGAATTTATTACGTCCTGCTTTTCAGGAAGACGAATGGATTTTGATTGTCCTGGGTGGCGTAACTGGATTTATAGCGGGTACAATCCATTTGTTTGTGGCTTTCTTATAATTAGATGCTGGACTGAATGTTGAATCAATAGATTTGACCTGAACAAAGTGTCATATACATTGTTAAATGAGGATGTTTTTTTATGCGCATTATATTACTCGGACCACCTGGAGCAGGTAAAGGTACACAGGCTCAGTTGATCTGTAAGCGCTACAATGTCCCACAAATTTCAACCGGTGATATGCTCCGTGCTGCAATTCGTGAAGGAACTGAATTAGGTCTACAAGCTAAATCTGTCATGGACAATGGCGGCTTGGTATCTGATGAGTTAATCATTGGTTTGGTTAAAGAACGTATTGCTCAGCCTGATTGTGTAAACGGCTGCATTTTTGATGGTTTCCCACGCACCATTCCTCAAGCAGAAGCTTTGGAAAGTGAAGGTATTAATATCGACCACGTGATCGAAATTGATGTGCCTGATGAAGAAATCGTGCAACGCCTTTCAGGTCGTCGTCAGCACGCAGCTTCTGGTCGCATTTATCATACTGTTTACAACCCACCTAAAGTGGAAGGTAAAGATGATGAAACTGGCGAAGATTTGGTTCAGCGTCCAGATGACCAGGAAGAAACGATTCGTAAACGTTTGGGTTCATATCACACTGAAACTGAACAATTGGTCGGTTTCTATCAAGGTCGTGCAGTGTCTGGTGAAAATGCACCGACTTATAACAAATTGAATGGTCTTCGTCCGATTGAAGAAGTTCAAGCCGATTTGTTCGCGATTTTAGATCAATCAAAATAATTCGTATGCCTAGTGCAGCGAATGTTTTGACATTAAAAGAGTCCTAAGTCATATTAGGGCTCTTTTAATTTGTACGCTTTTTTTGAGGACCAACACTTGCTAAAAATTGGCTTAATTGCATTGATGATTTTTTTTGGTATTGTAGTATTGGCTTTAATGGTGCAAAGTTTTAAATTCTTGCGCCGCGTAGAAAAACAGGAAGCTACAGAAAAGAAAAATAGCCAACCCGAGCGTCAGCTACATCCTAAACTACAACAGAAAAATAAAGACAAACACTGAATTTAGATTTTATCTTCAATCATTTTTACCGGAATACTTTTCGCTGCGCCAAATTCAAAACGGTCTGGCCATTGGCATACATCTGCGACCACACATTCATAGCATTTCGGCTTGCGGGCAACACAGGTATAACGACCATGTAAAATCAGCCAGTGATGCGAGTCAATCATAAATTCTTTAGGAATTACCTTGACCAGTCGATGTTCAACTTCTAGCACATTTTTGCCAATGGCCAGACCCGTCCGGTTGCTTACGCGAAAAATATGGGTATCTACGGCCATAGTCGGCTGACCAAAGGCCGTATTCAGTACTACGTTTGCGGTTTTACGTCCAACACCGGGCAGGGCTTCCAGATCAGTACGGTTATTCGGTACGACACTGTTATGCTTCTCTATCAGTATTTTGCAGGCCTTGATGATATTTTCAGCTTTGGCGTTATATAGGCCAATGGTTTTAATATATTGCTTCAAGCTATCAACACCAAGTGCATAAACGGCTTCAGGTGTATTGGCAACAGGGAACAATTTGTCCGTGGCTTTATTCACGCTGACATCGGTTGCTTGCGCAGAAAGTGTTACAGCCACTAAAAGTTCAAAAGGGCTGGTGTAATTCAGTTCGGTTTTCGGGTGGGGTCTTTGTTCACGTAATCGCTCAAAAAATACCTGAATTTGTTTTTTAGTCATATTCTTTACAGGCATTCTTTAGGCTCCTTGCAAAACATTAAGCTGTTGGTTAAGTTCATCTAATTGTAGACGTTTTTTTGTATCTTCACGCACACTAAGCTGTTTTTCCAATTTTTTGATTTGTGTACGAATTTTTGCAAGTTCGATGGTAGATTTGGCATCTAAATGGACTGTTGGTTTGGCTTCAGTCTGGGTAATTACAATATCTGGAACACTGTCATTTTGTGCAGAAAACTGAGCAAATAATGCAGTATCGATATTGGCACGCACCACTGGACCTTTACGGTTTAAACCTCGTTTTTCTTCACGATGAATATGTGAATAGTAACGATTTCGCAAGTCATTTTGTTCCACAATCCGCATGGTTTCATCAGGCACTGCATGATGGTCTGCAATCAGATCAATACAGTCGACCGGGCAAGGGGGAATGCACAATTCGCAACCTGTACACAGGTCGGTCAAAATGCTGTGCATGAGTTTACCCGAGCCAATAATGGCATCCACAGGGCAGGCACTAATACATTTGGTACAACCGATACATTCATCTTCGCGAATAATGGCTTTCATGCGTTGCGGACGGCCATCACTTTGAATTGGCCAAATGCTTTCTTCGGCTTTTAGCTTGGCACGACCCAATAAACTGGCTAAGGCATCGGCAACGGGCTGACCGCCAGGGACACATTTATTTGCTTCTTCACCCTCGCTGACTGCTTTTGCATAAGGTAGACATCCATCCCGATGACCACATAAGCCACATTGGGTTTGAGGAAGGAGAGCATCAATATTTTGGATGAGAGCAAGTTGCGAATTCATGAGTAGACCATGCCTGCTGAAGAACATAGCAGCATACAGAAAAGAGAATTAAAACGATGGGAACGATTTTAGCATGATTTCTGTGTTTAATCTTATGCCCGAAATTGGAGCGATAAGCGCATTATTATTGGGCGAAAAAAAGAAAAAACAGTAACATTACATCACTCTAGCGACAAGATAAAAATTAGTTATAATTAAAATAAATATATGTTATTAAATATTATTTAAGTTTTTTTAAAAAAAGGTATTGTGCTATGGTTACAAAAGCTATTTAATATTTTGCGCCAAAAATTATCATTTATTGAAAATTTGACCAATTTTGATCCATCTTTCTGCTGAGGATTAAGTGTTGAAATATAACAGCCTTAACGACTTTCTAGATTACGTTAAATCACGTGATGCACATCAACCTGAATTTCTACAAGCTGTAGAAGAAGTAATGACTAGCCTTTGGCCGTTCATTGAAAAGAACCCAGAGTATGCTGATCATGGTTTACTTGAACGCTTGGTTGAGCCAGAACGTGCGATTCAATTCCGTGTTTCTTGGGTTGATGACAAAGGCCAAACACATGTCAACCGTGCATTCCGTGTACAGTACAATTCAGCAATCGGTCCATTCAAAGGTGGAATGCGTTTCCACCCATCGGTGAACCTTTCAATTCTTAAATTCTTAGGTTTTGAACAGACGTTTAAAAATGCCTTAACTACACTCCCTATGGGTGGTGGTAAAGGTGGTTCAGACTTCGACCCTAAAGGGAAGTCTGAAGGCGAAATCATGCGTTTTTGCCAAGCGCTGATGATTGAACTTTATCGTCACCTCGGTTCAAATACCGATATTCCTGCTGGTGATATTGGTGTAGGTGGCCGTGAAGTGGGTTACATGGCTGGCATGATGAAAAAGTTGAGTAATGACACTGCTTGTGTATTCACAGGTAAAGGTCTGACCTTCGGTGGTTCATTGGCTCGTCCGGAAGCAACCGGCTTTGGTACTGTATATTTCGCTGAGGAAATGCTGAAAACTCGTGGCGAAAGCTTCAAAGATAAAGTGGTAACGATTTCAGGTTCTGGTAACGTCGCTCAATATGCTGCTGAAAAAGCAATGTATTTGGGTGCAAAAGTAGTTTCACTTTCTGACTCTGCCGGTACTGTTTATGTGAAAGATGGTTTCACTGAAGCGCTTCTTGCTGAAGTCATGGAACTTAAAAACGTTAAACGTGGTCGTATTTCGGAATTTGCCTCTAAACACGGTTTTGAATACTTTGAAGGCAAGCGCCCTTGGTCAATCAAATGTGATATCGCACTTCCATGTGCAACTCAAAATGAGTTAGAGGGTGATGATGCGGCTGCTCTTCTTGCAAACGGTGTAATTTGTGTTGCTGAAGGTGCAAACATGCCATCTACTTTAGAAGCTGTTGAGAAATTCGTTGAAGCGAAAATTCTTTATGCGCCAGGTAAAGCATCAAATGCCGGTGGTGTTGCAACCTCAGGTCTTGAAATGTCTCAAAATGCGATTCGTTTAGGTTGGACTTTTGAAGAAGTTGACGAACGTCTACATGCAATCATGAAAGAAATTCACCGCAACTGTGTTAAATACGGTACTAAAGAAGATGGTTCGGTAAACTATGTTGATGGTGCAAACATTGCGGGCTTCGTAAAAGTTGCTGATGCGATGTTGGCTCAAGGCGTATTCTAAGAATATATTTTCAGATATAAAAAAACCGAGGCGATGGCCTCGGTTTTTTTATATCTGAAACAAGCAAAATTATTTTACAGTTGCACGTTCTACAGTCATGTCATGTACATACGCATATTTAGACTGATCGGCTGCCGGATTTTTAATTTCATAACGCTTCACACGAATCACCTGGCGTTCAGCTGGATTATGTTCAAAACCTTCAATCTTGTCGTAGAATAAAGTCCAGTCTTTATCCACTTGGGTTTTTATACCACTGTCGTTGTATTTGATTTCCCGGACGAGTAAACATGTTTGCGCGATTACACCCGTACATGCTTTAGTTTCAGGTGAAATTTCCAGAAAAATGATTTCCGCCTGAGCATTATATTTTGTTTCTGGAGTCATTTTTCCAGTAAAGACATATTTTTGACCTGTGGCTGAAATGATCGTCAATGTTGGATTTTGTGAATCTTTTAAATCTAATACAAAAGGTGCTTTGCGATTATCGAATAAATCTTTAGCTACTCTTTCTTGTTCCATGGCATTGGTTTCACATGCCATTTGGGTGGCCATTAAATTATCTGTCACTATTTGATTATTTTCTATCTTCCAGCTGGCTCCCATACCATTGCAGCTGGTAGCAATGCCAAGACGCCCCTTATCATCAAAATTGAGTACCAACGGTTTAGGTGCAGTACCAGTAGGAGTACTCCATTGATAAGAGGCAAGGGTCTTGTCTGCATTTTGTTGTAATACGGACACAGCAACATCTCCAACTTTGTGGATATCACCAGATTGACAGGCTGCAAGCGTAAGTGGGAAAAGGGCAATCGCTAAAAATTTAAGTTTCATTTAAAAGTACTTGGTTTTGAAGAATTTTTAGTAGAATACCGGATAAAGCTTCAAACAATATGGATACATTCTGATGCATTAAGTATCAAAATGTATCCATAACTATTTTTTGTTAATTATGAATGAAAATTCATGAATTAGTCGAAACGATAAATATCCATACCGAGGGAACCCATACTGAAACTGCTGTGCACGATACTAAATCGATGACCTGTTCCCATGGCAAAGAAGAGTGGTGCGAAGTGTTCTAAGCTTGGATGATTACGTTCTATATAAGGAATATTTGGCCAATCCAGTATTGCTTCATAATCGTCATGGTTTAGTTTGCTGACTACATAATTGCGAAAGGTGGATGCCCATTCAGGTACTTCAGCAGATTCGCCACGCCAAGCCAGCTCTGCAAGGTTATGGGTAATGCTACCCGAACCAATAATCAACACCTGTTTTTCACGCAAGGGAGCCAGTGTTTGACCAATTTTATAAATATCTTCAGCAGACATGTTGATGGGTAACGAGATTTCTACTACCGGAATAGCTGCATCTGGATACATATGCAGCAATGGCATCCAGACCCCATGATCACGTGGGCGAGTACTATTGGCATGTGCAGCCAAGCCTGCATTGGCTAAAAGATGCAGAATTTCTTCAGCCAGCTCGGGCTGTCCTGGCGCAGGGTAGCGCATTTCATAAAGTTCAGCGGGAAAGCCACGGAAGTCATGCCAGGTTTCAGGACGTACACTGCTACTGACTTCTAGCGCATTACTTTCCCAGTGTGCCGACATCACCACAATCGCTTCAGGTTTAGGTAAATTCACACTTAAGCGCTCTAAAGCCGGCCCTACTTGCTCTGGATTAAGCGCAAGCATGGGAGATCCATGTGAAATAAATAAACCGGGTAAAGTTTGTAAATTCATGATGATGCGCCTAATTCAAATAATATTGACTGGAATGATGATACTTATGATGCCAAAAAGGAGATATAGAATAAATGGATTTTATTTCAACATGTTGTTGCATAAATGCAACGATGAGAAAATACATTCGATCATCTTCTCATCAAGATTAAACACTGACAATGACGCTATTTCAGTTTTGTGAAAACTAAAATGAATCATTTGAGCTGTTGATTTAACCTGCACGATGGTAAGGATGATTATTGTTAATGCTCATTGCGCGGTATAGCTGCTCAATCAGCATCACTCGTACCATCGGGTGAGGCAGGGTCAGCTTCGATAATGACCAGTGCCATGCAGCGGCTTTACGCACTGCCTCAGAGTGGCCATCTGGACCGCCAATCGCTAAAACTACATCGTTGCCTTCAAGCATCCATCCTTTCATGGTTTCAGCCAGTTTTTCGGTACTGAATTCCTTGCCGCCGACTTCAAGTGCAATCAGGATTTCATTGTGCTTAAGTGCGTTCAGAATGCTGTCACCTTCAATCTGACGATATTTTAAAATATCTGCTTCCGAATCATTTTTCCCGCGTTTTGCCATGGGTAATTCAATAATCTGGGTTTGCACAAAAGGCTGGATACGTTTGAAGTAATCTTCAAAACCAGTGAGGACCCAAGCTGGCATTTTTTGACCGATGGTAATAATACGGATTTTCATAAGATTCGATGATTTTAAAGTCGTCTTTATTATAAACGTTAAAACGGATTTTACTTATTTTGCGCAACAAATTGAAATTGAAAAGTCGTACGAGATGCTGCTTTAATCTTCAGCAATGGATTAAAGACCAATAATAAAAAGGAATAAATAATTAAATGAGATTAAAAAATGGTCTAAATTTAAGCTTATTGTTGAGTACATTCCTTTGCATTATTTTTTTTAATTCTTCATCTTGGGCAGTATCTAACGTGACACTGGCGAGTACCGATAATTTAAAAGTCTATCTGGAGCAAATTATCGGTCAGCAGGGGTATCGGAATTATAAGAATACCGCAGAATTACACCGTGTTTCTGCATGGATCAAAGAACAGATGCGTCTGTTTGGTATTCCATGCCAGTATCAAAACTATTCGGTGAATGGTTTGGGGTATCGTAATGTGGTGTGTACTTTAAGGTCCGGTCATTCTGGTAAAGTGATTGTCGGGGCGCATTATGACGTATTTGGTGAGCAGCAAGGCGCTGATGATAATGCTTCCGGTGTTGCGGGGGTGATTGAAACTGCACGTATTCTGGCACAGCAAAAATCTCAGCTCACCAATAATGTGGATTTTGTATTTTATACCTTGCAAGAACGGCCATTTTTCAAAACCGAGCATATGGGAAGTTATGTACATGCCAAATCGGTAAAAGCACAAAAGAATAAAATTCACGGGGTCTATATTTTAGAAATGATTGGCTACTATGATGAAAATTTGGTGCAGCAATATCCGTTGGGTTTAAAGTGGTTGTATCCAAGCCATGGCAATTTTATTGCAGCTGTAGGTAATCTAAAGTCTTATGGTTTGGGGGCAAAGTATTGTCAATCGATGCAGATGTTGAATCGTTTAGAGTGCCAAAGAATGGTTAAACTTTGGTTTGTTTCAGCAATGGAATTTTCTGATCATGTAAATTATTGGAAGTTCGGAATTCCGGCAATAATGATTACGGATACGGCTTCTTTTCGAAATAAGTATTACCATAGCAAGAGAGATACTTTAAAAACACTGAATATTGAAAAAATGGCCAATGTAGTCGATGGGCTGGTGTATAGCCTGAGGTTTTAATCTGAGTAATAAAAAACTAATTAATAAAAAACGCAGCCCCTAATGAAGACTGGGACTGCGATCAAAAGGTCATCCACCTGGAGATGTAGATGACCATTCACATAACTTGTTAATCAGAAACATACAGTGCATCTGTGTCTATCTAATAATAATTGAGGGCTCGAGCTACATTTTTCAAGCATATGCTTTATTAATATAATAAAACTTTTCATCATAAAAAAAGAGAGCCGAAGCTCTCTTTTTTGTATCGAAATGCGATTAATGACGCGCAGCTTTGCTTTCTTCAACCGGTTTTACAATCGGATTTTTAGGTAAAGGTTTTGGCGTTTCGGTTAAAGCCAATGGCAAGATATCATCGATACTCTTCACTGCTTTAATTTCAAGGCCTGCTTTCACGTTGTCTGGAATTTCCACCAAGTCACGGACGTTTTCTTGAGGGATAAACACCAGTTTAATGCCACCGCGATGTGCTGCTAAAAGTTTCTCTTTTAAGCCACCAATACGCATTGCACGACCGCTCAGATTGGTTTCACCTGTCATGGCGATATCTGCGCGAACTGGAATGCCAGTGAAGGCAGAAATCAAGGCAGTTGTTAATGCCAAACCTGCAGATGGACCATCTTTCGGGGTTGCGCCCTCAGGTAAATGCACATGGATGTCGGTTTCTTCAAATCTTGAAGCCTCAATCCCCAGTGCATCTGCACGGGTACGAACCACAGTCATTGCTGCAGTAATAGATTCTTTCATAACATCACCGAGTGAACCGGTGGTAATGAACTTACCTTTACCTTTAACCGCTGCAACCTCAATGGAAAGCAATTCACCACCGACCGATGTCCACGCCAAGCCATTTACACGACCTACTTGCGGCTCTTCTTCTGCCATACCGAAGTCGAACTTATGTACACCCAGATAATCAGGCAAGTTTTCAGCCGTCACATCGATATGCAAGTTTTTGGCTTTTTTACTTACCGCTTCTTTCACAACTTTACGTGCAATTTTTGAGACTTCACGCTCAAGGCTACGTACACCTGCTTCACGCGTGTAGCGACGTACGATGTCACGAATTGCCTCTTCATGAATAGTCAATTCTTTAGCACGTAAACCGTTGTCCTTAATGGCTTTAGGAACCAGGTAACGCTCAGCAATATTGACTTTTTCCTCTTCGGTGTAACCTGGTAGACGAATCACTTCCATACGGTCAAGCAATGCTTCAGGAATATTCATGCTGTTTGCAGTACAGATGAACATCACTTCAGAAAGGTCAAGATCAAGATCTAAATAGTGATCATTAAACTTACTGTTTTGTGATGGATCAAGTACTTCAAGCAAAGCAGAAGCAGGGTCGCCACGGTAGTCTTGTGCCATCTTGTCAATTTCATCGAGCAAGAACAGAGGGTTCTTCACGCCTACTTTTGTCAATGACTGTACTATTTTACCCGGCATCGCACCGATATAAGTACGACGGTGACCACGGATTTCCGCTTCGTCACGCACACCACCTAAAGCCATACGTACAAATTCACGACCTGTGGCTTTGGCAATCGATTCACCGAGTGAAGTTTTACCTACCCCTGGAGGACCAACCAGGCAAAGAATCGGACCTTTAAGTTTTTTAACGCGCGATTGAACAGCCAGGTATTCAACAATACGTTGTTTAACTTCATCCAGACCATAGTGGTCAGCATCCAATATCTCTTGTGCCTTGTTCAGGTTAATGCTGACTTTGCTGGCTTTATTCCAAGGCGTATCTAAAATCGCCTCAATATAATTGCGCACCACAGCAGCTTCACTTGAAGCAGGTTGCATTGCTTTAAGCTTACGGAATTCAGATTCCGCTTTTTTACGCACGTGTTCTGGTAAATCAGCTTCTTCAAGACGACGTTCAATTTCTACAACATCATCTTCAGCACCGCCATTCATGTCAGAAAGTTCGCGCTGAATCACCTTCATTTTTTCATTCAGGAAATATTCGCGCTGGTTTTTCTCCATTTGGCGTTTTACTGAATCATGCAAAGTTTGTTCAATCTGTTGTTCTTCAGATTGTTGTAACAAATAAGTCATGAGCTCAGTCAAATGTGCTTCAAAGTCATCATGTTCCAAGAACTTTTGTTTTACATCAATGTTCAATGGGACACGAGTAGCGACGAAGAACAACAGTTGCAATAAATCATCAATTTTATTTGCAGCAGTAATCAATTCACGTGCATTACGTAATTTTGCTTCTGCATATTGGGCAAATAAAACGCGAAGTTCTTGCACACGTGTTTCTTGAGAGTCAGCTTCAATATTAACCGTCATTGGGCTAATTGCATGTTCAGCTGATAAATAATCATCATTATCAATGATTTTTACCAGTTTAGAACGCTGTAAACCCTCGATTAATACTTTGATACAGTTTTCATCATTTTCATGATTCACAACTTGCACAATCTTCGCGACAGTACCATATTGATATAAGTTGTCGTGATCAATTTCTTCTGTAAGAGAATCTTGTTGTGCAACTACAAATACAAGATTGTCACTGTTACGAGCCACGTCAACTGCTTTGATCGATTTTTCACGACCTACAAATAACGCAATTTGCATGTGTGGATAAACCACCACATCTCGTAGCGCTAAAAGTGGTAATACGCTTGGAACCTGTGTAGCTAAGGTTTCTTGATTCATAATAATTTCAGACATGGGCACTCCTAATGAGTAACAATGGTGTTGCCATATTTTTATAGTGAAGTGTATTTCAAAAATTACAAGGGCCGGGTCAATGAAAATGTATAAAAAATGAGTAAATATTTGATTTTAAAGTATTCCTAGAGGTTAAAAATACCAGTTTAACGTTTGAAATGTAAATATTTTGAAGGTGTGATTAAAGCATCTAGCGGTTGATCCCAGGTTTCACGATGTAAACGTTGCTCCATCAACTGAAAGTCATGCGCAATCCCTAAACGAAAAGGTTTCTTGCCCGCACTGGCCAAGGTTTTATCATAGAAACCGCCACCCATACCGATGCGTGTGCCATAGATGTCACAAGCGAGTAAGGGCATGATTAACAGGTCGAGTTTAGACACATGTAAGCCGCGACCAGCCATGGGTTCTTTCATACCCAAAGGGTGATATGAGAATCGATTATTTCGATATTGCTGGGGGGTAATTTTAACCCACTGCAATTGCTGGTTCATAGTGCAAATCGTCGGCAGATAAACTTGTTTATGCTGTTTAAAACAATATTCAATGATGTGTTTGGTCTCAATTTCCCCAAAAGCATGCAAGTAAACGCCAATTTTTTTTGAGTGTTGAAATGCTTTAAGGCGTATTAGCTGGTTCAATACCTGTTGTTGCGCTTGCTTTTGTGCAAAAGGGGAAACAGCTCTACGTTGATGTCTAAGTTGTTCGCGTAAAATTTTTAAATCCACTGACATTGCTTATTTGTCCCCAAAAAATATAAAAATATTCATCGTGGATGCAGTTTAACTGTTTTTGAGTTCTTTCAAAATTGGACAACCGCTTTGATTTGTTGTTTTACATTCGTTGATCCAACTGTTTAAACGGGATTTTAACGCCTGCAATTCCTGAATTCTTTGATCAATTTTCTCTAATCGTTGTTCAATGACATGCCGAACTTGTTCGCGATCATCGAGTTGAAGCTGCAGTAATTCCTGTATTTCACTAAGCTGCAAACCTGCATCTTTACCTTTTTGAATAAAGCTTAATGTTTCAATGTCTTTGTCATTGTAATAACGGTAACTCTGGGTAGTTTCAGGCACACGCATTAAACCGATGCGTTGATAATAGCGAATGGTTTCCACATTGACATGACACTGTTTGGCCAGTTTTCCTATGGTGAGCATAAAACATCCTCAATATGACTTGACTCTGTACCTGGGTACAGACTTTATGCTAACACAATGAAATAATAAAACAGGTGAGTCGGATGAATGAGCAACAAAAATCTTCCTGCTGTGCAAAACAGGATTCAGCCTTTGAATTAGTGAAAGTTGATCCGGTCTGTGGAATGAATGTTTCGGAAAGTTCAGAACATTCTTTTAAATATTGTGGGAAAAAATATTTATTTTGTTGTGAGGGCTGCAAACAAAAGTTTATTAAAAATCCTGAAGCTTACCTTCAAGAAACCAAGCCTGGATCAGGCTGTGGCTGTTCCAGTAAAGCCAAAGTAGCAGCACCATCTTCATGGGGTGGTAGTCAAAAAGCTGAAGCACAGCAATATATTGATCCGGTTTGTGAGATGACCGTGACAGATTTGTTCAAACCGCATACTGAATATTCAGGACAACTTTATTATTTTTGTTGTCAGGGCTGTTTGAATAAATTTCGGGCCAATCCTGAACAGTATTTAGTAAAAGAATCCTCTAAAACTTCGGGCTGCGGTTGGGCGTCGAACTCAAAAGTAGACGAAAAGAAGAGTTGTTGTAAAGAAGCAGATCAAATCTCTGGATCAAATCCGCAAACAGTCACAGACCCAGTCTGTGGCATGCAGGTTAAAACGGATTCGAAATATCATCACCAATATGAAGAACAGGACTATTACTTCTGTTCGGAAAGCTGTCTGAATAAATTTAATCAGCAGCCTGAGCAATATCTGCAAAGCAATCAGAAAACCTCTGGTTGTTGTGGTTCACAAGTAAAAGCGGAAGTAGAGGAAGACAAAAAATCCAACTGTTGTGGCGGAGCACATCCTTCATCATCTGGTTCAGAGAGCGACCCCGTGTGTGGCATGTCGGTAGATACTTCTACCGATTTAAAAACACAGTATCAGGGTAAAACTTATTATTTCTGTAATCCTTCCTGCCTAGACAAGTTTAAGGCTGATCCTGAATTTTATTTGATTCCAGCCGATCAGCGACCTGTATCTGAAGGAATGGCGGACATGGATTATACCTGTCCCATGGACCCTGAAATTGTACAAAAAGGACCGGGAACCTGTCCCATCTGCGGGATGGCTTTAGAACCGATGCAACCGAGTTTAAATGATGCACCGAATCCTGAACTGGTCGATTTTAGTCATCGTTTCTGGATGACTTTGCCGCTTACTTTAATCGTTTTTGTATTGGCGATGGGTTCGCATATTCATGCCTTTATTCCGCAGCATATTCAGCAGTGGATTGAACTGGTATTGTCCATTCCTGTCATCCTTTGGGCGGGGAAACCTTTCATTGAGCGTTGCTGGACATCTTATAAAACACGCAACCTGAACATGTGGAGTTTAATTGGTGTCGGGGTACTGGCAGCCTTTATTTACAGTGTGATTGCGACCGTTTTTCCATCCCTGATTCCTATGCAAGCCAAAACGGGTCATGGGGTAGCTGTCTATTTTGAAGCGGCGTGCATGATTGTGTCCTTGAGTTTGCTTGGGCAAATCATGGAATTAAAAGCACGTGCCAAAACTGCGGATTCGTTAAAATCATTGCTAAAATTGCAACCGCATACTGCAAAGTTGGTGCAGCATGACCAAGTGGTTGAAGTTGATATCGCTAGTGTCAAGCAGGGGGATATTCTACAAATTTCTTCAGGTGATCACATTCCACTGGATGGTATTGTAGTGGAAGGCAAAACCTATGTGGATGAAGCGATGATGACCGGTGAGCCTGTACCGGTCAAAAAAGAAGTGGGTGACCGTGTGATTGGTGGTACGGTCAATCAGCAGGGCAGTATTCGCATTCAAACTACGGCAGTCGGTGTCAATACGACCTTGGCTAAAATGATTCAAATTGTGGCGGAGGCGCAACGTTCCAGAGCGCCGTTGCAACGTCTCGCCGATGTATTTGCCAAGTATTTTGTTATTGTCGTTTTAGCCATCAGTATTTTGACCTTTATTGCCTGGATGGTCTTTGGCCAAGCACAGTTTGACTTGGCGTTGATGTGCGCAGTGACTGTACTTATTATTGCCTGTCCATGTGCTTTAGGTTTGGCAACGCCCATGTCGGTTATGGCAACCACAGGTCGTGCAGCACAAAATGGCGTATTGTTTAAAGATGCTGAAGCGATTGAAGCCTTAAGCAAAATCACCACTCTAATTATTGATAAAACCGGAACCTTGACCGAAGGTAGACCGAGTCTGAAAGAAATTAAATTGTTTGCAGATACAGTACAACAGGCGCAAGTGGAACAATGGATTGCCTCAATCGAACAGTACTCTACTCATCCGATTGCACAGACTTTGACCAAATTGGTTCCTCATCATCAACTGATTAAAGTTAATGATTTTGAAGATGTCACAGGCTTTGGGGTTAAAGGGCAGATTGAAAATCAAATCCTCTATGTGGGCAGTCAAAAACTGCTTGATCAACTGGGATTAAAACTGAATACAACTATTCAGGCACAACTTGATCAGCAACGATCTAAAGGTAATGTGATTAGTTTCTTGGCCAATGAGCACGAAGTTTTGGCCTATATCTCGATTCATGATGCGATTAAACATAATGCACACCAAGTAATTGACCAACTGATTGCCGATGGTATTGATGTGGTAATGGCAACAGGTGACCATGAACAGAATGCCAAACTAGTCGCGGCAGAATTGGGTATTCAGCATGTTTATGGCAACTGTACCCCGACTGAAAAGTTAGACATTGTGAAAAAATATCAAGCTCAAGGGAAAGTTGTGGCAATGGCCGGGGATGGCATTAATGATGCACCTGCACTTGCGCAGGCCAATGTCGGAATTGCGATGGGGAATGGAACCGATATTGCCAAACAAACGGCACAAGTGACTTTGGTCAAAGGCGATATTCGCGGTGTGGCCGATGCCATTCATATGGCGAAACTGGGGGTGAAAAACATGAAGCAGAACCTTGCGTTCTCTTTTGTATATAACGGTTTGGGCGTTCCTGTTGCGGCAGGTATTTTCTACCCTTTGACCGGATTATTATTGACCCCGATGTTTGCAGCATTGGCCATGTCCCTCAGTTCTTTATCTGTGGTGATTAATGCCCTACGTTTGCAAAAGTCTGAATAATTAAAATTGAATTGTTAAGAGTATACCCAAGATGAAAATCTTGGGTACTTTCATATATTATATTGAAAGTTCAGGCTTTTGATCAGATGTGTGCCATACTGCGGGCTGAAAAAATATTCAAAGGTTAAAATGCCCAATACCAACTCATTGATAGCGATAGAACAAATTTATAATTTTTTAAAAGTAACGCCTAATTATAAGATGAATAACCAGTTTGATAAATTGAAAGATTTTTTCTTCGAACTTAATGATCATAGCATTGGCGATTTTGAATCTACTCAGCCATTAAAATTTATATTTAATTTTAATAAATCATGGATATCAATGGACGCAATAGCAGCTCCGGACTTCAACAATAAAAGATTATTTCTAAATTGGGTTGCGGTAAGATTAAATATTATTGTTTGAAAAATGCCTTTCTAAGATGAACGCTCTGATTCTTGTAACTCAGTTATATTGTTTTCAGTACATGAAAAACTCACATTTGAATCTACGGAAATAAAAGAAGATCAGTATCTTCACACTAAAGTTGATGATCAGGAAATAAAAAATTAATTTGGTCGTATATCAGTTTAGTAGAGGATAAAGATATATTACCTAGAGCTTTAACGAACCATGAGTAAATAACGGGTTATGATGTAAAGTTATTGTTACTAAATATTCTGATTGAAATTTTACCAAACCGCTATTATCACAATGGCGGTTTTTTTATATTATAAGATTTTGGCTAATACAGTAATTGAGTACCGGATAGTCATCAGGGAAAGAGTCAGAGTTTAAGTGTACCCTGAACACCGAGCTGCATTGGATGACTGCCAAAGTAATTTTTCATAATTATTGATAAATGGAGTGCATATGACTAATCAGCAAAAGAATGAATCAAATCCACAAAAAGAATCTAATCGGGATAAAGGTAAAAAAGATCCCAGCCAGCATTCTGTTCCTCCGAAAAAACCAAATGAAGAACCGGAAAATCCGCTCAAAGAGCAAAAATAAATTTTTATAGATACAATAGGCTCTAATTCAGATTGGAGTCTATATTTTTGAATATATTATTTTGAACTTTAAAAAATAGATTCTGGTCTTTAATTTGCAGGTTAATAAAAACCATAAGTAAGTTGAATCTTTACGGTACAGAAAGATAGAACTATTTATATAGGTTGTATAAAGGTGAGAATATATTTTGAAAAAATAAGTAATAAGTTTTTTATAAATTGTTCAAGTTCTAATAAATTATTATTTTTAAATTAAATAAAACACTCCGAAGATGCCGCTGCATGTCATTACCCTTGAACCCTAAAGTTCAAGGTGGACGCGGCGCATACTTGCTGGGTTTCCTACACGAAGGTAGGCATACACTCTAAATATACAGAACGCATCCGGGGATGTAGATATCGGCTCAGGGGAATCTGACTCGCTGGCGAACATCTCAGAGATGGAATAAGTATAACCAATAATCACGTATTGGCAAATCATCCATGTGCAGGAACTGTAAACTTAGATTTCAACTGCTGATACTTTGTCCAATTTTAAGAAAAATTAAGCCAAATCATCCACATCTTCTAAAATAGTCGCGAGTAAGCGTTCGCAGTGAGCATACTCTTGCAACGATTTATTCATCGCCAATACTTCTTGCATCAGCTCCAATGCCACCATAATAATTAGTTTAGTGGGTTCTAGACGTGGGGCTTTACGGCGGAAATCATCATATTTTTCATTTAATAATTCAGCCGCACGTTCTAGATCCCCTTTTTCGCTTTCCGTGGTGGCTAAACGAAAATTATGTCCTAATACACGCAACTCAACAGCAATTTGTTCACTCATGCTTAAATGTCCTCATTGGCTTCTGTTGGGTGAGCAAGTTGTTGAATCTCTTGCGCATGCTGATCTTGAGCAGTGCCTAAAATTGACAGGCGTTGAATAATCGCTTCAACCTTGGCCTTGGCATGTTCATTTTTTTGTAACAATCTTTCTCGTTCCTGCTGCAAACCTTGAATTTCCTGCTGAGCAAGACGTTGTTCATTTTGCATTTTTTCTTTGATGATACGTAATTCATTACGTTCAGCCAGAATTTCCTGAAAACGATTTTTAAGATCGGTACAACTTTTTTCCAAACGGCTATAACGGTCTGCTAACGCAGTTGCATCAGTATTCAATTGCTTGAATTGGGACCGCGCATCGCTTAATTGCTCGCTAAGATCGTCTATTTCTTCTTGTTTCTTTGTGATAATGCCGTTCTTTTGCACAATTTGGGCATGATGATGCTCGGCAGAATTTTCTTTTGCCGCGTTGAGTGCACTATTTTCACTTTCATAATGCGCAAGTCGCGTTTTCAAAACGCCAAGATGCGCCTGTAGACGCTGTAATTCTTCTAACATATCGTAGTCGCACAGTATTGCAAACAAAGGTAATATATACGAAGTATAGAGATTGGATAAACGAATGCAAGACGATATTTCAGGTTGGTCGGAATGGCACCACAATTTTTCAAAAATTGAAGAAATTTCAAGCCCTAGTGAGTTACATGGCTTACTTACAGGTATTGTTTGTGTTACCCAGGCACCCACCAGTGATGAATGGCAACAAATTTTAGCAACCCTTGAAATCCCAGCACTGGATGAACAAGTGTTGAATTTGCTTGCAGATGAGGCTGAAGATATTTCGCATGCTTTATCGGACGATGAGCTCGACTATTTACCATTGCTACCCGATGATGAACACGTTCTTGCGGATCGTGTCCAAGCGTTGGCAGATTGGTGTGCAGGAGTTGTACTTGGTTTTGGTTTGGCTTCAGGTCATATCCGTCAAGATGAAGTTGAATGGATTGAACATCTTCAAGATGTTGCTGCAGTCGAGTTTGAAGAATCTGACGATGACGAAGAAGGTGAAGCAAGCTATGAGGAGCTTTATGAATTTGTGCGCTTGATTCCTGTGAGTCTGTCATTGGGACGCAAGAAAGTAGAAATTGCAGAAACCCCATTGCTGAAAAAGCTTCAACCTCAATTGAAAAGTGCAGCTTCAACAGATGCAAGCAGTGTTGTAGAAATGTTTACGCCACATCGTCCGAGCTAATTCGGGTGATTCTACTTCAACAACAGGCAATTTAAAAAGTTATAAACTCCACTCATAAAAGACAAAAGTAAATTCAATGATGAAACTGACTCAAGCAGATTTTCAGGAACGTCGCGACCGCCTGGCAGAAGAAATGGGTCCGCACAGTATTGCGATTATTGCCACCAGTCCGGTTGCCATGCGTAACCGTGATGCAGATTATAAATTCCGTGCGGACAGCAGCTTTTTCTACCTGACGGGATTTGCAGAACCTGAAGCAGTGGCTATCATTGAGACCTTTGAGTCGATTGATGAAGGTTATACCTATAGCTTGTTCTGCCGCGAACGTAACCGTGAAATGGAGATATGGAACGGTTACCGTGCCGGTGTAGATGGTGCGGTAGATGATTATGAGGCTGATGAAGCCTATGCAATCGATTTACTTGATGAAGAAATTATCGAGAAATTGCTCGATAAACAAAAACTGTTCTATCGTATTGGCCAGCAGGCAGATTTTGATGCGCGTGTAGCGAAGTGGATTGCTGAGGCAAATGGCGAATCACGTCGAGGTACCTCTGCACCTGCACATGTGATTCAGCTGGATCGTATTTTAGATGAAATGCGTTTGCACAAATCTGAACAAGAAATTAAATTGATGCAACTTGCGTCGGACATCAGTGCTGAAGCACATACCCGTGCCATGCAAACTGTGCATCCGGGCATGATGGAATATGCACTTGAAGCAGAAATCAATTACATCTTTGGTAAAAATGGTTGCGTGCCTTCATATAACAGTATTGTCGGTGGCGGAGCAAATGGCTGCATTTTGCATTATGTGGAAAATGACAAAGCGCTAAAAGATGGAGATTTAGTCCTGATTGATGCAGCTTGTGAATATCAACTGTATGCATCGGACATTACCCGCACTTTTCCTGTCAATGGTAAATTTAGCCCTGAACAGAAAGCTTTATATGAAGTTATATTAAAAGCACAACTTGCAGCGATTGATGCTGTACGTATCGGCAATTCTTACAAAGAACCACATAATATTGCTGTTCGCATTATGGTTGAAGGTCTGCTTGAACTTGGTTTAATGCAGGGCAACATTGACGACATTATCCGGACCGAGTCTTTCCGTCAGTTCTACATGCATGGTACTGGTCACTGGCTGGGTATGGACGTGCATGATGTCGGTTCATATAAAATTGATGGTGAATGGCGTGTCTATGAAGAAGGCATGATCGTCACCGTTGAGCCGGGGCTTTACATTGCACCAGATGATGAAACTGTCGATGCGAAGTGGCGTGGCATTGGTATCCGTATTGAAGATGATGTTGTCGCAACTGCAAATGGTCCATTGGTACTGACCAAAAATGTAGTGAAAACGGTAGAGGACATTGAAATGCTAATGGCAAAAGCAAAAGTAGCCTAAGCGAAAGTTCATGTTAAAAGCCGGTCAGATGATCGGCTTTTTTATTTAAGAACTGACCTCCTGGGAGTAAAGTCTTTAAATATTTGAATAAAAATCAATCTTATCGTTTCAGTATATATGTTGCATGCACCTATTCATCGTTATAAGCATTTCTAAATCAATCAGGTTGTTTGATAGATAGTTCATTCTTTTGCAGGAGATTAACGAAAAAATTTCAATATTTAATGTACTCGAGTTGATATTCATTAAATTCAAAAGACGATTTGGTTTACGTTTATCTCGAATAACTTAAATAAAACCAACCCCATTAAAATTTAGAGCTTAAAAATTGACATGAATTCAACATAGAAAATCACTTTTTAGCATCAAAGCAACATATTAAATCTATTTTCTTTCTCATACTTTCCCTCAAAGAAACTTAAAAACAGTGGGAGAAAAATTATGAGATTAAATACCTTAGACTGGATTGCTTATGCTTTAACCATTATTGGTGGTATTAACTGGGGCTTAATTGGTGCATTTGACTTCAATTTGGTCGCCGCAATCTTTGGTGAGATGAGCATGCTATCTCGAATTATTTATATCTTGGTTGGTTTATCTGCCCTGTACCTGATTTATACAGGCACAAAATTAGGCAAAAATGTACATCATACCGATTCTCCAAATATTGTGCGTTAATGGCTAATAATCAAATAGAGAGTCACATAACCTTATGAGTGGATTGTTCGGTCATTCATATAGTCGGCTTATTTGAATGAGGTATCATTGTCCTACTCGACAAAAACGGAGCTTAAGCTCCGTTTTGTTGTGATGATGCATAAAAAATAGAGCTGTTCCTATTTTGGATGTTTTGTATAGATATAGAGTTTTTAGCTCCCATGGCTTCCTTATTCTTTTATGGTTGAAATTTTAAGCTTATCTATACGTTATTCTAAATATTTAAAATTCTCTGAAATTTACCCAACACCCAGATCACTGAGGGGCAAAGCTCTAATTCATTATAAAAATAAAATTTTTTGAGCTAATATAAAATTAATCAAGATTAGACGTATCTAGACTGAGTAGATACCATAGATAAGGATCAAAGCATGCAACAAGAAGTCATCATTGTCGGTGGTGGTATGGTGGGGTTGAGCCTCGCTTTGATGTTAGCCAAAGCAAATATTGCAGTCAAACTGCTCGAAGCCATCAAATACCCAAATTATGATGATGCCAGCCTTGCGCCGTATCACTCCAGTTTTGATGCGCGAAACAGTGCATTGTCACGCCGTAGCGTACAGATCTATCAGGAGCTTGGGCTTTGGAATACCTTGCAAGAACATGCTACGCCAATTCTTGAGGTACATATTACAGAACAGGGCAGTTTTGGTAAGGCACGACTAAAAGCTGAACAGGAAAAAGTCGAAAGTTTTGGACAAGTTATTGAAAATTCTTGGCTTGGGCGTGTATTACTCACAGCAGTTCGAACGCAGTCATTAATTGAATTAATTGATGGTGTACAAGTTACTGCACTTACTCAAGATGCTGATCATGCCCATATTGAAGCTGTACGCGGTGAAGAAAGCTTATCTTTACAATCAAAACTGGTGATTGCTGCCGATGGTCGTGATTCATTCTGCCGTAAAGCCTTGGGCATTGGCGCAGAGGAGCATGATTATGATCAAGTCGCTATTGTCACGACGGTACAAACCTCAAAACCACATCATCATGTCGGTTTTGAGCGTTTTAGTCCGCTTGGGCCTTTAGCGCTTTTACCCTTACCGGGAGAGTATCGTCGTTCAGTAGTTTGGCCGGTGAAAAAAGGGACTGAAACTAAATGGCTCGGTGAAGAAAATGATCAATATTTTTTAAATGCCTTACAAGAAACTTATGGTGATCGTGCTGGTAAATTCCAGAAAACCGGTCGCCGTTTTAGTTTTCCTTTGTCACAAGTATTGGCAGAGAAACAAGCCGTTGGCCGTGTAGTCCTGATGGGTAATGCGGCACACACGATTCACCCTGTTGCCGGGCAGGGGTTTAACCTGTGTATGCGTGATGCCTATGTTCTGGTTCGTTCACTTAAAGAGCAACTATCCAAATCTGCAGATATTGGTGAGCCAGACATGCTACTTGCTTACGAGCAGGCACGATTAAACGATCAACAGCGTGTGATCAAGTTCTGCGACACTGTAGTACGTGGCTTTAGTAATCAAAACCCGTTGCTTAAACTGGTTCGTAATACTGGATTACTTGCTTTTGATATGATTCCGGGCGTGAAGCCATTGGTGGCAAATTACGCTATGGGGTTAAAAGCATGAGTGATGTTCTGGATGTTGTTGTTATCGGTGGTGGCTTGGTCGGTGGTTTAACCGCATTGCTGCTTGCTCAAGGTGGGGTTCAAGCAACGGTACTCGATGCCGCACCTGTTTTAAATGAAGAAAAAGTTCTTTCGGTCGCAAATCCACGGGTTTTGGCCCTTAGCCAAGCCACCATTCATTTGCTCAAAACAGTGAATGTTTGGGAAAAGCTTGCTCGTCAGATGCCCTATAGCGGCATGCAGGTATGGAATAAAAATGGTTATGGTGAAATCAATTTTGGTCATTCCAGCCAAAATGCGCCTAGCGCTGAACATACTTTAGGTTCGATGGTGGAACCGAGTGTACTGAATCTCGCCATTCAGAAAAAAATGCTGGAACAGCTGCAAGATTATCGCACTCAAGTTAAGGTCACAGGTGTAGAGCAAGGGGTCGGTGTTTGGCATATTCACTTGGCGGATGGTACCCAGCTTAAAACCAAACTGGTGATTGGGGCAGATGGCGCAAATTCATTTGTCCGTGAACAAGCTTTCATTGATTTAGATATTTTGGATTACAAGCAAGCAGGTTTAACTTGCGCAATTCGAACTGCACAGCCACATCAACATGTGGCGCGTCAGATTTTCCTGGAAACCGGCCCTTTGGCCTTTTTACCGATGGCCAGTTTAAAGCCAGAACAAGATGGCTATTGGCAATCAATTGTCTGGACATTGCCTGAGGATTACGCAGAACAATATGCAGTACTTGATGATACTGCTTTTACTGCACTGTTAACGCGTGAAAGTCATCACATGTTGGGTAAAGTATTAGAAGCTACACCACGGGCACAATTTCCGCTTAAAGCACGTGCTGCACAGCAATATGTGAAAGCTGGTCTAGCCTTGATTGGTGATGCTGCACATGTGATTCATCCTCTCGCTGGGCAAGGGGTGAATATTGGCTGTTTAGATGCTGCCATTTTATGTGATGTTCTGCTGCATGACAAAAAGCGTGGCGTATGGGCACATGAGCAAACTTTACAGCGCTATGAACATCGTCGCAAAGGACAAAACGATGCAATGATGCACAGTATGTCTGCGATTGGCTGGATACAAACCACACCACTTTTCCCTGTAGTTTTGGCGCGAAATTTCGGCTTAAAACAAGTCGAACAGCACATTGCCTTGAAAGATGCCTTTATGTCTCAAGCCAACGGATTACAGGTCTTAAAAGACACGTGTTATGCAGTTTGAAACTGAACAGCTGCTTTTTGTACAAATATTCATATAAGTTTACTTTTTTGATTAAAAAAGATACGATTTTTTCGCATTTAACTCTATGCGAAACGATCAGAGATTGCTAAATTTCTTCCTAATTCAAAACCAATTCACATTGGAATGATAGAAGTCATTTGGTGGGGAGAAATAGAGATGACAGATATGAATGACTACGATGAAGTAGAAGAATCAGCAGTAGATGAAGATGAAGCGAAAGCTGCTGAAAAAGGGGCATCTGTCAGTGAAGCTGCACCAACTGATGGAGATGTGGCTGAAGCAGAAACTTTAACCATAACTGCTAAACTCAAACAGCGTCAGGCCTTGGAAGATGAAGTTGCTGCATTCCTGGCACGTGGTGGTCGTATTGTTGAAGTTCCAGCGGATGAGTCTATAAAAGATTAATCAACCCTTTACTCAGTTTTTGTAAGGGATATAAAAAGCATCACAGAAGTGATGCTTTTTTGCTTTCTACTGGCTTATTTTTTAATCTTGATTGGTGAGTTCCAAAGCACGTTGATAGGCCACTTTCTTTTTGATGCCTGTTAAATCAGCTACTAATTGTGAGGCTGCTTTTACTGATAAATCTTGCAATAAACGAGTCAATAACTGATCCAGTTTTTCTTGATCTAAATCCTTTTCTACCGTTGCACCACCAATGACTAAAACAATTTCACCTTTTTGCTGGTTATGATCAGATTCAATCAACTGAATCAAATCGGCCAAAGTCATTTTTTTGATGGTTTCAAATGTTTTGGTAATTTCCCGGGCAAAACCAACCGGACGGTCTGCACCAAAAATATCCGCTATATCTTTAACGGAATCTAAAATGCGATGCGGGGCTTCATAAAAAATTAAAGTTTGAGTTTCATCTTTTAATTTTTCCAACTGACTTCGGCGCTGAGACTGGCGAGAAGGCAGAAAACCTTCAAAGCTGAAACGATCACTCGGCAAGCCTACAGAACTGAGTGCAGCAATCGCAGCACAGGCACCTGGTACAGGCACTACGCGAATATTATGCTCTTGTGCGGCACGAACCAGTTTAAAACCCGGGTCACTAATCAGCGGCGTACCGGCATCACTAATCAAGGCCATATTTTCGCCGTTCAGTAACCTCTGGATCAATATATCAATTTTGTTACTTTCATTATGCTCATGACACGCAGTCAGTGGAGTTGATATATTATGGTGCTTTAATAATTGAGCAGAAGTACGCGTATCTTCTGCCGCAATAATACTGACTGATTTTAAAACATCAATCGCACGATAAGTGATGTCATCTAAGTGCCCAATTGGGGTTGCTACAACAAATAACTGAGCACTCATAAGGTTTCTCCAATGTTGAATAATAAAAATAATTTAATGGGCTTCATGCGGTATTGCATTTTTAACCACGCACAAGCTGAAGTATTAGTCATTTTACCTGAATCGGGTCCTATGGCGCGAGCCGGATTAAGCATCAAACAAGGTTTTATGAGTGCTTATCAAGCATCAGGCCAGAAAACCCCGATTAAATTTGTAAACTCGAATAAAAAACAAATTGCCCAGCGGTTAAAAATAAATGTCAATAAAAAAAACCAAATGGTGATTGGATCTTTAGCACACAATGAAGTAGAAAACTTAATCAAGAGAAAGCCCAAAATTTGTGTTTTGGCTTTAAATGAAGTGACCAGCCTAGCAGATAATGTCTGGCAATTTAGTCTGTCCAAGAAAGATGAGGCTTATGCGCTGAACAAAATCCTGCAGAAAGATAAAATTAAACAACTTTACGTTTTTCATCAGCCGGGAGCAGAAGTCGAAAGTGAATTTTTTCTCATGTCTTTGGTTTTACAAATGGATTATCCCTTAACTTTTGTTGAGGAAGTGCCTAAAAAGTTGAATAAAAAAAGCAGTTTATTGCTGCTTGGAAATAATCAATGGATCAATAGTCTGGCCAAGCCAACAGCTAAAAATGCTTATATAGGGGCGAATGCCATTGAACAGCAGCAACTGATCCCGAAAGGGGGGAGTTTTGTGATGCGCCGGCTTTATATGATCTGGTATGGCCGGATGTAATCAGAGCCTAACAGAATCCTGTTTCCATGCCGTATCAACGGCTACTGGCCTTTGATGGTGATGCCTGGCATATTGCTCAACAATATTTAGATGTACCGAATTTGAAAAGTGTTGAATTTCAGGGGCGTATCGGGCTGATTCAAATCAGTAATAATCATATCCAGGGTATTCCACATTGTTTTGAGAGTACCCAAAAAGGCATTAAAAGCTTGTAAAGGCAATGAATATGAAAGCAAATTTAAATTTAGGACAATGGGCTGAACAGCAGGCTTTAGAACTTTTACAAGTTCAGGGTTTTGTACTGATTGCCATGAATTATCATTGTCGATATGGGGAAATTGACCTGATTGTGCAAAAGAATCAAGAATTGATCTTTGTGGAGGTGAAAGCACGCTCTGCAACTCAATATGCACAATCATGTGAAACAATTTTACTCTCTAAACAAAAGAAAATTATGAAATCAGCATTATGCTTTTTAAATAATCACCCACAATTCCAACATTTTTATTGCCGTTTTGATGTGATTTGTTTTGATTTTTTTCAACAATTTGCAAAAACAATACAGCAAGATTTTTCCAAATTCACTTATGATCAACAATGGATTGAAAATGCTTTTACTTTTGAGCAAGAGTTCATTAATCTTTGAACAAAATCACAGCATAAATGCTGAAATACAATAGAATTGAAATTAACGATTAGGAGTCTTGCTGAGTGTTGAACCGTATTGCAATGACGTTAGTGTGTGTAGCAAGTTTATCTGGTTGTGCAAGTTTCATCTCTGGTGGCACAGGATCCGCCCCAGTCGGAACAGAAAGTGGTGCTCGTTCACTTGGACAGGTATTTATTGACTCTTCTATAGAACGCACCGCTAAAATTAATTTATATAAATTGGATTCACGTTTTAAACAAGCCCGGGTCAATATTGAAAGTTTTCATGGAAATGTTTTATTGACTGGTCAAGTCCCAGATGCCCATCTTAAGCAATTGGCCGAAGATAATGTTCGTGCCATGAGTGATGTCAAAACGGTACATAATTACATTACCGTCGGCAATCAGATCGGTTATGCCACTATTATGCAAGACACCACTGTGACAGCCAACACACGCGGACTGATTATGAAAGCCGTGGTGGTCGCAGACAGTAAAGTCCGTATACATACTGAAGACGGTATTTTATATGTGATGGGACGTTTAAATAATGCAGAAATTAACGACCTTAATCAGGTGCTTCAACAAGTGGGTAATGTGACTAAAATTATTACCCTGATTGATAATGTTGAACAGTCGCGTGCAGTGGCTTCAAGTTTTAGCAGTCCTGTGGTGTATGCACAACCGATTGAACAAACGCCTGTAGCCATTGACCCTGATCAAGCTGAGCCTACGAATGCTCAATAATGTTACGCAAGTAGTCAAAAATAAACTGGAACAAAATCTCGCATTGGTGAAAATGTTTTACAAGGATTTTCGCCTTTACGATTTTGCTAGCTATGCACTCAATCGTTTAACCCCTAAAAAAGGTTATTCGGTTGTTGAAAACCTTGCTTATGGCTTAAAAGCACGGCAACGCCTTGATATTTTTAATGCTGAAACACCACGTGAACAACGTCCTTTAATTGTATTTGTACATGGTGGGGCATGGTTACATGGCGATAAAAAAGATTATCGCTTTGTCGGTGAAGCTTTTGCGAAAGAGGGTTATGACGTAGCGATAATCAATTATCATCTGGCACCTGAACATGTATTTCCTAGCTATATTGATGACCTGAGCCTGGCCTTGAACTATCTGAATCAGCATCAATCCAAACTGAATATCCGGACTGAAAAAATCGTGTTGATGGGGCATTCAGCCGGTGCATTTAATGTCATGTCGGCACTGTATCATCCAAAACCGTATACCTTACAGTGCCGTGCTCAAATTCAAGCGATTATTGGGTTGTCTGGACCTTATCATTTTGATTATAAAGATGATCCTTTATGTGCCGATGCCTTTGATCAGAGCATCCCTTATCAACAGGTAATGCCCTATTATTTTATTGAATCGAATACGGTAAAACACTACCTGTTTTTGGCAGCCAATGATCAAATTGTAAGTCATAGCAATTCAAGAGATTTGCATCGCATGTTGCAGGAAAAAGGCAATCATAGCCAGATGATTACCATCCCGGGTACAGGTCATGTTTCGATAATGGGATCGGTTTCGAGTTTGTTTAGTGGTTATTTCCAGACCAAGAAACAAATTTTGGCGGTTTTGGAGGATGCCCTAAAACCCTGGTTTATAGCCATTCCAGTGTGTCATCGGCAACAGGATGACCTTCGATAATATGTTTAATCATGGCGTAAGCAATGCTGCCTTTAAACGGAATTTCGGGCAGTTGATCAAATTTAAAAAACTGCGCATCGCTAATTTCTTCTTCTTGAAGTTTGATCTCACCAGAGGCATATTCAGCGCGAAAAGCGAGCATTAAATTACTTGGAAAAGGCCAGGGCTGGCTGGCAAGATATTGCACATTTTTTAATTTTAATCCAACTTCCTCAAAAGTTTCACGGCGTACCGCTTCTTCCAGGGTTTCTCCAACTTCGACAAAACCAGCAATCAGACCATACATGTTGGTTTTGTTTTTAGCATTTTTAGCCAGTAAAATTTCGTCATTACCGCGCGTGATAACCGTGATTACACAAGGTTGTACCCGCGGATATTGATGATAACGGCAAGCCGGGCAAATCATGGCATATTCAGTGGGATGTACTTCTGTCTGATGGCCACAGTGACTGCAGAATTTATGGTTTTTACGCCATTCTAAAAGTTGAATTGCGCGACTGGCATGTTCAAATTGTCTGGTATCCCAAAGTGTCAATAACTGACGGATAGGAACCAGTTGTAAGCCTTGAGGAATAGGTTCATGTTCGAGAAGATCACGGGCAATCACTTGATCACCCGTGTTGAAGTGCAGATCACTTGCTAAACCTTCTACTTGAGGAAGTTGAAAATTTTTATCCACTAACAGTTGATGTTGATGAAAGATATAAGCAAGTGATAATTCAGACATTAGGCAACAGTTTTCAGTTTTTCGCTACTTTGCAATGCTACATTAAACATCGACTGCAATACAGGCTGTTTATATTTTAAATTATCAATCATCATATCGGCACAGGCTAAAGTGTCGAGGGTATGATTGATTTGTTCAGCATTAATCACTGCCGAACTTTCAATTTGTTGCTGAATAAAGTCTGCTGCGGCTTTTAATGCAGTTTGACCCGTTTCAGCATTTAAGAACAAGAGTGCGCCACCAATTTCACGTAATTGGGTCGGTGTACTTTCTAGCGTAGTCAAATTGTTGTCTTTTAAATATTGCATCAGGGTTTGGCTAACAAGATCAATTACAGCTTTCGACTCATTCAGCAAAGCAGCATGCGCTTCATCTAAACGGTCTAAAGAAATATGCATATTATGCACACGAAGCTGTAAACGGCTAGAGGTGTGATGACGTTCCAATACACCAATTGAATTCATCGCAGATAAAATGCAATTCATCAATTGTTGTGCAAAACCTTCATCTTTAAGCACTTCAGCACTGCTAAGTAAACTTGCTTGGCGCGACAAGTCATTAAAGGCTTCATTCAGATTTAACACTTTGAAAATATTAGCAAGACTGATTAATTTGTCTTGTAACTCTTGTATTTTTTCTGGCGTCATATTCTGATAGTGGTATTCGATGTCATTACGGATTTGTGCCATTTCTGTGGTGACAAGTTCACTAATCGTATGCATGGTATCGAAGTCAGGACCATACAGATGACGGCTAAATACTTGTAACTGCGTATCGGTCAGATGGTCTTCACCCAGATTAAGCTGGCTGCGGATATGCTCTGAAGTCTCATCTTCCTGGCTAATACACAAACTTAAAATATTGGCTAAGTCGGCAAGGCTTGGCTTGAAGCGATCCGGGGTATTGAAGTACTGCGCCATATTGCGTTCAATGCTGACTAAAGTGCGTAAACGCGGGTCATTCAAGAACAAGTGATCAATCTGGTTAAATGCAACATGCACCAGATTCCAATATTGCTTGCTGGGTGTATTTTCGGCAAGACCGGCTAAATATGCACCGACCAATTTTATGGCTTGCAGATCAAATTCAGTTTCTTCCTGCTTAATCAGCTTGTTTAAAGACAATTTATACAGGCGATGCACATATTTGGATTTCTCTAAGCTCGGTGCATTAGGAAGCTGAAAGTCAGGAGTAATGTTATCAATTAATGACTCGATATGCTGGCCTTCATGGGTAATGGGCTTGCCCAATACAATCTCAAGACGATTCAGCGTATCGAGCAAGAATTGCGGAATTTTAACTTCACGCAAGCAAATGAATTCGATATAGCGCTTCATCATGGTGGTGCCTTCACTTAAGGCGATTACCTCTTGGGTATTAATTTGTGCAGGATTACCCATGATTTTTCGCATTAGTTCGGCAGAATATTGAGCAATTTGAGCCAAGGTAGATATGTTAATCAGCGCCAGTACCTGGGCACATTGCTCAAATTGATTCAGTGCATCATCAATACCAAAAGGTAAAGTTTGATCTTCTGCTAAGCTGCTAACCGCTGATTCGACTAGTTTAATTGAGTTATCAACCTCATTTTTTATTATCAGCAATGCAGTTGGGTCAAAATGAATAGAGGTTTGGTAAGACATGTATCTGCACCTATCCTAGTGTTTTATCTGTTTATGAGCAGCCTGTTAAGGGCGAAACTTCTTTACATTCAACTATAACTTAACTGTTAAATGTTTAAATACAAAAAACCACTAGAAATGTAGATTTTATTTTGCAAAAAGACAAGCTGTTCCATGTTTTTCTTCAAATTCTTTGACCCATGTCTCATGTGCTTCAAGTTCCTGTTCTGAAGGCAAGATGACAGGAAGCTCGATTTGTACGCTTAGACGTGCTGTCTGCGCCTCTTGTTGTTCACTCTCGGTCAAGGTATCCATGTCGAAGGAAACTTGACCACCGGTCATGGCTAAATAGACATCGGATAAAATTTCAGCATCGAGTAATGCACCGTGGTAAGTACGGTCTCGTTGCGGAATTTCGTAACGTCGGACCAAAGCATCGAGAGAATTTTTTTGTCCCGGATGTTTGCTCTTTGCCATGGCCAAAGTATCGGTGACCTTGCAAACTTCAGACAAAGCCACAAAGCCAGCACGTTTGAACTCCATGTTGAGGAAGTTCATGTCGAAGGTGGCGTTATGCGCAATAATTTCTGCACCTTTTAAATACTCGAAAAGTACATCGGCAATTTCTGCATAAACCGGTTTGTCTTTTAAGAAAATATCTGAAATACCATGAATATTTTCAGAATCACCGACTGGTTTATTTGGATTGATATAAATGTGAATGGAGCTACCGGTCAGTTTGCGGTTGACCATTTCAATGGCACCAACCTCGATAATACGGTCAGTGTCCTGGAAGTAGAAACCGGTGGTCTCTGTATCCAGAATCAGTTGGCGCGGACCATGAACTTGTTTGGTTCGTGGTGTAATTACAATATGTGGATGGTCTATATTTGACAGGTCAGGTGCAACACTTTCTACAACTTTATCTTGTACTTCATTTGCATCATTCATGTCTTCAGACTGAATCATTTCTTGTTCTAAACTCTCTAAAGCTTCGCTGTCATCCTGCGATTCCAGGAAATCAAATCCAAAAGGATCATCTAGCAACCAATCCTTTTCCACTTTTTTTTTATCTAAAACCGTAGCTTCTGCTGATGGTTGTTCTACTTTTAATAATGGAGTTTTCATGGCTTTTAATGTTTGGTCTGCGCCCAAGTTGGCGAGTTGATCCGCCATTTCATTGCCGGGATGTCCGGCATGACCTTTAATCCAGTTCCATTCAATGTCGCGGCCCTGGCAGGTTGTATCCAGTAGTTTCCACAGGTCCGGATTTTTAACATCTTTCCAGTTTTTCTTTTTCCAGCCATGAATCCACTCGGTAATACCTTGTTTTACATAGTTGGAGTCGGTCCAGATAATCAGTTTGGCATCGGTAGGGCAGAATTTAATCCCTTCAATTGCAGCGGTGAGTTCCATTCGGTTATTGGTGGTCTCAGCTACACCGCCATACAGTTTATGCTCTTCAGTTTCAGTAATGACATATGCACCCCAACCGCCTAAACCTGGATTGCCGCGACAGGCGCCATCGACATAGAGTGTGATTGTTTGAGTCATATAAACCAAATCCGAACGAGTGAGAGTCAAATAGAAGCATGTGAATGGTGTATTGTATAACGCAAATGTACTTTTGAACTGTAAAGATGCTTATTTTTTAATTTCTTGTAACATTTACAGTGAAATCACGCTAAATTAATCTCTTGTGTCGACGACGTGCTTCACTACAATGGCATATCTAAAAAATAAATTTTATACGAGTTGTCTGGATTTTCTTTATGTATAAACCAACCGCAATTTTGTGGCAGCCTTTATTACCCAGTTTTTTTAAAATTACAGTATTGGGCTCAGCTTTAGCTGCGCTAGGTTTGACGGGGTGTTCCTCGGGGCAAAGTGCAAAACACGGATCAAAATCGAAACTGGTGGGTTCTGCATATCTGGATTCCAACAGCTTAGACTCTTTGGAAGATTTACTTTCTGCAACAGATATGCGTGCGGTAGAAGGCGATCGTCTGCTCATTTTAAAACACGGTGATGTCTGGAAGCGTATGACCGTGGGTTTTAAAATGAATCAAACTCATTGGGACTCTCGTATTGAAGCACAGCGCGGCTGGTTTATTTCGCGTCAACCCTATTTGGACCGTTTGAGTGCACGCGCTTCACGTTATCTTTACCATACTGTGAAAGAGGCAGAACGCCGTGGTTTGCCGACTGAACTGGCTTTATTGCCCATTATTGAAAGCTCCTATGACCCTGCAGCCACCAGTAGTGCAGCAGCAGCAGGGATGTGGCAATTCATTCCAAGTACCGGACGTATTTATGGTTTGAAACAAACCAGTTTATATGATGGCCGCCGTGATGTGGTCGAATCAACGCGTGCAGCGTATGAATTTTTAGGTGGATTGTACAATCAGTTTGGTTCGTGGGAACTGGCTTTGGCAGCCTATAATGCAGGCCCAGGGCGTATCCAGCAAGCGATTAACCGCAATAAAGCGGCAGGCTTGCCGACAGATTACTGGTCACTCAAATTGCCACAAGAGACCATGAACTATGTGCCGCGTTTTTTGGCGGTTGCACAAATTATTAAAAATCCGGCTGCATATGGCGTGTCTTTGCCTCCTATTGCCAACCGTCCGCACTTTAGAGAAGTGTCTGTTGGTCCAGTAAGCTTAAATGAAATTGCTTCGATTACCGGCTTGAGCCGTGCTGAGCTATATCAGTTAAATCCAGGGCATCGTGGAGATTTGATTGATAGTGAAAGCCCAATGCGGATTATTATTCCTGCAGACCTCAGTCCATCGATTGATGCTCGACTTAAAAAATTATCACCAAACTCGGGTGGTTTATGGACAAATACTGCCAAACCTTTCACGCCAGAAAAATCTAATCCGCCTGAATTAAATACTCGATTGATGAGTCCCGTAAAAACAGTACCTCCTGTATTAACCACAACAACCAAGAAAACACCTCAACCTGCAATTAAACCTGCTAACCCTGTAAACACAAACGCAGCTTCGAATACGCGTATCTCTACGCCTTTAGGTTCAGCCGCATTGGCGTCGTTTGCATCAAATAGTGATATTCCGAGTGCGCCACGTATTCCGGTTGCAGTAACGCCTGTTGCCAATGTTAAACCTGTGACGGTTGAGCCACCATTATCTAAAGTGGAGCGTGAGCAAATTTTGGCTGCAGTAAAAGCTGAAGGTGAAAATAAAACAGTCGAGCAAGTGCTGCAACCTGTAGCCAGCAAAGCTGAACAAGACAAAGTGGTTGCAGAACTTAAAGCCATTGCACCGCAAGGCACAGAAATTACCGATCCATTTGACGGTAAAATTAAATTAACCGCGATTCAAACCAGTCAGTCGATTGCAGAACAGCAAGGTAAAGAGTTGACCAAAGGCTTCTCTTATCCAAAAGGTGTGGCGGAAAATACCAAAGCGGATTCTGACGAAGCACAACGTAACCAAGGTAAAAATTACGTTAAGACGGATTCAGAAGTTGTGGTGGTTGCCCCTAAAGGAAAACGAAGTACTTATACTGTTCTTCCAGGTGATACCTTAACCGTTATTGCAATGAAAAATGGTTTGAGCTGGCGTGATGTGGCAAAGTGGAACCAGATTGATCCTAACTCGCCACTGTATGTGGGAACCAGTATTTATCTATACGATGCCAAACCGCAAAGTACAGAAACATCTGCAATAAGCAAGGTAAAAGCACAGCCTGAAACCTACGTGGTGCAAGCCAATGACAATTTGACCGGGGTAGCTAGCCAGTTTGGTCTGTCAGTTAAACAACTTGCGGATTACAATAATTTATCCGTCAGCAGCGGTTTGCGCGTTGGGCAAAAATTATGGTTAAAAGAAACTGCCCTAAGCAATTCCAATACTGCGGATACCAAGAGCAATAATGCAACATCAGCTGCTAAAGTGAAAACCAAATCCTATGTGGTCAAACGTGGCGAATATTTAAAACTGATTGCTGACCGCTATGCCTTGTCTAATCAGGAGCTGGCAGATTTAACCGCCGGTTTAACTTCGGGCAGTAACTTGCTGGTGGGGCAAAAAATCAATGTTCCATTACATGAAGTTGAAAGCAAAGTAGAGACGAAACAGGAAGAAAAAACCACTTCTGCTAAAACAGAAACAGCAGTGCTGGAATCTTCGTATAAAACTGAAAATTATCGGGTACAACGTGGGGATACCTTATCCAGTATTGCTGCACAGTCGAAAATTTCGTTAACTGAATTGGCCCAACTCAATAAATTATCTAATAGCAATGGCTTGCAAGTGGGTCAAACGCTTAAAATTCCGGCAAATTCAACTGTTCCAGAGAGTTATACCGTGCAATCCGGCGACAGTTTGTCGGCTATTTCGGCCAAATATAATTTAGGTATAGATTATATTGCCAATATTAACGGCATTAACCGTAATACAGGTTTGCGTGTTGGACAGCATTTAAAACTCAGTGGTGAAGCTGCACCTGCGGTTCAGTCTGTAAATGAAATAATCTTAGATAAAGCTGAAAAAGCAGTCAAAGGTGTGAAGCCAAGTGTGCACGTGGTGAAATCGGGTGAAACTTTAAGTTCGATTGCACGTCAGCATTATTTACAGCTTCAGTATCTGGCCGATCTCAATCAAATCCGTAACAACAGCACGGTACGTGTCGGACAGCAGCTAAAAATTGGTTTACCAGCTGAAGTTGAAGAGAGAGCCAATAGTATTCGTCCTGTCGTTGCAAGCCCGTTAGAGGCTAAATTCTCCTCTAAAAGCACTGAGAGCTATACGGTGAAACCCGGTGAGTCTTTAAATGCAATTGCCAATCGGGTAGGTATGTCGGTTGCTGAATTGGCAAGCATGAATAAACTCAGTACCAGTGCCGGTTTACGCGTGGGTCAACGAATTGTGCTGCCTAAAACAGTGACTGAGTACAAAATCAAGCGCGGTGACACTCTGATCGGTTTAGCTAACCGTTATGGACTGGATACAGATAAATTGGCGGAAATGAACGCGATCAAACCGAATACTCAATTGCGTATTGGTGAAGTGATTAAAGTTCCAAACTTATAATAATAGCCAGCAGGGAGTCAGTGTAGATGTCATTTGCTATCGCAAAATGCTTGAGTTTTGCCTACGGGATGAGTCTCTTGACACAAGCGCTATGTGCCGCCGTGCAGACCACACCGTATATTGCGCTGCATAGCCAGCCGAAATATGCTGGCTTAGCCGTCATGCCTTATGCCAATGCCAATGCACCAAAAGGTGGTTATTTAAGTACTGCCAGCAACGGCACATTTGACAATCTGAATAGTATGAATGGTAAAGGTAGCTCAACTGAGGGTGCTGAGCATCTGTTTGATTCGTTGATGTCGAGTTCACTGGATGAGCCGGGGGTAATGTATCCCTTGCTGGCAGAAAAAGTGACCTTTGATCCGGATCAAACCCAATATGTCATTTTCCATTTAAATCCCAAAGCACGCTTTAGTGACGGCAGTGCAGTGACTGCCGAAGATGTAAAATTCAGTTTTGACACTTATCAGACCAAGTCTAATCCGGGTCTGCAGATGTATCTGGCCGATTTAGATAAAACCGAAGTGTTGTCCAGATATGTAGTAAAGATGAGTTTTAAGTCTGACAATAATGCTGAAATGCCGCTGATCCTGTCGCAAATGCCGATTTATTCGAAACAGGATTGGAAAAACAAAGATTTTACCCGGGTCACCATGCAACCGATTTTAGGTTCAGGACCGTATCTGATTGATCGCATTGATGCCGGTCGCAGTATTACTTATAAACGTAACCCGAACTATTGGGGTAAGGATTTACCGGTCAATAAAGGGCGTTATAACTTTGACCGTTTGAAGTATGTGTATTACCGCAGTCTGGATATTGCTTTTGAAGGCTTTAAGTCCGGGCAATATACCCTGCATGAAGAGTTTACCGCGCGTAAATGGGTCACTGAATATCATTTTCCTGCGGTAAAAACCGGAATGGTGGTGAAATACAAGTTTCAGCACAAAAATCCGATTCCGACCCAAAGTTTTGTTTTCAATACCCGTCGTACGCCTTTTCAAGACATCAAGTTTCGCCAGGCTATCACCTATGCCTATGATTTTGAATGGCAAAACAAGGCGCTGTTCTATGGTCAATATCAACGATTACAAAGTTATTTTGCCAATAGTGAATTGGAAGCCAAAAGTGTTCCAAGTCCTGCAGAACTGGCAGTTTTAAAACCATATTTAGCCAAACTTAATCCGATTCAACGTCAAGGTGTCCTGAAAGCCTGGAAATATCCAGTTTCTAATACCAGTGGTTTTAATCGTAATAATCTGCTGATTGCACGTCAATTACTCATCAAAGCAGGCTATACCTTTAACAATGGCCGTTTGCTCGATACCCAAGGTAAGCCGATTCGGATTGAATTTTTAATTCATCAAGATGGTTTACAACGTACCCTGATGCCGTTTGTCCGCAATATGAAACGTCTGGGGGTAGATGTTGCCATTCGTCATGTCGATGTGCCGCAGTACATTGAGCGTATGCGTAGCAAAGACTTTGACATGACCACCAATGTTATGCCGCAGTCTTTAAACCCGGGCAATGAACAGGCACAATTCTGGGGCAGTGCATCGGCTGATCAGCCGGGAAATTATAATTATGCCGGCATCAAAAACCCCGTGATTGATGATGTGATTCAGCAGATCATTCGTGCACCCGATCGTGAGCAATTGGTCATCAGAACCAAGGTGCTGGATCGTTTATTGCGTGCCGGCTATTATCAAATTCCGACCTATGGTAAAGGGGAAAACTGGTTTGCCTACTGGAACATGTATCATCAACCCAGGGTTAAACCCAAGCTTTCAACAGGAATTGACTATTGGTGGAGTGATGCCGGAAAAGCCAAAAAAGTCACCCATTATTTAGGTCAACAATAAGCAAGAGCACAGGCACAAGGAATGTCGTTTCGATGGGCATATATATACTAAAAAGACTGCTGCTGATTATTCCGACACTGTTTTTCATTTTATTGATTAACTTTGTGGTGATTCAAATCGCACCCGGGGGTCCTGTCGAGCAAGCTATTCAACAGGCGGAAGCTTTTCAGGGCATGGGTGCCACGGGAGGTGAAACCGCGTCAGCTAAAAGCAATTATCAGGGTGCAAAAGGCTTAAGCGAAGAAATGGTCGAGAAGATCAAAGCACAATATGGTTTTGATCAGCCTGCACCTGAACGTTTCTGGATGATGCTGAAAAGTTATGTGACTTTCGATTTTGGCACCAGTTTTTTTAAAGATAAGCCTGTGACCCAATTGCTTTGGGAGAAAATACCGGTGTCCTTGTCATTAGGACTATGGAGCACTTTGCTGATTTATCTGGTCTCTATTCCTTTAGGCATTAAAAAAGCCCGGCAACATGGCATGCTATTTGATAAATCCACCTCCATGCTATTAGCGATCGGTTATGCCGTACCGTCTTTTGTCTTTGCAGTTTTGCTGATTGTGTTCTTTGCTGGCGGTTCATATTTTCAGTGGTTTCCGCTACAGGGACTGGTTTCAGAAAACTTTAGTGAACTAAGCATGTTAGGAAAAATTAAAGATTATTTCTGGCATATGACCTTGCCTTTGCTTGCAATGGTGATTGGCGGTTTTGCCAGCCTCACCTATTTAACCAAATATTCGTTTATGGAAGAGTTGAGTAAGCAGTATGTGCTGGCGGCACGTTCTAAAGGTTTAACTGAATTGCGGGTGTTATATGGTCATGTCTTTCGTAATGCAATGCTGATTGTGATTGCGGGTTTGCCTGAAGCCTTGATTGGAATTTTCTTTGTGGGTAACCTGTTTATTGAAATCATTTTTAATCTGGATGGTTTGGGATTGCTTGGTTTTGAAGCCATTCAACAGCGTGATTATCCCGTGATTTTTGGTACATTGTTCCTGTTTACCTTAATGGGTTTGATTCTGCGTTTAATCAGTGATGTGTTGTATCAGGTGATTGACCCGCGTATTAATTTTGATTCGCGAGGTGCTGAATAATGTCACCTTTAATGCAGACACGCCTGAAACGTTTTAAGGAAAATAAACTCGGCTTTGGTTGTCTGATCATTTTTGCCTTCATTTTTATTTTATCACTTGCAGCCGAATTGATTGCCAACGATAAACCGCTTTTGGTGAAATACGATCATTCACTCTATGTACCAGTTTTTAAAGCTTACCCGGAAACGGCTTTTGGCGGGGTATTTGAAACCGAAGCCGATTATAAAGATCCTGTGGTACAGCAACTCATCAACGATAAAGGCTGGGCCGTTTGGCCAGTGATCAAATATTCCTATCAAACGCCTAATCTGGAACTTGCAGTTCCTGTACCGTCTGCACCTACTTCACAAAACTGGTTGGGTACCGATGACCAAGGGCGTGATGTGCTGGCGCGTATCCTTTATGGTTTGCGCGTATCGCTGCTGTTTGGTTTTGCTTTGACTATAGCTTCGGCCATTCTTGGAATCGCTGTCGGGGCGATTCAGGGCTACTACGGTGGATGGGTTGATCTGCTGGGTCAGCGCATTCTGGAAGTGTGGGGTGGTCTGCCCATGTTATTCATGGTGATGATCCTGGTTAGTATGTTTACCCCGAATGTGTACTGGTTATTTTTGATTATGCTGCTGTTCGGTTGGACCACTTTGGTAGGTTTGGTTCGTGCTGAATTTTTAAAGGCACGCAATCTGGATTATGTCCGTGCTGCACGCAGTCTGGGTGTGGAAGACCGAACCATTATGCTGCGTCATATCTTGCCCAACGCCATGAGTTCCAGTTTGTCGCAGTTGCCTTTTATGCTAACGGCCAATATTACTGCCCTGACAGCTCTGGACTTTTTAGGTTACGGCTTGCCGCCAGATGCTGCATCATTGGGTGAATTATTATTACAAGGCAAATCAAATCTGAATGCACCTTGGTTAGCGCTTTCGGGCTTCTTCACTTTGGCAATTGTCCTATCTTTATTGATTTATATCGGGGAGGCGACACGTGATGCATTCGATCCAAGACGCCAATAATCCACAAGCGGTATTAAGCGTAGAACATTTAAATATTCAGCACGAACAGCAGGTTTTGTTAGATGACCTGAATTTTCAGTTGCATGCAGGTGAAACCGTTGCCATTGTCGGTGAAAGTGGTTCAGGTAAATCGATTAGTAGTTTGGCTTTACTTGGCTTATTACCGAGTAGCTTAAAAATAAAAGGGCAGGCTTGGTTTGGGCAGCAAGATTTACTGACATTCAAAACTGAACAGCTCAGACAAATCCGTGGCCATAAAATTGCCATGATTTTTCAGGAGCCGATGATGGCTTTAAATCCGTTGCATCGGGTCGAGAAAATTATCGGTGAAACTTTATTGTTGCAAGGCTGGTCAAAGCAAAAGACTCAGGCGCGCATTATTGAATTGCTGAATGACGTCGGGATTAGTGAGCCTGAAGAGAAATTGCGCCGTTATCCGCATGAGCTTTCCGGTGGGCAGCGTCAACGGGTGATGATTGCCATGGCCTTGGCTTTAGATCCGGATATTCTGATTGCCGATGAGCCAACCACCGCTTTGGATGTGACTTTGCAGGCACAAATCTTACATCTGCTTAAATCATTACAACAAAGCCGAAATATGGCCATGATTCTAATCAGCCATGATTTAAATCTGGTGCATCGCTATGCCGATCAGGTGATTGTAATGAATAAAGGTATGGTTGAAGAACAGGGTAGCGTTACAGAAATTTTTAAAAACCCGAAACAAGCCTATACCCGGGATTTACTGAATCATGATTTTGGTGAAGCGATTCAAATTGCAGACAGTCCCAATATATTGGCTTTACACAATGTCGCGGTGAAGTTTCCCATTAAGCAAGGTTTGTTAAATCGGGTCAAAGACTACTTTATAGCGGTTGAACCCTTAGACTTAGCGTTGGCACAAGGGGAATCGATCGGCATTGTCGGTGAAAGCGGTTCGGGCAAAAGTTCGCTGGCTTTAGCCATTACCCGCTTGATTAAAAGTGACGGTAAAATCGTTCTGCTTGGCACAGATTTAAACCAATGCAATGAAAAGCAGTTACGGCCTTTACGTGCCGAATTTCAGATTGTATTCCAAGATCCGTTTAGCAGTTTAAATCCACGGCTGAATGTCGAGCAAACCATTGGTGAAGGCTTAGGCTTAAAAAAACTGGCTACCGCGGAAATATCACAGCGGATCGATGAAGCCTTGGAAAAAGTCGAATTGCCGGTTTCTTTTCGAACGCGTTATCCGCATGAACTTTCCGGTGGGCAACGTCAGCGTGTTGCATTGGCACGTGCATTGGTATTACGGCCTAAATTGCTTATTCTGGATGAACCGACCTCGGCACTGGATCGTACCACCCAGCGGGCGATTGTGAAATTGCTCAGACGCTTACAACAGGAACATCAGATCAGCTATGTATTTATCAGCCATGACTTGCAGGTGGTGAAAGCCCTATGTCAGAAAGTGCTGGTGTTACGTCGTGCTCAAGTCATGGAATTCCAGAGCACGGAACAATTATTTTTAAATCCACAAACTGAATATACCCGGCAACTGATTGAAGCAAGTCAGTATGTTTAAAATTACTGACAAGTCATATTGTCAGAATAGCCATTGACGGATTACAGAATAAGGTTAGGGTATTAACTCTAAATAAATACAAATAAACCAGGATTGAAATATGAGCCATCTTGCTGAAGCCATTTCCATTCGAAATATCACCTTTAAAAATAGAATTATCAAAGCCGCGATGAGTGAGGCCTTGGCAAATGATGCAGGTCAGCCAAGCCAGCTACACTTTAATCTTTATGAAGCCTGGGCCAAAGGTGGCTTGGGCTGCGCGATTACCGGCAATGTGATGGTGGATTTTCGTGCCAAAAATGAACCGGGCGTGGTGGTGATTGAGTCGGAACGCGATTTGGCCAAGCTACAGCAATGGGCAGAGATTGGTAAACAACATGGCATGGTGCAACTGATTCAATTATCTCATCCAGGTCGTCAGTGTCCTAAGGGCTTAAACAAGGAAACTGTTGCACCATCGGCGGTTCCTTTTAGTCCAGTGCTTGCCACCACGTTTGGTACACCGCGTGAATTACGTGAAGATGAAATTCTCGACATTATTCAACGTTTTGCAACTTCAGCGAAAATCTGTGAAAAAGCCGGTTTCGAAGGCGTGCAGCTGCATGGTGCGCATGGTTATCTGATCAGCCAGTTTTTATCGCCCTTGACCAATAAACGTCAGGATCAATGGGGTGGCTCGATTGAAAACCGCATGCGTTTCTTGCTGGAAACTTATAAGGCAGTTCGTACGGCGACGTCGGAACAATTTATCATTTCCGTGAAACTGAACTCGGCAGATTTTCAGCGTGGCGGAATTACAGAAGATGAAGTTATTGCAGTATTTAAAGCAATTGATGAAGCTGGAATTGACTTGATTGAAATTTCAGGCGGAACTTATGAAGCCCCGGCAATGGCTGGAGCGAAAGCAGATAAACGTAAAGTCAGCACCATTGCGCGTGAAGCGTATTTCCTCGATTTTGCCGAGAACATTCGTAAACAAGTCAAATGCCATCTGATGGTGACAGGAGGTTTTCGTACGGTTGCAGGGATGAATGCTGCACTGGACAGTGGTGCATGTGAATTTATCGGAATCGCACGTCCGTTGGCGGTGGAAACCGATTTAACTGATCGTTTGATTGAAGGACAGGATGTACGTTACGCGATAGATAAAATAAAAACCGGTATTCCTATGGTCGATAAAATGGCGATCATGGAAATTATCTGGTACGCCGCACAGTTTAAAGCGGTCGCGCAAGGCAAACGTCCCAATCCGAAACTGTCACCACTAAAAGTTTTCTTTAAATATGCCAAAGGCAATATCACTGCAATAATTAAAGGCCAGATTAATTCACGTCGTAGTGCTTAAGCTGCAACCCCTTATAAACTACGAAGACCAAAGCAGACCTACCTTTCTCTCATACGTATAGAAAGGCGGGTCTGCTTTTTTTAGAGGGTGTTCTAGACAGTTTGCTCTTTTTAAAAAAATGTTGAGAGAAAAATAATGAAGGTTTTACGATCTCGAAAGTATAAAAGGGGAAGTGATTTCAGATTTAAGAATATTTAAAAACAAAAAAGCCTGAGTCATGATGCTCAGGCTTTTTTGTGAGATTTTTCAATCTCGAATATGGCGACCCTACGGGGATTCGAACCCCGGTTACCGCCGTGAAAGGGCGATGTCCTAGGCCTCTAGACGATAGGGTCATCTATATGAATTGGCGTCCCCACGGGGATTCGAACCCCGGTTACCGCCGTGAAAGGGCGATGTCCTAGGCCTCTAGACGATGGGGACGTTTCAGAGGTGGGCGTATAATAGGGTGGATATTAAAACCTGTCAAACCTTTTTCAGCGATAATCTTTAAAAAGCAAATCAAGTGCATAAAAATAAAACAAATGGGTGAAATATACTGTGAAATTCGCTATTTTTTCATTTTAAGGCTTCCAGTATGCTTTGGATGACAGCAGGATGCTGTAAATAGCCGGTAATACTGTGAGGATTATCAAGAGAGGTTGTAATTGCTTGATTAATAATTGGAGGGGTGAGATTGAATGGAGTTTTACACAAAGGAAAGGCAGTTAAAAAATCATCAGGTGAATAAAAATTGAACCAATCGCCATAAAGTTGAGGTGGTCTGGAAATAGGGGTGACAAGTTTTTCCTGAATGACTTTAAAGGCTAAAGGGGAGCCTAAAGTGATAAAGCGCTGAATTTGAAAATGGGGATATTGATGTAGCAGGTTATAAGTAATAACCGAACCGAGAGAGTGCGCCACAATAATATGATCTAGCTCGGGATGAAGATAAGATATGATCCGCTGATGAACTTCCTGCATAAAATCCGGGTTGGATAAGTATAAATAAGTTTCAATTAAGAATTTATGAATTAACGTTTCATGTAGCTTGGGATAATGGTTGAGAAACAGAACTAGCTCTTTAAAGGCATGATCTCGGGTTAATGCGCTAATAAGGGCTAAATGCCGGGTCAGGGACTTGGCATATGCCGGATTGAAACTCGGTAATACGCTGATACAGGGATGATGTTCTGGAGCGATGGTACTGTTATGCCTTAAATGGAAGGGCAGATGTAAATGCGCAATAGATTTCGGTAATAAAGTCTGTAAATCCAGATTGTTATATAATTTATGCTTGCTGAGCAAGTCCCCATAAAAGGGTAACTGGATATCCAGTGAGCTTAGCTCAATTTCAAGAGGTGAATGTTTTAAACCTGCCTGAAAGGCATTTAACCAATGTTGTCTTAATGAATTTGCATCATAGGCTTGCTGATTCATGCCGTGAATAAAAATGATTTTCATACCGGGTCAGACTTTTTATAGCAGTTATTGTCTTTATTGAGCTTAAAAAAAGGAGCGGTACTTGACCACTCCTTTTATGTGTCAGTTTTGCTTTCGATAGAAAACATAGTAACTGAGATAACACGCTGCAATAAAGATTAAGCAACCAATAAAGCCCGGTAGCATTTCAGGGTCGGTTGCCATACTGATACAGGTAATAAAACAGAATACAAAACCTAAGATCGGCACGATTGGAAACAACGGGGCAGCAAAGCCCAATTCTTTTGCAGTGTGACCCGCTTTATACCACTGACGACGGAAATTGAACTGGCTTAAGCAAATGCTCATCCACACCACAACCATGGTAAATGCAGCCACACCCAGCAAATTTTTAAAGATGGTTTCAGGTGCAAATTGTTCTGACAATAAACCCGGTAATGCACCTAGCATGGTGACCATGATCGCAATAAATGGAATACCGCGATGATTCACTTTAGAGAACACAGCAGGGAGTTGTTTTTTATCAGATAAAGACCACATCATACGTGAAGCGGCATATAAACCCGAGTTGGCTGCAGATAACAGCGCCGTAATAATTACAAAGCGAATAATATCTTCTGCATGTGGAATACCAATATAGGTAAATACAGTTACGAATGGGCTGCTACTTACACCTTCAGCACCCAAGCCTGCCAGCTGATGTGGCAACAGCGCACTAATCACGACAATGGTACCGACAAAGAAGATTAACAATCGCCAGATTGCTGCATTGATTGCTTTAGGAACATTCTTAGCAGGGTCTTTGGTCTCACCGGCAGCAACACCAATCAGTTCAGTACCCGAGAAGGCAAAGTTCACAATTAGCATGGTTGCAAAAATAGGAAACAGGCCTTGAGGGAACCATCCTTGAGCGGTCAGGTTGCTAAATAAAGGCGCAGATGAGTAACCTTGGAATGAAAGTATCCCAAAGATTGCCAATAGACCTAAAATAATAAAGCTGATCACCGTAATTACTTTGACGAATGACAGCCAAAATTCAGATTCTGCAAATAATTTGGTTGAACTCATGTTGAGTCCAAAAACAATGGCTGCAAAACCAATGGTCCAGATCCAGACCGAAATTTGAGGAAACCATTCCTGCATCAGCAATGCTGCAGCAGTAAATTCAGTTCCCAAAGTGGCTGTCCAGGTTAGCCAATACAACCAGGTAATCATATAACCCGTGCCCGGACCAATGAATTTATGTGCATAGGTACCAAAAGAACCTGATTCGGGCATATGTACCGCAAGCTCGCCCAGGCAAAGCATGACTGCATAGGCAATTAAACCGCCTAATACATAGGAGATGATGGCACCTACAGGCCCCGTTTGTGCAATGACTTCACCCGAACCTAAAAACAAGCCTGTTCCGATTGCGCCACCAAGCGAAATCATGACCAGGTGTCGAGTACTCATAGCGCGTTTTAAAGGCGCAGAATTGCCCTGATGCGAAGCATCATTCGGAGTATGAGATGACTGCATAAGAGAAAAACAAAAAAAGAAATGAAGCGAGCTATTGTAGTGAAAAACTACAAATCTGCAATGTAATAATGATATGTATTGAAGCTTGAATGATCGTATAGCACGATATATGGCGACCCTACGGGGATTCGAACCCCGGTTACCGCCGTGAAAGGGCGATGTCCTAGGCCTCTAGACGATAGGGTCGTTAGGAGGTGATGCGTATATTATGGATTTTTAAGGGGACTGTCAAACCTGTAATTGCATTATTTTTAAAATATTGAATTGATTGCATAAAAAATGACAAATCTCTATAAAAAAGCGCAGTTTTAAACTGCGCTTTTTTATAGGACACTCATTAACTAATTTCTATTGTGATATAACCAATAATAGCTGGCATAGCAGCCTGCCATAAACAGTAGGCAACCAATAAAACCAGAAATCATTTCAGGGTCAGCAGCCATACTTAAACCTGTTGCTGTACAGCAAACAAAACCCAGAATGGGTACCAGCGGAAACCAGGGTGTACGAAATTTAAGTTCCGCAACATTATGACCTTGTTTGAGCCATTGACGACGGAAATTAAACTGGCTCCAGCAAATACTCATCCAGACAATCACCATGGTAAATGCAGCCACACCCAACAAGTTTTTAAAGATGACATCTGCACCGAATTGTTCGGAAAGCAAGCCCGGTAAACCACCAATCATGGTTACCAATACCGCCAACACAGGAATTCCTGATTTACTGACTTTGGCAAATACGCGAGGCAGCTGGTTTTGTGCAGCCAAAGCCCACATCATGCGGGAAGCAGCATATAGCCCGGAGTTTGCAGTGGAGAGTAATGCGGTAATAATGACAAAGCGAATGATATCAACTGCATAAGGAATGCCCATCAGGTTGAAAACCGATACAAATGGGCTGCTACTTAAACCGTGACCTGCATTTAAACCTGCATCCTGATAAGGAAGCAGAGAGCTAATCACGATAATGGTTCCCACAAAAAAAATGATCAGGCGCCAGACAGCCGCATGAATGGCTTTGGGTACATTCTTCTCAGGATTTTGAGTTTCACCCGCCGCAATCCCAATCATTTCCGTCCCATTAAAGGCAAAATTGACAATCAGCATGGTGGCAAAAATAGGGAAGATGCCATTGGGTAACCAGCCCTGTTCAGTTAAATTTGCAAACAGTGGGGCAGATTCATATCCTTGAAAAGGAATAAGACCAAAAATAGCGCCAAATCCTAAAACAATGAAAACCAGAACAGTCGCCACTTTAATCATGGAAAGCCAAAATTCAGATTCGGCAAACGTTCGGGTAGAACTCAAGTTAGATAGCAGTACACCACTGGCGAAAATCAGCGTCCAGATCCAGATTGAGGTGCTTGGAAACCATTCCTGCATCAGTAATGCAGCGGCAGTAAATTCCGTACCTAAGGTTGCTGACCAGCCAAGCCAGTACATCCATGACACCATATAGCCTGTACCGGGTCCAATATAATTGGAGGCAAATGCACCGAATGAGCCAGATACAGGTAAGTGAACTGCAAGCTCACCTAAGCAAAGCATCACCAGGTACGCAATTAAACCGCCAATAATATAGGCAATGACTGCACCCAGTGGTCCAGCTTGTGAAATGACTTCACCAGAACCCAGAAATAAACCGGTACCGATTGCACCACCGAGGGAGAGCATAATGAGATGACGCTTGGTCATGGCTCTTTTTAACGAACTGGTTTGTCCCTCGGCAGCTGAGTGCTGCGAAGGTTGAATAGGAGATTGCATAATCTAGAAAAAGAGTTGAAAGAATTATTTTAATTGTTGAGTACGTGAATATTCATATAAATCGTTTTTTTCTGATTCATTCCTAGGTTTAATAAGAAAACTAGATGAATCAAAAGAATCACTTAAACCATCCTTTAGTGATCGGGTGTCTGATATTTTTGTGATTGTTGCGCAAGTGCTTGTTGTGGTGCTGGAGAGGAAGATTCTTTGGCAGGTTCTACATCTTTGTTGACAAGATATAAATAGACAGCAGAAGGCAGCAGAATCATGAAAACAATAAAAACTTTTTTCAACATCATGGAGATAGTATTGGGTGGAAGATACTCACGTTAGCATGTAAACGGACATAAAAAAAGAGCACCGAAGTGCCCAGGAGTTAAACTTTTAAAATTAGAACTTAAAAGTGATATCGGGTATGAATTGGCGGCTGATTTCAGAGTTGAGAGTTCCATCATGATTTACATAGCTATTATGTCGGTTTGTCACATTGTTAATAGTTAGACCTAAGATGGAATCCAGATTTTTAGAAAGTAAAATAGGGTAAGTGGTCCGAATATCCCAATTCAATACATTTTTTGTTTCAACAGGCGTAAATAGGTCATATTGATGACCATTGTGATCTGTATAGCCTAATGTTTTCCGCTTCATCGCATCCATTTTTGCCCGATAACTCAAGAAATTACTGATTCGTAATGGTGTGTTACTGAATTGGATATCCCATCCTAGGCGTGCTGTACATGGGGTATTGTAATTGGATACTGAAATCTCTCGCATTCATCAGTTTCCCAGCATAATAGACTTCAGATGTTCCGTTATAGCTCGTGGTGTAATCTGTAAAGTTACGGGTGGTATCCGTGTAATCTGTAGCTAAGCACAAATACTGTAAAGTATTTTTAAGTTCAATAGGGGTTGATATTCTTGATCGTGAAAGTATAGATATTTGATTCTGAGCGTCCAGAATTATCATAAATCGATGCTTCATCGGCATTATTTCGTATTTCTTTGTTTTGTAAAGATCCTTGCGATCTTGAAGCTCATTAAAAAAAGCATTTAATCCATAATAACGATTCCATCCTGTTGTCATGATTATGTGATCATTGCCCCATGGTTTAAATATAAAAGCTGTTCGCGGTGCGATATTATTGTTCTTGGTTAAACTGTCGTAGTCTGTTCTAAAACCCAAAGTAGCTGTAGTGAATTTACCCTACTGGATTTTATTTTCTAACAAAGCATGCCAACGGTCGGTCTTGTTGAAAATCAATAGTACCTTTACGGTAGGAAAAACGATTTTTTAGGAATTGCCCTGGATAATTGCTGAATGTGGTTAGACCTTTATCACAGGCATCATAATGAGTACCCTCCGGTGCCGTGCCGTTATTACTCTTTAAATTTGAAAATTCTGTATACCAGTATGTATTAACGGGTCTGGTCCGATATGCATCATAATGACCATAACCCGCGTCTATTTTAAAAGTATGGTTAAAATTGTTGGTCTGTATAGGCTCAAAGTGTGCCTTGACAGAATATTCTAGTTTTTGTTCTTACTGTTCCGTGCTGCCAAAAGCACCTTCATTTTGAGCACTTTTTTCTGATCAGTTTTTTGTAGTAGATTTTGTCCAGGTATAGGCATCTTGTTTACTATCACGTGCCGCAGTTTGGGTCTGATAATTTAAATGTTGTTCAATGTCGACATAGTTCAGTTGGTTTTTAAGATTAAGGTAGAAATTTTGGCTGTCGGAAGTGTGATTGGAATCTGAGTTGAATGAATTGGATTGGAAATATAATCCTTCCGATTCAAAAAACTGGGTACTAAATTTCAGACTGGTTTGCTCGTTAGGTGTATAGAAAGCTTCAAAACCGGCATTGCTTGATTCTCGTTTTTGATCAAATTTAGGGGGTTCAAGCAATTCTGTTTGTAATGGGAGGTCGGAACGGCGATATGAACCAAAGACATTTAAACCTAAGCTTTTAGTTAAATTGCCATATGCAGCAGTTGCCCTTATGCCTTGTTTATTAAAGTAACGCTGATAATCTTTACGGGTTGAATTTTCAAATTTATCTTGTTCGGTTGTATTTATATAATTAATTCTAGACCAGTGATCGGAAGTATAGTCATAACTCAGAGAGCTATGAATCTTGCCAAGGACAGTTTTAGGGGCGAATATGGTATCGGCACTGACTACACCCCAGACTCACCATATTCAGCGCCAATATTGCTATCCAAAACAGTTAAATTGCAAATTAAGTCAGTATTTACTGCTACAGTTTGAGAACTGCCCATCAGATCCATATTGGCGTTGTTGTTAGAGCCTCCATCTGGATTAATAGTATTATTGATGCTTAATCCATTAATTAAAAATTTGTTCTCATAATGCAGGCTGCCATTAATACTGATTTCAGCAGGGGATAATTCACCTTGCTGTTTTCCACTTCGATAGCCTTGATCAAACTGCACATTTAGATTGACCTTTAGGAAGTCGTTAATATTCTTTGAGCTATTTGGGGATTTGTCTAAATCTTCTTTTGTATAGACAGTGGTTCCAACTTCAACTGTTTTTTCTACCTGCATCACAGGGCGGAGGAGAGGAATAGAGTAATTAATTTGTTCTAAGATTACGTTTTGCGAAAGGTCATTAGCATAGTTAAGGCAACGAAGCTGAGAGAAGAGTCGTTAAATCGAACACTTAATGTTTATAAAAATGGAAAAGATGGTGATGATCATTAACTAATATAAACTAAGAAATGGAAATAAGAATCATTTTCAATAGATGTTTTAATAGAAATTAAGGCAATCAATAGGATTGATAGGGGGTTCAGAAATATAGCGAAATCTAAACAATAGAAATGCGTTTAAGACATTAAATGAAACAGCAGAAAAATAATAGATGGCGTCCCTACGGGGATTCGAACCCCGGTTACCGCCGTGAAAGGGCGATGTCCTAGGCCTCTAGACGATAGGGACGTTTAGAAGATGGCGGTATCTTATTGATCCGCCACCAGAGTGTCAAGTAGATGAGGTGCGAGTTTGTTTAAAATATAGCAAAACAGTTCAGCAGTCTTTTGAGTGTCGTATAAAGCAGAGTGTGCTTCCTTGCCATCGAACTCAATTCCAGCGTGAATACACGATTTTGCCAGTACAGTTTGACCAAACATGACTGCACTTAAAGTCACGGTATCGAACACAGAAAAACTGTGGAATGGATTTTGATTTTTAGTTCCAGTACGCGCAATTGCTGCTTGTAAAAAACCTAAATCAAAATGTGCATTATGACCGACCAAAACAGCATGGGTACAATTCTGCTGGCGACGAACTTCATTTACAGATTTAAAAATACGTTTTAAGGCACTTTTTTCATCTTCAGCCATGGCCATGCGCATTGGATTAAATGGGTCAACCCCAATAAAATCGAGTGAACGACGGTCTAAATTGGCTCCTTCAAAAGGATTAATATGCGCATGATGAGCTTCACCTGGCACAAACTGACCTTCTTCATTATAAATGATGGGGATTGCTGCAATTTCCAATAAGGCATCGGTCTGTGAGTTAAAACCTGCTGTCTCGACATCGACAACAACAGGTAGAAATCCACGGAAACGCTGACCAATTATGGGTTGAGTTTCATCTGTCACACTTTTCTCCATTGGATGGTATTACCCGCATATAGGGGGATAATTGTTTCACCATCCAAGTAGTCTAAACTTGTCGGAATAACTTGCTCTTCTTTAACCAAGGTAATGGTGTTGGTATTACGCGGAAGACCATAGAAGTCAGCACCGAAGTGGCTGGCAAAACCTTCCAGGCGGTCAATTTTACCGACTTGGTCAAAAGCTTGAGCATATAATTCAATTGCGGTAGGCGCACTATAACAACCAGCACAGCCACATGCATTTTCTTTGGCATTTTTTGAATGCGGCGCACTGTCTGTACCCAAGAAAAATTTAGGATTCGAGCTGGTCGCCACTTCAAGCAAAGTTTGCTGATGGGTTTGACGTTTTAAAATCGGCAAACAATAGAAATGCGGTTTTACCCCACCCACCAACATATCATTGCGGTTAAACAATAAATGCTGAGGTGTGATTGTAGCAGCTACATTGCGGTCTTGTTCTAATACAAAATGTGCAGCTTCACTGGTCGTGATATGTTCAAGCACCAGTTTAAGCTTAGGGAACTGTTTTAAAAGTGGAGAAAGCACTTCATCCAAGAAGCGTTTTTCACGATCAAAAATATCGACATGGTTATGCGTCACTTCACCATGTAACAATAAAGGCACTTGATGCTCTTCAAGTTGCTCGATCACAGCATAGACTTTACGAATATCACTGACACCATTGTCTGAATTTGTCGTTGCACCAGCAGGATAAAGCTTGATGGCATTGACATGTTCAGATTCTTTAATTTTTTTAACTTCGCTCGGTTGAGTGTAGTCCGTAAAGTAAAGCACCATGCGTGGATCAAAAGAGATACTTTCAGGTACATGTGCCAAAATACGTTCACGATAAGCAATCGCTTCTTCCACTGTTTTTACAGGAGGAACAGTATTTGGCATACAGATTGCGCGTGCAAACTGTCTGGCTAAATCGGGAACTGTACGTTTTAAAGCAAGACCATCACGAAGGTGAGCATGCCAATCATCTGGCTGGAGGAGAGTGATTGTATTCAAGGCCATTTCAATCGAGGAAATAAAACAAATGATAATCCATAAAGTGTGAAAAGGGTAACGAGAATTAAGGACAAATGGTGATATATATTTAAATATTAATCATAAAATTGTGCTATTTTTAACTAACTAAAAAGAATTACCAAATGCTTGCGAATGGAATACAAGTATAATCTAGCTAAATTACAGTATGATAAAGAAAAAGTGGAAGAACTCATTACGCAGCAAAGTCGCCGTGTAGGACAAGTTTTTCCAAAAAAATTAGAACAGGAATTTTGGTCTAAAAATTTAGAGCGTGCGCGTAAACATATTGAAAAATACTTCTGGAGTGGTGTTTTAAGCTATTTTATTTTTATGGTGGTCATGATTCCAAGTGACTACTGGATTATCGACCAGCAATATCTCGTTCATGATTTTGTGCAATGCATGTTGGGAACAATCAACGGTGGCGTATGTTTGCTGATTTTATACTTGTTTGCTCATTCCGCTAAAATGCGTCCCTATTTTGCCTATGCTGCGATGGGAATCAATTTTTGGGCCATTGTTACCATGTCGTGGTTAAACATAACCGTTGAAACGGTGGTGCTACAGCATCAGGCTATGGCTATATTATGTATTATTTATATTCTTGGTTATATTCTGACCGGAGTAAAACCATTACACATGTTGCTGACAGGCATGGCGGCAGCAATATTCACAATTGTGCTATTTTTAGGATTGCATGTTAAGTTTGATGCGATGGTACTGGGACGTATCCTTGCTGGAAGCTCTATATTAGGTTATGTGATTAGTCATATGATTTTTGCACGTGAACGGATGATTTATCTGTATTCAATGCGGGCCAGAATTAGTGAAAAAATTCACCGTATCCATAATTCGGAATTATTGCATTTGAGTCAGCATGATGAACTGACAAAAATTTCAAATCGGCGTACTTTTGATGGAATGATGGAAGTTTTTTATCAGCAGACTCGCCTGGATCATAGCTCTTTATCCATTTTGTTTATTGATGTAGATTTCTTTAAAAACTATAACGATTTTTATGGGCATCAAAAGGGCGATGATGTCATTTTTTCCATTGCTAAATCCATTAAAAATGCCATTCGGCATATGGATTTTGTCGCGCGCTATGGCGGCGAAGAGTTTGTGGTGTTATTGCCAGAAACGGATGCCCATGGTGCCTATGCGGTTGCATCGAATATTTTTAAAGCCATAGAGCGTTTGGAAATTCCCCATGCCCAATCATTGGTGTCGAGCTATATTACGATTAGTTTGGGAATTACGGTGTATCGTGGAGAAAATGAGCTCAGTATAGAAGCATTACTCAAGATTGCCGATCAAGCCTTGTATCGAGCTAAAAAGCTTGGACGAAACCAAATTTATTATCAATCTATTCGTGCGGAAAATATTGCTTAAAAACTCAAACTACAATTATAAAAAAAACCGCCATTTAGGCGGTTTTTTGACATTCAACAAACTTATTTGTTTTTGTCTTTTAATTGAGGCACTGCAGAACCTGTACCCACAGCAAGGAGACCTGCATTGGTATAGATGCTCAGTTTCGCACGGGTATCAGTAATGTCCAGGTTACGCATGGTTAACTGACCAATACGGTCCATAGGCGTAAACATAGAATCACCTTTCTCCATCGTCAAACGCTCAGCTTCATAAGTGAGGTTTTCAGATTCAGTGTTCATGATGGTGAAGTCATTACCACGACGAAGTTCTAAAGTTACTGTACCCGTCACTGCTTTAGCCACCCAACGTTGAGCAGTTTCACGAAGCATCAGCGCTTGAGAATCAAACCAGCGACCTTGATAAAGTAGACGGCCTAAACGTAAACCGTTAATACGGTACTGTTCGATGGTATCTTCGTTATGAATACCGGTTACAAGGCGTTCGTAAGTGATATGAAGAAGCGCCATACCTGGTGCTTCATAGATGCCACGAGATTTCGCTTCGATGATACGGTTTTCGATTTGATCCGACATCCCTAGACCATGACGACCGCCGATACGGTTGGCTTCAAGAATCAATTCAACTGGATTGTCAAAACGTTGGCCGTTCAATGCAACGGGTGTACCTTCTTCGAAAGTCACGGATACCAGTTCAGGTTTAACCTCAACTTCGTCTTTCCAAAAGGCAACGCCCATGATTGGATCTACGATTTTGATACCGGCATTCAGGTATTCAAGATCTTTCGCTTCATGAGTCGCACCCAACATGTTTGAATCAGTTGAGTAAGCTTTCTCTTTTGACATTTTATAGTCAAAGCCGTTGTCGATTAAGAATTGCGACATTTCGGCACGGCCACCCAATTCATCAATAAACGTTTGGTCTAACCAAGGTTTATAGATTTTAAGGTTTGGATTGGTGAGTAAACCATAACGGTAAAAACGTTCAATGTCGTTACCTTTATAAGTTGAACCGTCACCCCAGATGTTTACGTCGTCTTCTTTCATGGCGGTAACAAGCATCGTACCTGTTACTGCACGACCCAATGGAGTCGTATTGAAATAAGGAACACCGCCAGTGCTAATGTGGAACGCACCACATTGAATAGCAGCAATACCTTCAAGTGCAAGCTGTAAACGGCAGTCAACTAAACGAGCTTTTACTGCGCCATAAGCTTCAGCTTTCTTAGGAATCGCATCGTAGTCTTCTTCATCTGGCTGGCCTAAGTTTGCTGTATAAGCATAAGGTTCAGCACCTTTTTGTTTCATCCACAATAAAGCAGCTGAGGTATCAAGGCCACCAGAGAAGGCAATCCCGACTTTTTTGCCTACTGGTACATTCTGCAAGATAGTTGCATTGTCAGTCATTGTAAGTCCTAACGATATAAAATAGGCACCACGATAATTGGTAGCCGAGGAGAATCTATAGTTGCTTCAATTGTAGCACTTTTAGGTAAAAATTTTTTCGTAAAAATAGACAATCAAAAAAATATCTGTAGTTTTTGAGCTAAAAGTCTAGTGAAAAATCATCAACAGGGGGATGAAGCAATAAAGAAAATGAATTTCATTAAATAATTTAAATTATAAATGTGTGAAGTAAAGGGTTTGAGCCTAATAATCCATTATAATCTTGATAGGACATAAAGCTAAGAAGAATTGAGTAAAGTCAGATTTTCTTTACTCAATTGCAAGCACTTTCTAAGCAATAAAAAAATTCAGACCAATTTTTTGATGAATGAAATGAATTAATGTATGCCCCGTTGAAAATCTTGATCAAGAGATGGAGCAGGTTGTTTTGAGGGTTAAATATATAATATGGAACAGTAAGTTAGGGGGATTAGACTAAAGTTGCATACATATATAGAGGTCAAAATATAATTTAAAAAAATTAAATAAAAACAAAGCTAAAGTTTCTGTTGAATCATGTTTAGCGCATTTTAAAAAACAGTCTCTGATTTAAATTCCTGTATTTATTGGTCTGACCAATATTATTTTATTCAGACCGCTATTGATCTTTAATTAAACAAAAACTAGTATATTTGCTTAAATGTGAATTATTTTTTTGTTTTATTTGTTATTGGTCATACCAATATTAATTTAATTTTTTAAATAATCAGACCAATTCTAATAGCGCCGTGAGCATTTCAAGGAGATGACAATGCTTCAATCTTGGCAACAGATTTACGATCCTATGGGGAATATCTGGATTTCCAGTGCAATTGCCCTTATTCCAATTATCTTTTTCTTCCTCGCATTGGCGATTTTCCGCTTAAAAGGTAGTGTGGCGGGAACCATTACAGTTATTTTAGCACTGCTGGTTTCTCTTTTTGCTTATCAGATGCCTGTTGCAGTCGCTTTTGCCTCCATGATTTATGGTTTTTTCTATGGTTTGTGGCCGATTGCCTGGATTATTATTGGGGCAGTGTTTTTATATAAAATTTCAGTAAAAACCGGACAATTTAATATTATCCGTTCTTCGATTTTATCGATTACTGAAGACCAGCGTTTGCAAATGCTGCTGGTGGGATTTGCTTTCGGTACCTTTCTTGAGGGGGCGGCAGGTTTTGGTGCACCGGTTGCCATTACTGCTGCATTGCTGGTTGGCTTGGGCTTTAAACCATTATATGCAGCAGGCTTATGTTTAATTGTAAATACCGCACCCGTTGCCTTTGGTGCAATGGGGATTCCCATTATTGTCGCAGGGCAGGTGTCTGGTGTGGATACCATGGAAATTAGCCAGATGGTGGGTCGTCAGTTACCGTTCATGGTGCCGATCGTCTTGTTCTGGATCATGGGCATTATGGATGGCTGGCGTGGTATTAAAGAAACCTGGCCTGCCGTGATTGTGGGTGGTGGCTCTTTTGCAATTGCACAATATTTAACCTCTAATTTTGTTGGTCCAGAACTGCCGGATATTACTGCAGCCATTGCATCTTTAGTGACCTTGACGATTTTACTTAAATTCTGGAAACCTAAACACATCTTCCGTTTTAGCAATGAAGACGGCAATGTAGATGAGAGCTTACAAGCCGATAAGCAAAAAAAATACACACTGGCACAGATTGCAAAAGCTTGGTCTCCATTCATGATTTTGACCGTGATGGTGACTATTTGGAGTATCAAGCCCTTTAAGGATTTGTTCACCAAAGACGGTGCATTGCATGACTGGGTGTTTTCAATCAAGGTGCCGTATTTGCATCAACTGGTGCAGAAAATGCCGCCGGTGGTTTCACAAGTTAAAGACTACGATGCTATTTTTAAATTTGACTGGCTCTCTGCCACAGGGACAGCCATTTTTATTGCCGCTATCATTACCATCATTTTCCTAAAAATGAAGCCAAAAGAAGCGGTTGTGACTTTTGGTGAAACTCTCAATGAATTAAAAACCCCGATTTATTCCATTGGTATGGTGTTGGCCTTTGCGTTCATTGCTAATTATTCAGGCATGTCGGCAACATTGGCATTGGCGCTGGCACATAGCGGCAAAGCCTTTACTTTCTTCTCGCCATTCTTGGGCTGGATCGGGGTATTTTTAACCGGTTCCGATACTTCAGCCAATGCATTGTTTGCAGCGCTGCAAGCCACCACTGCTCAACAGATTGGGGTGCCGGAAGTGCTGTTGGTTGCCGCCAATACCAGTGGCGGGGTCACCGGAAAAATGATTTCGCCGCAATCCATTGCAATTGCCTGTGCTGCGGTAGGACTTGTAGGTAAAGAATCTGATCTGTTCCGTTTTACCGTTAAACACAGTATCGTCTTTACCATCATGATGGGTATTATTATTACCTTACAAGCTTATGTGTTCCCGTGGATGATTCCATAACACGCAATTGAGGTCAGCAAATGAAAGTCTCCGACAAAGTCGTACAAAGCCTGCGCATATTGATTGAGCAAAACAATATGAAAGTTGGAGATCGTTTGCCTGCTGAACGGAAATTATGTGGACAACTGGGCGTATCTCGTTCCTCTTTACGCGAAGCCATTCAGCAACTGACCAGTCGAGGAATGTTACTGAGTAAAGTGGGAGCAGGTACTTTTTTGCAGCAATTGCCGACCAATTGGTCGCAACATCAAATCGTGCAGCCTTTAAGTGATTTGATTGATCAAGATCCTGCTTACCGTTTTGATGTGCAGGAAGCACGAACTATTCTGGAAGGTGGGACAGCGTGGTATGCCGCAGAGCGTGCCACCCCTGAAGACCTGCAAAATATTCGTGATTGCTATGCCCAGATTAGCCATTTTCAAGCCATCGGTGATGATGATCAGGCAGCACAGGCCGATGCCAGATTTCATCTTGCCATTGCTGAAGCCTCGCATAATTTGGTGCTGATCCAGATGATGCGTGGCTTATTTGATTTGTTGCAATTCAACGTAGTTCTGGGGCGCCGAAAAGTGTATTCCGAACCGCATCGTTTTGATCAGTTGCATTTACAGCATCAACAAGTGATAGATGCGATTGAACGTCGAGATCCAGAAGCTGCCAGACAGGCAGTGTGTGGACATATTGAGTTTGTTATTCAACAAGTGCGCTCGATTGATGAGGAAGATGCCCGTCGTCAGCGTGCGAGTCGATTAAATAGGATTTAACCATGATTATTTCTTCTGCTAATGATTACCGCGAAGCCGCTAGACGTCGCTTGCCGCCCTTTTTGTTTCATTATATTGATGGGGGAGCATATGCGGAATATACGCTCAAGCGTAATGTAGAAGACTTATCCAAAATTGCCTTAAGACAGCGTGTTCTGAACGATATGTCGTCTTTAAGGCTGGAAACCAGATTGTTTGATGAAACCTTGTCGATGCCTGTGGCTTTATCGCCGGTCGGATTGACAGGGATGTACGCGCGTCGCGGTGAAGTGCAGGCGGCAGTCGCGGCAGATAAAAAAGGCATTCCTTTTACTTTATCGACAGTTTCAGTGTGTCCGATTGAAGAAGTGGCACCGGCCATTCAGCGCCCAATGTGGTTTCAGCTTTATGTGCTACGTGACCGCGGTTTTATGAAAAATGCCTTGGAGCGTGCCAAAGCGGCAGGTTGTTCAACTTTAATTTTTACTGTGGATATGCCTGTTCCAGGTGCGCGCTACCGCGATGCCCATTCCGGCATGAGTGGCGCCAATGCCGCCATGCGCCGTTATTTGCAATCGGTATTGCATCCGCAATGGGCATGGGATGTGGGATTGCATGGCCGTCCGCATGACTTGGGCAATATTTCAAAATACTTGGGTAAGCCGACTGGACTTGAAGATTATATTGGCTGGTTAGGCAATAATTTCGATCCGTCTATTTCATGGAAAGATCTGGAATGGATTCGGGAATACTGGGATGGACCCATGGTCATCAAGGGTATTCTGGACCCTGAAGATGCCAAGGATGCAGTACGTTTTGGGGCAGATGGTATTGTGGTGTCGAATCATGGTGGACGTCAGCTGGACGGCGTTTTATCCAGTGCCCGCGCTTTACCGCCGATTGCCGATGCAGTCAAAGGCGAGATTAAAATTCTGGCCGATTCCGGTATCCGTAATGGTTTAGACGTGGTACGTATGCTGGCTTTGGGAGCAGATACCTGCATGCTCGGCCGTGCCTTTATTTATGCTTTAGGGGCAGCAGGTGGAGCAGGTGTAAGTAACTTACTTGAGCTGATTGAGAAAGAAATGCGTGTGGCGATGACTTTAACCGGTGCTAGAACGATTCAAGATATTACTTCAGACTGTTTGGTGAAGTTAAATAAAGTGTTGGCTGAGTGATTTTTAATTAATTTTCTTCGGATGATTTATATAGGAATGCTCCTTCTCTTACGCCAAAAATGGCTCAGGGAGAAGGTTGGAATGAGGGTGTTTTAAATTTAAATCTTTTTTTGTCAACATCTCTCTCTAACCCTCTCCTAGGAGGAGAGGGAACTTCCATGACATATTAATCCGCTCATTTTTAGAATTGAAATGTTTTGGATCTCAAAAGATCACTTTATGAATGAAAAAATCCAAATCCATAAAGTATGACGTTAAAAAAATTATCGTTTAGATATTTACAAATGGAAAAATGCCGAACATGAATTCTTCAATAAATTCACCGCAAACCATTCAAAACCTCATCACGATTGTCGGCAAGCAACATGTATTGACTGATGCCAATGACACCCGTTTATATCGTCAAGGTCGACGTTATGGATCCGGTCAGGTTCTGGCAGTAGTGGTGCCCGGTTCTTTGGTTGAGCAATGGCAGGTATTACAAATTGCTGTTCAGGCAGATTCTATTGTCATTATGCAGGCTGCCAATACTGGACTCACCGGAGGATCAACGCCTTTTGGTGATGATTATGATCGACCTGTTATTTTAATCAATACCCGCCGTTTAACCGGTATTCAAGTGATTAATGATGCAAAACAAGTCATTTGCTTGCCTGGTGCAACCCTAGACAAACTTGAAAAGGAACTTGCTCCTTTTAATCGTGAACCGCATTCCGTGATTGGTTCTTCCTGTATTGGAGCTTCGGTGTTAGGTGGAATTTGCAATAATTCGGGTGGAGCTTTGGTTCGTCGTGGACCTGCTTATACCGAACTGGCACTGTATGCGCGGGTAAATGAGTCTGGGCAACTCGAACTGATCAATCATTTAGGTGTAAATTTAGGCTCAACACCAGAAGAAATTTTATCCAAACTTGAAAGTAAGCAATATCAGATGAATGATATTCAGCATGATTCTAATTGTTGTGCTTCAGATCATCATTATGCACATGATGTAACACAGGTCGATGAAGATACTCCGGCACGATTCAATGCAGATCCATCACGTTTGTTTGAAGCTTCCGGTTCTGCAGGTAAAGTTTGTGTTTTTGCGGTACGTCTGGATACTTTTGAAAAAATTCCGAGTCAGGTGTTTTATGTCGGAACCAATACTCAGCAAGATTTAACCGAAATTCGACGTTTCCTTTTGAAAGATTTGGCACGCTTGCCGATTGCGGGGGAGTATATTCACCAGGTCGCTTATGATATTGGCGCCGAATATGGTAAAGATACTTTCATGTTTATCGAGAAATTTGGGACTGCCAGAGTGCCTGCTGCTTTTGCCATGAAAGATAAAGTCGATGGCTACTTGGAAAAAATCGGCATGAAAGGGCTGTCAGATAAATTGCTGCAAATGGTAACCAAGTTTTTACCATCGCACTTGCCGAAACGCATGAGTGAATTTCGTGATCTTTATGAGCATCATTTGATGCTGCGTATCGAAAATCAGGACGTACAACAGGTTCAGCAATTTTTAAAACAATATTTTTCATCCCATCCCACGGGAGATTATTTTCTCTGTACCGACGAAGAAGGTCGAAAAGCCTTTTTACACCGTTTTGCCGTTGCTGGTGCCGCCATTCGTTATCGCGATACCCACCGTAGTGAAGTGGAAGATATTGTGGCGCTGGACATTGCCTTACGCCGTAATGACCGTGAATGGGTCGAAACTTTGCCTCAGGAAATGGATGACTTGATTATTCATAAACTGTATTACGGCCACTTTTTATGTCATGTTTTTCATCAGGACTATATTGTCAAAAAAGGCGTAGATCCTGTGGCTATGGAGCATCAAATGTGGCATTTGTTGGATCAGCGTGGTGCAGAATACCCCGCCGAGCATAATGTCGGACATTTATATGTCGCCAAACCGACTTTAAAAAATCATTATCAAAAGCTCGATCCAACCAACAGTTTTAATGTCGGGATTGGTCATACTTCCAAATTAAAACATTGGAATTAAACCGCTGTAATTAAAATAAAAAATAATCATGCGTTTTATCTCTGGTGCAGCTTAACAACTGCACCTTATTTGGCAAATTGACTGTTTCGTCAGATAATGCTGAAAAGATGTCATAAACAAATAAATAAAAATAGGTAAAGTAGTATGCAACAAGTTGCAAAGCCAATAAATTAAGGATTCATCATGACAACAAGCTATGCAAATATTTTAAAACCGCTACATTTGGGCTTTACGACCATTAAAAATCGTGTCGTGATGGGTTCTATGCATACCGGTCTGGAAGACCGTTTTTATAACTATCCAAAACTGGCGGCATATTTTGGAGAGCGTGCTAAAGGTGGTGTTGGCCTGATTATCACGGGTGGGATTTCACCAAACCGCCAAGGCTGGTTACTGCCAGTTGGTGGTACCATGAATAATTTGGGTGATGTGGCACCGCATCGTTTAGTGACCCATGCGGTACATAAGCATGGTGCAAAAATTTTGATGCAAATTCTGCATTCTGGCCGTTATGGTTATCAACCCTTTGTGGTTTCTGCCAGTCCAATCAAATCGCCGATTTCACCTTTTAAACCTCGGCAGATGAGTGAAAAGCAGATTCTCGATACCATTGATGATTATGCCCATACTGCCAGCATTGCCAAAAAAGCTGGCTATGACGGTGTAGAAATTATGGGTTCAGAAGGCTATTTGCTGAACCAGTTTTTAAGCCGTCATGTTAATCAGCGCGAGGATCGTTGGGGGGGGGATATCCTAAACCGCATGCGTTTTGCCGTTGAAATTGTACGAGCAATCCGTGAGAAAGTCGGTGAAAAATTTATTATCTGTTTCCGCCTGTCGATGCTGGATCTGGTTCATGATGGCAATACTATGCAGGAAGTGATTACTGTGGCTCAAGCTTTGGAAAAGGCAGGGGTAACTTTGCTGAATACCGGTATAGGCTGGCATGAGGCACGTATTCCGACCATTGTGACTTCAGTCCCGCGTGCTGCATTTGCAGACTACACGGCAGAAGTGAAAAAGCATGTCGCAATTCCAGTGATTGCCTCCAACCGTATTAACATGCCTGAAACAGCCGAAGCCATTTTGGCGGCTGGAAAAGCAGATATGATACAAATGGCACGACCGCTGTTGGCAGATGCTTTCTGGGTCAATAAAACTGCGACCAATCGGGTCGATGAAATTAATACCTGTATTGCCTGTAACCAAGCCTGTCTGGATCATACTTTTAAAAATAAACGGGCCACCTGTCTGGTCAATCCACGCGCTGCTTATGAAACGGAACTGGTGTATTTAAAAACCAAAAATCCTAAAAAGATTGCCGTTATTGGCGGTGGTGTGGCAGGAATGTCTGCTGCAACAGTGGCTGCCAGTCGGGGGCATAAGGTCACTTTATTTGAAGCTGCCACTGAGGTGGGTGGGCAATTCAATTTAGCCAAAGTCGTTCCGGGTAAAGAAGAATTTCATGAAACCATTCGTTATTTTAAAGTCCAGATTGAAAAAACTGGGGTAGATCTTCGATTAAATACCAATGTGAACCGTGAACAACTTGAGCGTGAAGGTTTTGATGAAGTGATTGTGGCAACTGGTGTTATACCGCGTGCATTAAAAATTGACGGTAGCGATGCACCGCAAGTGTTGTCTTATGCAGAAGTATTACGCGGAGCATCCGTCGGTCATAAAGTGGCGGTGATTGGAGCAGGCGGTATTGGTTTTGATGTATCGGAATTTTTATTAAAACCTGAACATCAGCCACAACCGCAGCCGTTGGCAGACTGGCAACGCGAGTGGGGCATTGACCCAAATCCGAACTATATTTCTGAAGGCGGCATGCAGCCTGCCGAAGTAGATCCACCTGTCCGCGAAATTTATTTATTACAACGTAAAACCACGCCGCTGGGTATGGGTTTAGGCAAGACCACTGGTTGGGTACATCGTGCGCAATTGAAAAAGCATGCAGTGAAGATGCTACGTGGTGTGCAATATAAATCCATTAGCAATGAAGGCTTATGGATTGAAACCAATGGTTATGACCAACTTTTACGTGTAGATACCGTTGTCGTTTGTGCAGGACAAGAGTCAGTAAAAGACATTATGCCAACCGAAGAGGAATTTACCTTGGCAAATTACCATATTATTGGGGGTGCCAAGCTGGCGGCAGAGCTTGATGCGAAGCGTGCCATCCGTGAAGGTGCTGAATTAGCAGCCAGATTATGATTTTTTAAGGTAATTTGGCGAAACAATATTCATTTGAATGGTTTGGTTGTAATTTTTGCTTGTCAGTTTTTAAAAAGATCCGTATTATGGCGCACATGGAAGCGTGGCAGAGCGGTTTAATGCACCGGTCTTGAAAACCGACGAGGGTGTGAGTCCTCCGTGAGTTCGAATCTCACCGCTTCCGCCAAATTACAATCACAAAGCCTTGATCAATGATCAGGGCTTTGTTGTTTTTAGGGTTATGCAACGTAAGCCTGTAGTAAGCAATAAAGATAATTAGGGGGTAAATGGCATTAAATGAAAATTATATTCTTGAGGACTCAGATGCCTTGGGCAGTTTCGGTTTTATAACTTATACAGTTTCCTTAAAGGCTAAGGATAGAAGCTTCCTAATGGGGTTGAGGAATAAAGAAGACTTAGCAAATTTTGAAGAATCGCTAACGACCTATTCTACAGCTATTCATGAGTATAGACATTATTACGACATGACCCATACTACTTATGGGATAGAGTATTTTTATAATTTAGATCAAGCACTTAGACAAAGATTTAAGCACGAAAATGGTGATGAATATCATTTTTATAAAATTAAAAAGTTTGCAAATGAACTAAAAAAAAATTAGATATCCTTCTTATTACAACCAACTTTGGCAAGATGATGATAGTAAAAAATGGGACTTAATACCTTCTATTGGTAAAGTTTTTGATTCATATGGAAATGTATCAGACAGACCAATTTTATTTGCATGTTATTTTAATGCTCAAGGTGAACGTTTAGCTAGACATCCTTTCTCTATGGTGAGTTTACTTGAATGCTCAGCAACAATTGATGAATATATTAACTCAATGGGGAATATCGTTGGTTTACTTAAAAATGATGAAACTCAACGAAATTTTTTAGCGACTAGGTTCAAAAAAAATAGTTTAGATTATATCTATAATATTTATTTAACAGAATATTCAACTTGTTTTCATCTAATAGCAAACCATTTTAGAATTGAAAATTTAGATGATCTTTTTGATATAGCTAGAGTGTTACTAGATATCTGTTTGAACTTTACAGAAAAACATTTTGATTTATTTAATGATAGTAACATTGTAGATAAATTATTTAAGCCATCAGCAGGATTTACGACAGAGCAGTTAAATGATTATATTTATTTTAATACTTCATTAAAAAATGGTCTTAAATTTTCAGAAAGACCAATTTTATTCTATGTTTTGTTACAGCTAATGGAAAAGAAAAAATTTAAAAATAAACAAGAAGTAATTCTAGAAATTGATAGGATATTAAGCTCATGTGGTTTAAGTTGTAAAAATATTATTACTGATGCAAGAAAATTAGTTAAAGATAAAGTAAATTTAATTATTCACTCAGATATAAATTATTTTGCAAAAATATCTCAAACAATTGGTTCTAACTTGGACAGGATTAGCAGGGCAGAAAATATTGATTCAGGATTTAATTTTCTATTGAAATTTATTCAACATTTAGATTTACCTCTTTTAGAAACGGAATCTGGTTTTGAAATCTTACTTCCTAGAGAAGGTAATATATTGGCAGAGGTTAATTATCGTCAGGAAATAAAAGCTATCTTACTACTAAAAAATTGGGTGGATCAGTATGATGATGCCTGTATTTTTTAAAAACTAAAGAAAGATAAACTTTTAATTCCTAGGGCGTGTCCTCATTTGGCTTTGCACCAAATAAACAAGCAAGCTAAGAACAACATGGATTTATAATTACGAGCTAACTTTTCAAAACGAGTGGCAATACCACGAAAGTGCTTTAATCTGGCAAAGGCATTTTCAACAAG
>NZ_JAZQPV010000128.1:0-43208 GCF_045628685.1 Acinetobacter sp.
TAGGTTAAAGCAGTTCAGAGGAATAGCAACACGATATGATAAGCTAAAGTGTAGCTATGAGGGTGCAGTTGCATTAGCTTGTGTATTTATTTGGCTACCTTTATCGGGTAAATTCTATACTTGAAATGTCAACAGACCCTACTTTTGGTCATTTATTTTCAAGTAAAAGCTTAAGTTGAAGTGTCAATTTAAAATTCTTGTTATTTAATTTTACTTTATCTCATTTCTCTTCGGCATTTGGGGTAGGGGCAGTTTTATCTGAAAATCCCTAATAAACCTATAAATTGAATTCGAAATTTCAAGAATAAAACCATGAAGTTTTATATGCTGAAAATGATTTTCAATAATAAAAAAGGGCAAATTCTACATTTGAAATTACCCTTTCAATATTAACTATTATTGATATTTTAATAACAGCACTCAATTAATCCTGACGGATCAATTCATTGAATTTTTGTTTAAGCTCAATATATTTTGGATTTAATTTTGCTTGATCACTTTTATCCTTAAAAATTTTCGCAACCGCAGCTTTTACCTTATCTTCACTGTTATGTGGCTGTTTTTCAGTTGTAACCGCCTTATTCAATTCTAATTCAACTTTAGAGCTAACACCTTTATTTTTACGCCCAGTTTTGTGGGTCCCTTTTTTATGATGTGCATAACGACGCGCACGGGTATACCCCATCAGCAAAAACTTTCTTGCCATGTCTGCGCCAACAAAATCATTTTTCTCTAAATAATCTAAAAATAATGCAAAAATCTTCGCGCTACTTTCAGTGGCTTGAGCTTCATCTTCAAATTGCCAAAATGGTGAAATTTCAGATGTATAGGGTTCAACCAATAAAACACCTTCTTCACCACGACCAATGCGATATAACTCTGGACGCTTTCTGAAATTAATCTTTTCAAAGTCGAGTGAAAAGTCGAAGCTGCGTGAAAATGGTTTGACGTCAGGCTTAGGCGCTAATGAATCTTGTTCGTGATCACTCATGGGGGAGATTCCTTGAAATGTGTGAGTCCTCTGAATAATGAAGAATATTCATGACTCTCAAAAAGTTTTGTAGAGTTTGAAGCATTTTGGTGGACTTTGATATGTTAAAATTGCAATGCATACAACGACAGCTGTTTATATGGTCCAAATAAAATGATTCAAATCTTCGGGGAAAAAGCTTAAAGCAAATAATCTAGCATTATTACAAATGTTAATTGGATTTTGCACAATCATTATTAGATCTGTTTCATAAATCAAAAACTGACATCATTTTGGTGGATATTTATACGGTATATTTCGTCGAATTTATGGATAATTTACCGATGAAATACATCGATTCAAAAAGCTATATGAAACTCAGTTCAAGCGATACACTGGCATTTTCTGGTCAACCTTCTATTTAAAGGTTGAGCAATTGAAAATGCATGTCTCTGCCTAAGGCAGACCACCCAAGTTAAGCATGGAGGATCAGATTCTACTCTGTTTGTGCTATAGGTAGGAATAACCGAACGTTATTTCACCGTTGGTGACACGTTATACGATATTCAGAGCCTACAGCCTTAAGAAAATTGTACAGCAATGTTAAAGACTGCCTGATTCAGTCCAGGTTGTTTAATTTACCGAAGCATTTATCTGAAGGTGAAGGCATAGACTGCAATGTGTGATCGTAGATGCCATAGAAATTCCAACACAAAGGTCTCAAAAAACAGAAGAAAAGCTAGAGCGGCACAAAAAGACCATACCTTTAAAGTAAAGGTCATAATTTATTACAAGACTAAGCAAATTCTGATTTTATCTATCCGTCGTGGTGCCGTATATGATTTCGATTTGTTTAAATGAAATTTAAACCGGATTTCTTTTAGAGCTTTTATCCGAGAAAATAAAGGCGATCAGGGGGGTATAGGTTGTATCCCAATAGTCTGCTGCCATTAAAAGCCAAAAGGTGCTTTAAACTGAATTCTGAACTAAAAATCCACACTCAAGCAATCCATAAAAGAGGAACATGCATTGAGCCTGTATTTGGCCGCCTGAAAACCTTCTTGATCCTTTCTGAGCGTTATCGAGATGAGGCAAAAGACTTGGTTTAAGATGCAATTTAATTGCGGAAATTTCCAACACCGAGCTGAACAAAAATGATTTATGAAAGAACTCTCTATTCATTTTAAATTGCATGAAAAGAACTGAAAATTATCATGCAATATTTTTCAAGTTCAGAGCATGTCATTAAGTTTTTACTGCTCAAGTTACAAATGATATAAACATTATTCTAAACGTTATTTTATCCAATATATGCTAAATGCCTGAATGGGGCTAGCTAGAATAACAGAGTATAAGGTCAAAACATTCGTATTGCTGACTTCCCTATATTATTTGAAATATACAATAAAATTACAGAAAAAAAATTCGCCTTAATTAATATTAATTAATCAACTCTAGATAAGGTCAGGCAAAAAGCAGATTAAAACGCGGTGATGGAGTTTCACTTGCGATTTTTTATACGGTAAATATCCATCTTCAAATAAAAATGCAAATAAAGTTTAGGGAATAGAATCTCATGAAAAAGAAAATCACATTATTTGGAATTACTTTTATATCTGGATTATTAAGTGCTTGTGGAGGGGGAGGCAGTAGTTCTGATAGCCCGTCATCTGTGACCACTCCTCCCAATGTACCGAATGATACGATTTCTCCAGAGCTTTCAGATGAGTTTGTACCTTTTAAGGATCAGCCTATTCTGGATAGATAAAATTCGCGATAAAATGAATGGCAGCACTAGTAATGATACGGATTACAACGTCGCACTAGGCCATATGATCGGAGAGTCTTTTGGTGAATATCCTTATGGACGTACTGCTCGCTTGGTAAAAATTTATAACCTGGGTATAAATACTATCAAGTATCCGAACCTTTTATGTGCCGAAGTAACAACAACAAATGCTGTAAAAATGCTTAAATTAAAAGAAAATAAGGACAATTGCATTATTCTGGATAAAACCTATCGTAAGGGTTCGAGTATTACACAAACGGTCAATGGCGATACCACCACTTTGACTTTTAACAAGGTGCGTTATGGTTCTAATGTAGATTTTAATCTTAAAGATGACTATCTGATTTCTGGCAGCATTGTTCATACTAAAGTACACAATTTATCTGGTGCATCAGAAACTTATAAAATTGATCAGCTTGAATTCCAGCGTGTAGCAGAAAATACGACTGCGCCTATATCTGGAGCGGGGTTTAATGAAAATAGTAAGGAATATCTTCAGGTATTCAATTATGTCTATAGTTTGGTCGATGAATATAGTAATGGAAGCCGGACTTTAAAAAGTGAGGGAACTATTATCGGGCAGCCTTATCTGGCAGATTTTCGTTACAAATTTGATTTTAATACCACCGGTCCCTTCAAAATGGAAGAAACCGGATTGAATCATTATGAACATCTACCGAGTGAGGGAGTTTTAGAAATTACAGATAGCTATAATCAGGTGATCGAAGTGAAACAAAATCAGCCTAAATCACTTAAAGCGACTGTTTACTTCAATGGTAGTGAAATTGCGGATTTGCTCTGGTCAACGATTATTGGCGATAAAAAATAAAGTTCAATATAAAAAAGCTCCACTTTTGCGGAGCTTTTTTAATGATTAAATGAACTCAATAGCTAGATTTTTAAGATAAATTGAGGCGTTTTTATCATACCCAATGCCACTGTATTCTTCATGCCATGGCTTTCATCATCAAAAACTTATAATGATTTTAATTGCTGTGAACCAATCCAGTGTTTAGAAAACTGATAGGCAGCCCGCCCTGAGCGTTGTCCGCGCGCCTGACACCAGCGCAATGCTTCGGCACGTGTGGATTCATCTAAAGGTATATTGGCTTTTGCCAAATAATGTTCAACAATTTCCAAATACAAATTTTGATCCATTGGATAAAATGACAACCACAGCCCGAAACGGTCAGATAACGAAATTTTCTCTTCAATCGCTTCCTGAGGATGTAGCTCAGTATATTGCGGCACATCGACCCGGGTGACAGGCGTATTTTCATGCATGAATTCTGGCAATAAATGACGACGGTTACTGGTCGCATAAATCACAAAATTACTTGAACCCGATTGTAATGAGCCATCTAAAACACTTTTTAGACTACGGTAGTTTTCATCTTCTGCGTTGAAAGCTAAATCATCACAATAGACAATAAACTTTTCCGGACGGTTTTCTATCAGTTTTTGAATGAGGGGAAGATCTGACAAATCATCACGTTCAATTTCAATTAAGCGTAAACCTTCAGCTTCATATTGAGTCAGTAGGGCACGGACAATCGACGATTTACCTGTACCACGTGAGCCTGTAAGTAAAACATCGTTAGCGGGTAAGCCTTTAAGGAATTGCAGGGTATTTTGAATGACTTTTTCTTTTTGTCTCTCAATCCCTTTTAAATCATTCAAATACATCTTTTTAGGCTGTTGAATGGCTTTTAATTGTTGGTCTTGCCATTTATAAGCAGATGCCGAAAAGTCAGTTTCCTGTTTAAGTTCTGGTAAATTTTGCTGTAGCTGTTGGAGTACGGTAGAGAGTGTTTGTAAGATATGGTCAGGTAAATCAATTGTTGCCATGATTGTTCAGCTTATACGTGTAAAAGTAAAAGGGTGGTTTTATTGAAGAACTGTATATCAATTAGTCAGGATTTGCTAATGGAATAGGCATTTTTGCAATGATAATTCACCGAGTATTCTGTCAATGTTATGTGTGATAACCTATCATCAGTTGCAAATAAAAATGAAAGTTTTTGAGGGATAGATATGCTATTTAAAGATTTCACACAGGATATTAATCCACATCAAGCGTATCGCATAAAAAAATTAAAGCGCCAACTTGAAACAGCTGAAACATATGAAGAATGGAAAAGTATCGCATTAGAAATAGATGAAGAAACCGGTGCTCAAGAATGGAAATATGATAACTGTTCACCTTATTTTGATGCCGAAATTATTTCCGAGCGATTAAGCCGGTTAAAACGCTACCGTTTTCAAAAACGTACCCACGATCTTATGTATATATTACGTGAAGGTTTGAGCTACGATATTGCTAATATTGCAAATCCGATGTTGTTTACTGCCACATATGTGGGGACAAAAAAAATCATAGAAGATTATGTGGAAGAAGTCAGTGAAAGTCTTGCCTACCTTGCTTCAGAAGGGTGCTCCTGTTTATGTCGGGCCGAGAAAATTGAATTTTTCGAACATTGTAAACAGGCATATGGGCAACCTGCCATCATGTTTTCAGGTGGTGCAACGTTGGGATTGTTTCATACAGGAGTATGTAAAGCGCTACTTGAACAAGATTTAATGCCCAAAGTGATATCGGGTTCGAGCGCGGGTGCAATTATGACAGCAATGTTAGGAACTTCAAAGCCGTCAGATATTTCCGGTCTTTTAAATGGCGAAAACTTTTTTACTGAGGCTTTTCATTTCCGTAAATTTAGCGACATTATAAAAGGGAATGGGGGGGTTGCCGATGTGATGTACTTAAAGAAATTCTTGGTTGAGAATTTGGGGGATGTGACCTTTGAAGAAGCCTTTAAAATCTCTGGCTTGCATATTAATGTGGCTGTTGCCCCATATGATGCTTCACAAGAAGCGCGTATTATGAATGCTTATACTTCGCCAGATTTGCTGGTTTGGAGTGCGGTATTGGCCTCCTGTGCAGTTCCTATTTTATTTCCACCAGTTAAGCTCACCAGTAAGCGCCAAAATGGGCAATTAACTCCTTATATGGCAAATACACGATGGGTGGATGGTAGTGTACGCAGTGATTTCCCTCAAGAAAAAATGGCGAGACTGTATAATTTAAATTATACCATCGCCAGTCAGGTCAATCCTCATATTGTGCCGTTTATGCAAAGTGATGTAGAGCGCTACCGTCGAGATCTGTTGAGTTGGCCAGAACGGATTATTCGTCGTCAGGGGAAAGTAATTAGTAAAGGGATTATGGACTTTGCCCGTGGGCGAGTCGGAAAAATTCCACCAGTACGACGATTGCTCGATCATGGTTTTGGTGTGATTGATCAAGGTTATTATGGCGATGTAAATATTGTCGGTGATTATAGCTTACGACACTATAGTTATATGTTTCAGAACCCGCGACCATATTTGTTTAAATTGTTACAACGAGAGGGTGAGCGCGCGACTTGGCCTAAAATATCCTCTATTGAAACACATGCTCGTGTTGGTAAAACCATTCTCCATTGTCTGGAACTTTTAAATTATCAAGATGATCCCGCGCAAAAAGAAGCAGAATTTATTGCAGTTTGATGCTGAAGATATTCATTCTTTTGATTTGATTCTAAAGACCAAGCCCCAGAGTTTAACTTTTGGGCGTTCCTTGTTTAGCTTTGAATATCGGCGACAACACTACTGGCTAAAAACACAGGCAGGCAATGTCAATCAAAGTTATGAAGCTGGTTTTCTAAATGAATTGGCTTTTTATCAACAATATGCAGATCAACCCAATTCTTCCAGTACCATGCCTGATTTTTTATTGCCCTTTCAAGTAATCGCTCATTTAAAAACTGATGCACAATCGGAATCGGGGAGAACAAGACCTGCTTTAATTTTGAGCCATGCAGATTCGCTATTAAGTGATTGTTCTACTATGCCGCTCAATGAGATTAAAGAAATGTTATTAAACGTTCTGCATGTGGTTGATCAATTGCATCAACTCGGCTGGATTCATGCCGATTTAAAGCAAGAGCATTTTGTTCAATACCAGCAACGTGTGTATTTGATTGATTTTGAGCAGGTACAAGAAATCAGTTCACCCCAAGAATTGCAAAGTTTGACTGCGACTCCACGTTATATGGCACCTGAACTTTTTCATGCAGCAGGCAAAACGGTACAGAGCGATATTTATGCTCTAGGTATTATTTTTTATGAATGGCTTACAGGGCAGCGTTTAACAGCAGAAAATTATCAGGATTGGGCTTATTTACATTGCCAGAGGTTAAATATTGAACTTCCAGAGCATGTGTTAATTTTTAAAAAGCTTTTATCGGGGATGTTGGCGAAGCAAAAAGAGCGAAGATTTACCGATATTTATACGGCAAAACAGTGCTTACTCACTGAAAACGTTCAATAAAAATACAAAAAAACCGTTTTTGTTTTTTATTTAAACAAACAAGTGGATTTTTCATAAAAAGGTCTTGTCATCAGGAATCGATCTCTATAATATACACAGCCATTGGGGACGTGGCGAAATTGGTAGACGCACTGGATTTAGGTTCCAGCGCCGCAAGGTGTGAGAGTTCGAGTCTCTCCGTCCCCACCAATTATTATCAAACTTGTTTGGTAATAAGGCTATAGAGGATTGGTGTAATGGTAGCATGACGGTCTCCAAAACCGTTCGTCAAGGTTCGAGTCCTTGATCCTCTGCCAAGTTTTAACAAATCTAACATTATGTTAGTACCCTGATGGGGACGTGGCGAAATTGGTAGACGCACTGGATTTAGGTTCCAGCGCCGCAAGGTGTGAGAGTTCGAGTCTCTCCGTCCCCACCATCTAGATATTAAAGCAAGGTATATTACCTTGCTTTTTTATTGTCTGAACAAAAGTGAAAGATAAAATAAAACCCCCAAAAAAGGAGGCTTTAAAGAATATTCTAAAAATATATTTTAAAGAATGATTTGAGTAAATTATTTTTATCGTGATTCAAACATGCAATATATTTTTAAGCTTTTAAATGATCTTCAAACTCTTCGCCGAGTTGCATAGCCAGTGAATTACCGGCCAAATCACAGGTGACTAAACCATATTCTTTTTTAAAACTAAAAGTAAATCCGCGATTATCGGTTAATGATTTCACCGAATAGCCTAATTTTTCTAGCCAAATACGAAAGGCAATCAAATTTTTTGCTTTAACAACTTTCTTCACGAGAGAACTCCTTGTGTATATTAGATATATTGCAGTATTAATAAATTAATAATAGGGATGCAGTTTTTTTTTTAAAGGGTAGCTTTGTGCTGTTTTTATAAAATAAAGAAATTTGTATTTTTTTACAGCAATATTTGAATAAAGAATAGCGAAAAATGAAGATTAAATTTATCCAAATAGCTAAGTTAATGAATATATACAATTGATTTTAATCTAAATTTAATAGTTATATAAAGTGGAAATATTTATACACAATTTTCAATGTAGCTTTAATGTTTTTATCTTTGCGTTCTTTTGTAGATTCTTAAGAAATACCAAATTGAGTCGGAAAATTATGAGTATTTTATATACAATTTCATAGCTACAAAAAATGACAGTGCTTCACGGGATGAAAAAAGATAAAATATATTGCGCTGTGCAGGGAGATTCCATTCTGAGTAAAGTATTGATGAAAATGATTAGACTGAAATGACCATAGAAACTATTGAACAATATGTATTAAAGCAAATTAAAAATATGCAGCAACAAGATTTGATTCCTGTTGCTGTCATGTTGGGACATGAAGATTGGCTGATCTTTGCGGAACAATCAAAAGTATCTTATACGCCTTTTGGCAGTGCCCGACGTTATCAACCTGCTTTAGGTGGTTTGCTCTTGGTTCGTGTTGATGAAATGAATATGACCCGTGTGGCGACTCAAGCAGAGATAGATGCGTATGCGCAAACACATCAGATTTTATAAAACTTACATATTCGCCTCATATTAAAAATGATCTTTTAACTCCCGTAGACGTTGGAATTCCTTAACGCTTTCAGCCCTTAAAAATGGATTGGTGTCTAACTCCAATTCAATTGTGCTGGGTAGCGTGCATTGACCGAGCATACGTTGAGCTTTAACTTTTTCGAAACGTTGTTGAATCGCCAGATTGTCCGGTTCTGCGTATAATGCAAATTTTGCATTTGAAAGGGTGTATTCGTGCGTGCAATACACTTTGCTTCGGGCAGGTAAAGCAGCTAAGCGGTTAAGCGAATGATACATTTGCTCATAGGTGCCTTCGAAGACCCGGCCGCAGCCCATCGCAAAAAGCGTGTCACCGCAAAAAAGAACATCTATAGCATCAATAAAATAGACGATATGTCCGAGTGTATGACCCGGTACGGCAATAACTTCAATATCTAAGTCATGGAAGGTAATATGGGCGTCATGTTGCAGAGGATGGCTAATAAAAGGAACTTTACTCAACTCATCACGTGGACCATAGACAGGAATATTGCGATGGAGTAAAAGATCGGGTACGCCACCTGTATGATCTTTATGCCAATGGGTCAGCCAGATTTGACTCAGCGTTAAATTGTTTTCTGCACAGTAGGCGTCTACCAAATGTGCTTCGGTTGGATCAATCGCGACAACTTCCTTACTTGGCGTATGCTCTAATAACCAAATATAGTTTTGTAATTGATTTTTGACATCAATCATATGAATTTGAAAAGTCATGAGATAGGCGATCAATGAGAGAGATATGAATAAGCTATCGTTAATGCCGGTTTTTTGCCAGTAGAAGATTGCTAATCAATAAGAAAACTTAATTTTCAATAAAGTCATAACTATCTGTATGTTCTGTATGTTTGTACAAAGAATCGATGAAAATTATTTTTAATTCTTTTATATATTCAAGTTTTCAACCGGTAAAATGGCGATAAATAAAATGGGATAAATTGATATGAAAATGTATCAGGTAGATGCATTCACCAAAGAGCTGTTTAAGGGCAATCCTGCAGCGGTGATTGTGACCGAGCAATGGTTAGATGAAACCTTGATGCAAAATCTTGCATTGGAAAATAATTTGTCTGAAACGGCCTTTGTTAAAATCATTGATGTAGAGAATTATGAAATCCGCTGGTTTACGCCGACCACAGAAGTGGATTTTTGTGGACACGCCACTTTAGCCAGCAGTTTTGTGCTGTTCAAAGATTTTACATCAGCAAAAGTCATTCAATTTCATGTGAAAAATTTGGGGATCTTTGTGGTTGCTCAAGAGCCTGATGGCAAAATCAAAATGAATTTTCCTATTCGCCGTGCAGAGAAAGTTGACACATATCCTGAAATTTTAAATCAAGCTTTAAGCAAGCCCTTCAAAAATGTCTATTTGAATAGCCAGGCCTATATTGTGGAATATGAAAATCCGCAAGATGTTATCGATGAAATGCCAAATCTGGAATTGCTGAAACAACTGGGGCGAATACGAACTGCCATTACAGCGCAAGGGACATGTGTGGATTTAGCCTTAACTGCACAAGCCGAACAATATGACTGTGTTTCGCGTTATTTTGCACCTGCCAATGGTATTGATGAAGATCCGGTTACCGGCTCAATTCATACTGCCATTGCGCCGTTATGGGCTGAAAAGCTCGCTAAAAGTGAAATTCTGGCGTATCAGGCATCAAAACGTGGCGGGGAATTGCATTGTGTTGTGCTTGAAAATGAACGGATTGAAATTTCAGGTTATGCAAAATTATATATGCAGGCAGAGCTGTATTTATAAAAGTTGATAAGCAACTTGCTACCCAGTCGTTGGAATAACGGCTGTTTTTTCAAAAAACCACTACTAAAAATCAAAAGCATTTTCTAAGATGTCGTGGGTTATAAAAATTCATATTGTTGAATAAAATTGGAATAATTATGTTAATGCGGTTTAAAAAACTTACCATCTCTTTATTATTTTTCGGCATTAGTGCAACAGCTTGGTCAGAACCTGTTTTAGTAAAATCTCAGCAGAAGATTGAGGAATATAAGTTAGATAATGGTTTGCGTGTCGTTCTTGCGCAAAATGACAAAGAAAATAAAGTATTTATGAATACCGTTTATCTCACTGGTTCATTAAACGATCCGCAAGGTAAAGGTGGTTTGGCGCATTTATTGGAACATTTGGCATTTAAAGGGACGCAGAATATTAAAGGCGAAGAGTTTCAGCGCCGTCTGGATCAATACACCTTAATGACCAATGCAAGCACCGATTATTATTCGACTAAATATACCAATATTATTCGCCCAGAACAGAATGCAATTAATGAAGTGATTCATCTTGAAGCGGAACGAATGGATAAACTGGTTCTGCAAGAAAAGTTTGTACCTGCTGAAATTTCAATTGTGAAACGCGAACGTGAAGTTCGGATGGATCAGCCTTTTTCAGTCATGATGGATCAAATGTGGAAGTCGGCTTATGGCAATCAGTATCTGGGGCGTTTACCGATTGGCGACTTAAACGAATTACAGTCCATTAAAATGGATGAGCTGAACAAATTTTACCGTACCTGGTATGCACCGAATAATGCGGTAATGATAATTTCAGGAAAATTTGATAAAGAGGAAGTGTTAAAGCAGATTGATAAAAGCTTCAGTCCAATTGCAACACGACAAGTTCCTGCACAAGTTAAAGTTCCAGTCCTTGATTCAACCAAAATTAAGAACAGAAATTTTCTAGTACAAAAGGGCAGTGATCTGGCCAAATTCAATATTTATCTGAATGGCAAGAATGAAAAGATCAAATCTGCACTCGCCTTAGCGCCGTATTTATATACCATGCAGCCAAGCGGTCATCTTTATCAAAATATCGTCGAAACAGGGATAAGTACTGGAGTTCAATCCACCACATGGCTAGATCAAGACTTTAACTTGGTTTTCATGGGCGCGGTTTATGCCCCAAATCATGATGCGAAGAAAGTCCAATCGGAATTGATAGCAGGGGTAGAAAAAAGCAAGCCATTTAATGAAACTGAGCTGAATCGGGTCAAAAACCTGATTCAGAATCAGGCAGACAATATTAAGAGTAATGCTGCAGCATTGGGTGGTCGTTTAAGTGATTATTACGTTTCTTATCGAGGAAATTGGCCACAATATTTTACTGATCTGGAGAATGTGAAAAAATTAAAGCTCTCTGAGGTCAATCAAACCTTAACCCATTTTTTAATTCCCGAACATCGTATTTCAGGGGATATCCAACCAACGCCAGAAGATCAGAAAAAAGCATTAGAGCAAAAACAAGCATCTGAACAACCCAAAATGCTTGATCAAACTAAGGTCAAAGAAGAACCTTTAAAAGATAGTAGCGTCTATAAACAAGAGGTGACTGAATATGTCAAAACCTCAAAACAGTATCTAGTCGATACCGAAAAGAAAATTCAACGCGGAACTTTGCAGAATGGTATTAAATACGCGTTATATCCTACATCGACACGTGATGACAAAACCTATGCTACCATTTCTGTCGATTTTGGTACTGAAAAATCATTATTCAATAAAGGTGAAATACTCGATTTGATGGCGTATTTGTTATTACGTGGATCAGATCAATATAGCTTGCAAGATATTGCTGATAAATCAATTGAAGCAGGGGGTAGCGCCACAGCAACAGCATCAGACAATAGCATTACTATTCAGGTTGTGGCAAAAAAAGAAAAGTTTGATGACTATTTCAAATTTATGATGCAGGTTTTGAAAAATCCGAAGTTTGAACAATCACAATTTGATTTGATTAAATCACAAACTTTATCTGTATTGGATCGTCCTTATACCGAGCCTGGAACTGTTGCGACACTCACCATGACCCGATTGCTCGAAACCTATCAGCCAGGTGATTTGCGTTACCATTTTGAGCCGGATCTGGCCAAGCAACAAATTAAAGCAGCAACGGTTGAGCAAGTAAAGAAACTGTATCAGGATTTCTTCGTTAGCAACCATGCACAAATTGCGATTACGGGGGATTATCAAGCCAAACCCATGCTCATATTGCTGCAAAAGGAATTTTCCGACTGGAAAGCACAATTGCCATATCAACGTCTTAGCTCAGATTATCAAGCTTATCCGGCACAAAAAATTCATGCTTTATCCGAACAGCGTGAGTTCGGTAATTATCAATCGATTTTGACTTTCCCTGCTGGGGCAAGCCATACTGATGCTACCGCATTAATCGTATTCAGCTATATTTTAGGCGACTCACAACTCTCTTCACGTTTAGCGCAAGAGTTACGTGAAAAAAATGCGCTGGTTTATGGTTTTGGCAGTAATGTTGAGCTGGATGAGTGGATTGATTCCGGTGCATTAACCATTGAAGCCAATTACACAGCAGGCAAATCGGCTCAAGTTTCCCAAAGTGTGCATAAAGTCTTAAATGACTTGCTGACTAAAGGTGTGACCGAGCAAGAACTGGAAGCGGCGAAAGCAAATATTCTGAAAAAACGGGTTACTACTTTGGAAGATGAGCGCAATATTCATCAAATGTTAACCCCACAATTAGAACATGATCGTGATTTACTGTTCCGTGAAAAACGTGATCAGGCGCTCGCCAAATTGACCAAAGCCGATGTGGATGCAGTGATCAAGAAATACATAAAGCTGGATCAACTGGTTGAAGTGATGGCTGATCAGTATGGTAAGCAAGTTAAACAATCATAGTATGGGTAAATAAAAAAATCCCTTCAAGTGAGGGGGTTTTTATTTTTCAATATAAATAAAAGCCCCAATTTAAGTAACTTTTCTGGTAAACAGGATTCCACCTAAAACGCCAGATAGCACAGCGATGGGTAAGCTCCACCAGAAGGTGGCAAAAAGAAATAGGAAAATACCACCTGATATTAAGATTGCTCCGAAAGCGATATCTTTATTAAAGGGTAAGTGAGTAATATGTTGGTAATAGTAGGATGCGATTCCACTAAAACAGATCACCAAGCAAGTATATAAAAGCTTTTTTCTGACAAGGGACTAGCGATCATTTCTTCCCAGAGCATATGTATTTTCCTCCTTTTCTAAGGATCCAGACTCTTATTCTTATAATTTATAAAACGCTTTAGCATTCTCATAAAAGATCGGCTTTAACGCGTTTTCATTGTAGGCCTGAACAATATCGCTAAAGGTATCAATGATATTGCTGAGTGAGCTGCTGACACTGTCCATCGGAAAGTTGGACGCAAACATCACACGTTCAGAACCAAAATAGTGTAAGGCATGCTGAATCAGGGGAGCTGCCCGTTCCAATAATTCCTGTTTACTTGCCAACCGTTTCTGCTGATGAAAATCATGGCCTAAAACGGGCATAAACAAGCCAGACATTTTAGTAGATACATTTTTGCATTCGGACAGTTCAGCCAGCTGCTCTTTCCAGTCTGAAAATATCTGGGCACGTTCTTGTTCGGTCTTGCCTGTGGCTTTGCCCACTTTGCCAAATAAGCCTGCAGGTGTGCCTAGATGATCCAGCACGATAGGCGTATCTGGAAAGGCTTTGGCTAGAGCACTCACATCAGAAATCTGGGTAGAATAAACCCAGGCATCAAAACTTAAATCCTGCTTGGCCAGTTCCTCAAAGCCTTTCAGGAAATCTTTGTTGCAATAAAGATGCGGTTCATTGGCCCAGGCATGAATGCCTTTATCTGGATGTACCGCAGCCATTTTACGGATGCCGCGAAATTTTGGAGAAGCTTCCCGATGCAGTTGAATCAGTTGCTTAAAATTCTTCTGTCGTGGATCCGCCGTGGCGACAATCCCCCCTAGCCGGATATTATGCTGATCAAAAGGAAGTTCGGCGATAAATCGGGTTTCATCCACGACGCCTGTGCCTTGCTGGTCATGCCAGCTGGCTTCGACATGTACTATCTGCTCAACGTCATAATGTCCTACATCTTTCTTGTAATTTGCAGGCAGGTAAGGTGCGGTCAGATGCTGGGTCAAACCAATTGTTTCAATTACATCTTTAGGCTTTAGTAGCCGGACCATCTTATCCAGCAATCTGGAATGCTTGCCAAACAGCTTTACAGCGAGCGCTGCCGCATGTGGCGTGTTATACGGATCCCATTGGTGAATATGCGGGTCAATCATCGGGAAGGGAAGTTGCTGCATAGGATGCCTTGTTTTAGTTTATTTATTGTTCAATTTATATGGGGCTAAAATCAGTTTAAAGTCAATATGATAAATTACAGAAAATAAAAAAAGCCCCGCAGGGCTTTTCATATTTTAATCAATGATCGTGCTTGTGATCATGGTTATGCTTGTTGGCATGAAACTCTTCATTGTGACGGAAACGTAAATAGTTTTCGAACTGTTCACAGTATTCATCATAGTTATCTTCCAGCATCATTTGAAACTGCTGCAAAATATAAGACATGACCTGATCTTTGGCATCGCGCATTTCATTGCCATCTTTGAAGTTATTGGCTGCAACCCAGGTATTAAAACGGGCAGTACCAAACAACATTGCAGCACTAACTTGACCGCGCATTTCAGCGGGTTTCACTTGTGAACCTTTTTCAACACGACAAAATTCATTTGCTTGTTTGATAAATTCATCAGCACGTTCAAAAAAAGCAGCATTTAACGCTTCTTCTTCGGTTACATCTGTTGCTTCAATCTTTTGAACCATGAACTTTTCCTGCAAAAACGATCTAATGGCATATTATAGGCAAAGCCTTGCAGAAACTAAACCTTTGGATTAATCTAAAAATAGCCTAAGCATTAAAATGGATAATCCAATGCAAGATGCCATTGCAGTACAAAGTCTAAAAAGTGATATTGCCTTATTACGTCAAAACATTTGGCCACCTGCAAATCTGGCCAATGTGGAAGGTTTGCCGATTTATTATGGCTCCAGGTCCGAAGTCGAAGAATATTACCGACAATGGACGGGCTTGATTGAAAGGGCACAAGATCTGTTTCAACCCTTTATGGAAGATGAAACCTTGGATGCAGTACATTTACCTAGCCATTTGAATTTGCCATTGTTTTATTTTCATGTAGATCGCATCCGGATTAATAAAACCCGTGCCAAAGAGTCGAAAACCTTTCGGGGTATTGCCAGTCTGATCGACAAATGCGGGCAATTTGAGCCAGAGCAAATTCAAGCCATGCGACTGTGGCTAGACAGTGATGATACCGCCGCATTGGTTGCACACCGCGAATTTATAGATTTGCGTACTTATGTGTTCCAGCATGGGCAGACTGAATACACACGGACCCGATTTTATGTAAATGGCATTGTACTTAGTACCGAGCCACACTTTGAATTGGTCGATGCCCGAGATAAACCCCGCAAACAGCGCAATGACAGTTATAGCGACCCATTGGCAGATAATGGAACCTGGAAGATTTTTGGAAAATATCGCTAACCGGGCATGAAATTTACCAAAATTATTTTCCTCTTACCAAAAAGGGTCGGTTTTAGAATACGTGTCTAAATGCTCTTGGGCTTGTTGCAGAACATATTTTTTCTCATTTGCAATCCAGCCCAATACAAACCATGCTTTTTGCTTACGCTTTACAATGTCTTGAAACATGACTTCTGCCACATTTAAATCATTATATTGTCCCAAGCTTTGTTGTGCCGGTTTTAAATCTTTTAAGTAATTTTTTACATCTTTGCTCGGATAGAGCGAGGCAATAAACTCGATACAATAACGTAAGCGTTTGACCCGTTTACGAGTGCGATGTCGTGATTCAATATCCAGCTCCAGAAATTGATCGGCATCTTTGCAAATTTGTTGATGCAATTTCTGGATTTTTTTTGCGATATCTTTTTTTAAATTCTTCTTTGTCTTGTCTGTGCAAGGTTGATGTACAAATTGCAGTAAAGCCAACATTAAGTTAACCGCCTCTAAAGAACGTAAAGATTCATCAAGCGGAAGGTTTTTTTCTTCAGGAATTGTTGGAAGTTGCACAAAAGGTGCTCCCGCTGCTTCAAGCTGAGGTAAAAGCCCTTCGCTTAAAGCATCGCGGTCTCGGGTTGAACCGAGTTGACGGAACAGGGTCGTCAGCTGTTCTTGCCAATCAGGATCGACATCCGTTGACCAGTCACCAAAAACCCGTAAGGCACTTCTTAAACGGCGAATCGCGACGCGAGTTTGATGAACATGCTCGCTGTTGTATTGTCTAGCTGAGATAGCGGTCACATTCGGCAATAGATGTTGCAAGGTATTATTGACGATTTTTTTTAATGCACTATCAGTTGAATCTTTTTTATCCAGTTGTAGGGGGGTTGCAAATTGAGCCGGAGCAATCTTTAAATCCTGTGCCAGTAAATCGCCGCGCTGCGCTTTACTTCGTACATCTAGCCACAAATGATATTGTTTAACCCAAGGTTGAATAAATTTGATTAGGTCTTGGATAGATCCTTGTTTAAGCTCAAATTCAATCTCATAAATTGCGAGGGTTTGATCCTTATGAGAGATCTCACCGCGGTCTAAACTGACTTCAATTTCTGCACGATTGTAATGAACTACATACACTAGGCGTTCTACATTTGTTTCAAACTGCTTGCTTAATTTTTGGACCTGTTTGCCTAATACCTGGTGGAGTATTTTTTTGGCTTGAGGATGGTCTTTATAAATATTCAGATCTAAAGCGGAATGATCTAACTCGCCTAAATCGATTTCTAATTCAAAGCGTTCTAAATGATGACCGCTCGGAGCTTTCAAGGTTTGGATCCAGTGTGTGCCTTCAAGGCGTTGACGTAATGAGATGTGCTGCTGGGCTAAATGACATTCAGGCGTATCATAGTATTGTGCACATAAAGAAATCGGGTGAGCGTTTTTGGACAAAAATAATTGATAAATTTGTTTTTGATGTGATGGTGGAATCTGAAATTTTAATTCTACTTCTAGCATGTTAAAACTCCTGCCACTTTACAATCAAAGTGGTTCTGACATTAATTGTAAGCCAGACATCATAAAAGAGTAGGAGAGTTTTGCTTAAAAATTTATAAAGCATATTGCAGAATATTTCAAAACAGCGATACCTGAAACATTCTGTCATATACTTTAATGTTATTTACTATTTAATGAATTTACGACTCACAAGAAATTGTTCTGTCGCTTCAAGTAAATTCTGTGCATAAACTTCCTGTTTTGCTGTTAGCCAGCCCAAAACGAACCAATCACTGGCTTCAAGTTCGGTTTGCTGAATATAATCTGCTGAGGATGCTAAAATTTGATATTCACTTGCAGCAAGTTGCGCGTCATTTAAGGCTTTGCTGTATTTTTGTAAATTTTTGACATCATAAATAGAGGTTAAAATAGGAAAACTAAATTTCAATTCATGAATCTTGCTGGCTAATTTATCCAGACTCTCAAAATCAGTAATTTCTGCACTGGTCAAACTGTCTTGCAAATTTTTATACTGATTTTGCAAGGTATTTTGCGCAAACCATTTCAAGTCGTGAGTTTGAGTCTTTTCCTCGTAATCTAAACTAAACATCAACAGTTCTAAATAGTGATGTACGTTTTGAGTTGAGCGAACCAGGTTAGACAACTTTTCTTTGGCATATAAAATATCTTTGGTCAGATTTGATGCGGTGTTCGGATTTTGTAAAAATGCACCCAAAGTCGTCTGCATGTGTTCCAAATGCTGCAAATGATCAAACTGCTGTTTAAAAGCCCCCAGTTGCATCGCCCATTTGTCTGAAACAGCCTCGTTCCAGTCTTTAAATAACGATAGGGTCAAATTCAAATGATCTAAAGCAATTTGTGCCTGCTGAATATGTTCTTTTTCAGAAACTACTGCGGAAATGGCAGCAATATTAGGCAGCAAATGTTGTAATTGTTGTGCAATCAACATGCGTAAATTTTTATTGGCCGGATCTTTTTTGCTTAAAGTGAATTCCTTGGCGGATTTGGCTGGACTGACTTTTTGCTGGGTCGCCAATAGATTGCCGATTTCAGCTTTACTGCGCACATCAAGCCAGAGTTGGTATTTTTTCACCCATTCAAAACTAAAGGCCAAAAGTGATTGTACTGAACCTGCCTTAAGTTCAAATTCTACTTCATGCACTTCATTCTGCGCGGTTTCCGTCCGTACTTCGCCCACATCTAGACTGACTTCAATATCGCTTTCTTCAAATTGAATTATGCGGAAGGTGCGCTGGATATCCGTCTCAAATTGTAATTTGAGTTGCTCGTGGGAATCGCCTAAAGCATCTTTTAAGATTTGCTGCGCTTCAGCCTCATGCTCATAAATACTTAAATCAAGCGGTGGCGCCTGTTCAAGTTCCCCCAGGTCATAATTATGCTCAAAGCGGTGTAAATGACTTTTTCCTGCCGCTTTTAAGGTTTGAATCCAGCGTGTGCCTTCCAGTCTTTGGCGTAGGGCAACACCATGTTGGGAAAGCAGGCGCTCTTCAGTGTCATAATATTTTGCTTTAAGTTGAATCATTTCCGATTTTTTAGCATCTAACGCCTTGAGTAAGGCATTACGTCTTGCTTCAGGGATTTGAAATTTTAATTCAACTTCAACCATGATTTTTCATCCTAATTCTTGACGCTATTTCAGCAATGAAATGCGTCATCTGTGCGGTACAAATGCGTTATGAAATCTGTTCTTTTATAGCGCTAGAATTGTATTCTTAATTTTAAGTCCCCGATTGTAACGAAAATGATTTTTCATGTAAGACTTGACGAGGTGATTCTGAAGTAATTGTTTTTGAAATGAACAAAAACTAAGAGCAATCTCAGTATTTATTTGTACAAAATATGTGTTAACGTAAATAAAAATAATCAGGATGATAACAATGAATGGCCTTGTAAAGCTAAACTTAGAACATGGTTCAGAACAGGAATTTCAACTTCCGATTCAAAACTACCATGAATTTTATCGGTTTTATTTGACCGAACACCGCAATATTACCAGTCGCCGTTTACATGTATTTGGAAGCAGCGTCGGTGTGTATTTTTTTACTCAGGCAATTCGTCAAAGAAAGCCTAAATATTTGGCTTATGGTTTATTGTCTGGCTATGCTTGTGCATGGGTGGGACATTTCATGTATGAAAAGAATAAGCCAGCCAGTTTTAAGCAACCACTATGTAGTTTTGTGTCGGATTGGCGGATGTTATCTGACGTGATCCGTGGAAATTTAAGTTTAAAAGATCGTTCTCTGGATAAAATTCCAAGTTAATAAATTTACATTTTCTGGGGGTAATAGTAGCTGGATCAAAACCCGAATTTTACTTTAAGATAAAATATTACAGAACTTGAACTCCTCAGGCTTGCAAAACTAGAGTGAATATTCTATTAATGGTGCTGTGCTTATTCAATTCATTTCTCGGGTTGAGTAAACCCTGTAATTTTAAAGTTTTCCAAGCCTAGAGCGACCTTTCTCTAGGCTTTTTTTATTGAATAATTTAAATTTAATCATAAATTGAAAATAAAAATGGCTCTCTCATTCTTTGTTTGCTTTCTCAGGCGCGTTATATAACAAAAGAATTAACAATCTGGATGATCGCTCTAAGTTTTATTTTTATAATGGATTTATTGTTATTGCTTCGACTCATTAAATCGTTTTAATGCATACAGGATCGATCTCTAAAAGCAGATGTTTTTTTCCTTCATCTTGAAAATATGAGAATTGTTACCATCTTTCCATCTTTTTGAAAATTTACCGCTAGCAATCCAGTTGTATTTGCTTGGGATAGGCTGAATCTTATTCTTGATATGCATATAATAAGGCAGTTCTATTTTTGGCAGCTTTTTTATGCGCGGTTTATATTTAATTACCAATGATGATCCTTTAGAGCTTTTATTGGCGAAGTTGGAAGGTGCGATGGCGAATGGTGGCATTGCCGTGTTGCAATACCGTCGTAAAAAAGTTCCCAAAGAAGATCAGATTTACGAAATCGAGTATATGAAAGCCATGTGTGCGGAATATTGCGTGCCTTTTGTGATTAATGATGATCTTGAAATGGCGGTTAAATACGGCGTAGGTGTGCATTTGGGTCAGGGTGATGGTTCTATTGTCGATGCTGTTGCGCGTTTGCCTCAAGGTGTGTTGATTGGTCGTAGCTGTAATAACTCAATTGAGCTGGCTGAACAGGCGATTGCAGATGGCGCAAATTATGTGGCATTTGGTGCGATTTATGCCACCGACAGCAAACCTGAAGCAGGTAACATTGGCTTGGAAACCTTAAAACTTGCCAAAGAAAAACTCAACGTACCCCTCTGTGCGATTGGCGGCTTAACCGTTGAAAACTCCCATGAAGTCATTGAATCAGGTGCAGATTATTGCGCAGTGATTAGTGATATATTGGGACTTCCCATGCACGCCATCCCTGAACGGTTAGATGAATGGTCTGCGCTTTTTCAAGCGACAGCATAAAATATTTTTGATAGATTTAATTTTTAGTCGAGTGCCTTCATGAGCTTATCTCCAAAGCAAGAACAATTGTTCAAACAAGCCAGCAAACATATCCCGGGTGGGGTGAATTCACCTGTACGTGCTTTTAATGGGGTGGGTGGCACACCGGTATTTATTGAAAAAGCCAAAGGCGCGTATTTGTTCGATGTCGATGGTAAACGCTATGTCGATTACGTCGGTTCATGGGGGCCGATGATTTTAGGACATGCACATCCAGCAATTATTAAAGCCGTTCAGGATGCGGCGGTTGATGGTTTGAGCTTTGGTGCACCAACCGTGCATGAAACCACTTTGGCTGACATCATTTGCGAGATTATGCCGTCGATTGAACTGGTTCGTATGACCAATTCAGGTACGGAAGCGACCATGACCGCGATTCGTCTGGCACGTGGTTATACCGGTCGTGACAAGATTGTAAAATTTGAAGGTTGTTACCACGGTCACTCAGACTCGCTTTTAGTCAAAGCAGGTTCAGGTATGTTGACCAGCGGCGAAGGTGAGGCGACTTCTGCGGGGGTGCCTGCTGATTTTGCCAAGCATACGCTCACGCTTCCATACAATGACATTACTACCCTGAAAGAATGCTTTGCTAAATTTGGTCATGAAATTGCCGGTGTCATTGTTGAACCGGTTGCAGGCAACATGAACCTTGTAAAACCGATTGATGGTTTCCTGCAAGCGATCCGTGATGTGTGTGATGAACACGGTTCAGTGTTTATCATTGATGAAGTGATGACTGGCTTCCGTGTCGGTCTTGGCGGTGCGCAAGCGCATTATGGTGTAACACCGGATTTAACCACCTTGGGTAAAATTATCGGTGCAGGCTTACCTGTCGGTGCATTCGGTGGTAAACGTGAAGTGATGGAATGCATCGCGCCACTGGGTAAAGTTTATCAAGCAGGGACATTGTCAGGTAATCCACTTGCAATGCGTGCTGGTATTGAAATGTTTAAACATTTACGTGTTGAAGGTTTTTATGAAAAATTAACCGCACAATTAGAAAAATTGCTTGCTGGTTTACAAGCCGCTGCGGATGAAGCAGGTATTCCGTTCAAGACTCAACAAGTGGGCGGTATGTTTGGTTTGTACTTCACAGATCAAGAAGACATAACCAGTTTCGATTCAATGTTGAAATGTGATGTTGCTGCTTTCCGTAAATTTTTCCATGGCATGTTAGACCGTGGTGTGAACCTTGCACCATCTGCTTTTGAAGCAGGCTTTATTTCAGCAGCGCATTCTGATGAAGATATTGCCTACACGATTCAAGCTGCTAAAGAAACCTTTGCTGAAATGAAAGCTTAATATTTCTAATTTATATCAGACCAAGCCCGAATTCGTTCGGGCTTTTTCATACAGTTTTGAAAATGGAAAAGACCGATGCAAACCAAACATTATTTAACTTTGACTGATGCAGAATTTTTATTAGATCAAGCCCATCAATATGCCATTCAGAATAATTTCAATGTCAGCATTGCAGTCGTCGATGATACAGGTAATTTACTCGCAATGAAGCGTATGGATGGCGCATCGCCAATGACGGCAAATTTGTGTTTAGAAAAAGCAAAATGTTCTGCCATTAGCCGTCGCCCTTCAAAGTTATTTGAGGACTTGATTAAAGGCGGTCAAATGGGCTTTCTCACCATGGATAGTTTTGCCGGTATGCTAGAAGGTGGTGAGCCGATTCTACATGAAGGGCATTTAGTTGGTGCGATGGGGGTTTCAGGTGTGCGTGCTTTTCAGGATGCTGAAATTGCTCAACAAGCGATTGAGAAGTTTTTAGGACAAAATATTTTAGCCTAAACTTTTTTAATAATTAGATAAGATTGGATGCTCAGCTGGAGTAAGTTGCTACAGTTGACGTATCGTATTATAAAAAAATACTTTAATTCGTTTGGAAGTTAATGTGCATGAATTATATTTAATATTCACGAGTCTATCATTTATTTTGGTTGTACTTGCATTGGTCTGTACTGTGGTCACAGACAAGCAAGTTTTTATGTGGGGAGTCTTATTCGTATTGCCTCTGCTATGTTTTTTATATTTGGGAATGAAAAATACTTCGCCTATCAGATACCAAGCCCAAGAAAAAATCTGTGGTCAATATCAGTTTAAGACATCTGATCCATCTAGAGGCTCGAAAGGACATTATCCTATCATTCACTATTTTTCTTTTGAAGAATATGGATTACATAGTTTTTATGATCAAGAATTTAAAGAGGGTGTAAATTTTGCTCATTTGAGTAAGCAAGATAGAGTTTGTTTTATATTAATGAGAAAAGTAGATGAGCCAAATAACTTGAGTAATGCTAAGTTAATTTCTGCTTTAAAGTAAAAGCTATATAAAAAATGATATCTGGAAAATTTTATGATTAAAATAAGAAATTTAGCATTATTCAGTGCTTTAGGAGTAAGTGCATGCACTGATTCAACAGAAACTTATCGTGAAAATGTTGATATTCAGTATTATCAGGATAACTCTAAAACAGGCGATTTGATTGTTTGGGGCATTTCACCTGATTTGATCATCAAAACTTATGTTGGAGAGAAAAATCGTATTTCAGAAGATACCGTTTTAAGCAGTCCTTTTTTGGGGCAGTTCCCTATAAGTTTTGAGCCAAGTGAACAGTTCATGGAGAGTCATGATCATGTTGAAAATGTGGCAGATTTTCAAAATCCTATGCAATTTAATCTACTTTTGAATAATGCTAATAACATAGAGATCAATAACTTTTATGATAAAAATTATCAAAACCAAGTCAAAGTACATGTCCAAAACTTCAGTACAGCTGATCCCTTATCTTTTCAATATAAACGAACACCAAGAGAGTGGATTAATTATTTGATACCACACCAATTTGTGCAATATGAAAAGGCATTTAAAAAAGTGGGTTTAGAGTGTTATTCAATGAATTTTGACTCGGGCATTTCTTATCATTGTCTTGGTCGTGCATCAGATCCACAAAAAACAGAATTTTTAATGAAAATAATAAAGAATAATTTTAACCAACGTATAGTCATTACGACAATTGAAGCGCCTATGTATCCGAATGTGAGAGTTGAGTGGACAATGCCTTACGAGTCATTGAAGGACTGGAAAGACGTAGATCAAAATATTTGGCGTTTATTAGATATTTGGAATGTCAGCCAATCGAGAAAATAATATGTGCTGAAGGCATTATGGAGTAGGATATTCTTATTGATGAAATAATTTTATGATGTTTTAAATGTTTTACCCCATGCCCAAAAAAATCCAATTTTCCCAATCTCAAGCCAAATGGCAACTTGCTACTGCAAATTCAGTATTGGTACTTGTCGGATTACAAAATTTAAGGATGATGGCAGGCATACAAGACAGCGACTTAATGACGCATCTGATCCAGATTAGCAACAAAGCCAAAGCCCTCGATATTCCAATTGTGGATTTATATGGTGATGACCTGATTCAAGGTATGCAGCAACTTGGGGAATATGCCTCAACCCATCTACAAATGATATTTGCAGGGCAGGTGACCCCGATGCTCAAGCAGATCTTGCCGCATCTACAAAGTGTGACTGAACAGATCTGTGTAGTTGATGATGCAATTTTATTGCTGAATCAAGATCAGCATATCCAGTGGATAGAAAATATCTCGGCACAAGGTTTGCATCACATGACTAGCTATAGTTTGGCTCGGCTGTGGGATGTAAGTGCGCCGTCAAATTATGTGCTCTCCACCAAGGGGATCATGCTCGCCGTTGCAGAGCAGCTGAACATGGATGCACTTGAAATTGATCCTTATGTCGATTTGAAGCAATACGGTCTGGATTCTGTGGCCATTGTCAGTTTGGTCGGTGTATGGCGCGCGCATGGTGCAAATGTGAGGTATGAAGATGTCTTAAAACACAATTCACTGCATGAACTCGTCAGCTTTATTTTGCAATCGGCAGGTTGATAACGCGAGATTGAAATAATTTTTGAGCAAAATCGGAAAATCCGTCGCCAATTGCAGCATTGCGCATTGTAATTCTGCGCCAAGCTTTCTATCATTGCCGGCTTGTTTTCGCGATCCGCTTGGAATTGAACATTGAGTAATTTTCTAACCGAACACCTGATCCATTGTGACGAAGATTTTATGGTGATCCATAAACCTGCAGGTGTACTCACCGTTCCCGGTAAAACTGAAGATTTACAAGATTGTGTGATCAACAGATTATTAAAAATAGAACCCAAAACCTTACTGATTCATCGTCTGGATCGTGATACTTCAGGAATCCTGGTTTTTGGCTTGACCAAATGGGGACAAAAAACCATTTCCCGCCAGTTTCAGGAACGCCAAACAGAAAAAACCTATCAGGCCGTCGTTGCAGGACATCTTGAAGGCGAAGGCACGGTTGATGTCCCGGTGATTTACGATCCTGAACATCCGCCTTTACATATTACCGCTCCAGATCACAACAAGCCTGCACTCACGCATTGGCAAGCCATCGAACATTTTGAAATTCAAGGGCAGGCGGTAACGCGTGTCAAACTTACTCCCATTACAGGTCGTTCACATCAGCTTCGTGTGCATATGCAGTATCTCGGTCATCCGATTGTGGGTGACACCTTGTATGCTACACCAGAGCAGCAACAGTTGATTCCTCGACTGTGTTTGCATGCTGAACACTTGAGTTTTTATCATCCTCAAACAGAGGAACGTGTGGAGTTTTATTATCCAGTTCCTTTTTAAGGTGAAAACTTTTTAATTGTCATCGGTTTTGCGCACTTTTTAGTGGGCTTTATGTCAAAATATATTGCTTAAAGACCTGTTTTGTTGCTCAAATACTCATCAGGTTTTGAGCTTAAAAATAAGTGTCCTCATTTTTAGATAAAGGTGGAAAAATTGCATCAGTTTGCTATTGGTCAGCGTTGGTTATCAGATACAGAAACAGAGCTTGGATTAGGGGTTCTCATTGATGTAGATGAACGATCGGTTAGCATCTTATTCCCGAAGAGTGATGAAACACGTGTTTACGCACGCAACAATGCACCTTTATCACGTATTGTTTTTAACATTAAAGATGAATTGCAGGATCAGGAAGGCACCAAGTGGCTGGTTGAATCTTTTGAAGACCGTCATGGCGTGGTTCGTTATAACGTGATTCGTACCCTGGAAGATGGAACTGAAGAGCGTAAAGCTTTAAACGAGACCCGTGTTGGCGCACATATTCAGCTGTCTAAACCGCTTGACCGTTTGCTTGCCAGCCAAGTGGATTATAAAGAATGGTATGACCTGCGTATTGAAGCCTTGATGATGCAAGCCAATATGAAATCAAGTCCATTACGCGGCATGATTGGAGCGCGTGTTGGCCTGATTCCGCATCAGCTTTATATTGCACATGAAGTCGGTCAGCGTTTTGCACCGCGTGTTTTACTTGCCGATGAAGTGGGCTTGGGTAAAACCATTGAAGCCGGCTTGATCATTCATCAGCAGCTTAAAACCGGTCGTTCTGAACGTATTCTGATTTTAGTTCCAGACTCACTGCAATATCAGTGGATGATTGAGATGCGTCGCCGTTTCAATCTTCAGTTCTCTTTATTTGATTTAACCCGTACCGCGTCTATTAAAGAACATGATCCAGATTTAAATCCTTTCCTGACCGAGCAATGCATTATTGCCAGTGTGGATTTAATGGTCGATCACGAAGATTTACGTGAACAGGCATTAGAAGCCGGTTTCGATCTTCTTGTCGTGGATGAAGCCCATCACTTGATGTGGAGCGAAGAAGAAGGTGGTAACGACCGTTACGACCTGGTTGAAGAACTTGCTGAAAAAACTCCGGGTGTGTTGTTGCTTACAGCGACACCTGAGCAACTGGGTGTAGAAAGCCATTTTGCCCGTTTACGCTTGCTCGATCCGCAGCGCTTTAGCTCACTCGAGCGTTTTTTGGATGAAGAAGAGCAATATCATCACACCGCAAAAATTGCTGAAGTGCTGATGTCAGACATGCCTTTGGAACCAGGACATTTGGCTGCGATTGAAGGCTTATTGGGTCATAGCATTCAGGATGAGCCAGAGCAGCGTTTCCGTGCCATTCATGAATTGTTAGACCGTCATGGTACAGGTCGTATTTTATTCCGTAATACTCGTGAAGCCATTCAAGGATTTCCTGGGCGTGACTGCCAGCCTGCTGCTTTACCGGCACCTGCAAACTGGTCGAAAGACGGCAAGTTGCGTGAACAAATGTGGCCAGAAGAAACACAGCTTGATGGCGCTTGGATGGAACATGATCCACGTGTGATGTGGCTGATGGAAATGCTACGTACCGAGCTTAAACACAAAAAAGTGTTGCTCATCGCGCGTACTGGTCCAGTGGTTGAAGCTTTGGAAAATGTACTTCGTCTACATGCGGGCATTCGTACAGCCATGTTCCATGAAGGTATGAGTCTTTTGGAGCGTGACCAAGCTGCGGCTTATTTCGCGGAAGATTCTTATGGTGCGCAAATTTTATTGTGTTCGGAAATTGGTTCAGAAGGGCGTAACTTCCAGTTTGCCTCTGACCTCATCCTGTTTGATTTACCTGCAAATCCAGATGTTTTAGAACAACGTATTGGTCGTTTGGACCGTATTGGTCAAGAAAACCGTATCCAGATTCATGTGCCTTATTTGGCTGGCACAGCGCAAGAGCGTATGTTCCGTTGGTATAACGAAGGTTTAAATATTTTCAGCAATATTTCACCCACTGCACAAACGCTGCAAGAAAACTTCATTGCTAAATTAAAAGACTGTTTATTGTCTGATTTGGGTCAACAGTTTGAAGATTTGCTTGAAGAAGTCAGTGTTCAGCGTGAAGCTTTGGAAGCTGAATTGCAGGAAGGTCGTGACCGTTTGCTTGAATACAACTCATGTCGTCCAATTGTGGCGCAAGAAATTGTTCAAGCACTTGAAGACTACGATGACAACACCACTTTACCTATGTTTATGAAACGCTTCATGGCATCGACAAACATTGATTTTGATGAGCAAAGCAATGGTACGGTGATCATTAAGCCAACTGATCAAATGCAGGTTCAAGGTTTATCTCTTGATGAAGAAGGTATGACCGCAACTTTCTATCGTGATCAGGCTTTAATCCGTGAAGATGCACAATACTTAACGCTGGAACATCCATTCACTGAAAGTGTGATGGAAATGATTAATACACAGTCATTTGGTAGCACCAACGTTGCACTGTTAAAATCGAATGCCTTGAAACAAGGTTCTTTATTGTTAGAGGTGTGGTTTAAAGTGGATGTCATTGCGCCGAAAGCATTGAATCTGCCTTCAAGCCTGCCACAGCAGTTAATTCGTGTATTGCTCAGCGAAACGGGACAGGACTTATCTGCCAAGATTGATCCGAGTATTTTAAAACCGTATTTGCATCATCTGGATAGCAATAGCTGTCGTCAGGTGGTGAAAGCCCGCCGTGATGTGATTGAGCAACGCTATACTCAGGCACTTGATATTGCTAAAACAGCATTGCCGAACTTTAAACAACAAGCCAAAGACGTGTACGGTAATAAATGGCAATATGAAATTGAACGCTTAACTTACTTGAAGCAGTTTAATCCGAGTATTCGGGAAGATGAAATTGTACGCCTACAAAAATTTCAATCAGAAGGCATTAGCTTGCTTGATAGTTTATCGGTAACACCAGAAGCCATTCAAGTACTGGTTGTGGTTAAACCATAACTTCGAAACCTGTTTAAAAAGCACCTTCGGGTGCTTTTTAATTGCTTAAGATTCTATAGGTCTTATTTGTGTGAACAATGGAAGACATAAAGCCTAGAAGCAGGGTCTGTTGACATTTCATAAATGGCTTGCGTTTTAGCCACAACCCTTCGGGACTAGAGTATTTTTTGATGCTACGTCGTTATGAATTACTCATTTAGAATGACTAAATTTCTTATTTCATGCCTAGTATCACCTAAAAAATACTCATAGTTGTAAACATAGACGAATTGTCAACAGACCCTCATCTCATGTTAAAATGGTGCATAAACTTTATAAAAAATTAGAATAATCATGGCTAATTTTTTAGTGACTATAGGTTCTTCAGCCACGCATGGCGGCGTTGTCTCAGAATGCGAAAATACATTTATCATTAATGGAATTGCAGTGCATTTGCATGGCATGAAGCATTATTGTCCTCAATGTCAAGCAATTGTGTCTGCCGTTGCAGGGGGATCAATCTACAGTCGTGAAAGGACGGGAAGTGTGATTGCCGGAGACAAGACAACTTGTGGTGCAAATTTTCTAGGCAATCAAGCGTTAGTTTTTTCCAAGAAATAATCACAAGCGAGTTGCAAAATATTTTTATAATAATTTTTCCTGCTAAAGAAAGACTGACTTACAAGTCAGCTTATCCATGATTTAGTGATTTGAATCAAGCAGGCTTTTCCTTAAGCTAGATGATGTTCATCGATTTAATCAAGGGAGAGCAGAGTTGTGAAGGATTCATCATTTAAAAAGACCGCGATTCATTTTACTCATGCCAACGGAATTCCAGCGCCAAGTTATCAAAAGTTTTTCGCTTGCTTTGAGGATGAGTTCGATTTGAAATCCATTCCGATGATTGGAATGGATCTTCAATATCCGATCACCCATGACTGGCGTTATTTAGTGGATCAAATTATTGATGATATTGAACATAAGTTTTATGGAAGAAAGGTCATCGGTCTAGGGCATTCATTTGGTTCATTGCTCACGCTTATGAGTGCCTATAAGCGCCCGGATTTATTTTCACAACTGGTGATTATGGATCCACCTTTTGTGATTGGTTCAAGATCACCCATGTTTGAGATTGCAAAAAAATTAAAACTCAAGGCAATCGATAAATTGACCCCGGCAGGAATTACCCTGAAACGTAAAGATCACTGGGAAAATCATGAGCAAGCCTATACTTCAATGCGGTATAACCCGTTATTTAGGCATTTTGATGAACACTGTTTTCAGGATTTTTTAGCCTGCGGTTTACAACAGGATGTTAAACGTGGCGGCTTGACTTTGGCTGTACCTAAAATAGTTGAAGCGGAAATTTTTAGAACAGTACCTGCATGGTGGTGGCGTACGCCCAAGAAAGCACCGGCTGTACCTGTACATTTAATTAGTGCGCACAACAGTCCATTTTACAAGCAAGGTTTTCCGCAAGGGATGAAAAAAACCTATCAGATTAATTATAGTGTGATGCAAGGCGGACATATGTTCCCATTGGAACAGCCCGAAAAAACAGCTGAACTGGTCAAAAAGATTGTTGCTCAGCAAAAAAGTATTTGAAGATAGACGAAGGATTCAATGTGTCAGGATTGAATCCTTAAACATTCAACACTTAGCGAATTTGTGCTTCATCCAGATGACGTGCGCCTTCTAAAATCATTCGAATCATAATCATTGTTTGTTCTGCAATTTCTTTGCGTTCAGTTATGGGCATGTCAATCACTGTTGCACCCATATTAAACACCAGTTGGGTAATCGCTTTTGCCACAATGTCAGGATGAAACAATTTACTGTGATTGAGACGTTCCAGACGAATTAAATCTTCTTGCAGTTCTTGCTGAAAATAATTTAATTGGCGTCCCACTGCTGATTTATATGAAGCGGAACCCGTATAGGCTTCACGAAGTAATAAGCTTAAATTTCCTTCATCGGCATCGAGCTGCTCAATAAAAATTTCAACTGAACTGCGAATAATACTGTTTTGTTTTGATGCTTTTAAACGTGCCTGATGCAAAATTTGACGCAGCACAATACCTGCACGATCAATCAACTCAATTGCAAGCTCATCTATATCTCTGAAATGTCTGTAAAAACTATTTGGGGCAATACCTGCTTCGCGGGCAACTTCGCGAAGACTTAAGGATGAAATACTTTTTTGAGGACCAATGAGATTGAGCGCGGCCTGAAACAGTTCTTCTTTGGTAATTGTTGCTTTTCGACCGACCGTGCGGACTACAACTGGCTCATGAGCAAGACTTTGTGCGGCAATTGTGGCATCAACATTTTTTTTGATCGAAAACTGATTCATATTTTTCAAAGGATTAGAGACACCAAAACATTATAGCTGTTGCTGGCTCGCTTGGGAAATGAATAGAAACAATACAGATATATATACAAATATATATACATGTGTATAATAATTAAAATTCAATCGCGTGGTGCTTACTATGCATGTGTTAGAAAAAACGAAATCTCCCTTAACTTCACTTGCTGAAACTGTTATTGATCAGCATGCAGCAAACTTTTGGCTGCAAAAATTTAACCCGCTTTGGTCGTTTAACCAAGCATTGGGGAAAATTGTTCAAAAAGAAAATTCTGCTCAAAATATGGTAAGCCTCACCATTCAGTTCAATCGTCATTTTGAGCTTGGGCAAGCAGGACAGCATCATCCGATCTTTGTAGAAGTCGATGGCATCCGCTATGAACGTAGCTATAGTTTGACTCAGCTAGATTCTCAGCATGTCTTGTTGACGGTTAAGAAAGTGGATCAGGGTAAAGTCAGCTCTTGGCTGGTTGAACAGTCTAAAGTCGGCGATATCCTTGAATTTGGTCAGCCTTATGGCGACATGCTGTTACCAGAACAGGCTCAAACGATGCTGTTGCTTGCTGCAGGTAGTGGCGTTACCCCAATGTTAAGTTTGCTTAAAGCGCTTTCTAAAACAGATCGCATGACTCAAGCACCAATTCAATTGCTGTATTGGGTGAAACAATATGCAGATGTGGCTTTTAAAACACGTTTTGAGCAGCTTGCCGAGCAATATCCAAATTTCTCATTTCAGGTTTTTTATACCCAAGAAGTCGATGCTGGCGAACGTTTAAACCAAGCCCATGCAGCATTGCTGGAAAACATTGAAAATAGCGTGGTGTATGCATGTGGTCCATCTGGATTCGTCGCACAGGCTGAACAGTTATTTGCACATGTGCAAAGTTTTAAAAGTGAAGCTTTCAGCATGACACCTGTCGAAAATTCTGAGACCGGCTTTGTTAATGTGACTTTATTGAAATCGAAAAAAGTGCTCGCTATTCCAAAAGGCCAGTCGATTTTAGTTAGCCTTGAACAGCAGAATATAAAACCCACCCATGGTTGCCGTATGGGGATCTGTAATAAATGTGTCTGCAATAAAGTTGAAGGTTCAACCAAGAATTTGGTCAATGGCGGACAAAATTCAGAACCTGGTAATTTATTAAAAATTTGTGTCAATTCAGCACAGTCTGATCTTGTTATTGATTTATAAGTGAGTCAAATATCATGAATATGCCCGTAAAAATAGAATATTTTAAAAATCCTAAAAATGGTGAGCTCACTCAATCTCAATTAGATGGATTGGCACGTGAGTTAGATGCCATCAAACAAGAAGTGCTCGATGATATTGGTGAAAAAGATGCGAAATATATTCGTCGTGTTTATTCAACCATTCGTTATGCTTCTATTGCTGGGCGTGCCTGTCTGTTTGCAGGTTGGTTCCCGCCAGCATGGGTTTTAGGTACTGGTTTACTTGGCTTTGCCAAAATCATGGAAAACATGGAGCTAGGTCATAATGTCATGCATGGTCAATATGACTGGATGAATGATCCAAAATTCCATGGTCCATCTTACGAATGGGATATTGTCGGTACAGCGGATAACTGGCGTCAAACCCATAACTATAAACATCACACCTATACCAATATTAAAGGTATGGATGATGATATCGGTTATGGATTGCTCCGACTTTTCCCTGAACAGCGCTGGAAACCCGGCTATTTGTTACAACCGATTTATGCGATTCCATTTTGTCTGTTGTTCCAATGGGGCGTGGCAATTCAAAATCTTGAAATTGGTAAAGTCTTGAAAGGGCGTAAAACCAAAGAGCAAGCGAAACAAGAATGGCGTCCAATGCAGCGCAAAATCACTAAACAACTGTTTAAAGATTACGTGTTCTTCCCATTAATTGCCGGTCCGGCAGCTTTACCTGTTTTAGCAGGTAACTTGGTGGCGAATGGCATGCGTAATATCTGGACATTTAGTATTATTTTCTGTGGTCACTTCACTAAGGATGTTGAAGTCTTCCCGAAAACAGTACTTGAAAATGAAAGTCGTGGTCACTGGTATATGCGTCAGATTCGCGGTTCATCGAATTTAACCGGTTCAGAAGCATTCCATATTTTGACCGGTCATTTAAGTCACCAAATTGAACATCATTTATATCCAGATGTTCCGGCACGTCGCTATCGTAAAATGGCACCAAAAGTACAGGCAGTTTGTGAAAAATATGGCTTGAACTACAACAATGCCAGTCTGATCAAGCAATATGGCAGCGTGATTAAACGTATTGCAAAATATGCTTTTCCATTCAAGAAATAATTTTTCTTAAAGTTAAAAACCACCTCATTTGAGGTGGTTTTTATTTGTAGATATGGGCTTGAAGTATCGTAATCAAACTCACGTAAATAACTAGTTTGCTTTACTCAGGACATTTACCAACTCTTGTTATGTCCAATTTTGTTCGTTTAGCAAGAAAACATGCATAACAACACAAATGGATTTTTGCCAAAATGAATATAGATACCTTTCACCAACTTTGAATGATCGGATAAATTCATAATATTTTTTCCTGATGTTTGCTACTTATAGAGCGATAGACATACATATGTGAATATTGTCACGGTATATTATTTTGAATGAACAGAGTTTTTATCAATAAAAAATTCGTGGCTATGCCAATTTCAAAGAGACAAAAAAGATAAAGAGATAGGCTAAGACAACTGAGCTTTATAACTTTTGTTTAGCTTAACGTAGCGTATAGCAATACCTCTAAACTGCTTTTAACCGAGCAAAAATATTTCAACTAAATGCCTGATTTTATATACCTGCCAATCTCTATGCTTATTGCTGGATTTTGAATTACTTTTAGTAAATTATGATAGTTATATGGAGTGTGTAAAAAAATAAGTTTGATGAGACTTCTCTAAAGTTAAATTGCAATTTGAATGTCTATTGGTAATTTAGGCATGATTTTATCTACTCCGACCATATAAGTATAATTAGCAAGTGCAAGCATTTCCTTATCCTCCCTACTATTGCCATAGGCATAAATTACAGAGTAGTGATCTAAAGAATATTTTTCTAAAATTCGTAGCTTTTTCTGTTCTGAGCTACAATCTGGAGTCGTATATTGTCCAGTATAGATATGATTTACTTGTTCAGTCTGCGTACAAATCAAATCAATTTTTAATAAGTTGCAGACATGTTGAAGATAGACATCAACAGATGCAGAAACAAGTACTACATCATCTCCTAAAGCTTGATGCTGTTTAAGTTGTTTAAACAAGGGAAGATTTAACTGGGGAATTAAACTGGCCGCGTATTCCTGAGCAATGTGCTGTAAATCAGGAGCATTTGCCTGACTAAACATGGCACGAAACAATTTAGAACGCATGGCATGCGCAGGGTAGGCATTTAAATAATAGGCTTGAATCCAAGGGAGGATTTTAATGCCTTGTTTGACAATATGGCGTTTAGATAAAGCATAGAAGATAAACCCCGTGAAACTGTCTTTTTTACACAGGGTTCCATCAAAATCAAAGAGCGCTAAATTTTTATTCTTTTTGCCCGTTGCATACATGATTGATATCTTCCATTTACGCGTGTTGCAAACCAGTTGGTATTATATTCGCGGCTTAGTTTGGGACCAGAAATGACCACTTCAGGCATAATTGCATAAATAGGATCTTTGCCTGTTTTCTCTTGGTAGAGCTTGGTTATAGCACGATAAGTGGCTGTATCCTCGAACCCTTTATTTTTTTCTTTTTTTAAGTCAGAACGAATTTGTCGTGGTGTGACTAATATATTGTTGGCTGCAAATACACTAATCAGTTCACGTTCAGACTGGCTGCCAGCAGAACGGATTGAACCTTCTTTTGTGTAAAGCAATAAGTCACCATCCAGGTCTAGCTCAGCTGCGGTTAAATCATTCAGCATGCTTTGGAAGGCAGCGTTGCGACTTGAATACATGCCCGAGTTATAATCTGCAAAACGATAAATCGATTTATCGTAATCGGCAGGATACATCATTAAACGGTGAATGCCGTAATACAAACCGCCATATTGGCTATATAAGTCGGTACGTAATTCTGCAATATTACCCCCTTGACGTTTATGTTCTTTGGCATAACCAATATGAACTTGCATCGAGCCTAATGTAGTAATTGGATTTAATTTTTCCCCAATGTCTTGTCCAACCAGTTTAGCCGCGCCAGTTAATGCACTGACATGATAATGTTTTGACATGTAGGCGAAAATTTCACGATATAACTCATCCAGTTCACGTTCAGTTTTAACCCGACGCATTTGGCTTAAATAGTTATCTTCCGGACTCGGCTGATTTTTTAAGACTTCCTGGAAATAGCCGGCGACGGTTCCGCCAATCGCATCACCTAATTTATCTTTAAATTTTTCATCCAAACGGTCTTGAACTTCTTTAACCGCTTTTACGCCTAAACCGGGTACTTGCGGGTCGGCAACAAAGTTCGATTCTTGATCGACCACTGCCACAATACTGCAAATATTTTCTTTGGTTTGGGGGATACCGAGCTGGTCACTAATATCGAAAATATCTTTAGCCCATGCGCTACGATCATTCACTCGTGGTGGAACCAGGCGTTTGATCTGATCCTCTTCTAGGGTCGGTTCATTATTTTTTGACCACCAGGAGTTATCTCCACATGCCACTAAACTTAGAGATAAAGCCAGAATACTTAAGGATTTAACATGAGATGAAATAAAAAAATTCTTTTTCATAAGGATGAAAACATAGTCCAAAAAGATGAGCCAATACAGTAGATGCAGTATACTATGCCGGTCGAAAAAGTGATGAATTTATATGTATATTGGTCCATATCAGCTGTCAAATAATTTAATTGTTGCTCCTATGGCAGGTGTTACGGATCGTCCATTTCGGACGTTGTGTAAATATTTTGGTGCAGGGCATGCCGTCAGTGAAATGATGACCTCAGACCAAACCTTGCGCATGAGTAAGAAAAGTTTATACCGAGCCAATTTTGATGGCGAAATTGCGCCTATATCTGCACAGATTGCAGGTTCCGACCCGTTCGAGCTTGCCGAAGCAGCGCGTTATCAGGTCGCCAATGGCGCACAGATTGTCGACATCAACATGGGTTGTCCCGCCAAAAAAGTCTGTAATAAATTGGCAGGTTCCGCATTATTAAAAGATGAAGATCTGGTCGCACGTATTTTAGATGCTGTGGTGGCTGCTGTAGATGTGCCGGTAACTTTAAAAACCCGTTTGGGATATTTAAATGGTCATGAAAATATTATGCGGGTGGCGCAACGTGCCGAAGAGGCGGGTATCGCTGCATTGGCCTTACATGGTCGAACCCGTGAAGACATGTATTTAAATACCGCGCGCTATAGTTTGATTAAAGAAGTCAAACAGATGTTGACTATTCCGGTGATTGCCAATGGTGATATCGACAGTCCCGAAAAAGCTAAATATGTACTCGACTACACTGGTGCTGATGCGGTCATGATCGGGCGTGCTGCACAGGGCAGACCTTGGATTTTTCGTGAAATTTCTCATTATTTAGCTACCGGTACGCATTTGGCTGCACCGAATATTCAAGAAGTGAAAGAGGTGTTGTTGGGGCATTTATCTGAACTGTATGACTTCTATGGAGAATATTCGGGTTGCCGAATTTCACGTAAACATATTGCCTGGTATACCAAAGGTTTACGTTCAAGTAATGAGTTCCGGCAGAACATGTACAAGGTTGAAAGTACGGTTGAACAGTTTAATGTAGTGGAAGACTATTTTAATCAGTTACTCGCTCAAGGTGAAATTATGAGTGATGTGCAAATTGAACAGGTCAATCTGCTGCAACCCTGATGTAATCGACAATGATGGAAAAAATAATCAAGGTACTGTTATGAAAACAGTACCTTTTTTTATCTTGTATCATGCTTCCTCAACACGCCGTTTACATGAAATATCTTCTTATACATAGCGCAGCACTTTATTCACTGAAACTGGACAGGACTTGAACATTATTTACCTAAACTTTCTCTATGCTGAAAGTCTACATAACAAGATGTGATTTCAGTCTTGTTCAAACAATTTTGTTTAAATAAGAAATAAGATCGAGGGAGAGGAAGAATGACCAATACCAATCGACCAGTTTCAGATATTAATCCTGCAGCTTCAACAGAACGGTCTCCAGAACGCAGTGATGCATTTAACAATGATTCACTAAAATCGAGTCCATCTACTGATGCGAGTGCGCGTCCTGACCTGAATTCGCCAGCGACTGAAAGCCACCGGGTACCAGATATGACCGAAGCTGGGGATCATCTGGCTGCAACTGGTGCCGGTACTTTAGGTGGCGCAGCTGTAGGGGCGACACTGGGTATGATCGGTGGCCCACCAGGGGCAGTAGTGGGTGGGCTGATTGGTGGGATCGTGGGTGGCATTGCAGGTAATGACATCGCACAATCTGCCAATCCAGAAGAGGAAGATCACTACTGGAGAGAACAGCATCAAGACAGACCTTATTTTCATGAGACCCGTAATACTTATAATGATCTCGACTATGACCGTGATTATCGTGGGGCTTATCGTCTCGGTTATGAAAACCGTGCGCATTACAATGACTTTAATGAAGCTGAACCTGACCTGCGTACTAAATGGGAACAGGGCAAAGGTGAATCCCGTTTAAATTGGGAAGAAGCCAAATTTGCAGTCAAAGATGCATGGCATCGTACGACTGGTTAAGTTGTATTCTGCATACAAATCATGCCTGGAAAAACCTCTCCAAATGGGGAGGTTTTTTGTGCTGATATGATCAGGTTTGGCTCATTTCTAGAACCAGCTGGTTAATTAAATCGGCAGCTTCTATTTCCCGAATCTGGGCAACATTAGTTCCTGCCCAGAATGCACCAAAACTATAATCACCTTGCGCTGTTGCCACTGCATTGAGTTGTTTCCCCAAGTCATAGCAATATGGATAGGCCGCAACAGCAGGTCGTTCAGGATGATCGATTTGGGTATGCCAGTGATTAATCAGACCACGGGCAGGGCGGCCAGAAATACTGGCGCTAATTTGGGTAATCGGTTTGCTAAACAATGCTTTCCGATACGCGGTATTAGCATTGGAACTTTTGCATTGTACGAAAGCAGTGCCTAGCTGAACGGCTTCTGCACCTAGCTTCATTAATAACTGGGCTTGCTGCCCATTCATAATGCCGCCAGCAGCCACAATAGGTGAACTGCAATATTGTTTTAGCAATTGAACCAAATCAGAGGTTTTAACCGCACTATCAAATGTGTCGTTAAAAATCCCGCGATGTCCACCCGCTTCAATGCCTTGAGCAATAATGACATCAATGCCGGCAGCTTCAATTTCAAGCGCTTCAGTCAAGTTGGTTGCTGAAACCATGGTGATGATGCCAGCTTGTTTTAAGGCCTGAATTTGATGGGGATGTGGAATACCAAAATGAAAACTTACAGCTTTAGGTCGGGTTTCCAAAACCAGATTTAAATAGTCGTCATGATCTAGAAAGCTGGGATAAATACATTTTAATTCTGTTGGCGGAACAGCATCATACTTTTCAAATTGCGGTGTCAAATATTGAATCCATTGCTTGGCGGCATCATGGGCGAGTTCTAAACTTTGATGGCAAAAGAAGTTCACCTGAAAAGCATGATGGGTCAGTGCCTGAGTTTCTACGATTTGTTGTCGGGCCACTTCAACAGAATTTGCGCCCAAACCAAGTGAACCCAGACCCCCTTGATTAGAGACTTCAGCCGCCAGTTCTGGAGTGGAAACCCCAGCCATCGGGGCCAGAAAAATAGGATGTCTAATTTCGAGTTGTTCTAATAAAGTCATATTCGGCTCCTCTTCATCGATATTACTTTGCCCAAGCCTTCAAGATTAAGCAAATCATATTCATTATTTTCTGGTGAAATAAAAAGGATTTTTAGTTCCTGAATTAAAAAACAAAACCTCATCCTCTGTCGCATTCAAGATCGGTAAACCCCTTGCTATAGGATTAAAATTTATCATCTATTTTTATTATCAAATGTTACTTGCTTATGTCTGAATGGATCCGTGAAAAACTGCAAATTTTAGCCGATACTGCCAAGTATGATGTGTCGTGTTCTTCAAGTGACAGTAACCGTAAAAATAAAGAGAACGGCCTGGGCAATACGGGTTCCGGAATTTGCCATCGTTATATTGAAGATGGGTACTGTATATCCATAATAAAAATTCTGTATTCCAATATCTGTATTTTTGATTGTTTTTACGGTGTGACGACGTTCAAGTGATGTGAAACGGACCACATTTACCATGCAGAAAGTGGTTGATTTGACCATGAACTGTTATTGTCGTAATTATATTGAATGCTTGTTTTTTAAATCGGCAGATTACACTATGGAACGTAGGCTGCAAGTAGTGGAAAATTACGCTTAGAGGAAATTTTTAATGGTTATATTTATCTAAAAAACCTACTCGGTGCATCACAGGAAATCATTACCGAAACGGTATTGGTGCTCTATGAATGAAAAATCAATTTAACTGGATATTTCAGGCATAATGTGGTGTTGTATGATGTGACTATTGGGCAAGTGATGATGAAGCCGTTAATTTTTACGATTTTGATTTCAAGTTTATTATTTTCAGCATGTTCAAGCTCTGAGCAGCATAAAACACAAATTAATCCTCAACAATATAAAGTTCAGGATGTGGCAAGTTTGCAACAACGCTTTGAGACTTTAAATCAACAGTTATCTAGGAATTATCAGGCATTTAAAAAAACCAATAATATTGCCTTTTCAGATCAGTCGGTACTTGATACCAATCAACTCAAGACTTTAAACCTCCATGCAGTGAGCCGGACTTCATTAAAGCCGGTCAAACAAGCTTATTGTGAAATGATGAATAATTATTTTGTCCAGATGTATCATTTGGGCAATCAAAACCTGAATTTAATCGGGCAAGTCCAGTTACCCAATATGCAAGCTGAAAACTTGGCAAAAAGTTTTGCCAATGCAGATCAGTTTTATGATTTTATTTTAAATCGTTATACTACATACCGTCAGGCGCAGGAAATTATGGGCTATGGGTGTAATTTGAAAGCCGCTTTAAACTAAATTCTAAAAACAAAATGTATAAAAAAGCCCATCACGTGATGGGCTTTTTTAATTTCGGTATTTTAGAATTAACATCCAGTAAGTTTTTCAGGTTGTGGGCGCTCACCCGGGAAGAAAATTGGACGAAGTTTTACCCCGATACTGTTACCGATAAAGGCGAAAATCAGCCATAACCAGCCGTGCAAGCTGCCTGATGCAATACCGCTGAAGTAGGCGCCGATATTACAACCATAGGCCAAACGTGCGCCATAGCCTAATAGTAAACCGCCAATAACAGCAGCGATGAGGGAGCGTTTTGGAATGTTCAGGTTCGGCGCAAATTTACCCGCCAGACTTGCTGCCAATAATGCACCCAGCATAATGCCGAAGTTCATCATGGACGTTATATCGAACCATAATGATTCAGATAATGCTTTGGCATTCCCCGGTTGTTGCCAATAAGCCCAAGATGCTACATCTACACCCATCAAACTCGCAGATTTAGCCGCCCAAACTGCGAGTGCAGAAGTGACACCCCAAGGACGTCCGGCCAAAGCCAAGGTTGCAAAGTTGAGCAAGGTTAAAATAATTCCGCCCCAGACCAACGGCCATGGACCACGTAAGAAACGTTTTAAACCTTGAGTTTGCGCTTGAGGTTCAGTTTCAAGTGAACCATGTCGCTTTTTCTCGAAATGGATGGTTGCAAAGGCAATCGCAGCAAACAAGATAAAACTGACGATTAACGCAGGAATAACGCCCAGACTTGAAACAATGGAAATAGGTTCAAGATGAGGCAGGTTAAACCACCAATCCACATGTGTCGTTGCAATTAACGACCCGAGGCAGAAGAAAATCAGTGTTATGATCATGCGTGCGCTGCCGCCGCCTACTGTGTAGAGCGTACCGGAAGCACAGCCACCGCCCAGTTGCATGCCGATACCAAAGATAAAAGCACCAATCATCACGGATATGGAAACTGGGTTGACATTACCTTTGACAGGATTGCCAAACAGCTCACCTGCGCCTAAAGCCGGGAAAAACAGCAGTACCGCAAGACCCAGCATGATCATTTGGGCACGCAAGCCACGACCACGACGTTCTTTAATAAAAACACGCCAGCTGGAGGTAAAACCAAATGAAGCATGATAAAGCGTCATGCCTAAAGCACCGCCAACCAGGAACAACAAGGCTTGATTCAGCCCAACCACTTGATAGGCACCGAGGGTGCCCAACAACAATAGAAAAAGAGCAACCCAGATCGACAGATTAGATCGATTGGATTTTGCAGCGATAACAGACATGGGAGTATAAATTTGAATAAATGAATAATGATATTTTAATCGATTATTCACCCATAAATATTATTAAAACCCATAGATTATAAGTAATTTAATTGAAAATAACTGATTTTATATATTGGTAAAAATAATAATAAATTCATTAAAAGGTAGAAACATTAAATAAGGAACCAATTGCACTGGCAAAAGCCATGGCGAGAATTCCCCATAGAGTAACCCGTAAACTGCCCTTGAGTAGTGAAGTACCAGCGAAATAACTAGACATGGCACCCAGTGCAGCTAGGGATAAAATTCCCACAATCATGACAGTCGTTGCTACATATTGTTCCGGACTGATTAAAATCGAGAACATGGGAAAAAGGGCGCCCAGTGAAAAGGCAAGGGCAGAAGAACCAGCTGCTTGTAATGGATGGGCAGCAGTATTTTCATGAATACCAATCTCATCACGGGCATGTGCCTCTAAGGCATTATTTTCCGTCAGCTTTAATGCAACTTCATGAGCAAGTTCAGGTTCTAAACCCCGCATGATATAAATTTGAGTCAATTCTTTCAGTTCATGATGCGGATTACGCTCAAGCTCTCGTGCTTCCATATGTAAATCTGCTTTTTCAATATCTACTTGTGATTTGACAGAAATATATTCACCTGCGGCCATGGAGCTTGCTCCTGAAATCAGACCTGCTACACACGCAATCAATAAAGTTTGAGTTGAAGCTCCACTTGCGGCCATTCCCATGATTAAACTGGTGACTGAAATAATCCCATCATTTGCACCCAATACTGCTGCACGAAGCCACCCTGTTCTATGAATATAATGTTGTTCGTGATGATGGGAATATGACATGTACACATGCTCTTAAAAGTATTGGTACTTTAACCATATAAGAAATAACCAGGTAAAAGCAAGATGGGGAAAATAAAAAAGCCCCCCTGATCAGGAGCTTTTTTAGTTCAATAGTTAGGCTTATTGTTGGGCTCTTTCTTTAACGTGAGCAGCGCCATCTTCTACAGCACCGGCAGTTGCAGCAGTCGCATCTTTTGCAGCATCTTTGGCATCCTCTGCAGCATTTTCGGCACGGTCAGCAGCAGTATTCGCGGCTGCTGCAGTGTTATCAGCAGTATTATCCATCGCTGTTGCAGTGTTATTTGCTGCTTCAGAAGTGGTATTAGAAATATCCTGACCTGCTTGATTAGCAGCACCTTCTACATGTTCACCAGTTGTTGCACCTGTTTCAGGAGCCTTGTCTTTGTTACAACCAACTAAAGCAACAGTAGCAGCAAGACCTAAAGCAATAAGTAATTTATTCATTTTCATCTGTCCTTCTAATTGTTTTACCCATAAAGAAAAGATGGGATAAAGCGAATATAATCGAAAAGTCGTTTAAATAACGCTCGAAAATTGTTAATTAAATGTAACGTTTGGTGAAAAAACTTGAGTTAAAAAAAAGGCTTATATCTTCGGGTAGATATAAGCCTATGTTTATTTTATCCAAATTTTAATTGTTTTGGAGGATACAGTGATTACCCGTTACGGATAATGTAATCAAATGCAGAGAGTGAGGCTTTTGCACCTTCGCCAGTCGCGATGATGATCTGCTTGTAAGGTACTGTGGTACAGTCACCTGCAGCAAATACACCTTTGACATTGGTTTCGTTGCGCTCGTTAATCACGATCTCGCCACGGCTGGTTAACTCAACTTTGGTTTCT
>NZ_JAZQPV010000129.1:0-35136 GCF_045628685.1 Acinetobacter sp.
CATTTGGTGACGAGTAAAGCGAGAAGCATTGAAGGATACTTAGCTGGAATTTATGCATCTCTATGTGCTTACCAGTTATGCCATCAAAACAAGCCAACCATTCGAGTAATGGAATTATCGGCTTAAGCAGGATTCAGGTTATTTAATAATTATTGTAATTAACCTATTTATATTTTAAAAATCCCGATCAATTTCGGGATTTTTTATTGCTTACAATAAAGACTAAGCGACTTGTTGCTCATCTCGCTTAAACACCAATTCACCTTTAAGTGAGCTTTCAGCATCAAAATAATAACCATCAACATTAAAAGATTTTAAATCTTCAGCATGATTTAACTGGTTTTCGATAATGTAGCGTGCCATTAAACCGCGTGCTTTTTTAGCATAAAAACTAATAACTTTGTATTTCCCGTTTTTTTGATCCAAAAACACAGGTTTAATAATTTCAGCTTTAATTTCACGCTCATTGACTGACTTATAATATTCATCCGATGCAATATTCACCAATAATTCTGAATTGTTATGTTCCAGATCATCATTGATTAAACGGGTAATACGATCGCCCCAGAATTGATATAAGTTATGACCACGTGGATTGTTGAGTTTTGTGCCCATTTCTAAACGGTACGGCATCATTAAGTCCAAAGGACGTAACAAACCATACAGCCCTGACAACATTCGTAAATGATTTTGTGCAAATTCAATATGCTGGCCATTCAGATCATAGGCATTTAAGCCGGTATACACATCACCTTTAAAAGCAAATACAGCCTGACGTGCATTGGAGAAATTAAAGTCTGACTGCCAGTCATTGAACCGCTCAACATTTAATTTGGCAATTTTCTCACTCACACTCATTAAATTGGATAGATCTGCAGCAGACAGTTTACGACTTACGTCTATAAGTTCTTGTGAATATTCCAGCAATCTTGGTAAGGTATGCGCATCGGTGGGTAGTGCAGATTCATAATCTAAAGTCTTGGCAGGAGAAATTAAGGCGAGCATGAAGAACCTGATCAAAAAATAATTAAACAAACTATAACAGTAGACTTATTTTATTTCCAATTTGTGTTTTTACTGAACATTATCGGTAAAATACCTCATTCTCCTGTTATTCATCGGTTGTTATATGTCCGAGCAAATTTTCATTCAAGGTCCTGCTGGTCAACTTGAAATTTTTGTTGATTATCCACAGGGTGAAGTGAAAGGATTCGCGATTGTATGCCACCCCCATCCCTTGCAAGGCGGTACTCCACAGCATAAAGTACCTACCCTTCTCGCTCAAATGTTTCTTGAACGCGGTTGTATTGTCTACCGCCCAAGTTTCCGTGGCTCAGGTCAAAGCGATGGCCTGCATGACGAAGGCTTTGGTGAAACGGATGATCTTTTAGAGGCCATTAAAAAAATTCGCTCCCAGCATATTAGCCTGCCTTTTTATGCCGGTGGCTTTAGTTTTGGTGCGCATGTCATGGCAAAGAGCTATGCAGCCTTACCTGTAGAACTGCAACCAAAACAGACCATTTTATGTGGTCTGCCGACTGCAACAGTTGCCGGTATACGCCATTACGTTACGCCCGCAATTAAAGGTGATATTCTCTTCATTCATGGTGAAGCCGATGAAGTGACCCTGTTGTCCGACATGATTGAATGGGCGAAACCACAGCGGCATTTAGTGACGGTATTGCCGGGTGCCAACCATTTCTTTACCGGCTACTTAAAGCAATTGCGGATTGCAATGACCCGCTACTTAGCGCTTGGCTAAATAATAAAACCCATCAGATGATGGGTTTTTTATGCTTCTCGCAGCAGTTTTGCAGTTAAGTGATAAATCGCTGCTCGATATTTAGGATTGTTGCACTGCATCAACAACCTTTCCACCCAAACGTTCAATGACTTTTAGACTCGCCCAATTTTCTTCGGCTAAAGGATAAATCAATCGCTGATGGTTTAAGTCCTCAAAGGCATAATGGACTAGAGTATCAACCGCTTCATAACCATATTTATGACCATGCTGACTTTCCTTGATCCAAATTCCAAGCAGGGGTACTTCATCCTTTAACCGATGTAAATCACAAAGCCCCATAAATTCCAAGCTTTCCGTATGCCGTATCACAAACACATACTCTTCATGAGCTGCCATGTTCTCTAGCCAGTTTTGCCATACCGTTGCAAACGCTTGTTCATATTTTGGCAGATCCCATGCCATAAAACGCGTCAGGCTTGGTGTAATCGCAGCATAGGCTTCTACTGTATCAGATGCACGAAAATAGCTTACTATAAGACGTTCACTTTTGAGTTGAGGGCGAATTTTAGTGGAGTTATGAATAGGAATGAACTGATTTGATCGTATCAACGCTACATTGAAAACGATTCACAAAAGTATTTAAAATTCGCTTTAACAGAAGCTGCATAATAATAACCTTTATAGTTATTAATCCTTAAGAAATCAAAGATTCCTGAATAGGATCTTTTTTATCCATGTGCTTTAAAAGCTGTACTTCAGACCAAGTTGTAACTGGTAGTCACCTGAATCAAGCGCATTACCATTGGCATCACCAAAGACATTCCAGTTTTGACCACCTTGATAGTTAAAGCCCACACCGTACAGGAAATAATCTTTTTCAAAACTTGGCGGTGTAAAATCAACACTGGTCGCACGATCCACATTCATTGAAAGCGCCACTTTGTCATAATCATGGTTGAAAGCATTTGCATATTCACCATAGCCAGTTAAAACCACACTTGGCGTTAACTTGTAATCCAAGCGAACCCCTACATGAGCTTTGGTTTCAGCTACAGCAACATCACTGACTGCCACACCCATTGCATTTGCTTCTGTTACCCCATCGAGGTCAACAGTGTTGTAACTAAGCGCAAGATAAGGACTGATATTCAACTGGTCAGCGAAATAGTCATAACCGATCTCGCCATATACACCGTATTTGGTTAAATCTGCTTTTGAACGAGATTCTTCAGTGATTTCCCCATCGGTAATGAAGCGCTTAAATTCCACATCACCCATGCCAAACTGCATATTACCTGCCAGATACATACTGTCAGTCGCTTGCCATTTCAGGTAAGCACCCAAGTTGGTCACATCAGTTTCAGCAGTCGCATTGGTATTATCGAAGTCTGATTTATCCTGATACTGACTAACATAAACCCCCATCGCCAAGCGATTTGAAACCATTGCATCAGCCCCCCCAGAAACAGTGCTAACCCTAGATTCAACATCATCCCATCCACTCGCAGAATTTTTGTTGTTCAGGTAAGAACCATTCAACCAAAGCCCACCCTGACCAGTAGACAACAACTGGTAAGAACGCTGTGCAATTTGAGCATTCACCAGAGAATTATTACGCAGCAACACCGATGGAGTTTCAACAAAAATCGCCCCTGAATTAGAGTTCAGAATGGCTTGCGCTGCTTCTCTGGTCGCAACAGACTGGATTGTGCCGACATACTTGGTCAGATCAGTTACCTCACCATTTAAGGCTTGGGTATTTGCCTTATTCATCAACTGGTTCAGAAGCTCACCGGAAACCTCAGAGATACTGCTTGATGCCGTACCCGCAGCTACAGCATTCGTATAATCTACATCAACAGTGACCTTGTTGGACTGATGATCCAAACCTTTTACAGTCAAGAATGGAGAAATTGACTGGTACTGAGTAAACTCCCCTGTCACCTTATTGGCGGTCAAAACCGTATGCTCGCCTTTGGTCAGGATTTCACGGTTTGCAGCAGACACTTCAAGCGAACCTGCAAGTGCTGCATTGCCTTTAATGGTCAGGTAATGATGCAAATCGTAGTGCAATGTACCTGATTCATCTTGGTTATAATTACCATTTACAGTCAGACGACCATCAGCAGTAGTGACCTTGCCACTGTTCATAACCGAACTGATATTGCCGTTACCTGACAGCACCCCGGCACCATTTATCGTCACGGGACTTGTAATTGAGCCAGTTACACGCAGTTTGCCCTTCTTCACACTGGTGGAGCCTGTGTAGGTATTTTTCCCTGACAGAACTAAAGTACCGTTACCATTTTTGATCAAGCCTGCATCACCACCAATATCATTCGAGAAGACACTCACACCGATGACATTGGCATCAAATTTATCACCAAACTCTTTGCTGAATAATTTAATCCCTTTCAGCGAGCCTTCAAGGTCTAAACGCCCCCATCCAGTAGTGCTGTTATAGAGCTTGTTCGCACCTGAACCATCATCTAGATAATCGGCATTGGTCAGCAACACTTGACGCACCTGATCAGCAGTCAACCATGAATATTTAGACCAGACTAGCGCAGCAGCAGTAGTTACTTGAGGGGCAGCAGCCGAAGTGCCGGAAAAATACACCAGACCATGGACTTTATTGCTATAAAGCAGGCCAAACTTGTAATCCGCAGCCAGACACCAACGCGCAGCCTCACCACATGCATTCGCCCCTTTACCTTGGGCATTACGAGAAAGCTGTTGACCTGTTTCATCCACACCCGTCACACTTATCACGCCTTTTTCAACAGCTTTATTGCCCACTGGAAGCAATGATTCAACAGAGGGATTGGCAAACCCGTCATTACCTGTAGCAAATACCACCAGAGCATCTCTCTTCGCCAGTTCGGCAGTATAATCAATCAGATGCTGTTTATAATCGCCAGATGCAAACATAGTCGTAAAAGAAGCATTAAATAGTTTCACAGCATATTTTTCATTCAGGTCATTCATTGCCTGAAGATGGCCTGCAGTTGTTGCATATCCCAATTCACGATCAGCAGACTGAATACCATAAATTTGGGAAATATCTTTGGCCAATCCTTCTGTCATGGCCTTTTCCATAAAATTAGGTTGAGCAGGAATCTTGCCTGCTATGATTTGAGCAACCAATGTCCCATGCAAACTAGGTCCTACGTCTTGTACAGAGATGTCTGCATTCGTTAAATCTTCAACCGTGAAAGTACCCGCCTGATAATCATTAATGTATTTTAATACTTTCTCTACAGAATCCTGCAAGTAAGTATTTTTCTGAACACCCGTATCCGCTACACCAATTGCTATCTTATTGCTGCCTTTCGCAGTATCAGCAACATCAAACTTGGATTTATCATAAGTGTAAGGTGTTGGTGTTGGTGTTGGTGTTGGTGTTGCACCATTACCATTATCTAGATCATTGTCAATTGGCTGAGAAGTTACGAAGGGTAAAGATTTAGATCCACTACATCCGGTTAGCATGAGACTAACGACGGCGAGTGCAAAAGCCGATGGAACTGTTTTGATGTTCATACTTACACCTATTATTATATTTATTATGGTTTTATAGATTGATTAGAGTATGTTGAAATTTGCTGCTTAAAAAATGAAAATAAAGTGGAATGTAATCTCCAAACTTCAGTCCTTGCTCGCAAAGTTTTGTCTCTTACTGAAGCTGAAGGATCAGCTTTACTCAAAGCTAAAAACTATTTTTTATAATTTTGATATTTAGCCCGAACTTAATTTAAGAATTTTTATTGGAGCTATATTCTATTAAATTCGACTCTATCGCCTTTGGCTGGGTTTACCCAAAACATTCGGCAAATCAGATTCTATGTTTAAGAAATTTAATCGAAAATTTAAGATTAGTAAGTTATTAAATATATTTTAATTGTTATTGAATGAAACTGGTCTCGAATAGAACTACACTCATACCAGCCATATGTGGGCACATCAATATACGATAGAAATTAAGATTCAAGCTATTTCACAATGTATAAGTCGAAATAGTTCTAAATACACTTAGCAAGTCAGTCACATAGAAGCCATCTTGGGTTTATCATTGATAACGATAAAATTCAGGGTGTGAGAGTAGCACCTGAGTTGATTAATCGCTCGGACTTAGCTGGAACGGAAATATTCTGTATAGATAAAGGCTAGGATTTCGAATCATCCAGAGAAAAATAAAGGGAACTCAACAGGATATTCCAAAAAATATAATTCAAAACCCAGTAATACGCTTATGAACTGGTATTGATATAAAGTCAGTCATTTGCTGAAAATATATTTCCAAGAGTGGACCAGCGTTGAGGTATTGCAACATTTTATGACAAGCAAAAGCAGAACTTTTAAAGTTCTGCTTTTGCTTACACTTTATCTGATTGCCATTATGAAATATTAACAGTCCCTAATTTTTCCATTCAAACTCGCTAAAGCTTTCCTGCTCTTTTAGAGACGCTTCCACTGCCTGCGCCAACTGATTCAACAAACTCTGTTCAGTGATCCGGTCTAGCCAATCCTGTTCTTCATCTGGATATGATGTGATTTCACAGACTAAATGTCCTTCTGCATCATGACTTTGGCAAGTGACAGACAAAGGTAAAGATTGATTGTCTACACTTACAGCAATCTGATCACCACTTTGCGGCAAGGTCTGAAAACCATATTGAACCAATTGTTTCGACAAAAGATCAGTAACATATTTCTGCGTCACATGGCAATCATCCAATTGCTGAGACCCATGATTATGATTGTCACAGTTTGCCGTAAATTGTAATTTTTTCATTTGTGCATCCAAACGCATTTTTGTTGTATGGTTTTAGCATAAGCAATAAAAACAAAACAGCCAAGCAAAAGCTTGGCTGTTATCTAAAGAATATACAATATTAGACTAATTATTCACTCACTTGAATCGCTAAACCTGCCTGATTTGCAAGTTCTGTAAATGTCGGAAAACTGGTTGCCACAGTTTCTGTACCAACAATTTTGATTTCGCCTGAAGTACGCAAGCCTGCCATACTAAAACTCATCGCAATACGATGGTCATGATGCGATTCAATTTCACCACCATTGAAAATTGCAGACCAGTCACCTGATTTACCTTTACCTTCAATAATGATGCCATCGTCGGTTGGTGTGCAGTCAATGCCCATGGTTTTTAGGCCATCTGTCATGACTTGGATACGATCCGATTCTTTCACACGAAGTTCGGCAGCACCGGTCAAAATGGTTTGACCTTCTGCACATGCAGCCGCGATAAATAATGCCGGGAATTCATCAATCGCCAATGGCACCTGATCTTCCGGCATATGAATGCCTTTTAAAGTACGTGTACCGCGAATTCGAATGTCTGCAATTGGTTCACCACCAGCAATACGTTCATTTTCAACAGTCAGGTCCGCACCCATCTGTTTCAAAATTTCAATCACACCGGTACGGGTCGGATTAATGCCGACCGCTTCAAGAGTTACATCTGAATTTTCAGTGATCGCTGCACCGACCATAAAGAATGCTGCCGATGAAATATCAGATGGCACCTGAATTTCAGTAGCTACAAGTTTTCCACCACCTTGCAGTGAAATACGGTTGCCTTCAGTTTTCACCTCATAACCAAAAGCACGCAACATACGTTCGGTATGGTCACGGGTAGGTTCTGGTTCGGTTACCGAAGTTTCACCCTTTGCCCAAAGACCTGCCAACAAAATTCCTGATTTTACTTGAGCAGATGCCATAGGTAAGTCGTAGTGAATGCCTTTTAGGTGCTGATTACCTGTGATGGATACTGGCGGTGTACCGCGTTCACCTGTAGTTTGAATCTGTGCACCCATTTCACGTAAAGGCTTGGCAATACGTTCCATTGGACGTTTAGACAATGAGGCATCACCAGTCATTACTGAATCAAATTTCTGTGCACACAACATACCGGAAAGCAAACGCATAGAGGTACCCGAGTTACCCATGTATAAGGCACTTAAAGGCTCTTTTAAGCCATTAATACCAACACCATGAATGGTTACTTCGCCATTTTCAGGACCTTCAATGCTGACACCCATAGCACGGAACGCTTGAAGGGTTGCCAATGCATCTTCACCTTCCAAGAAACCAGTCACATGCGTTGTACCTTCGGCAATCGCACCAAACATGATAGAGCGATGTGACACAGATTTGTCACCTGGCACGGTAAATTTACCCTGGAATTTTTTAGCGCCAGGCAAAATGGTAAATTGTTGTGTCACTTTATTTTTCTCCATCAAGGTTTTTTTAGAAAGCATGTGATTGAAATGCTGACGAGCCGCTTGAGCATGTTCAAGCAATCCCATCAATGCTTTGGAATCTTCATCTTCAATGAGTTTGCGAATTTGAGCCAGTTGCTGTTCAAAGCCATCAACCGCATTCAAAATTGCTTTTTTATTGGCAAAAAAAATGTCATGCCACATCTGCGGATCACTGGCCGCAATACGCGAAAAATCACGAAAACCGCCGGCAGCATAACGGAAAATATCCAAGTTATCTTCACGGTTCGCCAGTTGCTCGACCAGGTTAAATGCCATTAAATGCGGAAGATGACTGGTATGGGCCAGCACTTCATCGTGCTTGTCGACATCCATACAAATCACTTCCGCTTTTGCGGCTTGCCACAGTTGAACCAGTTTATTCACGGCCCAGTCGCTACTCGTAGGAAGCGGAGTCAAAATTACTTTATGATTGGCAAATAAATCGACCTTACCTGCGTGTACCCCAGTATGTTCTGCGCCTGCAATCGGATGACCCGGCACAAAGCCTGCCGGCAAGTTTTCACCATAGACTGCTTTTGCAGCATCCACCACATTGCCTTTGGTACTGCCTACATCAGTAATAATGGTTTTTTCTGACAGATAAGGTTTGATGGTTTCCAGCACTTTTTGCGTTGCACGAACAGGCAAAGCCAAAACCACCAGATCCGCACCTTGCACGGCAGCAACAGGATTGCTATAACCTTCCTGAATCAGACCAAGCGCTTTTGCATCATTCAGGGTTTTCTGTGAACGCGTTGATGCAACAATTTGTTTTGCCAATTTTTCGGCAATCATCACACGAGCCAGACTTGAGCCAATCAGCCCAAGTCCAATGAATGCAACTTTTTCAAACAGTGGCTGAGACATGGCTTAGGCTTGTTCCTCTACACCGTTTATTGATAAATCAAGTACTTTTGCAAGTGCTGTCAAGAACTTCGCATTTTCAGCTTCAGTACCAATTGATACCCGAAGATGATTTGAGATGCCGACAGGACGCACAATCACACCTTCTTTCAATAATGCATTAAAAGTCTGTGCAGGATCAGCCTCTACATCGACCAAAATAAAGTTGGCACGTGACGGTACATAATTTAAACCTAGTGCAACAAAACCTTGTTCAAGCTGCTTCATGCCCGCCTTATTGACCACACGCGATTGCTCAATAAAGTCTTCATCTTTCAGTGCCGCAACTGCAGCGACCATTGCAAGATGATTCACGTTAAACGGCTGACGAATACGGTTCAGGTAATCAGTCACTTCTGCCGATGCCAAGGCAAAACCAACACGCAGTGCAGCCAAGCCATAACATTTAGACAAGGTACGGCTGACAATGATGTTTGGATATTGTTCTAAGAATTTTAAGCTGTTGAAATTTTCCGGGAAATATTCCACATAGGCTTCATCCAGAACCACAATCACATTGGCCGGTACTTTCTGCATGAATGCTTCAAATTCAGCTTCTTCAAACCAGGTACCGGTTGGGTTGTTTGGGTTAGCAATAAAGACCAGTTTGGTATGGGCTTTAATCGCGGCTGCCATGGCATCCAGGTCATGGGCAAAGCCTTTTGCCGGCACTTCAATCGCTTCTGCATTAATCGCTTGAGTCACCAAAGCATATACAGCAAATGCATGCTGGCTATACACCACAGAATCGCTTGAAGAAACGAATGCACGGGCAAACATTTCCAGCAAGTCGTTTGAACCATTACCCAAAGTAATCCGGTCAGCAGTCATGCCAAACTGTGCCTGAATCTGGTCTTTCAAGATAAAACCGCCACCGTCCGGATATCTTCCGATTTCTGCCAACTCAGCTGCCACAGCTTGCTTGACTTTGTCAGAACAGCCCAAAGGATTTTCATTTGAAGCAAGCTTGACGATATCAGTAATTCCTAACTCGCGCTCAAGTTCACTAATGGGTTTACCTGGCTGATAAGGCTTTAACTTTGAGATGCCTTCATTGGCAGGGACAAACGACATGTTACTCTTCCAGTTATTTCAAGTGATAAACGTGGTCAACCTCACTTTAAAATTGACCACCGCTTTGATGGGTAAGATTTACAGTACTGCAATCGGGTAAGAACCCAAAACTCGAACTTCTTTAACCAAAGGACGAATTTCTTCAATTGCCGCTTTCACATTTTCTTGCTCAACATGGCCTTCCAGGTCAATAAAGAAAACATAAGCCCATTTTTCTGGTAATGCAGGGCGAGTTTCAATACTGGTCAGACTAATGTTGTGTTTGGCAAAGGGTGCCAGAATCTCAAGCAAAGCACCGGCACGGTCATGTGCAGAAATGAGTAAAGATGTTTTGTCATTGCCACTTGGCGGTACTTTTTCACGACCAATCACCAAGAAACGCGTGGTATTTTCCGGATTATCTTCGATGTTGGCGTGTAGAATTTCCAGGTCATAAATGTTGGCAGCCACTTCAGATGCAATTGCTGCCGAATGCCATTCATTGCGAATACGGCGGGCCGCTTCAGCATTTGAACTTAGGGCAACACGTTCAACACCCGGATAATGTGCATCTAACCAGCCACGGCATTGCGCCAGAGTTTGCTGATGTGCATAAATCTGTTTGATGCTGTCTTTACGGGTATTGGAGGAAACCAGAAATTGGTGATGAATACGCAATTCAACTTCACCAATTACATTTAAATGTGAGGCTTTAAAACAATCTAAAGTATGGTTTACCACACCTTCAGACGAATTTTCTACAGGTACCAAACCATAATGTGCACTGCCCGCTTCTACTTCACGGAACACCTCATCAATGGTAGGAAGTGGCCGGACAATGGCATCTTGTCCAAAATGCTTAAGGACTGCTGAATGAGTAAAAGTGCCGACAGGACCCAAGAACGCAACACTTTGCGGAGCTTCAAGGGCCAAGCAGGCTGACATGATTTCGCGGAATAAACGCGCCATTGTCACATCAGACAACGGTCCTTCATTACGCTGCATAACATTACGTAAAACTTGCGCTTCACGCTCAGGACGGTAAAACATCGGATTCTCTTCAGAAGCAAATTTTGCTTTTGCCACTGCTTCTGCCAATTTCGCTCGACGATTGATAAGTTGTTGAATCTGCTGATCTACAGAATCAATATCCTCACGAATTTGAGCAAGGTCAAGAGAAGTCTTTGTGTTTTGATCGTCATGGATCATTGTTATGTCGCCCTTCGAAAACATTATGCAAACAGTATAACAATAGTTAGCTTTCAATTGTTACGCAATAAGACTTTGATTGATTCAGTCTTAAAAACATACAGTTGATTTAATCAGCAATTTTATTGCTCATGTTTTGCCATGAATATTTGAAATTGATGACTTTCGCCAGTTGAATGAAAATCAAGCAATCCGCTTGGATTTTTAAATACAGCACACACATGCCAATTTTATGCCATTTCGTTAAATGAATTTATTGGTATTTGCACATAAAGTTATATTTTAAAGCGCTTAATCCTGATAGTTTTTCTCTTGTTTTTTTCAATTACTATTTTACAGATTGACAGATTTGATCATGATGAAAAACACCGGTTTACTCGATGTTAGAAGATCGATGTCAGAACTGACATTAAAAAATCAAAAACAATTTAAAAAGATAAATTTAAAGATTTGAGATGAGCCATTACACACAGCGCCTTTGAGAAAAACATTTGCCTGCGTCATTACATGGTTAATTGATGATCTCTACACCTTATATATACCAATTACCTGCGACATCATCTCAACCATCAAAAAGGCGATGTGGTCGGTCTGCAAATACCAAACTCTTTGCGATACCCGATTGCGGTATTTGCATACTGGAAAGCCGGACTGATCATCACCAATATCAATCCTCTTTATACACCGCGTGAGCTTGAATCCTAATTGAAAAGCAATGATGCAAAAGCACTGATTATTTCTGATTTATTTTTAACCACATTTGAACGAGTAATTTAAAATAATCTCGAACTTGAATCTCCGGCATTCGTCACCGCAAGTTTAAGTGAGTTTTTTGATGAATCGTATAACGGCATGATCGCACAAAAATGTAGGTAGATTCTGAAGCACAAGGCCTGTTACTACACAACCTTCCATTAACTATTGCACCTTCTTCGACGCTTTGAAGATGGGTAAAATTTGGCAGCTTATACTCCAATTCACCATGATATTGCTTTGTATCAATATACGGGTGGAATGACTGGACGCAGCAAAGGTGCGGTAGTCAGCCATCAAAATATGGCATCTTTAGTAAAAATCACCGGTGATTACGTGCGCACCAATCTGGATTTAATCATCAGGACTGTATTTTAACCGCCATTCCGCTGTATCACATTCTTGCTTTCAACGTAAATCTCCTGATGTTCTTTGAAGGCGGCTCCCGTAATTTAATGACTCCAACGCCTCGTCCGGTGAGCAATTTAAACTGGTCTTTGAAAAATTTAATGCCACCTGGCTAACCGGTGTAGATACTTTATATGCGGGACTTTTGGCAGAAGATTGGTTTATACAAAATCCACCGAAGCTGACTTGTGCCATGTCTGGTGGAACGACACTGCGCCCGACCGTCGCCGAAAACTGAAAAGCCAGAGTCAGTACGATTATTAAAGGCTTTGGCATGACTGGAATCAGTTGTACCGCGCTACTGTATCCACCGGTCAGCGAAATTCGCCAAGGTTCGGCTGATTTTCCAATCCCGGGTTTGGACATTAAAAATTGTGAATGCACAAGTTCAGGAAGTACCCTTGGGTGAAACTGTTGAACTGTGCATTAAAAGCCCACAAATTGTCTTAGGCTATTTAAGCCATCCAGCCAAGACAGCAGAAACTTTTGTTGATGGTTGGTTACATACCGGTGATATTGCCAAAGTGGATCAAGATGGCTTTTGTTATATTATAGACCGCAAAAAAGATAGGATAATTGTGTCCAGATGAAATGTTTATCCCAATGATAATTGAAGCTATTCTTGAAAAATATCCAGATATTATTGAAGCTGCAGTCATTGACATACCCGACGAACGCACGGGAGAATTGGTCAAAGCTTTTATTACGTCCAGTAACCCAAATCTTTCAAGTGATCACATTCTAAAACATTGTAAAGAAAACCTCATTGCCTACAAAGTCCCAAAATTCATTGAGATACTGAACGAGTTACCAAAGCTAACTGTCGGAAAACCTGTGTGCGGAACGTCGACAAATGCAACAACAACAAAAATATCGCTTAGACTCAAATCATTACGGCACTTATCTCTCGTTCAAAAGCCCTCTATTCATGGCTTTTACTTTTGCAATAGTTATTTACCAAACTGCATCACAAAACTTTAATCTTTAATCTATAGTCTTTTAACAAAGCAATTCAGAGAAAAATAATGCCAAAAAGAATCGCTGTTTTAGTGACTCATGATTTTGAAGACGTGGAATACTCAGAACCGGTACAGGCCTTTCGTGCAGCTCGTCATAGTGTTTTGAATATTGAAAATAGAGCCGGCAATATTGTCTACGGTCATAAACGTAAATCTGCAGTAACCATAGACCAAAGTATAGATGATGTTTCAGTGCATGATTTTGATGCCTTACTTATTCCTGGTGGCCACTCCCCTAATCATCTGTGTGGTGATGATCGTTTTATTCATTTTATACGTAACTTTGCCCATGCAAAAAAGCCAATAATGAGTATTTGTCATAATCCTCAGCTACTCATTACCGCAAAAGTAGTCAAAGGACGATTAATGACGACGCTTAAAACCTTCGCTACTGATCTGATCAATGCTGGCGCGGTATATTATGACGTGGGAGTCGTGAATGACAATAATCTTTATATCTCTTCACGTTCGCCGGAAGATTTACCCGCTTTTATCGAAGAAAGCCTGATGGTATTAAGTCAATAAAAAAGAGCCAAATGGCTCTTTTTTATTGCATGGATTAGCGCCCTAACATATTGCGTGCAACAATCTCTTTCATAATTTCATTGGTTCCGCCGTAAATACGCTGAATACGGGCATCCACGAAGAAACGTGAAATTGGATATTCAGTCATATAACCATAACCACCGAACAGTTGTAACAGGTTATCGGCAATTTTCATTTGCATATCGGTACTGAAACTTTTTAATGCTGCCGCTGTTTCTACATCGAGTTTACCTTGCATGTAGAGTTCGACATTCTGGTTATAAAATGCAGCTGTTGCCAATTCATCAATTTTTGCCTGTGCAAGTACAAAACGAGTATTTTGAAATTGACTGATCGGCTGACCAAAGGCTTGACGCTCTTTCACATAAGCAACCGTGACATCAATTGAACCACGAATCGCACCCATGGCTGTTGAAGCAATCGCTGTACGTTCACGTGGCAATTCTTGCATTAAATAAGCAAAACCTTGCCCTGCCTGACCCAGCAATTGATCCTTCGGCACTTTGATATTATCAAAGAATAATTCTGAGGTGTCCTGCGAATGCAAACCAATTTTATTCAGGTTAGTACCCTTTTTAAAGCCGTCTAAATGTGTATCCAAAAGCATCAATGATACGCCTTTTGCACGTGCCTGAGGATCAGTTTTTACGGCCAATACCACTAAGTCCGCATGTTGACCATTTGAAATAAAGGTTTTTGAGCCATTTAAAAGGTAGTGATCACCCTGCAAAATCGCATTGGTACGCATGGCTTGTAAATCAGAACCTGCACCCGGCTCGGTCATACCAATGGCACCAACCACTTCACCCGATACCATTTTCGGCAACCAGTATTGTTTTTGTTCTTCAGTCCCAATATGCAAAATATACGGCGCTGCAATTTCAGAATGGCATGAAATACCGGTGGATAATGCACTAAATCCAGCACGTGCAGATTCTTCAACCAACATCAGTGAATAATGGGTCGGAACGCCATACCCCCCATATTCTTCAGGCACATCGACACACAAGAAACCATTTTCGCCCATCAAATTCCAGATAGAACGAGGCATGATGCCTTCCTGCTCCCATTGTTCATAATGAGGTGCAACATGCTCATTCATAAAGCGTTTGTAGTTATCACGAAATAGTTCTAAATCAGCATCATAAGCCAACATATAGCGTCCTTGTATTGGGTTGTTGTATTTATTCCTTTCCCATCCTATTCATTTTACAAACATCTGTCATGTTCTGTAGAGGTCTTATTTCATGACTTTTGGGTCAATAAAAAAGGAAGCCGAAGCTTCCTTTTTCTTAATCCAATCTTTTAACTATGTGGTGTATCTGCTTCTTCAAGCATCTTGGCATCCACATATTCAGGGTTATTTAACGCATGATGAAGCTGTTCAGTGTCCAATTGACCGACCCATTTTGCAACGACGATTGTCGCCAATGAGTTACCAACCAGGTTAGTCAACGCACGTGCTTCAGACATGAAACGGTCAATACCTAGAATCAAGGCCAAACCAGCCACTGGAATATGCCCCACTGCAGATAGGGTCGCAGCCATTACAATGAAACCGGAACCGGTTACACCCGCTGCACCTTTTGAGGAAATCAACAACACCACAAGTAATGTAATTTGATGTTCAATATCCAACTGGGTATTGGTTGCTTGGGCAATAAAGATTGCCGCCATGGTCAAGTAAATAGAGGTACCATCCAGGTTAAATGAATAACCTGTAGGAATCACCAGACCCACCACTGACTTTTCACAACCTGCAATTTCAAGTTTCTTCAACATACGAGGCAATACAGACTCTGAAGAAGATGTACCTAAAACAATCAATAATTCTTCACGAATCATACGAATCATTTTTAAGATACTGAAACCACAAACACGGCTGATTGTGCCTAATACAATGAAGATAAATAGCAAACATGTCACGTAGAAGCACAAGATCAATTGACCCAACTGTGCCAGACTGCTAATACCATATTTACCAATGGTAAATGCCATCGCACCAAACGCACCGATCGGCGCCAACTTCATAATCATGTTTACGATATTAAAGAAAACGTGAGAGACTTGATCGATAAATTTAAGTACCGGTTTACCTGCATCACCAAGTTTATGCAGCGCAAAACCGAACAGAATCGCAAATAACAATACTTGAAGAATTTCACCTTCAGCGAAGGCACCCACAACCGTATTCGGGATGATATTCATAAAGAAATCAAGCGTCGATTGTGAAGCACCTGATTCTACATATTTAGAAATACCTGAGGTATCCAAAGATGCAGGATCGATATTCATGCCTACGCCCGGTTTTGCAACATTAATTACAAGTAAACCGATCAGTAAGGCAATCGTTGATACAATTTCAAAGTAAAGTAACGCAATACCACCAGTTTTACCCACTGATTTCATGCTTTCCATACCAGCAATACCACTGACGACTGTACAGAAGATTACTGGTGCGATGATCATTTTAATCAAACGAATAAAAGCATCACCTAAAGGTTTAAGTTGCTCACCTAAGCCCGGAACATATTGTTCTGCACCATTAATTATTTGCGTTCCACTTGGTGAAAAATGACCAACGAGGATACCTGCAATAATGGCAACAATCACTTGAAAATAGAGTGATTTATAAATTGGTTTTTTAGCCATGACATTACTTCACGATATATTTCTAAAATAAGAAATATTCAGTTTTTGTCTATTTTCAAAAAATAAACAGCCCAAAACCCTTTTGTCTGGCAAAAGAGCACCAAAGCATTGAATTCATTCAATGCTGAACAATAAATACGTATTATAAGGGTGATTAAAAAAATCACGATATTCTGAACTTTTCCAAATTCAAAACCGCTAGATCAGGAGATTGGAATGCAACAAAAGTCTAATATAGATTAAATTTTACCTAATTTTTTAGTTCTTGTTCTCGCTTATTTGTTAATAAGACTAAATAATCATCAATTTCTTATTAGACATTGGTCTAAACTCAACCACTGAAGTTTTGTTGGAATTAAGCTGCAATATTCCTGTCAACTTTATAAAATACCTGCATACTTATTTTACTTGCCCATAAAGTTAGACTTATGCAAACCAAAAGAAATATCTATAAAGATTTTGAACATCCTTTTGCACAATACGTACGTATTGTGGGCAAAGGCAAAAATGGCGCGCGTTCACTCAGTTATGATGAAGCCTATCAAGCATTTAGCATGATCTTAAAAGATGAAGTCCTGGATGTTCAGCTTGGTGCTTTCTTAATGCTGTTGCGTGTTAAAGAAGAATCTGTAGATGAGCTGGCGGGTTTTGTGCAAGCGACACGTGATCAACTCAATTTTAAAAATCTGGATGTCGATTTAGATTGGTCATCGTATGCAGGTAAGCGTAAACATTATCCATGGTTTTTATTGGCTGCCCTCACTTTGGCACAACATGGTTATAAAGTGGTGATGCATGGTGCATCAGGTCATACCATTAACCGTCTTTATACTGAACAGGTATTGGAATATCTCGGTTACGCCATTTGCCAAAATGACACAGAGGTGGAACAACAATTACAACAACGCAATTTTGCCTATATTCCTTTAGAAGCAATTTCACCCATCTTAAGTGACTTGATTGCCTTACGTAACGTCATGGGCTTACGCTCCCCAATTCATACCCTTGCCCGTTTAATTAATCCATTCAATGCTAAAGCAACGGTGCAAGCGATTTTCCATCCTGCATATCGTGCTTCACACCAACAGGCGGCTTTTAAACTAGGCTATAAAAACAGTGCGGTAATTAAAGGCGAAGGTGGGGAATTCGAGCGTAATCCAGATGCTAAAACTTTAATTTGCGGCATTAAAAATGGTGAGATGTATGAGCACGAATTACCAAAACTGACTGAAAACCGTAGCCCGATTGAAGAAGAATTAGATTTAGCAGTTTTTAAAGCAGTTTGGGAGGGCAAGCAAAGTCATGAATATGGTGAAATTGCAGTGACTGAAACCATGGGAATTGCTTTATATACGATGGGTGCTTGTGCAAGCTATGCTGAAGCGATGTTAAAAGCAAAAGAACTTTGGCAAAACCGAAAAACTGTTTAATAAGCAAAAGGATCAGGCTCTGCGGAGTCTTACTGTCTATTAGCAAATATCTGGAGCTCTTTGTGTTACTTTTTAAAAATGAGTAATACTGTTACGCAAGAAACTTTTTCCATTCGCAAAACTCGACAAATACTACCGAGTATTATCTCTCTTGCAAAAACAGGACTATATGAATATAGTCCTGCCTCGAACAATTGCGAATGGCTTTTACGTGTAGCCAAAACTTCAATTTAAAGTTTAGCGACTAGAACAACTGATCATTAAACAAAACGAATCGGTTTGAATTCAGGTTCTTCAACATGCGAATCGCAATGTTCATCTTCTTCTTTGGTGCCTCGGTCAATATAACCGCTGCGCTCAGTTTCAGGTAGATTTTTCATTTCCCACGCATATACTGCTTGCATACAGGTCTGACGCTGTTCAGCCGTTAACGCAACACCATTAGGCCATTTACCAATTTCTACTGCTGTTTTTAAACGCGAAACAATTTCAGGATCGAGTACGGTAAGCATTTGTTCAATATTCATCATTTAATCCTGCTGTTGTAAAGAGTCAAAATCTTGATTCCAACCCAATTTGGTACGACATGCTATATAGAAGTCATAACCTGGCGGATGGAGTAAATTCAATTTAAATGGATGTTTACGGATATGTAAACTGTCCCCAACATTGAGTGAAACACTATGTTGACCATCGGCACTGACCATCGGCAACACACGATTTTCACGAATGATAATCTTAATTTCACTGTGTCCACCGACCACAATCGGACGCGAAGATAAGGTGTGCGGATGCATCGGCACTAAAGATATGGCATCCATACTCGGATGAACAATCGGTCCACCACCCGATAAGGCATATGCCGTAGAACCGGTAGGAGTAGAAACAATCAGACCATCACTATGTTGGCGATAAACATACTGTCCATCAATATTCAGTTCGAAGTCAATCATATGAACCGATCGACCCGAATGTAGAACCACATCATTCAGTGCAACGGCATCATAAATACTTTCGCCCTTGGAACGAATTTCCATTTCCAACAAGAAACGCCGATCCAACTGAAACTCACCTTTGAGTACTTGGTCGAGCTTAAATATAACTTCGGTCGGCTTAATATCGGTTAAAAAGCCCAAACGACCACGGTTTACGCCAATAACAGGCGTATTATGTTTTACCAAGGCACGTGCAGCATGTAATAAAGAGCCATCGCCACCCACCACAATCACCAAATCAACCACTTCACCGAGTAAAGCACGACTGACGGTTTGTGTATTGGGATAAGGAACCAGCGCTGCTGTTTGAGAATCAAAAACAGGATGAAGCCCTAAACTTAAAAGATGGTCATGAATGAGACTTAAAGTTTCAACGACGGAGGATTTATCTGGACGTCCTATTAATCCAATGTTTCGAAAAGTCTTATGTGAAATTTGCACCTGAGTCATCGCTCCGCTACGATTCCTACCTATCATAGCATTAACCCTATTCAATTTAAAAAACTTTAAAGTTCTCTGTGACGCTCTATATAGATTAATTGGTTAGTTACTAAAGCATAATGTGCCTCACTTAGCCACACGAACTCCAGCACACCTTCTTGCAAGTTTAAGCAATATTGATTTTTTATGATAAAGATCACATTTTTTAAGCAGTATTTGAGCTTTATAAGGTTACTCTATGGCTCAGTTCTGGAAAAGTATTTTAAAATTGATGCTATATTTTAAAATAAAAACCAAGCTGTAAAAATAATATTTTTTATAAAATCAATAACTCATTATAGGGTTACTGAATTTTTTATTGCTCTATTTTATCTTCATTCACAGTTTAATTATTGCAAAAAAATGAAAAGCTTCGCATGATTAGCACAATTTATCAGGATCTTATATTAATTGATGAAGTCTGAACGTGGGATCGGTTTACTAGCGCTTATTTTTTCAATATTCGTCATTGGTGCTTTCTTGGCTTTTAGTATCTATTTAATACGAATGGATAATATTGTGCGGGACAAGTTTGAAGGACAGCGCTGGGATATTCCGGCAAAAGTATTTGCTCGCCCTTTGGAAATCTATACCCATGCGCCGGTCAATCAAACAGACTTTACTCAAGAGCTGAAATTACTCGGCTATAAGAATTCTGACAGCTATACCAAATCTGGGAGTTATGTCACTTCAGGCGATTCACTTTATGTCCATACCCGTGGTTTCGACTTTGGCGATAGCGCAGAACCTGAACAGGTTTTAAAAGTTACCTTTAATAATAATCAAGTGGGTGAAGTCAGTGCGACCAAACCTTCATCGACCGGCATCGCCCGTTTAGAACCATTACTGATTGGTGGCATTTACCCGCAGCATAATGAAGACCGTGTCCTGATTAAACTCGCCAAGGTTCCTAAACCTTTAATTGAAGCGCTCATTGCGACAGAAGACCGTAACTTCTATCACCACCACGGAGTTTCGGTTCGCGGCATAGCACGTGCTTTAGTCAGTAATGTGACCGGCGGTAAACGTCAGGGCGGTTCAACCCTGACCCAGCAATTGGTAAAAAACTTCTATTTAAGTCCAGAAAAAACTTTAAAACGTAAGGTTAATGAAGCTTTAATGGCGTTGTTAATTGAACTTCATTACGATAAAGATGAAATTTTGGAAGCTTATTTAAATGAAGTAAATCTGGGGCAAAACGGTAGCTATTCAATTAATGGTTATGGTCTGGCTTCACAGTTTTATTTCGGTTTACCGCTCAGTGAACTCAATACTGCTCAACAAGCATATTTGGTCGGTTTGGTTCAGGGACCAACGCTGTTTAACCCGTGGAGGAATCCGGAGGGTGCAAAAAAACGTCGTGATATTGTTTTACATAATATGCTGGTCATGGGTTATCTGACTCAGGAACAGTTTGAGCAAGAAGTCGCACGCCCCCTCAATGTCATTGCAAAACCGACTTTGGGTCCTGCCCGCTTCCCTGATTTTCTGGATATTGTACGCCGGCAATTGCGTACCGAATATCAAGAAGGTGATTTAACCAATCAGGGTTTGAGAATTTTCACTACGCTTGATCCGATTGCACAAACCAAGATTCAAGAAGCATTTAAGTCATCTGTTTCTGGCTTAGCCAATGCCAATCCTAAGCGTTTAAAAAACTTGCAAGGTGCAGTGTTAATTTCTCATCCGGAAAATGGTGAACTGGTTGCAGCGGTGGGTTCTACACAAGACTTTACCGGTTTTAACCGTGCTTTAGATGCCAAGCGTCAAGTAGGGTCTTTGCTCAAACCAGTAATTTATTTAAGTGCCATTGAATCGGGACGTTACAATTGGGCAAGTCCAATTGAAGATAGTGCGCTGAATATTGCCAGTGAAGGAAAAACCTGGACACCTAAAAACTATAGTGGCGGTGAGCATGGTGTCATTCCAATGGTCGAAGCTTTGGCCAACTCCTACAACCTTTCAGCAGTGCGTTTAGGTCAAGAATTTGGGATTTCGACTTTCAGTAATAATCTTAAAAAATTTGGCGTGACTTCGGACATCCCGACTTATCCATCAATATTCCTCGGTGCAATTGACATGTCACCTATGGAAGTGATGAGTATTTATAGCAACTTTGCCACAGGCGGATTTAAATACCCAATCAAGTCCATTCGTTCTGTAGTGGATGCAAATGGGCGTTTACTGGATCGTTACGGTTTGACCGTTCAAAAAACCATTGATCCCTCTGCGGCCTATATTTTGAATTATGGCTTACAACAAGTGATGAGTTCGGGTACAGGCCGTTCAGCTTATAGCGTCTTACCTACCGATTTAAAGTTGGCGGGAAAATCAGGAACTACCAATGATACGCGTGACTCATGGTTTGCGGGTTATTCGGGTAATTACCTGAGTGTGGTGTGGTTAGGGCTGGATGATAATAAAGTTACGGGTTTAACTGGTTCTTCAGGTGCCCTTCCTGTGTGGACCAATGTCATGAAGCAACTACGTCAAAAACCTGTAAATTTACGTCAAACTGAAAATGTCCAATGGCATTGGATTGACCGTACGACTGGCTATTTATCTGCACAAGGGTGTGAAGGCGCCATGTATATTCCGATCCTGCGCAGTAATGTGCCACGCCAAGCAACCGCATGTGGTTTACCTCATTATCAGGTCGAGCCAGTTTACAATTCTGACACTGAAAGCAATCAGGCCACACCTGCAGAAGACGATAGTATTGAAAACTATATTCGTGAAAGTGAAGCTGAAACGCCACGTGAACCTTCTAGTAATAGTCAGATCATTTCAAGCGGTAGCTATAATAATTAAGGGTGACAATTCATAATGAATGTTCGATTCAACATGTATCGGCAGGTGCTGATCGGTTTTGGCATAATCGCTTTGGCCGGCTGTCAAAGCCTGCCAGCCCCTGAGACCAAGGAACCGACAAAACTTGTACCTTCTGAAAAGAAGGAAATTAAAACACCTTCTGGCGTGGTCATTACCCCTTATGAGCGCGAAGAAATTCAACGTAAAAAAATGCAGGTGGTTGTTCCTCAGCAAAGAAGTACGCAGCAATTTGATGATGGTCGCAAACTTCCTGCATTCAAAAAATTGATGCAACAAACTCAACTGGCCTATAAACAAGGGCAATGGAATCAAGCAGAGGCTACTGCACTTCAAGCACAGCGTTTGGCACCACAATCTACCGAGACTTTTTTGTATTTGGCGTTGGTGGCCAATAAAAAAAACCAACCTTCAAATGCGCAAGCTTTAGCGCAACGTGGACTGAGTTATGCACAAAGTAAAGCCATGAAAAAGCAACTTTGGCTGGTTATTTTAAAAGCTGCACAACAGCAAAAAGAGCAAAAAACCATTCAACAGGCGCAAAAAGCGCTGAAAAGCTTATAAAATTCTGAATGTATTGAGATAAGTAATTCACAGCTCAATACATCCTTTTATATTTTATAAAAACCGGATTCCTGCAATTCCATAAGCTCCCTGCTGCTGAGCCATTAACAAATCACCGGCTTGCATTCCACCTAAAGCAAAAACAGGAATGTCGACTTGTACAGCTAAATTTTTAAACTGTTCCCATCCCAATACCCCAACTTCTGGATGCGTTTCTGTAGCCAACACAGGACTCAACAGAATGGCATCACACCCCATTTTCTCTGCCTGCTTCATTGAAACTAAATCATGACAGGCGGCAATGTAGCGTTTGCCCGTGATTAAATCGTCGTGCATTAAAGCCATGACTTGTGACTGCTTTAAATGAATAGCTGAGATGGCTTGTTGCTGAATTGAATTTAACTGCTGGTAAAGCTCAATATTGACAATCAGCTTGGATAATTGTTCAACACTTAAGCCTGAAATCTCAATAATCTGGGCTTGAGTCCCCTCAACACGCCAATACATCAGCTGATCCAGTTTTAATGAGTCTAGTGCATTTAACCGATCTGAAATTTTAATTTGATGCGCCCAATGCAGACGCTTGATCATGGCCTGATTCGCGTTGGGGAAATTTAAACTGAGTAATTCATCACGGCTATACCATGTCCAGGGCTGTTGAATTTCATTCAATAAAGTGCTTGGTACGATGGCATGAAATAAATGCAGGTTGACGAGCACATCCTCATATTCATGGCGTACCAGATCAAACGCATGCCAGTCCTGCAAGCCAATTCCCACTTCTTCATAAATTTCACGGCGACAGGCGGCTAAAGGACTTTCACCTTCTTCAACTTTTCCCCCTGGAAATTCATGCTTATTTCCCTGATGCTGTTTTGCTTCACGCCATCCTACAAGTACCTTGTCCTGATGCAACAAGATTGCAATTGCAACGTGAATCGTGGGTTTCGACATGCCGTACTCCTTTACATGAAATATTACAGAGTGTAAGCAAATTTGAGTTTTTTATAAAATCTTTAATAATACATTGACAGGTCTATTCGATAATGATTATCATTTAAATCATTCACTATACACCCCGGAGTCGAAGGAATGAACGCACCATTTAGTCTATTTACACGTAATAATGATGTAGCACATTCACTACCTATGTTGCACTCGAACAACCTGTTTTCTCTCGGCCGCGAAATTCGTATTATGCATGCCGGAGAAGAATATCGTTTACGTTTAACCCGTAATAATCGACTGATTCTGACCAAATAAATATTCTGATCAACTAAATAATTAGCCCAATAATAATAACCGTGGAAACAAGCAGTATGTGTACAAACATACTGCTTTTTAGCGCTAGGGAGTGAGTGGAAATTGCAGTTCGACTTTTAATCCACCATACCCGGATTGAGAGAAATGAATTTCACCTGCATGCAATTCAATAATTTTCTGACAAATCGAAAGCCCCAAACCTGAACCTGCTGTTTTTGTACCTAAGGCACGGTAAAAGCGTTCGCCTAAACGCTGTATCACCTCATCTGTCACGCCCTGCCCATCATCTTCGATCGTTATCGTGACCTGCTGATGTTTCTGTTGCAGATCAATAAATACATGGCCACCCTGCTCTACATAACGAATCGCATTGTCCACCAGATTTCGGATACAACTGAAAATGAGTTTTTCATTTGCAGTGATATAAAGATCAGGAAAAAGTCGAGTCTGGATCTGAATATTTTTCTCAACCGCGAAGGGCTGCAAGGCTTGAATGACATCCATCACCACAAGCTGTAAATCAATTTCAGTTTTAGGCAATTGGTTGGTATTGGTCGGATCTAAACGTGCCAGTAAAAGCAGGTTTTCTAAAACCTGCGCTCCACGGCTGACATCATTTTGAATACTGATCAAGTCCTGCGCTAAATCTGGGTATTTCCGTTTCAGTACCTGTAAACGCATTTGAATGGCGGATAACGGTGAACGTAATTCGTGAGAGGCATCTGCAGTAAAACGCTGTTCTGCAAGCAAAGATTGGTTCAGCCGCTGTAACAATTGATTCAGTTGCCACACCATCGGCTGTAATTCTTTTAACACAGGTGCTTGTTGCTGAATTGGTGCCAAATCATCCGCATTTTTCCCTGAAATTTGTTTGGACAATTGGTAAATGACCTTAAATTGACGTTTCACTGCAAAATGTAAAATCAGCCACTGCATCAACCAGAGCAACACCAATATCACGCTATATCCCATCACATTTTGAGCCAAATCTTTAAAACGTTCTCCTAGCGGTTGTAACACCAATACCGACATATTCAGTTCAGTATCTTCAGCCGTATACATGCGCCACAATTGCTGATCTTGCCAAATAAAATCGTAGCCTTCCGATGCGTTATTTTTGAGCTTTGAGGATGGACTGCCGATTTGGAAATTCTTTGATTGAGTTAGAATCTGTTGCTGATCTTTAAGTTGATATTGAATATCAAATTCGTTGCTGAGTTCATCGACCTGTTGTCCTGAACTGACAGTCACATCCGAAATCAACAGCATATCGGCAATTTCATCCATGAGCTGATCTTGCACTTGCATGGTCTGATACAGGGAAATGGCAATAAAAAGCAGCAATGTCACGACCCCAGCCAGCATTGAACTGAGTAATGATGTCTTAATCAGTTTGCTTTGTAGCGACACGACTTTTGACATATTAATCCTGACTCATGCGATAGCCCAAACCACGAATGGTTTTGATATATTGGCTGCCAATTTTTTTACGTAATTGATAGATAAACACTTCTATGGCATTGCTTTCTATTTCATCGCCCCACGCATAAAGTGATTCTTCCAGTTGCTCACGCGTGATTACATGTTCCGGCTTTTGCATCAGTTTATGCAAAATCTGAAATTCCTTGGCGGTTAAACTGACGGTTTGACCATCTTGAATCAGAGTTTTGGCTTGCGGGTCTAAAACCAGATTTGCATAACGCAGATCTTGCCCTGCCGTTGCTTGATGCTGCCGCAGTTGAGAACGTACGCGTGCGGAAAGTTCTTCCAGACTAAAGGGCTTAACCAGATAATCATTGGCACCTAAATCCAGACCTTCAACACGATCCTGAATACTGTCGCGCGCGGTAATAAAAATCACAGGTGTGGGTTGCTGCTGCATTCGTAAAGTTTTGAGAATCTCATCCCCAGTGGCTTTGGGCAGTCCACGATCGAGCAAGACACAATCATACTGATGCTGCTCAATAGCTAAAATGGCATGATCACCACGCTCCACCCAATCAATATTATAACCATCCATTTCTAACCATGTTTTGATGCTTTCTGCTTGGGAAGCATCATCTTCTGCCAGTAAGATTCGCATGTGTTGTTCTCATGTATGAGACATTTTATAGTTTAAAGATAGCATGCTTTAAAAGTGGCTGAATTCAAAAAAACCACATGAATCACTCATGTGGTTTTAACAGAAATAATAAGGGGGATATAAGATTAAGCTACTTATAGCTTTCTCTCAATTGAGCGACTGACTCAGAATTTAACCGCATCAACGTCAATTTCAACACGTTTCGCTGGTTTGTAATCAATGTCGACTTCACCAATGAGGGTCACAGGTGTTTTTGCATTCACCGGTTTACCTTGCCATAACTCATCGTCGATATCGACAGTAATCGTTCCAGTGTTATCCCGGAATTGATATTTTTCATCACCGACCGATTTTACCACATAACCCTTAAGCTGCACTTTTGTATCATCTTTTAAAGTTAAAGCCTGTTTAACCGTGGTAGTGGTAGGTACAAGGGCTGTTTGATTGACGGCGGTATTTGCCATAGCAAATGTTGTTGCACCAACCAAAGCTGTAACTAAAGCTGCTTTAGAGATCATTTTCATTTTGAAACCCTCCTCTTTTTGTTCATCATTTCGATGAAGTTATTAAAACAAATCAAGATGAGGTGAATCTTAAGATTGCTTCCTTTTTAATAAACCAATTTAAAAAAATCTTCTAATTTAAAGGAACCACCCGTAAGACTTCTTCCAAAGTGGTCAGTCCGTCCAGAACTTTACGTGCCCCCGCAATCCGCAGCGGTTCAACGCCCTCTTTTTTGGATTGTTGACGTAATTCATTTAAATTGGCATTGGCGCTAATCAGTTGTTTGGTCTCTAAACTTAAAGGCATAAATTCATAGATGCCGACACGTCCTTTATAGCCTGTATGGCGACACTCTTCACAACCGACTGCCTGAAACACAAAGTTTGGCATGTCAATATTAAAGTCAAAAGTCAAATGCTTCCATTCTTGCTCATTAATAAAAGTTTCTGTTTTACAGTGTGGACAAAGTTTTCGCACTAGACGTTGTGCCAGCACACCTAAAATCGTTGCGGCGGTTAAAAATGGCTGCACGCCTAAATCATGCAGACGGGTCAAACTCGATGGTGCATCGTTGGTATGTAAAGTGGATAACACCAGGTGACCGGTTAATGCCGCCTGAATTGCCATATTGGCGGTATCATGGTCACGAATCTCACCGACCATGATAATGTCAGGATCCTGACGCATTAAAGCGCGCACGCCATCGGCAAACCCTAAATCAATCCCGTTATTGACCTGCATCTGGTTAAAGCTCGGTTCAAGCATCTCGATGGGATCTTCAATGGTACAAACATTCACTTCTTCCGTCGCCAGCTGCTTCAGTGAAGAATAGAGTGTCGTGGTTTTCCCTGAACCTGTCGGTCCAGTCACCAAAATAATGCCATGACTATGTGCAGTTAAGGCTTGCCAATCATTTAGCAAACCACCTTCAAAACCTAGTTGCTGAAAGCTTCTTACCAACACCTCAGGGTCAAAAATACGCATCACCAGTTTTTCACCAAAAGCAGTTGGTAAAGTCGATAGACGCAGCTCTGTTTCCTGTCCTTTAGGCGTACGGGTTTTTAAACGGCCATCTTGCGGTTTACGCTTTTCCGCAACATTCATACGACCCAAAATTTTAATTCGCGAAATGACGGCGGTCAGCGTATTGGCCGGCATTTTATAAATGGTATGTAATACACCATCAATTCGGAAACGCACCTTACCTGTGTCTTTACGTGGTTCCATATGGATGTCACTGGCGCCTTGCTCAAAAGCGAACTGCAACACCCAATCGACAAGTTTTACAATATGCTGGTCATTGGCATCCGGATTTTGCGTATCGCCCAGTTGTAAAAGCGCTTCCACCCCTTTGTTATCACGGTCATAAGCACTGGATTTTTGCGATGAGTTAACCGCACGACTGACCTGATAATATTCGACCAAATAACGCTGTAATTGATCGGGGCTTAACAGCACACGCTGAATTTTTTTCGGTGCAATCGTATGTTCAAGATTAGCCACCCATTCCTTTTTAAAAGGTTGATCGGTTGCAATCAGGACTTTATCCGGCCGAATCTCAACCGCCAAGATTTTATTTCGAAAGGCAAATTCTTGCGACATGATAAGAGTTAAAGCACCGACATCGGCCTTCAAGGGATCAATGATATAAAAAGGGATATTGGCTTTTTCTGCAATCCACTGACACAAACGGTTCAAGGTCAAGGTCGATTGCGGATGGGACAGATCGACCAGATTAAAATGTGCAATCCACTGCAAGGGATGCCATTTCAGTTGCTCGCGTTGGCGGTGTGTGGTTTGTATCAGCAGCTTGTTGCGCTCGGTAATACGTCCATCTTTTTGTAGTTGTTCCAGACACCAGGACGTGTCCATTTCAAAATTAAAATTCATTGTTCTAAGCCCCAAAACCTAAGCACACTATAGCAAACTAAATTTCATCTGACTTCAATCACCTTTATATAAAAGCATCGATGCCCTTTACTAAAATAATCCCCTTCTCATCGGTTATTTACATAAACGCTTTAACTTTTTTTGAAAACTATTACGCTTTTACTTTCACTCTTTTATAACGAATAATGCTTAATGGGCTGCTTAATTATGCAGCTATCTTTTCCCTACCCAAGCGACTTTGGATGAATCCTGTGAATAATATGCTTAATCTGTCATTGCAAAGCACATCATTTCAAGACCTGCTGATGATTATGGCAGCTGCATTAGGCTGTGGATTACTGATTGGCTTAGAACGTGAACGCAGCAAGCAACGTGAAAATCAGCATAGTTTTGCAGGTGTTCGTTCATTTGTGATCTGTGCATTACTGGGTGCGCTATGCTTTATCTTCGGGCCTGTTTTTGGCGTTGTGGGCGCAATTAGTATGAGTGCAATTACTATTTTTTCGCTTAAAACTCAAGCAAAAGATCCGGGTGTGACCACTGAGCTGGCCTTTCTAATGACCTATTTCATTGGGGCATTGTGTATTTGGAATGTCACACTGGCAGCTGGTCTGGCAGTCTTGTTAACTATCATTTTAATGGCCAAACACTCCATGCATAATATTGCCGGAAAATGGATCACCGAAGACGAATTCCGGGATGGACTGCTATTACTAGCGCTGATTCTGATCGGTTTGCCGCTCACACCTGACCGTCCATTATGGGGAGAAGTTCTTAACCCCTATGTTATCTTAAAATTACTGACCCTAATTTTAGTGGTGCAAGCCTTAGCACATATTGCTAAACGTTTTTTATCAACTAAAAATGCCCTGATGCTCTCTTCACTGGCTTCAGGCTTTGTTTCCAGTACTGCGACCATTGCCCAATTAGGCCTGCAGGTGCGCAAGGGTGAAATGGATGCCCAGCCAAATGCCGGGGCTGCACTGATGTCGTGTGTCTCGACTTTGGTCTTGCTGCTTATTGTTGTCGGTGGCGTGTCTTGGGCCTGGCTTAAAATCCTGCTCCTTCCTTCTCTTGTTGCCATGGTTATTCTGGTAGCCTGCGCATTTCTATTATTGCGTAAGGCAAAACCGGCCCAAGATTTGGAATCTTCGGACAGCCAAATGTTCAGCCTGAAAGAGGCTGTCATTATTGCAGTTACTTTAACGCTGATTCAGGCCGCCATTTATGCGCTTGAATTATGGCTTGGCAATGCCGGCTTACTGGCCGGCACCTTACTCGCCTCCCTATTTGAGGTTCATGCTGCAATGGCAAGTGTGGTTATTCAGGGAGATCCATCCAATACCCATCTTATTTACGCCCTGCTGTTAGGTTTGGGTGCCCATACACTGGCCAAATCTTTGAATGCAGCCCTGACTGGTGGATTTAAATTTGCCCTGTATTTTGCACCGGTACAGCTTATACATATGGCAGTATTGATTGGGCTACTGTGGGTGGAGTCTATGCATTAGGAAGGAGCATGATGGATAGCAGTAATTATCACTTGCTGAGCATGGACTTTGAAATGGATATCTACCGTAGCAAAATTCATTTTATAAATCCGCTCCGCATCATTTTGATAGGCCGGTCTTGGGTCAAGGGATAAAACCTGTTCCAATTCATTCACAATTCGACCCTCTAATTTATGACATTTCAGTAAATCTTGCTTTTGCAGTTCTGCACTTTCTGTCCAAACAACCTTCATTCGTTCAGGCTCATCCTGCGCATAACCACTTTGTGCATCCATCACGGCATCTGAATATTGGATATAAGGTTTAATATCGACAATAGGCGTGCCATTCAACAAATCACTGCCTGTGACATAGACTCGAACTGACTTGCCGACTTTTTTCACTTCTTTGAGCTGAACCACAGATAAACCTATGGGTGCAGGACGGTACATGCTCCGCGTGGCAAACACGCCTATTTTCTTGTTACCGCCTAAACGCGGTGGACGGACTTGGGCTCGAAATTTTGCATTGTCCTGTTGATTCTTATTGTCATGAAACTGCCAGATGAGCCACAAATGACTGAATTCATTAATTCCCTCAAATGCCAGTAAATCATTATAAGGTTCATGAATTTCAATATAAGATTCAACCTGAACCAGATTCGGTTGTCTGGGGATGCCAAATTTTTCCCGGTAGGGAGAATTCATATACCCGATTATGGGCACTTTAAGCTCAGTCATAATCACTTTTTCTGATAAGGTCAATTAAATATATTCAGTTTATCGAGAATGTTTTTAGATTAGAATAGTAAGCTGTTCTAATTTGATAATTTATTGAGACCTTTAATGGCTGCTTTCAACGTCGAAAAGATTACTCACGTACACCACTGGAATGACACATTATTCAGTTTTAAAACCACTCGCGACACTGCGCTACGTTTTAAAAATGGTCAATTTGTGATGATTGGACTGGAAGTAAATGGTAAGCCTTTAATGCGTGCTTATTCTATTGCGAGCGCTAACTATGAAGAAGAGTTAGAGTTTTTCTCAATTAAAGTGCCAGATGGTCCTTTAACTTCTATTTTACAGAAAGTAAAAGTTGGCGATGATATTCTGGTTTCTAAAAAACCGACAGGTACATTAGTACTGGATGACCTGAATCCAGGCAAAAATCTGTACCTTCTTTCTTCCGGTACAGGTCTTGCGCCGTTCCTGTCGACGATTCGTGACCCTGAAACTTACGAGCGTTTTGAAAAAATTATCGTGGTTCATGGTACGCGTTTTATCTCTGAACTGGCTTACCAAGACTTGATTCTAAATGAACTCCCAAACCACGAGTTCTTTGAAGAATTGGGGATTAAAGACAAATTGATTTACTACCCGACTGTGACTCGTGAAGAATTCCACACTCAAGGTCGTGTAACCACTGCCATTGAATCTGGTCAACTGTTTGAAAAAATTGGTTTGCCACGTTTCAACCCGGAAACTGACCGTGCAATGCTTTGCGGTAGCCCGGCCTTCCTAGACGACGTGGTTGCATTGCTTGACCAGCATGGTCTAAAAGAATCCCCTAAAATGGGTGTTCTGGGCGACTACGTGATTGAACGTGCATTCGTTGAAAAATAAGATTTTCTAAAACTAAAACCGGACTTTTAAGTCCGGTTTTTAATTGCCTTAAACCTGAACTTGCTTCGAAGATGCCCGTTCTAGCAGTGCCTGCTTGATCACCTGATATCCTGCCGTCAATCCCAGACTTGCCATAATCACAGCAACAATAATATCTGGCCAAAGACTACCAGTACCAAATACGCCCACGGCTGCCAAGATGACCGCAAAGTTGCCAATTGCATCATTTCGGCTACAGAGCCAAACTGACTTCATATTGGAATCACCTTCACGAAAAGTGTATAAAATGGCTGCTGTAAATACATTTGCTATCAAGGCCAGCACGCCAATCAATCCCATCGTCAGTGCTTCTGGCGGAATGCCTTGAAGATAGGCATAAATCACTTTTCCAATCACCACCAGACCAAATACAGCCGTGGTCAATCCTTTGATGAGCGCAACTGTTGCGCGCCAATACAGGCTTGCACCGAGTACCGCCAAAGAAATACCGTAATTGACCGCATCTCCAAAAAAATCTAGCGCATCTGCCCACAAAGCCGATGAATGTGCATAAGCCCCACCCACTATCTCTACAATGAACAATGTCAAATTAATGAATAGTGCAATCCATAAAGCTGCTCTGAATTTGCTATTGGGCTTAGGTAGTGCAAGTTCATGACTACAACTACAGGCCATATAATTCCCCCAATGATTGTTTATACTAAATACGATATAGTTATTAGAAACTATGGAGTAACTCCAAGGTCAAGCATGAGGGGTATATGTCGGTTTATTTAATTTCAGAAATGGGCAAAAAGACCGGTTTAAGCACCGATACCATACGCTTTTATGAGAAAAAAGGCTTTATCCAGCCGAATTTTCGAGCAAGTAATCAGTATCGCTATTATGGCGAAGACGCATTAAAAAGACTGCTTTTTATCAAGCGTTGCCGTGCCTTGGACATGTCTTTAAAAGAGATTGAAACCCTGATTGAACTTGAACAAAATCCGGAGCAGGAATGTGGTGCAGTGAATCAGCTCATTGATCAGCATTTAAAAGATATCTCTAATAAAATTAAAGAATTACAAATATTTGAACAGCAACTAATCACACTTAGAAAGAGTTGTAATACTCCGACCACAATTGATCATTGCCAGATTTTAAAAACGCTTGAAAACTCTAAAAACAATTGAATCGTTAAGATATTTTATAGAGGCCTCTGACTTAAAATAAAACCGAATTTTATACCCAAACACTGTATTTCCGAGTGATTTACTAGGTTGAATCAAAATTTCAGATGGCTAGAATAAAGCCGTACTTTTTCTATGTCTTTCGATTTCATCATGAGCATAACCCGCGTTACCGAACTTCTCTCACCTGCTGGCTCACTGAAAAATATGCGCTATGCTTTCGCTTATGGTGCAGATGCAGTCTATGCCGGCCAGCCGCGCTATAGCTTACGGGTTCGTAATAACGAATTTGATCATGACAATCTCGCAATTGGCATCAAGGAAGCACATGACCTTGGCAAGAAATTCTATGTCGTCGTCAATATCCAGCCACATAACTCCAAGCTGAAAAATTTTATCCGTGATCTGGAACCTGTGGTCGCTATGCAGCCGGATGCGCTGATCATGTCCGATCCGGGTCTCATTATGCTGGTGCGTGAACATTTCCCACAGATGGACATTCACCTGTCGGTACAGGCCAATGCTGTCAACTGGGCAACTGTAAAGTTCTGGAAAAACATGGGGCTGACCCGTGTAATTTTGTCACGTGAACTTTCAATTGAAGAAATTGCAGAAATCAAACAGCAAGTACCCGATATGGAGATTGAAGTCTTCGTGCATGGTGCACTGTGCATGGCTTATTCCGGTCGTTGCATGTTATCGGGTTATATGAACAAACGTGATGCCAACCAAGGTGCCTGCACCAATGCCTGCCGCTGGGAATATAAAGTTCTGGATGCCAAGGAAGATGCAACCGGTGATGTGATTCCGCTAAAAAATCTGGATTCAGGCTGCTGCTCCAAAGATGCCGACGAAGCACATATGCAGGCGCAACACCAGTTCAATGAGCCCGTCCTGTTACAGCGCAATGAAGAAGAGATGTTTGCCGCTGAAGAAGATGAACATGGCACTTATTTCATGAATTCCAAAGATCTTCGTGCAGTCCAGCATGTAGAACGGTTAACCAAAGTAGGTGTGCATTCACTAAAAATTGAAGGTCGAACCAAATCCTATTTCTATTGTGCCCGTACCGCCCAGATTTATCGTAAAGCCATTGATGATGCTCTTGCAGGAAAGCCTTTTGATCCAGCACTCATGACCCAGCTAGAAGGTCTGGCGAATCGTGGTTATACCGAAGGTTTCCTGCGCCGTCATGTGCATAGTGAATATCAAAATTATGAAAATGGCTCTTCCAGTTTTGATCATCAAATTTTCTGCGGTGAAGTATTAGAGCGAAATGGGGATTACATCAAGATCGATGTGAAAAACCGCTTTGTAGTCGGTGACTCTTTAGAATTGATGACCACTAAAGGCAATATCACCTTTACTTTAACCGAAATGAAAGACAAAAAAGGTAATCTGATTGAAGATGCTAAAGGTTCAGGTCATATCGTTGAGATTCCGGTTCCGGCAGATGTAGATATGCAATATGCGCTGCTAATCCGTAACCTGCCAAGCTCGACTGCGGATATTTCGGCATCTTCACTGGCTTATCAGGCGAGTTAAATATGGCACTGCTGATTACCGACAAATGCATCAATTGCGATATGTGTTTACCCGAATGTCCGAATGAAGCAATTTACGAGGGTACGAATGTCTATGAGATCGATGTAAATCGTTGTACGGAATGCGTCGGTTTTTATGAACATCAGACCTGTGTAGATGTCTGTCCGATTGAATGCATTGTTCCACATCCGGAGCATCGTGAAACACAAGAACAATTAATAGAAAAATTTAAAGGCTTGAATCTGTTTAAATCTTAAACAATAAATAAAGTAATAGATGCATTATTGTTTCTAAAAACAACCTTGGGGAAAGTATAAAAATAAGGATTGAAAACAAAAACTATAGAGAGAAAAGGAACAGCTGAAAGCGATTGGGGACGCTTTTGGCTGATCTGACAATAAATAAAAAAAGGAACTCGGGTGTTAGCGTCCTGATTTCCTATAAAAAGGTATAACAAAGATAATCGAGATATAGTACCAAGGTTTTGGGGAACCTCGGTGCTATTTTTTTACTGCCCTGAACGGATAATGTAATCAAATGCAGAGAGTGACGCTTTCGCACCTTCGCCAGTCGCGATGATGATCTGCTTGTAAGGTACTGTGGTACAGTCACCTGCAGCAAATACACCTTTGACATTGGTTTCGTTGCGCTCGTTAATCACGATCTCGCCACGGCTGGTTAACTCAACTTTGGTTTCT
>NZ_JAZQPV010000130.1:0-17712 GCF_045628685.1 Acinetobacter sp.
GTTTGCAATTGCTTTATGGATTTAAAAACAAAGATGCTCCATGCGAGCTGCCCTATTGAACTTTGGTAAGAGAAATTATGACTACTGCGTATATCGTCGAGATCAAGATCAACGATACTGTCTGTTACATGGGCCCTGGTGGCCGCATCGGCACCATCCCAAAATTCTTCAACAATGCTTCACGTGTAAAGAACCTGCTGCACGCGAGCAACCCGGGTTACGGCAACTGGAAGTTCAACAGGCAGTCACACAAGGACAGCGTGACGGTCATTCAGATCAGGAACCTGCAACTTGGTTTGAAGGCAAGTTCCGCTACGATGATGACCTACGACGAGTTCATCACGCGAAACTTCACAAACTCCCTGAGGATTCCAAACAACCCACGCGCTGTCTACATGATTGAGCTGGCACAACCAGACCTTCAGTTGGCGGCTAAGACCAAGCCAATGTACGTGCGGCTCGCAAGGCAGGGGCGCAAGCACAAGTTCGGCCATCAGTGGAACACCGCTGGACACCTTCGGGCACATATCACTGGTCGTCTGCATCGCCTTGACAGCCAATACAATGGCGCCAAGGTCATTGAGATCGAGATGGACGAAGACGGCTTTACACCAAAGCAGGTTAAATCTTACCCAATCATAGACTTCTACTGCGCTAGCATGTCGTCACGTGAACAGTACAACCGCCACCACCCCAAGGCCCATTACACCCCATTACCGGAGTACACATGAACGAATTTATCGCAGCCACCTCTACAGAGACAGTCTCTGGTAAAATGATTGACCTTGCCAATCCGCGTGTCGAAGACATTGACGTGAAGGACATCGCATGGGCCTTGTCTCGGCTGAATCGGTACGTCGGTCATACTCTATCAAGGTTACCTTATACGGTAGCTCAACACTCAGTTGAGGTGTCACACTATATTGAGCAGATGCTCACACCGGGCACAGAGCTGAACGGGATGTTCTATCGCTTTTGCGACGAGAAGGCTAACTCTTTGCTCATCCTTAACCCACATGAGCTGGTTAAGGAAAATGCCGAAGACTCTGAGTTCGACTTCTGGGCTGACTGCGTCAGCCGAGTTCGCGGTCAGGACGTGGACGAGAACAAGCGCATCATGATCACCTTCCACGGGTTATTGCATGATTTTCATGAAGCATACCTAACCGACATCCCTACACCCGTGAAGCGATTGCCTGGTATCTACGAGGCATATAGCGCAGCAGAGAAGAAAATGGATGCCGTTATCTTTAAGGCCTTGAAGCTTGGGTACGCTGATAAGTGGCCAGCCGATCGTGCCTTTGGCGAAGTAGTGGTGAAGTGGGCTGACCTTTTCGCCCTCAAGATAGAAGCCTACCACCTGATGCATTCGCGTGGCCTGACATGGAATTTACCAAATGAAACGCCATCTATCGATATTTTTCGGGCTTTCAAGGACCCTATTGATGGGGAAACTGCGTATCATAAATTACTTGCTCGCTACGATCAGCTGAAACCAAAAGATCCATACTATGATTGACCTCGTAGTGATACACACGCACGGAATACAGCATTAGTTAGCAAATAGCGGCCGGAAAAGGGTTCCCTCGTGGAACCCTTTTTGTTGCCCAGGTCAATAAATAGAATTACACTTTACACTTATTAAGGACAAGCTATGAAACTCAAACATCTCCAAGAATTTACTCAAATTAATGAAGCTTCAGGTGGTGGATTTTTCACCGAAGCAAGGGGCTACTCAGACTCAGGCGAGTTCACTGATGAGTTCTATGACCTCTTTGCGCAGGTTACAAAGATGAAGAAGGTCATGAAAAATCAAAAGTGGATCGACTACATGAAGTTAACGGATTTCAACATGGACACATCTTGCGAAACCCCCGCCCGTGATGCAATCAAGGCAGTTGTAGCGCTCGAGGATGCTTTAAATCAAATTGACCGTGAGTTTGACCATGCGAATGGTCATAGCTCTGATGAAGATGACAGCGATGAAATGAGCGATGACGTGTTTAATGATGACGCTGACCTTGATGATACAGTACCATCGAAGGGTAAATAATGAACCTGCCACTTCTTCAGGAGATGCTTGAGCTGAATGAAGCTGGCATCATTGATTCAATCAAAGGTGGGTATAGCCGAACTAAAGCTGGTCTTGAGAAGGTTCAGCAGAAGGTTCAGGACATGGATGAGCGTGATCTTGCAGATGACATGAATCACTGGCTTACTGATTTTTTTACTAAGTTTCCAAATATTAATGGATCAGGCGGGTCTGCAGACATGTTGACCCGCTATCCAACAAAAAAATCTCGTGATGCTGCAGAGGCAGCGTATCGTGCTCTGTCAAAGCGTGTCGATGAACTTCGTATTGGTTTTAACAACTCTTTGATTAAAGCAAATTTAGTCACTAGAGATAAAATAAAGAAGTACGATCAACAAGCAAAAGCCCAAATGGGTGCAAATCCTCGCCCTCCTGCTGGGGCCCTCATTAAGTTTGTTAGGACTGAAGCTCGTTTTTTCCAACGGCTGATTCGTATCAAGGATAATGCAAAGCTTAATGATGGCGATTTCAAAGAACTTCTTGCAATGCGTATCAAGGCAACGGCACCAGATAGAAATGGTGATGCAGCACAGGCGTGTAACATACTTTTTGGGTACATGATGGCTCGATTAAATGACCACGCTGAGGTAATTGACAAAGCCAGTCGTGAGGCTGACGAAAAAGCCAGGCAGCTTCGTTTATCATCGCGGCCAAATCGAAATGCCCCTTCTGATGCTGCCGACATTCCTGCAGATACTAGAACACGAAAACCTGGTGAAAGTGAAAACGATTACCCTTATGCTGATAATGACCCACCAAAGCCATCCAAGGGTCCTAAGGCATCTCCTTAATACCATAGCGTGTGTGTTATAATATGCATATAGGAGGTGATTATGAAATGGCTTCAATGGGACCGTGGACGTCAAGGTAGTGGCTACAGCAAACTTCTGTTGCTGCAGTCTAAGCTCTTCAAGTTCGACTGCTACCTTCTTAAGATACCTAATGGTGTTGGGATTCCTGAACATGTGGATCCAGTCGTCGAAGGCTACGAACATCATCGGCTGAACGCAATGTTGAATAAGCCATGCATTGGCACTGGAGAAATTGTTGTTCATGGGCCAATCAGGAAAATCGGTGAGCGTATCATGATCTTTCGCCCGGATCTGTATCGACACAGCATGACGCCTGTGTCCTACAGGACTAACAACTCGTTGTATATTCTCTCTATTGGATGGTTGAAGAAAATTAACAAATGAAGAAATTTATTTTTGCAATACTACTTTCTGCATCAGGTCTTGTCGCTGCTGCTCCCTCTGATGCTGAGGTTAAAGCTTACAGAGACCGTGTAGAAATTTATATCAAACTTGGACAGACTCCTGACCAAGTTGCAGTCTCTTTGAGCAACTATTTTGGCCGGGCTAATTTTTTCGCCCACGACAATGGCTGGGACTATACGTCTGATATCTCCTACAGAGTAGGAGATGGGAACACCATCACGTTTCTAGCAACAGTTGCGACAATGACTATTGCAAAATAAATGGTGTGTACACTCAAAGGGTTACATGATATAATGTAACCCATACTGTGATGAAGGAGCACAATGTCCTATGAGGTATGACTTCAACAAGCAGCTGACCGAGCGTGAACGCCTTGGCCACAAGCGCAAGTTCGGAGACATTCGTAATGCCAAGGCCAATAAGGTCCTCGATGAGGACATGAGCGGCGGCAAAGAATCGATCCACACCCGCCGTCGTCACGCCCGTAACGGCGGCCGCAAGTCCTTCAACGAGAACCTGAACCCGCTCAAGAATTTCCTCCGCGAAAGCGTTGGTCGTCCTTGGGACAAAGTCTACTCTGAGATCACCTCGACCTTCGATAAGCGCAAGGTCATTAACAATCACATCCTCGAGCACCTGTTCCAGTACGTTGAACTGAAGGTCTATATCGTCGATGGTAAGCCGTGCACGCTGAACACCTACCGTAACAGCATTGAGAAGTATCGCCCGATCACCGCCGGCAATCCGAACTACCCGACCTATTACGTCGACCCGATCGATGGAATCTTCAAGGCGCCGAAGCAGGAAAGCCACCTGCATCGTCGTCAGCGCGAAGCTGAAGAGGCGAAGAAGGCAGGAGAGAAGCTCCGTTCCATCTATCACCGCCTCAACGAGGACACCCACCTGATCCGCATGAACGGCATCTGGTGGGTCTACAGCGCGAAGGCGAAGCCTGCTCAGGTTGCAGAATACCATCTCACTCCTGAGTGGGCTCTCACTCAACCGCTCATGGGGTCATATATGCTGAAGTGCGCCTGGAATGCCCTACCGCGCGCGGAAAAAGAAAAGCACGGCAAGCTGGTGATGGTTGACGCACCAATGAGTGACAAGATCGAGGCGCCGAAGGTTCCTGGTTTCTACGACGGTAGCTGGTTTACCAATGGCAAGTACTTCTTCAAACGTCAAGCTGCCTCGCACAAGCAGCTCAAGGCAGCGGGCGTGGACGGAATGATCCCAAAAGAAGAGCCGAAGCAGATGTCACACCGCGAAGCTTCGAAGTACCGTAAGTAAGTCGTGAAGGTGGATTAGTTCGAGCCACCTTCATGGCCATCTCCCGATTTCTTTAATACATCCCGCGTATAGATGCTTGATGATAATTCCTCTGTAAACTTGCGCATTGTCTGGAGTTGAATCGGGGTAGGAACTTCTGAAAGATGAATATTAATCCAGCCAACGAAATCTCCAAATCCAGGTGGAATTGAGATAGAACACATTATTGGACTATGGGTTAAAAGCACAGGGTGCAATTGCCCAAATGCTGTGTCTCTAGTCAAGTAGCAAATGAATTCGCCATTGATCAATCGCACGACACGTTCATTTTGATGAGCATTGGCATTAAACAGCGGGATAACACTTGGCCCATTTGCTGATGTCTTATTGATTTCATCAATTTTTGAAAAGAAAAAGACATTCGTTCTCGTGTTATGTTGAAAACTAGCTGCCGTGATATTTACCCCAATGATGGTGTCATGATCGTTCACAAATTGCTTAAGTTCATTTTGTGATTCTAAACTAGGATTGAGGTCTTTCATCTCACGCATAAAAATTTTATGCCCAGGAACCGGCTCAATAATTGGTGTTTTTTGCTGAAATGCGAAAACCAAGAGCATGCCAATTGACACGAACAAGGCCGCGATCATAACAATTTTCCAAATATTTGTATGATCAGAAAATGTGCGCTGTTTCATGCTTAGCCTTGTATGTCACGGTGATAAATGTTTTGGGAAACAATTACTGCTTCTTTTGCGATTCGTGCTTTTTCAGAATCTGTTATTGGTCCTTTTAAGAAAAAGTTAATATACCCGAGAAAATCACCTGACTCATCAAAAGCAGGTGGCACAGAAATTGAGCACACATATGGCGCAAATTTTTCTGCAGGATATAACTTTCCTATTGCAGTATCTTTGGTTAAACGACATTCAAAATTTCCATTAATAATCTCCGTGATTCGTGTGTTTTGATAATAGTCATTGGTAAATACGCTTGGAATCTTTGTTCTAGAAGCCATGTATTTTTCCCAGGCATTTTTCAATCCACTGTTTTCACTTTTAAAAAATGTGATTTGCCGTGTATTTGAAATTAGAGAGATAGAAATTGTAGAGACACCAATAATAATATCTTCTCTATTCATTAGCTCAACCAATTCCTGTTTTGATTTGGAAGAGATTGCAAGGTATTTTTCAGAGAAAGAAGCTGCTGGTTTCTTTCTTATATCAGTTCGTTCTTTGTGAATACCCATCACAAAGAAGCTGATGGCAAGCGCAATAAAGCACTGAATGAGCGCGCCGATTTGCCAACGTCTTTCTTCCCTTGAGAATACCATGATGTCTCCTATGTCTAATCAATATTTATTGGTTAACGGCGGAGCTCTACATGTTATATAATATATTCATTAGCAGTTACATGGATCGTGTCGAAAGACACCTTAACAGAGTCTAATTTTGGGCCTTTACTCTGTAGGCCGTTTAAATAAGGAAAAACCATGATGTATGATTCTAAAATGGCGCTCGCCGTTAAAGCCAACAATCGCGTTCTCCGCGAGATTAAAGACAAAGTTTTCATTCCATTCGGGTCAGAGTACACGTTGCTCATCAAGAACCTTAATACCGTGAAAGCCCTCGTCCGTGTCTGGATTGATGGCACGGACGTGACCGACGGAACTTCTCTCGTTATTCAACCGAACTCCAGCATGGACCTGGAGCGCTTCATCAAGAACGGAAACCTTGCTGAAGGCAACAAGTTCAAGTTCATCGAACGAACTGCAGCTGTGTCTGAACACCGCGGAAACAAAATTGATGACGGTTTGATCCGCTTGGAGTTCGAATTTGAACGTCCTGGACAGTTCGCTGGTGTGATTAAACCAACCAGCTGGGTGGCAAAAGGTTTTGATGGCAGCTACACGCCCTATGATCCTGGCTATTTCCTAAACAATACATCCTTTGGCGATTCAGTGTCGCTTGGCTCTGGTGTGCAAGGCGCCACCGCACATGGCCATCCAAACGTTGGCGAGCCGGTTTCAATAACCAGGGCCCACCAATCCGAAGTTGGCATCACAGTCGCTGGATCAGTCTCAGATCAGAAGTTCCACGCGGCTTCGTGGTTCCCAACCGATGGTGTCAAACACGTGATGGTGCTTCATGTTCTGGGTGAGATGGATGGCAAGGAAGTTACGAAGCCGATCACTGTCAAGACCAAGACGAACTGCACGGTCTGCGGTGAGACGAATAAAGCAGGAGTGAAGTTCTGTGGAGAATGTGGCGCATCACTTTGCATTGTCTGATCTATCGTGACGTGCAAATAGTTTAACACATTTTCATAGGTTAATGATATAATGAACCTATGAAAACATATACCCTCATCCAGTTTAATCGTCAATGGTCCTCGTGGGTCTTCAAAGCCCACGAGGCAATGACCAAAGACGAATTCCTCGTCTACGCCCAAGAATTTCTCTTCGGTGAAGCTTCTGAAGGGCTGTACGAAAACATCGCTCAAGCTCAGTCCGAGATCAATGCCTTCGGTGATAGCGGACCTGGTACCATGCTCGCCCTTCGCGAGCACATCAATCTCTTCAACAACGTAGCTGATCAGTACACGAAGCTGACCAACCGCCCAGTGCGTCGACCGACGATGTCTTACCACCCTTAACCTACCGTCTGGTGTGTACTCATCCTACACACCGTGTTACAATGGTCCTACACAACCAAGGAGAACAAGTGACCATCATCGACCAAATCAAAGAAGCTCACCTGAAGGCACGCAAAGCCCGCAATCAGGAAACCCTGACGACCCTCACCACCCTGATCGGGGCGATCGAGGACATCGCCAAGAAGGACGGGCAGCGCGCGGTCACAGACAAGGACTGCATCAAAACCCTGGACAAGTTCATGGGCAGTGCCAAAGAAACCGCCGGCTACGCGAAGAACTTCAACAACACCGACGGCTTCAACAACGCAATGCGCGAGCATGATCTTTACGCTATCTTCATGCCGGCCGCCAAGCCGCAGCTGAGTGAAGAAGCTCTGCTTCGCACGGTGCGAAGCATCATCGCAAGCCGCTTGTCAGGTGATGGTGCGAAGCCAAAAATGGGCGTTGTGATCGCAGACTTGAAGGCCCTCCACGAGGGCGAATACGACGGCAAGGCCGCTGCAGGCGTGGTCAAGGCTGAACTCGAAAAAACTGCAGAGCCAGGCTAATCATGAATTCAACGATCGAAGATGCAAAGTCTGTATTGATTGGTAGGTGGTGTAACGAAGGCGCCTGCTCCAGCTGCGGTTGGCACGCCTTGCTTGGTGAGCATGACGTCACAGATGAAGACATCCAAGATGCACTTGATAATGGTGGTGTCTTACGCCTTAGTTGCTTGAACAAAGACGATGAACAAGCAGAACTTCATCGAGGCATAACGATCAGCTTACGAGATGAGCTTGCTTAACAATATTTTCTAATAATTGTACTTTTGCGAAGAGCTAGGTTATACACCAAATGGGCTTGCCAAATGAAGACGTTAAAACTTCTGGGAAACATTTTCCTGTTTCCCTTTTATCTCGTCTTTCTCCTGATTATGTTCCTTGTGATCAAGCACAAAAGATCAACATAAAGTGGTGATAATATGGACATTCAAAATGTAAATAACAACGGTCGAGTTGTCAAGACTGAGGATTACGACAACTGGGTTGCACCAACGAAGGAAGAAATCCTCGCGAAGCCGACGGCCGAGTTGATCGCGTTCATTGACACGATCGATGATGACTTCAATCTACTGCAGGATGTCTATGATAATTCACCTCAAAAGAAAATGCGTGAGGCAGCGCATAGGATTATCGAGAAGATTCTGCCAACATACGATTTCATCGATGCACTACTGTACAACCGCCATCAACAGGATCAGCTCCGTCAGGTCCTGATTGACCTCGATGACTTCGAGGCACAGAACAATGAGCGTCTCGACGCCTACAATGGAAACAACCCTGAGCAGTTCTGTTTTCACAACACAATCGCCGAGCTCATCAAAGCAAGAAGGTTCTCGATTGAACAAGAAATCAAGGAGCTCGATGTATGAGCCTCTTTCTTCGCCCGCCAGAGTCCCTTGACGGGTACACGCCGAAGTTCGCTCGTGAGTTCATGCGCTTCGGTTACAAGCATCAACGCAGTTGAGGTGAAGAGCGGCCGTGCCCTCACCCAACAAGAACGAAATATGCTGTACGCTGAGTTCAGCGGCGGCGAAACTCCAGGAGAATGAGATGATCGAGATCAAAAAAGGTTGGTCTGGCCGTGAAGCAATTGATCAACAGGACGTGCGCGAGCTGCAATGGGAAATCAAGAAGTACACTCAATTCCTGGCTGATGCTCAGGAGAAGCTGCTCAGCATTCAATCGAAGTGCGAGCACAAACACGTCCTCTTCGAAGGCCAGCAGATGACCTGTGAAGTCTGCAAGAAGGAGCTTGAAAAATGAAAGGTGGAACTCGTCGTATGTGGTCACGTCGCATCCTTCGTGCTGGCTGGGCCCTTGCTCCAATCGCCCAAGCCCCAGGCCGTATACGGCGATGGGCTAAACGTAATTTAGAAAACTTGATCTTTTTATTGTTAGTCGCCGGCGCCATTGGTGGTTTTTGTTTCCTCATACACCAAGCTACTCATGGAGCGGATCCGGTATCTCCACAGGAAATCCGTGAAGCTGCTGAGGGTAGTGAGTGCGTGAAGTTTAATATGCCGCAGCTTATTGAGCGCACCGTCGTCATCCGCGTCCATGATCTTGAGGCCCTTGAAAAAGGGTGCGAGGATGCCACTACCCTTCAAAAACAGAAAGAAGAACTTGCAAAGATACTCAAATGAAAAGATTTTTTCAACTTATCCTTTACCCGCTCGCCTGGCCACTTTCATGGATTCACTGGCTTGTGGGACACCTTTCCTACCTCATCATGTGTATATGGGACAATGAGTTCTGGATTTACGTCTGGTTCCGCCCATATCAAATGAATATGGCAATCTCAAGTGACGTTCAAGACCTCGTTGCTGGAAAGGGAAATCTCTGGCCATGGGGAGAGACAATCGTACCCGACTTATAACAATTAGATAAATAGAGAATCGTCAATAAAGGATTCTCACCATGAAACACTTAGAAAGTCAAGTAGACGACCAAACCTGTGGTGTGATGTCATGAAGACCGCGCTGCTCTCAAACAACCCACAGTTCAGGGCGTTCGCTTCTTCCATCGACACGGGTATCATTGTCTGCAATAAAGCTGGGCTTATTGTAGATTTCAATGACACTATTCGAAAGATGTTTAAGTACCGCGATGATGAAATTCGCGGAAAGCCAATCACGATGTTAATGCCATCGCGCTTCCATGAATTTCACACACAGGAATTGGTCAAGTACAATGCAGAAGGGGAAAATAACGTTGTTGGTCATGCCCTTCGCATGTACGGTTTAGATAAACATCAAGATGAATTTCCAATTGAGATACACGTATCTGCATGGAATGATATTGACGGATTAGAATATTTTACGGTCTCGTTACGTCGATACAGTCAGCTTGAAAAGAATCTCGGGATGATTCTTTTGTCAACTGCAGTAATGTCAGTTGTTATGTTAATTACCCTGGTTATTTTAGCAGCTCGAACATTTTAAAGATGAGCCCAAGTTTCTCGGCCTTGGAAGTCTCGGTTATAAATGTCAATCTGTAGCTGAAGCAGGATTCGACGGATTTCCTGTATCTCATTGCTGTTGATATTTGGCGGAATGTTCAACATCACCACTACGCCTAAGTTAACGTTCTCATCAAAAGGTGGGATAGTAGCTCGGCACACGCCCTTCACAACCTTGTCAATCCCCGGGGCAAGCTTTCCAATATTAGTAGAGCTAAGCTCGTCGCACCTGATGAGCCCTGTTTTTGCTTCTTCAGAGTTTCGTAGCGACTGATCGCTACGCCCGTTTAGCTCTTTAGAAGAAAAACCTTTTCCGGACCGTTGGATTTCATCATAGTTTGTGTACAGCTTATTGATAATTGTATTCTTCGCATAAATGAAAATGATAGGGTTTTCTGTTTTTTCATAGTGAATCTTTGCTGTGTATGCGCCGACTACATAGGGGTTGTCTTTAAACAGTGTCTGTATTTCATATTTTGATCGGTCACTGATCTGATTCTTTTTTCCTGGCAGATCAGCTTGTGATGTCACCATCTGATCTACACGATCTAGCGTCTTCTGTTGTAGCTCTCTTGCGCTAAAGAGCAGCACGAGAAGAACAAAGATGACGACGAAGGCGACACCTGTAATAGCAGACAACATCGTAATGTTCTTCTGAAGATAGTCTTTCATGGTTAACCTCTGAATAATTCAACACATATATTTAGTGTTGTTCAACCTGAAATACCAGAAACGAATTCCCTGGGAGGTATATAATTACCTTACTGAATGCACTACTGCATTTTGCCCATATTATTAACTAAAATGGAATTATCACACATGAAACTCAGCAAAATCGCTCTCGTAGCAGCAGTTCTTTTCACCAGCCAAGCAGCGTTTGCTGGCGATACATACGTGGGTGCCAGTGTCGGCCAAAGCCGCCTGCATGGCGTACCTGATTACGGTGTGTCCATCGATGACAAAGATCTTGCTGGTAAGATCTTCGTCGGCAAGCAGTTGAACCGCAACTTTGGTATCGAAGCTTCGTACTTCGATCTGGGTGACTTCGAAGCTTCCAACGGCGCTGCTCACGGTAGCATTGGCGGTCGTGGGCTGGGTCTCGATCTGGTCGGCACAGTCCCATTGACTCAGCGCCTAGATGTTCTAGGCCGTGTGGGTGTGACTCGTACTCGCATTGAGCAAGAATCAAACTTCTTCGGCAGCGGCCATCGCAATGTAACCGAGCCGAAAGCAGGTTTGGGGCTGCAGTACAAGCTGAGCGAGAAACTGGCTGTTCGCGGTGAGTACGAATATCACCGCACCAACTTCAGCGACGTCCGTTCGCATGTGAACGTGGCTTCGGTTGGCCTGGTGTACAAGTTCGGCGCGCCTGCGAAAACATCCTACGTGTCTCAGACAACGTCGGCGACCTATGTTGCACCGGCGCCAGCACCTGCACCAGTGGTCGAAGCTGCACCTGCTCCGGCACCCGTTGCTGAAGCACCAGTCGTAACGAAGAAAAAAGTCCGCGAGTAATCGCAACAAGCTCTTCCCTTGTTGACGGTAGTTAAAACACGTAGAGTGGCTCTATTGTAAAATAAAACTACCGCAAGCAACAGGGGAAGAGCATGGAGAAGTTGAAGTACATCTGTACGCAGTTCGAAAAGTTGTTGATCTTAATGAAGTCTCTTCAGTGCGATCATGATCGAGCTGCGTTCATAAAGCGCGATGGTAGGTATTCAAAATACCATTGCAAGGATTGTGGCCGAAGCTATCGCCGAATGGACTACTTTCCTTGGGAGCGTTAAAGAATGACGGTGAACAAAGTTCACCGTCATCAGTCTGTATCAGAAGGGATACCATCCATCAACCTTCTCTTTAAAAGGAAGGTGCAAATGGTACGTGCGGGAACACTTTGGTATCCCCTCTAATACAGGTTGTAAAAATGTTGTACAAAGCCCGAATGCATGTTATAATGACTTCATCGACCAAGCAACAAAGTCGAATGCAGGAAATGAAATTCAGGTTGAGTAGCAAAAACAGGTTGTAAAAATGTTGTACAAGTTAAAAAATTCTGTATATAATTACACTACTGCAGCAAACGATGTTGCAGGAACAAACTTAAGGATTTATCATGAACTTCATTAAACGTACGATTCACATGGAAAAGCAGTGGCAGAATTGCCAACGTGACACCATGCGCTTCGAGCGTAATGAACATTTTGATAAAAGCCCTGGCCAAGGGAGGAAAGTAAGCTAAAGAAGCTTCTTCCATCACAAAGCCAGGGTCCCTACGAAAGTACGGACCCTTTTGTTTTACTAAAACTTAGCAAGAAACCGCGTTAGGAAACTTAGGTGTGAGATGAACTAAGGGTCGCGGTATAGAAATAGAGCCGGTTACCGCTTCGAATCAGTCGAATACTCTTCAGACTGCCTATGCGCGACAAAGGGATGGAAATGTTTATAGTCCTCATTGAAGTTTGAGGGCTATTTTCAAAACTCCATTAAGATTCCGAGGAAAGCTTCAGCTAGGATTCGGAGGAAGATGAAGTTTTGAAAATACAATTGGTCAATGGCGTAGTGGCAGCGTTTCAGTCTCCAAAACTGACGGTCCTGGTTCGATTCCAGGTTGACCAGCCAGAACAACTTTACTGCAAATTATGATAAATTGGCAATTAAAGAGAGAAGAATTAGCGGTTGTGACATCATTAAGTCACAATTATTCGGAAGTCTGTTTAAATTTTGGTATTATTTCTAAAGGTAGCAATATTACTACTGTGAAGAAATGGATTGCAACATTCAATATTGATGTCAGTCATTTCATCTGCGCAGCACCGAAAAGAAAAATGAAGTTAACTCTTGAGGAAGTTTTTGTAGAAAATTCTTCGGCTCTTCGTGGTTATGCTAAGGAGTTAATTTTACAGCATAATTTAATAAAATACGAATGTCGAAAATGTAAGTGTGATGGTTTATGGCAAGGCGAGAAAATAACGCTTCAGCTTGAACACAAAAATGGTATTAACAATGATCATCGACTTTCTAATTTAGAATTTTTGTGTCCTAATTGCCATTCTTAAACTTCGACATATGCTGGAAGAAATTCACGGAAAAAGAACAAGACTAATATAGATCTGCACGAATTGCAGAATAAAAAAGTTATTCGTGATTTAGAATTGGAAAATGTTAAGAATGAAATTCTTAATTCAAGTATTGATTTTACAAAGTTCGGCTGGGCTCAGAAAGCAAGTTCAATACTTGGAATAACCCCACAAAAAGTTCGACCTTGGTTAAAAAGACATTTACCGCACCTGCATGATAAATGCTTCACAAAGAAAAGATTTTAAGATATACCCAGTAAATCGATTAGAGCAGATACTTGTCTTTGAAACAAGGTGAGGTGGAGCGTAACCACCACTGGGTGCCAGTTTTACATCGCATTCGACTTCTGGTGAGGTCAGCTGCCTTTCAAGCAGCGTAGACGGGATCGAAACCCGTATGCGATACCAGTTTCAATAGTGTACTGACCTCCGCAATGACCAGAATTTGGTATTGGCACCGACTGTTAATCGGTTATGGAGAAATCCTTTGCTGGTTCGAGTCCAGCTTGCGGAGGTCAGTACATTACATTCCTTGGGTGGCCGAATGGTTAGGCACTGGACCGATAATCCAGGTCGAATAGACAACGCAGGTTCAATTCCTGCCCCAAGGACCATATTCGTTTTTGCATAAATATCCTTTTTAAGGGTATTATATGAAAAAACAACAAAGGGCAGATAAACGAAAATACCATTATGTTTATCAGATTAATCGTATTGACGGTAAATTCTACATTGGTTTACATTCAACAGATAATTTAGACGATGGGTATTTTGGTAGCGGTACTTATCTGACTAATTCTCTTCGTTACCATGGTAAAGAAAAACATACAAAGATAATTCTTGCTTTCTTTGAAACACGTAAGGAAGCGAAAGATTATGAGAAATTACTAATAACGGATGAAATGCGATTCACCAATAAAATGTGCATGAATATTGCTCCTGGTGGTGGAGGCGGGTTTATCAATGAAGCACATAAAATTAAGTTTGTAAACAAGGCTTCTGAAGCTGCAAAGCTTGGTCATATGCTTCATCCATCTGGTTCAGAAGTAGCTAAGAGCCGAACAGCAGCCGCGCAAGAAACTGTTAAGATTAGAAAATCTCTTGGTAAAAATTATGTTATACCGAGTTTCGCTGGGCGACAGCATACTGTTGAAAGCAAAACAGCGATTGGTGAAAAGAACTCAATACATCAAAACGGCAAAAATAATTCACAATTTGGTAAGTGTTGGGTAACAAACGACATTGAATCAAAAAGTATTAATAAAATATACTTAGACGAATACCTCGCAAAAGGATTCAGAAAAGGTAGAAAAATTAAGTTTTAAATAACAAAATCAGTTGGGGATTAGCATAGTGATAGTGCGACCGGCTCTGACCCGGTATGCGATGGTTTGATTCCATCATCCCCTGCCATACAACCTAACCAGATGGAGATACACCATGAACGCCGACTTCAACACCAGGTTCCTCACCGACACCGACGAAACCGGACGCTTCATCGTATCATCACACCGCACTGGCGCAAAGTACTACGTGGAAGTCATCATCGGTGCGCACACCCCTGAATGGGGATCGATTGACCCAGCAACGGGAAATTTGATGCACAAGAAGGGTGATGGTAAGTACACCGGCGGGATCAAGGACAAAGAGTCGATGATTACGAAGGAAAATGGTTTCGAGAAGATTCATATGCTTGGGCTGGGCGAATCACCGCACGCCGCTATTGAACGACTCGATGCGATGAAACCTGATCGTATCGCTACATGAACAATACCACGGCCTAGGGATTAGGTGCTGCGCCTACGAAGCGCGGTTACGAAGGTTCGACTCCTTCTCGTGGTACCAAATGTGTTATAATGCTTTATGACATATCATAAACGTGATGTTGCTTTAGGACTTGCATCAAGCAAGTTTTGCAGATTCTGTGGTAAAGAATTCCTCGGAAGAGGATTAGGCGGACATGTTTCGCATTGTCCACAAAATCCTAATAAAGTTGATATGTCTAAAGCAAAACGAAATCCACTAACTGCAGAACATAAGCTTGCAGTTGGAAAGGGTCAAAAACGGTTCTTGGATGCAAATCCAGATAAAGTTCCTTACAGGCTTTATCACTCATCAAAAATGAGTTATCCTGAGCAGTTCTTTATGGATGCGTTAGTTAGAAACAATGTTGAAGGATGGATTTACAACTTTCAGCACAAACGTTTCTCTTACGACTTCGCGTTTCCTGAATTAAAGATTGATGTTGAGATTGATGGTTCAACCCATAAGTTGCCAGAGATTATCGAGTCAGACAGGATTCGAGATGAATTTTCTACATCTCAAGGTTGGAAAGTTTATAGAATTGAAGCAAAATTACTTTATGGAGATGCTAGTAACGCTGATAAAGTAATTGAAGAATTAAAAAGATTTATTGGGGGTGAAACTTTGCTGGCGAAGTCCCGGCTCTTAACCGGAGAGAGGTGAGTTCGATTCTCACTGCCCCCACCAAGTTACGTCAACCGGACGCGAACTGACGGTTATCCTTTTACGATTACCCCGTCAAACTGCACTTATTTGTTGACATCTAAACATCATCGCGTTCGACTTCGGGTGAGGTCACCTGGCTTTCAACCAGTTCAGACGGGTTCGACTCCCGTACGCGATACCACCTGATTGAGTGTTGCTATAAATAGATGATGGAACATATCATCTACAAAATTACCAACACTCTGAATAATCGCTTCTATATCGGTATGCACTCTACTGAAAACGTCAATGACGGATATCTTGGAAGTGGCAGACGAATTAAAGCAGAAGTAAGAAAATATGGCAAGGAACATTTTGTCAAAGAAATTCTTGAACGTCTGCCCTCACGTGAAATGCTTAAAACGCGTGAAGCAGAGATTGTTTGCGAAGAACTTAGAAACAATCCGCTTTGCTTAAATTTGAAAAATGGTGGTGAAGGTGGATTCACCAGCGAACAGTGTGCCAAAATTTGGAGTGATTCAAATAGGCGTAAGAAGCAAGGTGAGAGAATTTCGAATTGTTGGAAGGACCCTGAATACAGGTCTAATTGTTCAAAAGCATCAAGTTTGACAATGAAGGAGAGCCATGCTAAAGGAAAGATGCGTTATGATACTTTCCTTGGTAAGATGCATAAGGCTGAAACAAAAGCAAAAGTTGGTGCAAAGAATTCTATGCACCAGACTGGAGAAGGAAATAGCCAGTTTGGAACTTGCTGGGTTACCGATGGTGTAAAACCTGTCAAGGTTAAGAAAGAACACCTCGATGAGTTCCTTGCAAAAGGATTTAAACGAGGCCGAAAAATTAATTAGAGGTGCTTATCATGAGTATCAAAAAAGATCGTGTCAGTGGTGTTGTGAAGTTTGTCCGACTCACCGACGGAGAGCTTTGGTACGTATGCGAAGATGGTTTCGAATTCGCAATCCCACTCGAAGACACCAAAGGTGCAACGTTCCTTGCTCAGGACAAAGGCATGTTCTTCATGCGCTGGATTACTCGGCACATGGACATGTTAGAGCAAGCAAAGGTTCAGTAATGAAAACATTGCCCTCTGCTGACCGATACCGTTCTAGGTGAGGCGGGTCTGACTGTTAATCAGAAGTAGGCTGGTTCGAATCCAGCTCGGTCAGCAGAGGGCAATGTGTGTTAAAATAGTCGTATGAAGCTAACTGATTACACTATTGAACGAAACGATGGAAGAAGCAAATGTCCTATTTGCGAGAAATGGTTTAAATCTCTTGGACTTGCTTCACACTTCCATAAGACTCACAATCCAAACTTTAAAAATCCTACGGATACAAAACCAATTTGGAATAAAGGTTTGGATAAAAGTGACCCAAGAGTGGCAGAGTCTGGAAGAAAATGTTCAGCAAAAACAAAGGGCAGAAAAGGTCCACCAATGAAAGCTGAACAGAAGATAAAAATTGCTCGTTCAATGGAACAAGCTCATGCAGAAGGAAGAGCCCATAACATTGGCTCTTCTCGTTGGAATAATGAACCATCTTGGCCAGAAAAGTTCTTCATACAAGTTATTGAGAATGAATTCGAAGACAAGAATGCACAACGGGAATTTCCGTTCAAACGATATAGTTTGGATTTTGCTTGGGTCGAAAAGAAACTTTGCATAGAAATTGATGGTGCGCAACATCAGCGATTTGAAGAATATAAAGCACGTGATGCAAGAAAAGATTTAGCATTGCGTGAAGAAGGTTGGGACGTCTTAAGAATTAAGTGGTCTGATTTGTACACAGACACAAAGAAATGGATTAAAATTGCACATGATTTTATCCACAAAGAAATGCGGGTATAGTGTAGTGGACAGCACAGAAAAGTCGTTTACAGTTTTTGTCGCGTGAGTGACCGTTTGTGAATGGTTATCTTCTACGAAAAGACT
>NZ_JAZQPV010000131.1:0-8485 GCF_045628685.1 Acinetobacter sp.
AATTTCGGAAAATAGAAAGTAACTTAGACCAGTGTTGATTATTCAGCATTGTACGAGGCATAGCGAGAGTAAAATTGGGTTTGGCGATTTAATTTTACTACCTCGCTATTTTTTTAAGCAACAAATGTCAACAGACCCTAAATTTTTAAACTTTCTGAATAAATAAATCACGCTCAAAACGGTATTGCGGGAAGAATACTCCATCAACAGCGCGTTCACCGGCACCCACCACCATGACTGGATATTGCTGATCATTCAAGTTTAGAATTTTACATACCATCGGTTCATCAAAACCTTCCATCATGCAACTGTCAAAACCATATGCACGTAAAGCCAGTACCAGATTTTCACAAGCCAGGGCGGTAGATTTGCTGGCCCAAAGCTTGGCATCAGCGGAATTGAAAGCCGTCACTGGAAGCTGTTTGTCGAGCTGACGTGCTACCGTGAACGCAACTTTCTTAAAGTTACCTAATACATTGAAGTAACCGGTTTTATAGTTATAGGGAATAAATTTGTAGTACTGCTTGACTGCTTTTGGTGCTTCAGGGAAAGGAAAATCACTGATATTCTTTTTTGCCATTTCATCAATACGGTCGGTACGCGCGACACAAACAATCAGCTCTGATGCTGTTTTTGCCGCCAATTGCCCCAAGCAGGCTTTAACTAACTGCTTTTTCTTGGAAGGATTTTGCACCACGTAAAAGGTCCAGGGCTGCAAATTGGACGAGTTTGGAGCAAGCAAGGCAAGGTCTAAACAATCATCCAGCACTTCAGCAGGAATAGGTTTTTTAGTAAATTTGCGTACAGAACGACGGCTTTCTACAACTTTCTTGAAGTTTTCGACATCAATATCTGTGGGAGCTGGTTCAAAATAACGTTTCTTTTCAGTTTTGGTTGCGTTTGAATCGGTCATCTTTATTTACTCAAATTTTAAAGCTTGAAATTTATATCTATTAAAAAGCATAAAACCACTGAACAATGTCGCAATTCAGTGGCTTTTTATTTATTGATTAAACAATTAATTGAATTGTGTAAAATCCGGTCTACGCTTTTGCATAAATGCAGCCACTGCTTCAGCCATTTCAGGTGAAGCTACACGCTTCATAAAGATTTCAGCTTCATGATCTACACAGTCTAGAATTTCCTGCAAGTTATATTTCATTAAAGCTTTGGTTTGCTTGATTGAAGCCAATGGAAGCGCAGCTAAAATTTGTGCCTGTTTGAGTGCAGTCGCATATACATCTTCTTCAATGCTGTTGACCAAACCTGCACTAAGGGCTTTTTCGCTGTTAAATTTCTGCGCCGTGAAGAGCAGCTCTGCAGCTGTGTGGTAACCGGCTTGTTGAATAAGAAGCTTGCTCGAAGCACCTTCCGGAGAAAGACCCAGACTTACAAATGGAATCTGGAACAGGGCAGTTTGATCGCTATAGACAAGGTCAGCATGCAGTAAAAGTGTAACTCCAATTCCAATGGCTACACCTCGCACAGCTGCAATTAAAGGCTTGGAAAATTTCGCAGCCGATTTTAAAACCACAAATGGAGGCGCATCCCCAGCTTTGCCTGCAAGTGGGGTTTGAATAAACTTCATAAAGTCCTGCATGTCATTGCCCGCGCTAAAATCGGCATCGGCACCGCGTAAAATCACCACACGCACATCTTTATTCTGATCAGCTTCATCTAACGCTTTGGCAATCCACAGATATAATTCGCCATATAACGCATTTTTTGCTTTTGGTCGATTAATGGCTAAGGTCAGTACGCCATTTTCTAAATTCGCATCCAAATGTTCATGAGGTTGTTGAATACAGCTCAGTGTCATCGTACTATCCTTGCTTTATACTTAATTTAATTTTATGGCGTTTATTATGTCGCATATTTATTGGGGCGACACAACTCACGAGTCATAAAAAATATGATCTGTTATGAACTATACATTTGATTATCTGGTTTTCATTGGTCGCTTTCAGCCTTTTCATCTGGCACATATGCAAACCATTAAAATTGCATTAAAGCAAAGCCAGAATGTGATTTTAGCCCTCGGGTCTGCGCAAAATGAACGTAATATTAAAAATCCTTTTAGTGTGGCTGAACGTGAACAGATGATTTTATCCAACTTTTCATCAGAAGATCAAAAACGGATTAGATTTGTGCATGTAATTGATGTGTATAACGATGAAAAATGGCAAAAACTGGTGAAATCCCTGGTAGCTGAAGTGGTAGAGCCAAAAGCCAAAGTGGGTTTAATTGGTCATTTTAAGGATGAATCCTCCTATTATCTGCAACTTTTTCCAGAATGGGAGATGGTGGAACTTGAAAGCCTGGTTGGGGCAATTTCAGCAACCCCGCTGAGGGAAGCATATTATCGCGGCGAAATTATTGAATCAGCTTTGCCTCTGGGCACCAGCGAGTTTTTAAAGAAATTTCAGAACACATCGACTTACCAACAATTGCAGCACAAATACCTCACACAAGATAAAACCAATCTTGAAGAATCTTAAGTAAGCTTTTAAGTCGGGGCAAGAAATTGCAACGACTGAGGAGTGGATAAGATGAATGTCCAGACTACAATAAAAAGAGTCTTAATTGTTGCTGCGGTCAGTCTAAACTTCATTGCTCCAGCACATGCACAGGAGTGGACATTGACACCACAAACCTATGTGGGGTTTGAGATCAAGTCGATGGGTTTTTCCAAGGTGAAAGGAAAATTTGAGCAGGTTCAGTCCAGTATGAACTTCGATCCCGAAATGCCACAAAATGCATCGGCACAGTTTGCCTTGGATATAAATAGCCTAAGCTTGAATAAGCCTTCACTAAAAAACATGATTTTAGGTAAAGATTTATTTTATGCAGAAAAATACCCGATTGCGACTTTTAAGAGTCATGAATTTATTGTTTTAAGTAATCATCACTACAGTATAAAAGGGGATTTGACCTTGCGCGGTATCACCCAGCCGGTCACACTGGATACGGTTTTAAAACCTAATCCCGCCAACCCAAAACTTCTGGATGTTCAATCTAAAGCGGTGGTCAATCGCAGTGATTTTGGTATGAAAAAAGCATTTGGTGGGATAGGGGAGAAAGTGAATATTGAAGTAGAGGGACACTGGAAAACCAGGTAACTGCTGTATTTAAAAATTTGCCTTAAAGTATTTTTTTTGAGTTGCGAGTTTTACTTTTTTGTGGAATCGCTTTTATTGTTATAGTGCTAAAGGCTAGTGTCCTTCTAAGCAAGTGAGAGATTTTAAAAACTTTATTAAAATTTAAACAAATAGTCATTTTTTAGAGTTAAAGTTTTTTAAAATCAAAATTTTATAAAGTAAAACCGGATTAAATATTGCCTATCATTCAATTTTACCGAGAAATTATATCGATTATTTTTTCCATTAGTCACTAATAGTTTTACAAAAACTGCAATAAACTGATATAAAAATAACGAAAATACAAATTCGATAAATTAAAACAAATTTAATCTGAGATTGGACCGTGTGTCTAAATCCGATCAATAAGAAATCAGGAAAAAGGTGGATTTAAATTTGAAAGCAACAATAAAAAATGGACTTATTATCGTAGCAATGGGTTTGGCTGTAAGTAGTCCGTCCTTGGCGCAATCATGGATTTTAACACCCCAAAGTAATGTTGGTTTTGAGATCAAGTCGATGGGACTGACAGTGGTCAAAGCTAAATTTAATCAAGTTCAATCGAGCATGGAATTTGATATTAAAGCACCGCAAAATGCATCGACCCATCTGGTTATGGATGTTGAAAGTTTGAGCTTCAATAAACCCTTGGTGAGACATCTGATTTTGGGTGAAGACCTGTTTTACGCTAAAAAATACAAAACTGTACAATTTAAAAGTACCCAATTTAAAGACTTAGGAAATGGTAAATATAATGTTTTAGGCCATTTAACCTTGCGTGGCGTGACCAAACCGGTAACGTTTGTGACTACTTTTAAACCTAATCCTTCTAATACCAATCTGCTGAATGTACAGGCCTCAGCAGTCATTAACCGTAGTGATTTTGGTATGAGAAAAGGTATTGGAGGTGTGGGAGAGCAAGTGAATCTTCAACTTTCAGGCCAATGTGAAGCTAACTAAGAATAGAGTTACGAGTATTTAATTGTTTTGCCCGTCTTTTCGATTGGTATGAGTGTGCTCCACGTGTTATCGCCAATATTTAAAAATCTAAGAGCAGGATAACTATAAAAATCTTTTTTGCCTAAACAATCTTAGTAAAAAGAAGAAAAATAAAAGCCCAAAAAATTTGGGCTTTTATAAATCCAGTGTCCACGCTATCAAGCTGCTTGTAGGGCTTTTAAGTCTTCTAGTACCTGTTCTGCATGAGTGGCTGCTTTCACCTTACGATATTCTTTAACCAATTTACCGTTATGGAAAATAAAGGTTGAGCGTTCAATGCCCATAACTTTTTTGCCATACATATTCTTTTCTTTAATCACATCAAAAAGATTACACAATACCTCTTCTTTATCACTGATGAGATTATTCGTCAGATTTTGCTTTTCTGTGAAGTTTTGATGTGCTTTCACCGAGTCACGTGAAATACCTAAAATTGTAGTATTTAAAGCATCAAACTGATCTTTCAAACTAGAAAAACCAATCGCTTGCGTGGTACAGCCCGGTGTTGAATCCTTCGGATAAAAATACACAATCAGCCATTCTGATGGAAGGGTTGATAAATTGACTTCGCCCGTCGTTGTCGGGAAGATCTGGCTTGGCAATTGAATATTTTCGGTCATGCTTAATCCTTGATTAAATTGAGTTGATCTATTATTCGAGCGCTAAAAAGGCATAATTTTATGATACAGAATATCACTGTTACATACAGCAATGGGTGAGTTAAATAGGGATATATCTGCTATTAGAGATTCAAGTTTTTGTTCTTAAAAGTAAGTAACTGCCTTTACCATAATTTTGAGGAACTACAATTTTTAAAGATGGGTATTGGTTTTTTTGAGAGTGCATAAATTATCCAGATGTAAAAAAGCCTGCTTAATCAAACCGTCCAACTTTCGGGGGTCAGATCAAAAGTGCAGGCTTTTTTACATCTAGGTCAGCTTATTTTTTCGCTTGAGCAGATTTCATTGCTTCTTCAGTTAAGCTTTTAAGCTTGGCTGTAAGTTGTGGGCCAAAACAAGCTTGAAGATCTTTATTTTGTTTTTGAACAAAAGCTAAAGTTGCAGGGCTTTTCTTTTGGTTAACGGTACTTTGAATTTCCCATTTTTGCGCGTTGGTTAATTTGCCGTCAGCTTCAACCGCACAAGTACAATATTTACTTACTTCTGCAGATGATAATTTTTTGCTTTTGCCTGTTTCATCTTTACAAACATTAATTAAAGCAGATTTTACATTAGTGCTTTTATAAGCTTCTTGGAGCTTGTTTGTTTCTGCAGCATTTGAAGCAGTTGCCATCAACGCTACAGCTGAAACTAATGTAGAAAGAATAATGTTTGATTTTAAATTTTTCATGTACTGTTACCCTGTTATGACGGTATATAACGTGTTGGATCTGCAATACCTGCGTCAGCAAAACCCTGTTTACGTAAACGGCAGCTATCACATTTGCCACAAGCACGTCCTTGGTCGTCTGCTTGGTAGCAAGACACCGTTTGACTGTAGTCTACGCCATGTTCTATACCTAAGCGAATGATATTTGCTTTGGATAAATGTAACAGAGGTGTTTCAAATTTAAGAGGTTTACCTTCCACGCCAACCTTGGTTGCCAGGCGTGCCATGCGCTCAAAAGCATTAATAAATTCAGGTCGACAGTCAGGATATCCTGAATAATCAACCGCATTAATCCCAATTACAATGGCTTCTGCACCAAAAACTTCTGCTGCAGCGAGTGCGTAAGACAGAAATATTGTGTTACGTGCTGGAACATAAGTTACAGGAATACCTTCTTGTTCATGTTCTGGTACATCAATGCTGTGGTCTGTCAATGCAGAGCCGCCGAGGTTACCTAAATCAATATTAATGACACGATGCTCTACACCGGCGCGTTGGGTGAGTGCACGAGCCGCATCCAGTTCTGTGGTCGATCGTTGACCATACATAAAACTTAAAGCAGTACATTCATAACGTGCTTGCGCCCAAGCCAAACAAGTTGTTGAGTCTAAGCCGCCAGATAACAAAACTATGGCACGAGGGCGCATATTCAAATCTCCAAACAAATATAAGTATTCAAGAACAGAAATAAATTAACGACCAGTTTCATCGTTCCAGAGCAATTTATGCAATTGTAACTGGAAACGAACAGGGAGGTGGTCTTCTAAAATCCATTGTGCTAAATCACGCGCAAGTTGAGGCAACCGAACTGCACCTTTTTCTACTGCAAATGCAGGAGAAAACCAAACGGTGCTGACTTTGTTGGCAAGTTGATATTGTTCAACTTGCTGTTTTGACCATTCATAGTCTTCACGATTACAAATCACGAACTTGATTTGGTCGTGCTGAGTCAAGTGATCCAGATTACTCAGCAAATTTCGTGCAGATTCACCAGACGTTGGTGTTTTTAAATCGAGTACTTTCGAAACACGGGGGTCAACTTTAGACACATCTAAAGCACCACTAGTCTCAAGTGAGACTTCACAGCCAAGGTCGGCTAAACGTTGCATCAAAGGCAGGGCATTGGGCTGAGCAAGCGGCTCACCACCCGTCACGCAAATATAGGGGGTTTTAAAATCTAATGTGGTTTTAATAATGTCGTCTAGTGATTGACGTTCACCCCCTTCAAAAGAATAGGTGGTATCACAATAAGTGCAGCGTAAAGGACAACCAGTTAAACGAATAAAAACCGTGGGTAAACCCGCAGCATTGGCTTCCCCTTGTAATGAATAGAAAATCTCCGTGATGCGTAAACCCGCAGACGGATCAGAAACAGGAATAGCGGAAGATCGAAGAGTATTCATAACAAAAAATTACCACATCAAAAAACATGAAAGTATAAAAACAAAAATCTCTACGATCATGTCTGAACGTAGAGATGAGGAGCGATAGCTCCGCAAGATGTTAAAGCTATGCCACAGACTTAAGACATATTAGTCTTCGCGTAATAAATCATTCAGGCTGGTTTTAGCACGCGTTTTCGCATCCACTTTTTTCACGATGATTGCAGCATAAAGGTTGCAAGTACCATCTTTAGAAGGAAGGCTACCAGAAACCACTACAGAACCTGCAGGAACGCGACCGTAATGGATTTCGCCAGTTGCGCGGTCAAAGATTTTAGTCGATTGACCTATGAATACGCCCATTGAAATCACAGAACCTTCTTCAACGATTACACCTTCAACGATTTCAGAACGTGCACCAATGAAGCAGTTATCTTCAATAATCGTTGGATTTGCTTGAAGGGGTTCGAGAACACCACCAATCCCTACACCGCCAGACAAATGCACATTTTTACCAATTTGTGCACATGAACCTACAGTTGCCCATGTATCAACCATGGTGCCTTCATCAACGTAAGCACCAATGTTCACATAAGAAGGCATCAAGACCACGTTTTTCGCCTGGAATGAACCTTTACGAGCCACAGCAGGCGGTACGACACGTACACCAGCAGCTTTAAACTGTTCTTCAGTCCAACCTTTGAATTTAGTATCTACTTTATCATAGAAACGAAGGTCACAAGACTCAATAGTTTTGTTGTCGTTTAATTTAAAAGATAATAAAACTGCTTTTTTAAGCCATTGGTGAACAATCCATTCTCCATCGATTTTTTCAGCTACACGAAGTGTACCGTTATCTAGGCCAGCAATAGCTTCTTCTACAGCGCTACGAACTTCAGCAGGACAATCAGCCGCTGTGAAATTAGCACGATCTTCAAAAGCCTGTTCAATGATTGTTGAAAGCTGAGACATGATCTTCCATTTCCAAAAAAATTTTCCAAGATTTTACACTATATTAAGATAATAATAGATGAAAAAGTGGCTTGAGATCGGAATTAATTATCAAAACTCTGCGATAAGGACGGCTTAAGAAAATGTGAGGATTCTATTTGAGAAGTTTGTAAAGTATCAGAGTGTTAACACAACTCAAACAATACGCTGAAGAAGGCAATATTTTATTCAGCTGAATGTATCTATTTATGTAAGCAATATAAAAAGCTCTATAAAAATAATTATTATTTATCAACATAAAAGAACATTTGTATCAAGAAATAACAAAAGATCAGCAAAATGTGAATAAAAAATTTATTTTAAGTCCTTTATATTGAACACATCATGAATAATTAATGATCAGAATAAATTTTTTTTGAGGAGAGAAATAATGAAGTATTTACATAAAATTTTTGCAATATCCGTTTTAGCTACAGCAGCCGGTACTGCAATGGCTGCTGATGAAGTTATTGTAACAGATGAAGGTGTTACATCTTTTTCTTTCTTTAAACCAGCAGCTGTTCGTGCTGAGGTCGGTACCACGGGTTACGGTGGTGCAATCTCATGGAACGCTAACCCATATGTAGG
>NZ_JAZQPV010000132.1:0-19650 GCF_045628685.1 Acinetobacter sp.
GCTAAAATTAGCAAGTTAACTGTCCGTTTTAAAGACTAAAAGCCAAAAGACGCGGTAAATTGGATCCTGAACTCAAAAACTATAATCAGGAAATCAATAAAAGAAGAATCGGCATTGAGCATGTCTTTGGCAGCCTGAAAACCTTCAAGATCCTTGCCGAACGTTATCGAAATAGAGCAAAAGACTCGGTTTGAGATTCAATTTAATCGCTGGAATCTATAACCTGGAGCTGAGTAAAAAATGATTTATGAAAGGAGTCTATTGAATAACTATTAAATTATAAATTAGTTGTTGTATTTTAATAAAATTGTTAAACAAGTCACATTGCATTGCTACTAAAAAGCTAATTAATGTACGTAAAAGCTTACAAATAGATACGCAAAAGGCGACTTCTTTACACAAAGCTTTATGGCAAAATCAATCACACAGGGAAGTACCAGTTACACAAGGATTGTTTATAATAATAACCGCGAAAAAGCGAACATTATTACTATAAATAAAATAATAATTATTAAAACATAAGAAACTACAGCGCAAAAAAGCCCAAGCCTAGCTTGGGCTTTTTTTTATTTTGTATGGGTATGAGGGGATAGAATGGATGTAGAGGCTTAATGATGCTGTTTTTTAAATAGAAAAAGAATAAAAAACGGATATAGAAGATATGAATTTTATTGTTGGATCACTAAGTAAAATTTAAAGATAGAAAAAGAAAAACTGTAGCTAATCAAAGAATTGAAATAAAAAGATAAAAACATGTTTCTATTTTTGCAATCACCTGACTTTTCCCTTAAAATAGCGCACTTGCTGTAGTGATGCACGGCAGTCAATTGAGTGATCGATTGATTCCTATCATATGTAATTTTTAAGCATCTCGGAGAAATCGAATGGCTTTAACAAACGCAGATCGCGCAGAGATCGTTGCTAAATATGCTCGCGCTGAAAACGATACTGGTTCACCTGAAGTACAAGTAGCTTTGTTGACTGCACAAATCAATGATTTGCAAGGTCACTTTAAAGAACACAAACACGACCACCATAGCCGTCGCGGTCTTATCCGTATGGTTAACCAACGTCGTAAGCTTCTTGATTACCTTAAAGGTAAAGACACTACTCGTTACAGCGCTTTGATCGCTGCTTTAGGTTTACGTCGTTAATTCGATTAAACTTATTTTTCGGACTATTGCATTTTGAATGCTGTCAGACTGAAAAAGAAAGTCTACCTGGCTCCAACCAGGTAAGGGGAAGGGGCGATTGTTTCGCTCCTTCTTTGTGTCTTAAATTAGTGTTTTGAAAATCTGGTGAGGTCGGCTTCTAAGCTTTGTCATTTATTCGTCCAGCTGGTCGTGAATGCCAAACCTTAGGGGTCTCCACTAGAATAAAATCAGGAAAAAATAAAACATGTCGATGTTTAATATTGTTCGTAAAGAATTTCAATTTGGTCAGCATACTGTTACTTTAGAAACAGGTCGTGTTGCCCGTCAGGCAAACAGTGTTGTGATCACCATGGGTGGTGTACAGGTGCTTGTTGCAGTTGTTGCTCAGCCTAAAGCAAAAGCCGGTCAGGATTTCTTCCCATTGACTGTGAACTACCAAGAAAAGCAATATGCTGCAGGTCGTATCCCAGGTGGTTATGGCAAGCGTGAAGGTCGTCAGTCTGAAGCTGAAACGTTGATTTCACGCTTAATTGACCGTCCAATTCGTCCGTTGTTCCCAGAAGGTTATTTTAACGAAATCCAAGTCACAGCGACTGTAATTTCTTCTGACAAAACCATGGATGCTGACATTGCTGCAATGCTCGGTACTTCAGCTGCAATGTCAATTGCAGGTACTCCGTTCCGTGGTCCAATCGCGGGCGCGCGTGTTGGTTTAATCAACGGTGAATACATTCTTAACCCGAACCACGAACAATTGAAAGAATCTGATCTTGATCTTGTGGTTGCGGGTACTGAATCTGCAGTATTGATGGTTGAATCTGAAGCGAAAGAACTTTCAGAAGACCAGATGCTGGGTGCTGTACTTTTCGGTCATGACGAAATGCAAATCGCAATTCAAGCGATTAAAGAATTTGCTGCAGCTGCCGGTGCGACTGAATCAACATGGGTTGCTCCCGCGAAGAACGAAGAACTTCTAGGCAAACTTAAAGAAGCATTCGAAGCGAAAATCTCTGAAGCATATACCATTGCAGTGAAACAAGACCGTTATGCGGCACTTGATGCACTTTATGCTGAGGCAGTTGCTCAGTTCGTTCCAGAAAATGACGAAACTGGTATCGCGGATGAAGTAAACGAATTATTCGAAGACTTAAAATATCGAACCGTTCGTGACAATATCTTGTCTGGTAAACCCCGTATTGATGGTCGTGACACAAAAACTGTTCGTGGCCTAGATGTACAAGTGGGCGTGTTAGAGCGTGCTCACGGTTCAGCATTATTCACACGTGGTGAAACTCAGGCGTTGGTAACAACAACTTTGGGTAATACACGTGATGCATTGATGGTTGACACTTTGTCAGGTACGAAAACTGACAACTTCATGTTGCATTACAACTTCCCTGCATACTCTGTAGGTGAAACAGGTCGTGAATCAGGTCCTAAACGTCGTGAAATCGGTCATGGCCGTTTGGCGCGTCGTGGTGTTCAAGCCGTGCTTCCACCAGCTGACCGCTTCCCGTACGTCATCCGTATTGTATCGGACATCACTGAATCGAACGGTTCATCTTCAATGGCTTCTGTATGTGGTGCTTCACTATCACTTATGGATGCAGGTGTTCCATTGAAAGCACCAGTTGCAGGTATTGCAATGGGTCTAGTGAAAGAAGGCGAACGTTTCGCAGTTCTTTCTGACATTTTGGGTGATGAAGATCACTTGGGTGACATGGACTTTAAAGTAGCCGGTTCTGCAAACGGTATTACTGCGCTTCAAATGGATATCAAGATTGAAGGTATCACTGAAGAAATCATGGAAGCTGCATTGAACCAAGCTTATGCAGGTCGTATGCACATCCTGAACGCAATGAACCAAGTCATTTCACGCGCTCGTCCTGAAATTTCTATGTATGCACCTACCTTCCAGGTGATTAACATCAACCCGGACAAAATCCGTGATGTAATCGGTAAAGGTGGCGCGACTATTCGTGCAATCACTGAAGAAACTAAAGCGGCAATTGATATCGAAGATAACGGTACAGTTCGCGTATTTGGTGAAACTAAAGCGGCTGCAGCTGCTGCGGTTGCTAAAATCCAGGCGCTTACTGCTGAAATCGAACCAGGTACAATTTACGTTGGTAAGGTGATTCGTATTGTTGAATTTGGCGCGTTTGTAAACATCATGCCAGGTACTGACGGCCTACTTCATATTTCTCAAATTTCTAACGAACGTATTGCCAATGTTGCAGACGTACTGACAGAAGGCCAGGAAATTAAAGTACAGGTTGCTGATGTAGATAACCGTGGTCGTATCAAGTTAACCATGAAAGACATCGAACAAGTTTAATATTTTGAATATTCACATGATTTAACTCATGTGAATGAAAATATATGAAAAGCCCTGTACTTTGTCAAAGTCATCACTTTGGCGGGTTCAGGGCTTTTTTTGAACTTTAATTTGTGTATGGAAGACTTATAAATAAAAGCATTATCTGATTGCTTAAAGATTCGGCTCGGCTCATAATTTTAAGGCTAATAGATTAAGTACCTTAAATTTCTATTCAGGCATAAGAAAAAATTAAAATAGTGAATAGAGAATTGTTTTAATGAAAATTTATTATTTTTATCAGCATCTTTCAGATCACCATATTTCTGTACAAAAAGAACTTAATACTGATGCTGAAACTCAGCTTGAATTTATCTGGATTGATTTTACCCGAATTGATGTAGTAAATCGCGCAGAGGCTTGGCAAAAAGAAATATACCAACATACCCATTTGTATCTAAATGAATTCCATGTAAAAGATATTCTAAATTTAGAACATCCCTGTTCTTTTGATACCATGGATGACTATAACTTACTGATTTTTCGAAAACTCATTACCCCGGATGATGATATAGGAACAGGTGAACAGGCGTTTGAACAGCATGAACAGATGTTTGGTTTGGCCACCACTCCTGTCAGTTTTATTATCACCCCGCAAGTCCTGATTACAGTACGTGAGCAAGGGAATATGGCATTAAAAAACTATATTTCCCGTATTGAGCTGAATTTTATTCGTTCTAGCCAGGAACAGAATAAGTCACGAAAACTTCCAGTTTCACCCTTCGATTTGTCCTTGCGCCTGCTGAACAGTATGGTGGATGGTTATCTGGATTTACGTGTACCGCTGACCCGACGGGTTGGATTTTGGCAGCAAGAATTGTTGCAAGGGCATCGCCGATTTAAGAAATGGGATCAGTTATTGCAAGAAAGCATGTCTTTTCAACAGGTTGAGGATTTATGTGAAGAGCAAATTGATACCCTGCAAGAGTTTAGGGATGAAATTATAGATAATTACCCCCATTCAAAAGGCAAGAAAAAGCCTGAACGGCTGGATATACTGCTGGTTCGCATTAATGATTTAATCAGTCATGTGGAGCGAATTCAAAAACATATTGTTCGTCTTCGTGCCTCTATTCAAGCGACCATAGATTTGCATTTTTCCGCAATTGCCAACCAAACCAATGAAAATATGCGTATATTGGCCATTATCACGACAATCTTTGCACCCTTGACCCTGTTAACCGGAATTTATGGAATGAATTTTGAGTTTATTCCAGGTTTGAAATCTCCCACCGGATTTTGGGTGATGTTAATCGTGATGGTCATCACCACCATATTATTGATTTATTATTTTTATCGAAGACACTTGGTGGGTTTAGGAGAGAAAAGCGTTATTGATCTGTTAGCCCAACAATATAAAGATCAACACGTCAACCTGTTCTGGCTGCTGGACAATAAACCAATTAAACGATCTGTCAAAAAAACTGTAGAAAAAGTCGAAAAATTAACCAAGTTAAAATAAAGATTCTCTTTTTTATAAATCATTCTTTATAAAAAGAGATCCTGTTTTTAAGCACACCCTGATAAGTTGTGCTGAACTTAAGCTCAGCTAACTGGAATGATCTGTTTTTCTTATTAAGATTAAACTGTTAAGTCAGATCACTCACTTGGGCAGTTCGCGTCAGTATTTTATATATTTCATCTTTTATTTTTAGTTTTTTACGCTTCATTGCCTCAATATCATCATTGATGAGATTGACCGGATTGAGTTCAAGTTGTGCAATTTCTTTATCCAGTTCCTGATGAATCTCAAATATTTTAGCAAAATGAGGATCATCATGACGTAGTTTATGGATTAATTCCTGATATTCAGGAAACATTTTTTTCACTTTTTTATTACATTCTTTGATATTCATAAGCCTAGAGTATTCTCACAAAGTTGGTTTTTGAAATAAAAATAACCACTACATATTGGTTCTTTTCGAACAATACGTTTCAGTATTTCAAGACTCAATCAAGAGTCTTGTACGTTCAGATGTTTAACTTGCTTGCGTAATTGTTGCACTTCATCAATTAAATCCAGCATCATCGCCACTGCAGAGAAACTGGCATCAAAATCACGCTGTAAACGATAAGCCCGGCGTGCACGAGAAACATCATCACCAAAGAACTGGTGAATACGGTCTTCTGGACGAGTATCTAGAATATCGTATTCAAGAAGTTGTAAAACCCATTCTGGACTTTGCCCACAGACCTCAGCAAAATGCTTTAAATCAAAACTATGATGCTCATCAATGACTTCTGTATGATTAAGTCCATCACATACAATTTCACGATAATGAATAGTGGTCATGATTCTCTCCTTAAGCATTGCGAGGCTTAAATGCTGAAAATGCTTCCGCAAAAGCTTGATAAGCCTGCTGTTCATGTTCATTTTGTGCAGCTGGGTAAACAATATTTAAAACCAGAAATAAATGACCTGGTGTTTTGCAAGGTATCCCTTTACCTTTTAGTCGAAGCTGCTGACCTGTCTTAGCATTTTTAGGCAGATTCACCTGTACTTTGGTTCCTTCAGGTGTTGACGTTTCAATATTTTGTCCGAGTGCTGCTTCCCATGGTGCAACATTGATGGTGTAGTAAATATCTGCACCTTCAACTCGAATTTTATCGCTATCTTTATAGTGAATTTCTATATAAAGATCGCCATTTTTCCCGTCATTCATTCCTGTTTGACCTTGTCCAGCAAGACGGATCTGTTGACCTTCTTTCATCCCTTTCGGGATTTTCACCTGTAAAGTTTTACGCTGTACTTCAGGCTCTCCGAAAGCATTTAAAGTTGGGATTTGCAAGGTGATCTGTTGGGTTGAGCCATGGTATGCAATTGCTACATCGACTTCTATGCTGGCATGTTGGTCTTCACCTCGATAACTACGCTGCTGTCTTTGCTGCTTTTGATATTGATAATTCTCTCCACCAAAACCTGAACCGAAACGTCCAAAAAGGTCTTCAAAACCGCTAAAACCTGAATAGCCCTGCTGGTTAAATCCTTGGCCATAGAAGTTTGCATTATCAAAGCCATCTGTCCCTGTATTTGCGCCAGGCTGATAAAAAGCTTCAGGATGATCAAGCTCAAAATCATATTCAGCCTTTTTCTCTTCATTACTTAAAGTGTCATAAGCTACATTAATGGCTTGCATCTTTATTTCAGCATCCGCTTCTTTGCTAACATCGGGATGAAATTTTCGAGCCAATTTTCGATAGGCTTTCTTTATCTGATCTGGGGTGGCATCACGTGTAATACCAAGAACTTCATAATGATTTTTAGGCATAAAATAAGAAGCTGGAAGAGGTTAGGTTTTAATCATTATTGTGCCTTTCAAGACACTGCAATAGTGTAGATCTGTACCTTATTGTTTCAAATTATGACAAAAAAAAGCTCCTTTTTAGGAGCCTTTAGAAATCTTGAACAAGATCAATATTTAATCCAGGTGACACTGCGCCCAATCACCGATACCCCGACATAACCACGTAAGGTTAGACGTTTGCCATTGGCACTTAAGCGTGCTTTACCTTTGTAAACTTTGCCACTGATTGGATCAAGCACTTTGCCATCATGGTATTCACGTGGCTTTTTTGGATCTGCTTTAAAATCCCAGATAAAAGGCAGCCCTAGAAAAGGCTTGTTCTTGAGCTGACCTGGACATTTATGACAGATGCCCATTTTTTCCGCGCCAGGCAAGCTACGTGTTTCAACAATAACCCCTTCATAGCTACCATCCGCTTTCTTGCGAACTTCCACATCCGCACGAGAATAGCCAGATTGATCATCAATGGTTTTCCATTTGCCGACTAAAGGATCATTCGCGTCATCAGCAAAACTGAGTGAAGAAAGTGTTGCCAAGATTATCCCTGCGAAAATACCTTTATATAAATTTTTCATTAATCTCCCCCTTAAAATGAAATGTTTTTTAGTTTTAGAGTAAAACGCCTAATTTATAGCGATAATTGCTTGAAAAATCAAACAAATAAAAAGCCAAATGTTTCACAAAAATAATGGATTGTGTTGGTTGATTTATTCTTTTGGATTCTTTGATATTAAAAAAGCCCAAAATAGGGCTTTTTTAAAATTAATTTTTGACCCACGTGATATTTCGACCGACAGCTGAGCCATCTTTGGAGCCACGAATAATCAGATGTTTTCCATGATTGCCGAGTCGGGCACGAGCAGGGTATTGCTGTCCGGTGACAGGATCTAAAAATATGCCATCAATAAATTCATTATTTTTTTCAGGATGCACGGTTAACCCAGACAGCGTGGTCATGCCCACAAGGGGTTTATTTTTATTGGCTCCAGTACACTTTTCGCAAACCGTATGTTCATAGGCTCCCGGTACGGCGCGCACATCGATAATTTTAGCTGAATAGTGATTGTTTTTATCTTTTTGAATAATCACATCAGATAACGAGTAGCCAGTTCGGTCATCAATCGTTTTCCATTTGCCAATTAAAGGGTCGGTAGAGGCAAAGCTAGAACAGCTGATAGTGAGAATTAATAATTTAAAAAGAGAGGTGCAAAAATTTAATTTCATAAACCGTTTAAACCCAAGTAAAACAAGAGAGGAAATGCCTAACACAATAAAGGTATAAGAAAATTATGGTTTTATTTATAACGAATTAAAGTAGTGAATACCAGTTAAATAAATAAAAAATTAATAACTTTATTATGTGAATAAGGCTGTAAAAATAAATTAATAAATAGGCTAGATAAAACCAAGTAATGTAAGCATATTTCCGCATGTATTGAAGCGTCCTTTGCCCTGATAGACATGACCTGAAAGCGAATCTGAAATATGGCCGTCAATAAATTCATCTCTATTCTTAGGATTTTGCTTAAAGCCGGAAAGACTGGGGAGATCAATCATGGGGGCATTATTTAATGCGCCTTTACATTTTTCACAATGATCAATGGCAGCTGGGTTAGGAATGGAATAAATTTTGATAATTTTCCACTGGTAAATTCCATTTTTTTGTGTAGTGATGAAAGCATCTGCACGGGTATATCTGGTTTTGTCATCAATGGTTTTCCAGATACCTGCTAGCTCAGGTGTTTCTGGATGGAGAAAACTACTGGCGAGAAGTATACCTCCACTCAAAATTATTTTTGTGTTCATGTAAATATTCCAATCATTAATTTATTTTTATGTATGAAAAATAAAAGCTTTATTGAGATTATTCGCTTTATTTCGGTATGGAATATTACTTAAAAATAACCAGATTACAAGTCATAAACCTAGATATAAACAAGTTGGTAGACGGATGGGGAATTAAATTCAGTGCATAAAAAGAGCAGCGACAGCGCTACTCTTTTTATGCACTTGAAGTTGAATTAACTCAGGTGTTGACCAAATAAGCCAAAGGCTTCTTCAGCAGTAAAGGTATAGCGGGTACTGCAGAATTGGCAATCCATAGTGATTGGATTTTGAAATTCCAAGGTTTCCTGTACTGCTTCAACCCCAATTTGAATGAGTGCATTGGCGCAACGCTCTTTAGAACAGGTACAGCCAAAGCTTAATTGTTCCACTTCTGGCAAGCGGACATCTTCTTCGTTATATAAACGATAAAGAATTTCTTTAGCGTCAAGATCCGTCAGTTCTTCTGGTTTTAATGTATCAGTCAACATGGTCAGGCGTGGCCAGAGGTCATCATCGACAAGTTGCTGTTCTTCCTCATTTATGCGCGGTAACAGTTGAATGAGTAAACCCCCGGAACGTTCTGCAGTACTGGCTAACATAATTTTTGTTGGAATTTGTGCAGATAAATCATAATACTGCATCAAACAACCGGCTAAGGTGTCATGTTCAACAGGAACAATACCTTGATAGCGTTCACCAAATTCAGGTTCAATATTAATAAACAGTACAGGGCTGACGAGCGCTTTGAAAACTGTACTGCTGTCCTCTGCCTGAAAAAAGCGCGGATCTTCTTCGTAATCGGCTGAAGCACGTAATTGACCTAAATAGTTGCATTCCGCCATGGCCCATTTAAATGTACCCGCTGCCTGAATTTGAAGGCTAATACGTCCCTTAATTTTAAGGGTACTTGCCAGTAGGGCCGTCGCACTCAGCATTTCACCCAAAAGGATTTGAATAGCTTGCGGATAGTCACGCTGGGCAAGAATGGTTTGCAAAACTTTTTCGAGATGCACCACTTCACCACGAACCGGGCAATTTTCAATATAAAAGCGTTGACGTAATTCAGACATAAATTTCTCCAATAGCCCGTGTTAATGGTGTCTAGATTATAAAACACAAGCTAGTTAATATCATCTCTTGTGACATCGATACGCTGATGTTCTAAGCCCCGTTGTAAATTGACGCCAGTCGGTTCCTGAAGAATTTGAGCATCACTTTCAAATAAGTGTTCCAGCTCTGCTAAAGCATTACGATGAGTTTCATACATCTTCTGTTCATCGGTATATACCCGTTGTTGCTGAAGCAATAGTTTTTCATCGTAATCACGGAACAGTTCAATGCTTTTATAAGCATCTTCTTCACTGATATCCAATTCGCGCAAGGCACGATAGGCCATACCCAGGGATGATAAATAAGTTTCACGCCAGATATGTTCTACACCCAAATCACGCAGTAAATGCACATGATGACGATCACGTGCACGTACCAAAAGTTTCAGCTTCGGATAGTTTAAGCGAATATGACGTACGACATTCATTGAGTCTTCAATATCATCAATTGCCAACACAAAAACTTTTGCCTGTTTAATTCCGGCCGAACGTAAGATATCCGGCTGCGTCGCATCACCATAATAGAGTGTACCGCCATAATTGCGTACAAAATCGACTTTTTCTAAATTGCTGTCGATTGCAGTAAAAGATTGATGCTGTAAATGTGCAATACGGGCAATGATCTGTCCAAAACGCCCAAATCCGGCAATGATCATCGGATTATGGGTATCGGGAATTTCATCATAGACTGGAGCTTTTTCTTTATCAATCAACGGAATAATCCAACTGCTGATGAGCCAGTACAACATTGGGGTGAGCACCATTGAAAGTGTAACAATCAATGTTAAAGGCTCAAGAATCGCCTGGGTTAAAACTTTTTCGCTACTGGCGACATTTAGGACCACAAAGGCAAATTCACCCCCTTGGGATAAGCAGGTGGCAAGCAGTAAGCTGTTGCGCCATGAATATTTTAAATAGCGCGCAATTGCCGTAAGTGTCATGCTTTTAACCAGCATTAAAATGAGTGCACCGCCAATAATCATCCAGGGCATATCGACCAGCAGGGATAGCTGGGTAGTCATGCCGACAGTCATAAAGAACAACCCCAGTAACAGTCCTTTAAAGGGCGCAATGCTGGCTTCAAGTTCATGGCGGAACTCAGAGTCGGCGAGCAAGACTCCAGTTAAGAATGCCCCCAAAGTCGTACTAATGCCGAGCACATCCATGAGTGCAACCACGCCCAAGACAATAAACAAACCGACTGCAGTAATCAGTTCATGCGCCCCACTTTTAGCCACAAAGCGGAAAAATGGACGCATCATATAGCGGCTAAACAGGAACAAGCCACTAAAGGTGGCAATGATTGCGGCAAAATAGGCTATGCCATGATGGCTCGATTCAGTACCTGCGAGTAATGGAATAATCGCCAACAGTGGAATGGCTGCAATATCCTGAAAAAGTAGAATAGAAAAGGATTGCTGCCCGAAGGTGGTGTTGAGTTGCTGTTTTTCAGCCAGCAGTTGCAAGACAAAGGCGGTAGAGGATAAAGCCAGCGCAGCTCCAATCACAAAGCTGGCAGAAAGGTTCTGGTTTAAGGCAAAAAAGATAAGGATGGCAAGAATAACGCCAGTAATACCGACTTGTAGACTGCCCATCAAAAAGATGGATTTACGCATTTCCCATAATCGTTGCGGACGTAGCTCCAATCCAATAATAAACATCAATAAAATAACGCCAAATTCAGCCAGTTCCTGAATTGATTCAGGGTCGCTGGCCAGATTGAACACGCTGGGACCAAGTAAAATCCCTGTAAACAAATAGCCGAGTACGGTGGCAATCCCAAAACGCTTGGCCAGAGGGACCAAGAGCAGGGAAGCACCAAGGAAAATCGTAATTTGTAACAGTAGCGACATCAGCCTGTCCTAGAATTTATTTTAAATTCAAAAATGTTAAGCCCAGTACCAACTTTGACTTAACTTAATTCCTGAGGGTCTATATCGAGTGTAAGTTTCATGGTTGATGGCTTTTGATGCAACATATTTTGCCACCAGGCACGAATATAAAAGTGTAACCGGGCACGATCTGCTGACAACAGCACCATATGTGCCTGATAACGTCCGGCTTTACGTTCCATTGGTGCTGGAATTGGTCCCCAGATATCAATCAGATGTTCAGATATCTGTCTTAGGGTCTGGGCATGCCGCTGTAAGAACTCCTGGTTTTGCTCCTGACTTTTCGATTCACAGCGAATGAGTGCCGCATAACGAAAAGGGGGTAAAGCTGCAGCCTGACGCTCTTTTAAGGTCTGTTTGGCAAAATGGCGGTAATCTTCCTGAATTAAGGTGTTTAATAAGGGATGATCCGGGCGCAGTGTTTGCAAATACACTTCACCTTTGCGTTCTCCGCGACCGGCACGACCGGCCACTTGGACAATCAGTTGTGCAGTGCGTTCGGTCGCGCGAAAATCCACACTGAGTAAGCCGGAATCAATATCTAAAATGGCGACCAGGGTGACATAAGGAAAATGGTGGCCTTTGGCCAGCATCTGGGTACCGAGCAAAATAATCGGCTCACTTTTCTGGATTTTGTCATAAATTTTTTGCCAGCTACCAACCCGACTAGTGGAATCTCGGTCTACACGAATCACGTCAAAATTCGGGAACAAGGCTTGTAAATTTTCTTCGACTTTGCCTGTGCCCATCCCGATCGATTTGAGTTCAGTATGATTGCACTGCGGACAATGCTCGGGCATGCGGTGAATGGTGCCACAGTGGTGACAATGTAAATGCTGATAAGGCTGGCGATGCACGGTAAAGTTGGCATCACAATGCGGACATTTCGCCTGCCAGGCACAGCTTTCACAAATCAGCACCGGTGCATAACCACGGCGGTTTAAAAATACCAAGACTTGTTCTTTTTTATCCAGACGTTTTTGTATTTCATCAATCAGGCTTTGGCTAATACCATTTTGCTTTTGCGCAATTTTCAGATCAATCAGATGAATCTTTGGCATCAGCGCGATACCCGCACGCTGATTCAGCTCTAAACGTGTCATTTTTCCTGAATCAGCCAACGCATAACTTTCAATGCTCGGTGTGGCTGAACCTAAAATAATCGGGCAGCTTTCTAAATGTGCACGATACATTGCGACATCACGGGCGTGATATCTGAAACCTTCTTGCTGTTTAAACGAAAGGTCGTGTTCTTCATCTAAAATAATTAAACCCAAATTTGGCAGCGGGGTATAAATCGCAGAACGTGTGCCTAGAATAATTGAAGCTTTACCGGTTTGTGCAGCTTGCCAGGCTTGTAAGCGTTTAGAATCATTCAGTCCTGAATGCAATAGTACAATATTGCCATAAAAGCGCGACTGGAAACGGCTAATGGTTTGCGGAGTAAGTCCAATTTCAGGCACTAAAACCAAGACCTGTTTACCTTGTTTTAGTACCTCTTGCATGATTTGCAAATAGACTTCGGTTTTACCGCTACCGGTTAAGCCATCAAGTAAAAAAGCCTGATATTTTTTCTGTGCTTTAAGCACCTGTTGTACCGCTTTCTTTTGGTCGTCATTCGCCGTTAACGGCATTTGAGCCAGCGTGACCGGCTGCGGACTAAAATCCTGATTTTCCAGAACACATTCAATAATGTCTTTTTTTTCTAAAGCCTTCAGGGTTGCAGTTTCAATTCCGGCCAAATTTAAAATATTTTCCGCAGTTCCCTTCGGATGTAATTTCAGGACTTTATAGGCTTCTTGCTGTCTTTCGGAGCGCTTCACTTTGGTTTCAGCTGCTAAATCCAGCACTTTCCACATGCGTGCCAGTAAATTATACGGTTTTCCCTGACGCAAGAAAGTCGGTAAGGCACTTTGAAAAACTTCACCTATGGGGAATTGGTAATATTGAGCTGACCAAGTGAGCAAGCTTAAAGTTTTCTGATCTAAAATTGCTTGCTCATCCAGCAGTTCGCTAATGGCTTTGAGCTTAAAACGTGGATCAATCGGAGTATCCGCTGTTAATTTTTCAACAATAATGCCAACCAGATTTTGTCGTCCGAATGACACCTTAACACGCGCGCCGACTTCAGCTTGTCGATATTGTTCAGCCGTTAAAGTGTAATCAAAACAGTCATAAATATAGACCGGTACTGCAACACGAATGCGATAAATGTTGGATGGAGTCGATGGTGTATTTGGCATAAATTAGGGTCAAAGCGTCCTGATCAAATTTCGTCGTGCTAAAGATAGAGTTATGTTAGAGTGAACAAATCATTTATTCTAAGAATATGAATGATTTTAGTGGTCAGACGCAACAGCGCTGAAGCAAATTTTGGAAAATTAGAGCATCACAATGCCTGCATATCAATTTACTGCTATTGATGCTTCAGGGAAGCAGCAAAAAGGCGTGTTAGAAGGAGATTCAGCACGTCAGATTCGTCAACAGTTAAGAGATAAAGAACTCATTCCTGTGACTGTCGATCCTGTTGAGCAAAAAGATAAGCACAATTCCAACCGCTGGTTTCAGAAAAAAATCACTGCTTATGATTTGGCCTTGTTTACGCGGCAGCTTTCAGTTCTGGTTGCAGCCGGAATTCCTTTGGAAGAAGCGCTGCGCGCTGTGGGCAAGCAAAGTGAAAAATCCCATGTGCAAAATTTGTTGATGTCAGTACGTTCCAAAGTCATGGAAGGGCATTCACTAGCCAATGCCTTACAGCAAGCCGGACGTTTACCTGACTTGTATATTGCCACCATTGCCGCAGGGGAACGCTCCGGACATCTGGATTTGATTCTGGATCAGCTATCAGATTACACCGAAAACCGCTTTGCCATGCAAAAGAAAGTACAGGGCGCGATGATTTATCCGATTATCCTAATGCTGATGTCCTTCGCAATAGTGATGGGTCTCATGACCTATGTGGTTCCGGATATTGTAAAAACCTTTGACCAAAATAAAGATGCACTGCCCTGGATTACAGTCGCACTGATGAAGGCCAGCGATTTTATTCGCGTGGCATGGCCGTTTTTATTGGTGGCCAGTGCGGTCGGTTTTATTTCCTTGGCGCGTTTTTTAAGAACTTCTGCCGGGCATTATGCGTTTGATCGTTTAACGCTCAAATTGCCATTATTTGGTAAATTATCGCGTGGTATAAATGCAGCACGCTTTGCCAGTACTTTATCTATTTTGACACAGTCCGGCGTGCCATTGGTGGATGCACTTAAAATTGGTGCAGCGGTGAGCAATAACTGGGTGATTCGTGATTCAGTTAATTTGGCCGCCGAAAAAGTCACTGAAGGAGGCAACCTTGCAACGCAACTGGAGCGCAGTGGTTATTTCCCACCGATGATGGTACAAATGATCAAAAGTGGCGAAGCGTCGGGTGAGCTGGATCGCATGCTGGAGCGTGCCTCGATCATGCAGGAACGGGAGGTCACTACCCTCATTTCAACACTCCTGGCTTTACTTGAACCGTTAATGTTGGTGTTAATGGCCAGTATTGTCTTGGTGATTGTGATTGCGGTGATGCTGCCAATTGTAAATATGAATAATATGATTTAACCCATTTTATAAAGATAACGAGTTTGCGAGAGAGTGATATGCAAGGAAAACTATATCCAGTGAAGCAGTCTGGCTTTACCCTGATTGAAGTCATGGTAGTGATTGTGATTTTAGGTGTGCTGGCTGCGCTGATTGTACCGAATGTCATGGGGCGTGGTGAAAAAGCCAAGGTGGATACTTCTGCCATTACCTTAAAAGGTGTAGCTGGAGCTTTAGATCAATACAAACTCGATAATGGCAAATATCCGTCTATGCAAGATGGCGGTTTAGATGCTCTGGTGAATCAGCCGGCTTCAGCAAAAAACTGGATGCAGGGCGGATATGTCAAAGGCGGTTATCCGAAAGACAGTTGGGAGAATGATATCCAATATGTAATTCCCGGTGCCGAAGGCCGTGCATTCGATTTATATTCTTTTGGTGCCGATGGCAAAGAAGGCGGTGAAGGCACAGATGCCGATATTTATTATCAGCCTTAACTGAGAATCATGAGTTATTTTAAATTAATTGAATATATCACTTCACGTCATCTGACTGTTCAATACTAAGTGAAGTGATAATACATCTTGATTAGATTAAATATGTTAAGTTTTTGAATCTGTTTGATTTATATAATAAGTGCCATTTGAGAGTTATAATAAGAATTATTACCATGTTTGATGGTTACAATAATGTGGGTATGTGAATACAAATAGACTTTCTATTTATTAAAAAGCTTGCATAATGCTCTGAATGGCAACGGGTTTGCTTGGGGAGAAGAGAATGAAAGCATTAATCATATCAGATGAAATTAACCAGTTTCATGGGACGATGCTCAAGTCTGTTCTTTTAATTTTGAGTTTGCTTCCGATAAGTCAGGGCATTTTAACTTTATGGAATGCGACGCAAGGAAGTAGCCAGATTATGGTGGGGTTCTTTGCCATCAGTTTATTCAGTGCACTGTTTATTCTGTGTTTTTGGGCTGCACTTAAAACGACTGTACTAAAATTAAAACAACAACAGATTTCAGCTTTAGAACAAAGTGTAGTGAATGTTTATCGTTATATCCCGATGCTGTTTTTAACAGGGATGATGTCTTATTTAGTCACCCAGTTATAAAGTCAGTTGAAATAAAAAAACCGAGGCAATCTCGGTTTTTTATAGCCTTTTTATTCCTTCTCCCTCTGGGAAAAGGTTAGGATGAGGGCGGATTATCATAAACAATTTACCTCTCCTAGAAGGAGAGGGAACATTAATGCTTAACGTCGTGACTTAAACGAAATATCAATCTTACGTGGACGATAAATCCAGCCTAGAATCAACAACAACAATGAGAAACCCAGAATCGGCCAATCACTCAGGCGCATATATAAGGTTTCACCTTGCATCGCTGGAACATCCCCACGAAGGATGGCAGTTTGATCAGTAGGCGCCTGTTTCACAATATGCCCGTTATGATCGATAAATGCAGTCACACCCGTATTGGTAGCACGAATAAACCAGCGTCCATTTTCTTTGGCACGCATTTGTACCATTTGTAAATGCTGCCAGGGTCCCGCAGTTCCGGTGAACCAGGCATCATTGGATACAGTGACCAGGTAATCGCTTTGACTGGCATTACGACGGGTCAGGTTTGGATAAGCCACCTCATAGCAAATAGCAGCACCCAGCGCATGGTTTTTCACATTCAATGGTTTTTGATCACGTGCACCACGAGAAAAACCACTCATCGACGGGTCATTTTGCAATGCTGGCAAAACCCAACTGAGCCAGCCAGATAAGGGAATATATTCACCAAACGGGACTAAACGTTGCTTTTTATATAAGCCTTCAGTCTCTTCACCTGTAGCCATAATACTGTTGTAGTACATCGGCTGCTGTTCGATTTTTGATTCTTTTAAATCCCAATAAGGAAGACCTGTAACCCATGCCGTTCCAGATTTTTCTGCCTGAACTTTCATGGCATCCAAGAAAGGTTCAATATCGGTTTGGAACATGGGAATGGATGATTCCGGCCAAACAATTAGGTCACGTCCCCATTCTGTACGACTTAAATTAGCGTAAATCATCAAGGTTTTGACTTGATACTCTGTAAGCCATTTTAAATCTTGCGGAATATTGCCTTGAATCAGGGAAACTGAAAGTGGCTTCTCATCCTTTTCTTCTACAAAACTGAGATAGGACACTCCCCAGGCACCGAGTATTAAGATTGCGGAAGGGATGATCCAGAATACACGTTTATTCAGAATTTCAACCAGCGCACAGGCCAGTATGATCACCACAAACGATACACCGAAGATCCCAAACAAGGGTGCATAGCCATCTAAGAAGCGTTCCGTGAAGGCATAGCCGACAAATAACCATGGAAAGCCGGTAAATACCCAGGTTTTTGCCCACTCGAACAACACCCAAAGCGGGGCGAATGTTAGTGGCGTCTCAGGAAAGAAGCGACGGTAAATCCAGGTTTGCAGGGCGGTAAATATACCCATCACCAAGGCCATAAAAGCAATCATCAGCACACTTAAAAAAGCACTGGTATCACCATAGACATGGATGGAGGTATACAGCCAAAATGCACCGACAAACCATAAGCCAAAGCCATAAGCCCAACCAATGCCAAAAGCTTGTCGGGCAGAGCGTTTACGCAAGGAAGCATAGAGCAAGGCAGGGGACAGGATTGCAAGCCACCAGTAATAATACGGTGCCAGTGCAAAACTGAACATGGCACCTGAAAATAAAGAAATTAAAAAGGAATAAATAAACGGAAGCTGATTTTTTTGTTGAGAGGAATTTAACAGCTTATCAAAGTATGTTCTCATTTACGGACAGCTCGAATCAGATGAATAGTACGTGCATCTGCTTCTACAATGGTGAATTCCCAATTTTCAAGCTCAATGATCTGACCTTGTAAATCGCTGACTAAACCAATTTCTTGAAGCAATAAACCGCCGACAGTTTCTACTTCATCATCGGAAAAATCAGCATCTAAAACACTGTTAAAATGTTCAATTGGTGTAAGTGCTTGCACGAGCCAGGTATTTGCCGTTTGAGGGTCATTATCTGGAATGATGAATTGCGCTTCTTCATCGACTTGATCGTGTTCATCTTCAATTTCACCGACAATTTCTTCTAGAATGTCTTCTAAAGTCACCAGTCCAGAAGTGGTGCCATATTCATCAATGACCACCGCGATATGGGTCTGGGTATTTTTTAACATACGCAGGACTTGGTCGGAGCGGGCACTTTCAGGGACAAAGATCGGCTGGCGCATTAATGCACGAATATCAACTTTAGTGTTCTGTTCGGTCAAAAATGGCAGTAAATCCTTGGCCAATAAAATGCCGACCACGTTATCGGGTTGATCGGATGAAAATACCGGGAAGCGAGAATGTGCAGACTCTACAAGGGTATGCAAGATATCGAGTAGCTGATCATCTTCTTGCAGGCTAATCATTGATGTACGTGGGGTCATGACCTCACGTACTTTTGTTGCAGGAAGGTCAAGTACGCCTTCAAGCATTGCAACAGTATCGGGTTCTAAAAAACGACGTGAATCTTGTACTAATTTTAGCAGTTCGTCGCGAGTTTCGGGTGCTGTGCTTAGCCATTTACGTAGGCCACGCATGCCCCACGACGGGCCTGATTCCTCGTGCATGATCTTTCCTAAAGACTCTTAATATCTAAAAAAACAAATTTTATCATACTCGAGAAAATATAGATGTCTATCTATAAAATTGCTGCACTTTATGAATGCATGAGTCATCATTTTCGATCTTTGGAGTACCTGTCTTGAAAGCAAAAGACAGCATTTAAGTTTATGTTAAAATAACGCTGATTTTTTAATACCGAGTTTAAGAATGTCTGAACCGCTTGTTACTCCCACTATTCAGCTGAATACACGAGGACTACGTTGTCCCGAACCTGTAATGATGTTGCATCAAGCGATTCGTAAATCAAAATCGGGTGATGTGGTGGAAGTGTTTGCCACGGATAACTCGACTTCTTGGGATATTCCAAAATTCTGTATGCATTTAGGCCATGAATTGTTATTACAAGAAGAAGTGCTAGATGAAGCAGGCAATAAAGAGTTTCATTATTTAGTCCAGAAAGGCTAATTCAGAATATTGAATTCTTTATTTTAACAGCACATAAAAAAATCCCCTTTCGAGGGGATTTTTTTATTCACACGGAAAATAATAAAGTTTCTTTACATAAGAGTCGGGCAGTGCTCGCCTTAATGCTTGCTTAAGTTACATATTCGGATAGTTTGGACCACCACCGCCTTCCGGCGTTACCCAGGTGATGTTCTGTGAAGGATCCTTGATGTCACAAGTCTTGCAGTGCACACAGTTGGCTGCATTGATCTGGAAACGCTTGGAACCGTCATTGTTTTCCATGATTTCATAGACC
>NZ_JAZQPV010000133.1:0-102353 GCF_045628685.1 Acinetobacter sp.
ACGGTAGCCAGTCCGCAAACTGCCATAAATACCGCTAATAGAATTTCTTTGAGTGATTTGGGTCCCAGCGATTTGAAGAATTGGGGACCACTTTCGAAACCTACTGCATAAATAAACAGTGCAAAGAGGATGGCCTTAACGCCATTGTCGACGGGTACACCAATAAGACTGAGAACAACAGCGGCAAGCAATGAGCCAGCTACACCGCCGAGCTGAAATTTACCAAATTGAAATTTTCCAATCCAAAAGCCTATTGCTAAAGATAAAAACAATAGAATTTCAGGGCTATGTTTTAATTCACCTTGTAGCCATTCAATCATTTCATAGACTCACTGTTGTTATTTAATCTATTTTTGATTTGAGATTTATTTTTTGCTTTTTAAAAATACTCTTTTGGATTAAAAGAATGCAAATAGGTGGCTTTTTATTTTGATTTATATTAATCAATTGGTTAGTGTTTTATATTAATTATTAAAATACTTTTTTTATGTTAAATTACATTTTTGGAACAAAATATTATTTTTATTTAAATATATGTTTTATCTGAAAATAAAAAATATTTTATTTAAATATTTTTATTTCAGGTTATTTAAGTTGCTGTAATTAATCTTCTTTTTTAATAAGCGATTTAAAGTTAATATGTCATTTTTCAAGTATTATGATCTAATTGTTACTATATATTTAATAGAATTGTGTTTGATATTTATAGGGCTGTTAATTTTGTTGAATTATAAATTAAATATTCATCAAATATATGGGGTTTTAATTGTTTGATGAAAGATATTTTATTTTTGTGGGAAATTAAATAACCCGAATCGCGGATAAGAAATTGACTTGAAAAATAGAAGAACTAGAGCCATCAGTTGAGTTACCACACCAAACTCACAACTCTAGTCCTGATGTTTAATAGTATCGAATTATTCTGCGTAATTGATGATTTCTTTTTAAAATTTGAAGCAACCTATTGGAAATTTCTAAAGCAAACTCATCACTGTTCAAGAGCCCGAAAAGCTCAACTGAGTATTTCTGAAATCATCTTTATCGCTATTTGGTATAAGTGTTCTCACATCAATAATTTTAAAGCGTTTTTTTCTTGGTTAAAGCAGGATAAAAGTCATTTATTTAGTCACTTACCTTGTTATCAACGTATGACTCACCTCATTAATATGCATCAATTGGCACTACATGCTTTACATGTGGCTTTGATGAAAGGTCAACATCGCTCATATTTATGGATCGATTCAACCACTTTACCTGTCTGTAAAAATCAACGGATTCAGCGCCATAAATCATTAGCCAAAATTGCTTCTCGTGGTAAAAGCTCTATGGGCTGGTTTTATGGCTGTAAATTACATATTGTGATGAATCAACTTGGCGAAATCGTTTGTTCGGCTTTATCCAATGGGCATATTGCTGATATTAAAATGGTTGAGCAGTTGGGTGATGGCTTACACGCCAAGCTCTATGCCGATCGTGGCTATATCAGTCAGGAATTAAAAATCAGATTAAAAGAACAAGATATTGATTTGATTACCTATCATCGGAAGAACATGAAATCAGTTCAATTAACTGCATCAGATAAATATCACTTAAAACAGCGCAATAAAATAGAAACGTTATTCAGCCTTTTGAAAGGGCAATATAATTTAGTGACGAGTAAAGCTCGGAGTATTTCAGGCTTCTTAAGTGGCATCTATGCTTCATTATGTGCATACCAATTAAACCATCGAAATAAGCCAACAATTCAGATTATGGAATCATGGGCTTAAACAGGATCGGGTTTAAATAATTAAATTATCAGTTGTGATTTTATTTAATTGGATGGGTGTATAGATTATTAATCTTCTAAGAATATATTTTAATTTTGAAAGCTAATTAAATATAGAATTCATTGAGCTTAAGCGGAGGAATTCTTTAGTTTGAATGATGGGCTTTTGGGGATGACTATCTTGTTAAGCTTATAAAACTTCAATCTCCCAACTCGCTTCTTAAGTTAAGTACAGCGCAATTTTTCGAACTTGAGCAAATACAAAATAATATTCTCTTTTACATGAACAATATTTTTTATGTAAAAGATTGAAAATAATAATTTATCTTTTAAATAGTTCATCTATTGTTGAAGCTTTGCGGATTGGCTAGTAAAGTCGGTTTTCACCAATATATGTTGTTCATTTTTCAGTAATTACACCATACTCTGCTAGAAAGAAGCAGCAAGTAATGCTCTTGCTGCTTTAATAATAGGAAGGGAAGCTATTTGGTTAAAGTCGAATTTCGAATTGAAGATACTACAAAAAGAGGGTGGTAGAAGTGGAAAAACCTAACAAACAAACTGAGTGGCTTTAGCTTCTTGTTCGGGGCTTATGACATAAGATAAAAAATAAATTTGGAATTCCCAGTCATTTCTGAATGGTATATTTTGATAGTTAAAAGATAGATAAAAAACAATAGAAATAAGGAGAATAATGATGTTGTTATTGGAGGAAATTTATAAAAGCTATAAAGCACAAAATTCAGCACATTTTAATTTAAGAATTCATCGTGGCTTAGGCTGGTTTAAAAAGGCATTAGAGTTGGATCAGGATCTGGAATTTAAATTTATCAGTCTATGGATCAGTTTTCATGCCATTTATGCAGATGACAGAGACACCATTTTAGCTCCAGCAAAGTTGTATCAGTTTCTAGAAACCCTTTGCCAAAAGGATCTGGATCAGAAAATTAATCATATGATATGGGAAAAATACAGTCAGCCAATCCGTTCGCTATTGGATAACTCATATCTAGATCAGAGCTTTTGGGATTATCGCAATCAGAAAATTAGCCTAGAAAACTGTCAGGAAGACCAAAAAAATCAGAACCAACAAATACAGAATGCCTTGCAGGAGCGAAATTCTGTTGAAGTTTTAAGGCTGCTATTTCATCGTTTTTATACATTACACCATCAGCTCATGCATGGCGGGATCACATACCATAGTTCGCTGAATCATAAGTCATTCGAGGAAAGCTGCCGGATTTTGGCGGCTTTAATGCCGGTATTTATCTGTATTTTAATAGAAAATGCTAAAGCTCTTGATCTGAAAAAACCGTTCTATCCGGTCGCTCAAGTCAGCTAAATATGCACTCTACCTCATGCCGGTGTTCTTGCATGATGCCATTGATCTGCTAAAGCAAATACACTGGCGCAAAGAGCCAGCGCCATTCCTGCAAGACAGGTCATGCTCCAGCCGCCATGGTGCCAGGTATAAACACCAAGTGCAGAACCACAGGCACCCCCAATAAAATACAAGGTCATATAAAGTGAATTGACCCGAGATTTGGCATCTGGGCGCAAGCGAAAAATTACGTTCTGATTACAGCTATGGGTGATTGCGAGCCCTAAATTAATCAGTCCATAACCCAGAATATAGCTCAGCAAAGATACTGCACCAAAATATAAGAATAGCCAGCTACCAATCAGGATAGAACAGCCAATCCAGCTCAGGATTTTGATATCGCCTCGATCAGCCCATTTACCAATGACCTGAGTCGAAAGCGCGCCAAACACCCCAATCAGTGTAACTAGACCGATCATAATATCAGACAGCTGAAAGGGCTTCTGGGTAAGTAACAAGGCTATGGTAGAAAACAGCATACTCATGGCAGCAAAAGCGCATGCTCCTGTAAGCGAGCGCAACACCAGGCGTGGTTCCTGTTTTAGTAATATCGCCATGGATTTGAAAATGGCTGTATAGCTGATTCTGAGACGTGGCAGGCTCGGTAATTTTCCTTTTAAATAGAAACTCAAACCAAACATGGCGATGCCACTGACCCCATAGACCATTTTCCAGTGAAACAGATCGGAAAGTAATCCTGCAATACTGGTCGAAAGCAGAATACCAACCAGTAAACCGCTCATCAGGAAGCCAACGACTTCTCCGGTTTTTTCCGGTTTCACCGCCATGGTGGCCAAGGGAATCAGGATCTGTGCAGCCACAGAAAAAAGCCCCGCAATAATAGTTCCAATCCAGAGCATCGGCAGATTCACCGCACTGGCGCAAATAAATAAGCCTACGGCTGCACCCAGCATAAGAAAGGGAATAAGTTTACTTTTATTTAGCATGTCGCCCAAAGGCACAATAAACAATAAGCCCAATGCATAGGAGATCTGGGCAAAGGTAACGGTGAGTGCCACTTGGGATTCAGGAACCTGATAATACTGCTGAATGGATGAAATCAAAGGCTGGCAGTAATAGTTTGCTCCCGCACATAAACCACAAGCAATAGCCATTAGCCAGAGCAAAGATTTATCTTGGCTAATGTCGAAAGAAGTGTGCATAAAAGTCCCTTGCTTAATGTATTAGCGGCAATCAGTGGCTGCTTTATTTCAATCAGCAGGAGTATAGCAAGACACGGGACAGGAATGAGTCTACACGCAGGTAAAGCTTGATCTTTGCCACGCTATTTCATTGCCTGAATTCAAAACTCTTATTTTGGGAAAGGCTATAAATCTCTCTCTAAAACATTTTGAAATTATTGTATCCACCACATTTTACTGAATCAGTTTAGTGAGCGAGTTTCTTCTTTGATAAGGTAATCATCATCACACCGACAATATTTAAGGCACAGCCGAACCATTGAATCATATTCATTTTTTCACCCAGGAAAAAGGTGGCCAAAATAATGGTCAGAATAGGGCCAATCGATGCAATCATGGCAGATTGTGAAGCACCTAAGCGCTCAATACTCTGCATCAATAATACCGTAGGTAAAACCGTAACCATAAAGCCCAGCCCAACGCCATACCAGATGACGGTACTGGGTAACTGCGCAAGCAAGCCCATCGGATTCGGGATTGCAATCAGATAATGGGTCAGTGTGCCAATACAGGCAATGCTCAGTGCAAGACCGGTAAAGTTCCATGAACCGAATTTCTGAATCAGTCGCGGCGTCAACAATAGGTAGCTTGCAAAGGCCACAGCACTGGCAAAAACCAGACTCGCACCCAGCCAGAAATTACTTTGATGCGGAACATTGCTTTGTTCCTGCAACATCACAATCACCGTACCGCCATAGCTGAGCAAAATCGCAAACAGACTTTTAAAGCTTAAGCGTTGTTTGTAGATGATGCTTGAAGCCAGAACCGTCATCGTAGGATATAAAAATAAAATAATCCGTTCCAGTGAGGCACTGATATACATCAGCCCGGTGAAATCCAGCCAGCTCGCCAAGTAATAGCCGATCAAGCCTGCAAGGATCAGTAAGCCCCAGTCTTTACTACCCAGGTTTTTACTCTGATGTCGACTTAACCAGCAAATGAGAAGGAAAAAAGGCAATGCACTGGCCATTCTTAAAGCCATGAGTACGGTGCCATCAACCAGTGGGGAGAGTGCATAGGTCTGTTTAATAAAAATAGCTTTGGTACTAAACAAAAAGGCGGCACAAACAGCGAATAATGAACCTAATTGTGTTCTTGTTAGACTCAGTTTCATTTTACCTACTTGGGGCGTGTTTTAAGTATGAAAGAGAAGGTGTGGAAATGTGAATTATAAAGTTTTTAGCAAACGAGGTGAAATGCAAAAATATGATGGTTAAGATTCCAATTGGGAATGAATCCCTTTTTATGAATTTAATTTATTTCAAGAAAACAGCGATCACAGAAAGAGGCTGGACTCAATTGAAGCAAGATTCTTTGCAAAGATCCGATGAATGAGCTGAATGTAGAGTAGAAAAAAAGATAAAAGGCTAAAATTGGATGATTTTAATCAGTAGAAATAGCAATATTAGAGTAAATACTTAGAATTTGCACCAAGATGGTGCGAAAAACAGCCACTTAGTTAAGAATACGATTAAATCATCATCAAGCGAAATGGTCAGCAAAAAAAATTAAGTATTTTTTTGACCTGCTTAGACTTATGGCGAGTAAAGCTTGGTTAACAAAAATAACAATTGAAATTGAACCCCACAGCAACCAATTGATTTTTATTTTGCAGCTTGTTTTTAGAATTGATCTTTTAAAAAAACATATAAATTTTCTGTTTAATTAGACTATGTGTCATGTCACTTTCACCAGCTTTATCAAAAGTAGTGTCTAAATAGGCTGCTTTAGCCCTAAATCGGGGCATCTTTAAATGAAGGTTTTATTTTAAATAAAAACTTGGATTGTCAAAATGATCAAATCGAAATTTTTTAAATTGTGTTAAAAAAATCGACAGCAGCGTTTAAATATAAAAATTTAGAAAGTATTGCAAAGATATTTAAGGGGAGAAAAGCAAGTTTATTTAAAGCGAAACCGATAAATACAATATCGTATAATTATTTTTATGAATCATCAGTTCAGTATGTGGGTATTTATTAAATAAATATTGGGTGGTAATTTAAAAAAGTTCAATTAGAATCCAAAAATTCAACAAAAATGCATCTAGGGGGAAACATTGCTAAACGCAATGTTTACTTAAGAAAAATTAGCTTGAGGAAGGCTCATGCAGATCGGAATCCCAACCGAAACTGTTGTCGGTGAAAATCGCGTGGCAGCAACGCCAGAAACAGTAAAGAAGTTGATCAGTGCTGGTCATACAGTGGTCATTGAACGTGGAGCGGGGGTGAAAGCCGCTTATATTGACAGTGCATATGAACAAGTCGGTGCCAAAATTACGGATGATGCCTATACCGGCAGTCAGATTATTTTGAAAGTTCGTGCACCTAAAGGTGACGAAATTCAAAAACTTGCTCCAAACAGCGCCGTTATTGCGATGTTTGATCCGTACCGCAATACTGAACTTGACCAATTTGCATCTGCGCAGGTGTCTGCATTTGCTTTAGAGCTTTTACCCCGTACGCTTTCCCGCGCACAAAACATGGACGTCTTGTCTTCGCAAGCCAATTTGGCCGGTTATAAATCGGTACTTTTGGCTGCGACAGAATACCAGCGCATGTTCCCAATGCTGATGACTGCTGCAGGTACGGTTAAACCTGCCCGTGTTGTCATTATGGGTGTTGGTGTTGCAGGCTTGCAAGCAATTGCAACTGCGAAGCGCTTGGGTGCTGTAGTTGAGGCAACAGATTTACGTCCAACAGCTCGCGATCAGGTTGAGTCTTTAGGCGGTAAATGGCTAGACGTGCCAATGTCTGACGAAGAAAAGCAGAAAGCTGCCGATGCTGCTAAAAATGGTTATGGATGGATGCCAGGTGAGCAATACATCAAAGACCAGGCAGCGATTGTCGACAAAGCCGTTTCCAATGCGGACATCGTGATTACCACTGCGCTTTTACCAGGCCGTGATGCACCGCGTTTAATCAAATCTGAAACCGTGGCCAAAATGAAACCGGGTTCAATCATCCTGGATATGGCGGTTGAATCAGGCGGTAACGTTGAAGGTTCTAAGTGCGGCGAAAATGTCGTGACCGAAAATGGCGTGACCATTTTAGGTATTCCAAATATCCCCGCAACAGTGGCAACTGAAGCTTCAGCACTGTATGCACGGAATGTCTTTAATTTTCTGGAAACTCTTTTTGATCAAGACAAAAACTTTGTCATTAATCCTGAAGAAGAAATTCAAAAAGCGCTACTCGTTGCTCATGGCGGTCAAGTGCTATTAAAGCGTGGTTAAGGAGATAGATCATGGTTGAAACGATTACAATTTTCGTCCTTGCCATCTTCGTAGGTTACTACGTGGTTTGGGGCGTAACACCCGCTTTACACACACCGCTTATGGCTGTCACCAATGCACTGTCTTCCATTATTGTGGTCGGTGCAATGATTCAAACTGTGGGCTTACCAATCATTGGTGTCGATGCCAACGTGGCTTTCCAAAGCGTGAATATTGTCAGTGTTTTGGGTGCGATCGCTGTGTTCTTGGCAAGTATCAACATTTTCGGTGGCTTTGCAGTAACTGCACGTATGCTTGAAATGTTTAAGCCGAAGCAAAAGAAAAAAGAGGGTTCATAAATGGAATTTATTCGAGACTATGCGGATTGGTTCTACTTGGTAGGCGCCGTTCTTTTCATCTTAACGCTTCGTGGTTTGTCTGGTCCTAAGACGGCTATTCAAGGTAACCGTTACGGCATGATCGCAATGGCGATTGCTGTGATCACGACTTTCTTTGTTGCTGAGCATCCTGTGGTCTGGATGATTATCGGTGCAATGGTACTCGGTGGTGTAGTCGGTATTGCACGTGCACGTACTGTTCCGATGACGCAAATGCCTGAAACTGTTGCATTGATGCACTCATTGGTCGGTTTGGCAGCAGTTTTAATTGCGATTGCTGCAATTCTACATAATAACCAGCTGACAGCATTGTTTACTCAAAATCAGACTGCTTTGGAAGCGGCTGGTGTTCAGCATGCACACATGAGCAAAGTTCATTTATTTGAATTGTTTGTAGGTTGTTTTGTAGGTGCAATTACCTTTACAGCCTCTGTATTTGCCTATGGTAAGTTGGCTGCGAAAAAATGGGCTAAAACGATTTCGGGTAGCTGGGTTAAACCGGTACAAGCGGTCATTTTCCTTGCCATGCTCGGTTTTGGTGTTCAGTTTTTCTTAACTGGTGATATGACTGCATTCTGGGCAATGACTGGTCTTGCGCTAGCATTTGGCTGGGTATGGATTGCACCCGTTGGTGGTGGTGATATGCCAGTGGTGGTATCACTTTTGAACTCGTTCTCGGGTTGGGCAGCAGCAGGTATTGGTTTCACTTTAGAGAACAACATGCTGATCGTTGCAGGTTCACTAGTGGGCTCATCAGGTGCGATTCTGTCTTACATCATGTGTAAAGCGATGAACCGTTCGATCATCAACGTATTGTTTGGTGGTGCAATGGGCGGAACGGCAGTTGCAGCAACGGATAATGGTGAAAAAGTTCAGCGTAACCACCGTTCAGGTTCAGCAGATGATGCGGGCTTCTTGATGTCAAATGCTGACAGTGTTGTGATTGTACCGGGTTATGGTATGGCACAAGGCCGTGCACAAAATGCAGTAAAAGAACTGTGTGAAATCTTGAAAGAACAAGGCGTAAAAGTCCGTTTTGCGATTCACCCAGTGGCAGGTCGTATGCCGGGTCATATGAACGTATTGCTTGCAGAAGCGGATGTTGCTTATGAAGACATCCTGGAAATGGATGAAATCAATACAGATTTCCCTGCAACTGATGTGGTTCTGGTGATTGGTGCAAATGACGTGGTTAACCCTGCGGCAAAAGATGATCCAACTTCACCAATTTACGGTATGCCAATTTTGGAAGCGCATAAAGCGCGTACCATCATGGTGATCAAACGTTCTATGGCAACGGGTTATGCAGGTCTGGATAATGATTTGTTCTATAATGAGAAGACCATGATGATCTTTGGTGATGCCAAAAAAGTCGTGGAAGACATGACCAAAGCAATTAACGGCGGCGGTCACTAAGCTTTATTATTCATAAATCTCCCCCTAACCCCTCTTTGTAAAAGAGGGGGGACATAACAATCCTCTCGTAAAGAGGAAATGTTCCCTCTTCTGAAAAAGGTAAGGAGTACTGCTCCTCAAGGGGAAGATTAAAATAAGAACCACCTTCGGGTGGTTTTTTGTTTTTAGAATGGATGATTCTTAAAAAGATAAAAAAGATAAAAAAGATCAGAAATGATAGGAGCCTAATTGTAAATCATTCAATTTATTATCTTGTTTGGTGCATTTTTAAGTGGATAGGTGGCTGAAATGCTTTATAAAATGGCACTTAAACCTCTATTTTCACGACTTATTTAAACATAATGTTTTTGATTGGTTTGTCCACCAAGATAAAACAGCTTTAACAGATACATGTTTACTAACATTTCAAAATAAAAAAATATATTCCTTAAATTTGGCATTTCTTTTGCTATCTCGTGAATAAGTTATAGAGGACTGTTCATGAAAATAATAAAGTATCTCGTGTTGCTGTTATGCGTATGTTCACTACCTGCATTTGCAAGTGAAGCCGCCACAAATACGGCCAATATTCAAGAAATACGATTGTCACTCGACAGTGTTTGGGTGGTGATGGGCGGTATTTTGGTCTTCTTTATGCAGGCCGGTTTTGCATTGGTGGAAAGTGGTTCTGTACGTAGCAAGAATACCGTTAATGTCCTCATGAAAAACTATATGGATGCTTGTCTGGGGGGATTGGTCTTCTGGTTGGTCGGTTTTGGTTTGATGTTTGGAGTCAACACTTCAGGTTGGATCGGCACCACTCATTTTGCACCCAATGTGATGGAGGATTGGCATTGGAATTTATTGTTCTTCCAAATGATGTTTGCTGCAACGGCGACGACCATTGCCAGTGGTGCAATGGCGGAACGAATTCATTTTATTGCATACGTGGTGAGTGCTGCCGTAGTGAGTGGCTTGATTTACCCGATCTTTGGTAGTTGGGCATGGGGCAGTATTTTTGATGGTTCGGGCTGGTTGAAAGCTTTAGGCTTTATCGACTTTGCCGGTTCAACCGTGGTGCATTCAATCGGTGGCTGGGTGGCCTTGGCAGGTATTATTGTATTGGGACCTCGCTTGGGTCGTTTCGGACGGAATGGACAAAGTCACCATTTGGCAGGGCATAACTTACCTTTGGTTGCTTTAGGGGGTTTTATTCTATGGCTGGCATGGTTTGGTTTTAATGCTGCCTCAACAGTAAATGCCAGTGTGAGTATTGGTCGAATTGCCTTGAACACACATTTGGCTGCCTGTACTGGAGCAGTCGCTTATATGCTGTATGCCATGATTCGTGGCAAAGCGATTCTGATGAAGACCACCATTAACGCATCGTTGGGTGGTTTGGTGGGAATTACCGCAGGCTGTGCAACCATGTCTCCCATCTTTGCAGTTTTGACTGGTGCAATTGCAGGTTTGCTAGTGAGTACGTTGCCGACCTTAATGGAAAAATTAAAACTTGATGATGTCGTGGATGCAGTCACTGTGCATGGTTTTTGTGGGGCATGGGGAACAGTGGCTGCAGGCCTATTTTTTGAAACCGATCTGTTTAATTTACACATTATTTTAATTCAGGTTTTAGGAGTGCTCGTCGCATTTGCCTGGGGTTTTGGAATTGCCTTGATTGTATTTAAAGTACTGGAAAAGATTCTGGGCGGTTTACGCGTTAGTACGCAACATGAGCAACGTGGTTTGGATTATACCGAACATGCAGAACTGTCTTATCCCGAATTTCAGCACGATGTAACTTTTGAAACTGATGATATTACTAAACGCCATTAAGGAGTGAAGTCATGCCGAATGAATTACTCAGTCTGATGCAAAAAAAACAAGCAATTGAACGTGGCTTAAGTCCTTATATGCAAGGTACCCTATTGAAAAGTGTTTTGAATTACTGGGAACAGGAATATGGCGACAAACCTTCTTTTGTACTGAATCGCTTCTTAAGTGAAATTTGTAATACCGATGAATTGCGCTGTTATCGCAAGGATATGCTGAAACAAGTTTTATCTGAAATGTCGATTGTTGAAAAACATGTTTTATTAGAGATAAAACCTCAAGCAGAATTGGAAGATTTGATTTCAACTCATCTTTCAGATGCTTTCTCTGACTTGATTGACAGTGTGGTGCTGACTGTTGTAGAGGCTGATTTTAATGATTTTAATGAGGAAGTTAAAAAACAACTGCAATTGATGGGTTTGGCCATAGTGACTTCTGCAAAAATTAATGAGACTGCTTTTGTAGAATTTTTACCGCTGACCCGCTATGCCGAGGTCATTACCACGATCTATGAATGTTATTGCGAGTTTTATGGACCAGTGAAAGCAGATCAGGTTTATGCACGAGTGAAAAACAACATTAAAACCAAATATCCTGATGTGAATTTACATCAATTATTATAAAGGTTGTGGAACTTGATGATTGAACTTAAAAGATAAAGCTTCAGTCATGTGAAATGACCGATGCTTAGAAACAGAACCACCAAGATGAAAAAAGCGACCTTATGGTCGCTTTTTCTTGCTTTAAGCAGATTCTGGAGTAGCACGCCATAAGCTTTCAAGGTCGTAAAATTTACGCGCTGTAGGAAGCATAACATGAACCACTACAAAACCAAGATCGATTAAGATCCATTCCGCATCACGTTCACCTTCAACGCCGATCGGGCGGAAACCCGCTTTACGTGCTTCTTCAGCAACATTATCTGCGAGGGCTTTAATGTGACGGGTTGATGTGCCACTAGCAATGACCATATAGTCTGCTACATTGCTAATCGCGCTTACATCAAGTTCAAGAATATCTTTTGCTTTTACATCTAATAGGGCTTCATGTACAACTTTTAAGCAAGCTTGTACATCTTTAGCTTGAGAATTCATTGTGTAATCGAGAGAATTAGAAGCGCTGGGCGATGGTTCTAAATTCATAAAGGGTTTTATTTCCGGACAATAACTCATCGTGTAATATAGCGGTTTTAGTGCCGAATTTCAATTCTGTTCATAATTTAACTTTACGGATATTTTACAAAATATTTATCTTTCCAGGCAAAAGAATGTTTGGAATGGGCTTGTGGTCGATATTCAGCCGCAGTATAGCCTGCATAGTTGCTTTGATTAAGCCATTGAAAAAATTCTGCAAAATTAATTTGCGCCGTATCGGGTTCATGCCGTCCCGGCCAGTCTGCAAATTGAATATGACCAATATCGTGAATATTTTCTTTTAAAGTTTCAAAAATATTTTCACCCATCATGGCCATGTGATAGCAGTCATATTGCATTTTCAGGGCAGGGTTTTGTACGGCTTCAAGCATTTCTTGTGCTTGAGCAATGTTCTGAACCAGAAAGCGCGGCATATCCGTGCCATTAATCATTTCAAATACCGGTTGGATTTGATGTTCAATCAGCATGGAACAGGCAAGTTTCAAATTTTTCGCCAACGTATTTAAGCACGGCAATAGGTCTGCATCCAGCGGTTGCTTGCCCGCCAAAATATTCACGCTTGGCACCTTCAGTGCTGTGGCATATTGAATAGCTTGTTCCAAACCGCGATGAAATTCAAGCTCCATTCCCGGTACACCCGCAACACCATTACCACCTTGCATTAAATCGCCCGCTGGCACATTAATCAGGCAAAGAGTGAGGTCATAAATGGTCAGCTGGGTTTGTATTTGTTCAATGCTGAGTTCATAGGGAAACTGAATTTCAATATGCTTAAATCCCTGTGCGCGAGCCAGAGCAAAACGCTCAATTAAAGGCACTTCAGTAAAAATCATCGATAAATTTACGGCTAACTTAATCATGCCTTGCTCCTGCGCGTTAGAAAATGAGATGCTTAAGATTCAACTTGTTGAATGACCGTCGCAAGATCTGCCTCAGCATAGCCTTTATTTTGATGGGTTTTCAATTGTGATAGTGCTTGTTTGGCAACAGGAATATTTAAATTGAATTGCTCAGCAAGCTGCACGGCATTATTTAAGTCTTTTGACAGGGTTTGCACTTTCCATTGCACCGGTTCAAAAGTATGGGTTGCCATACGGGGGGTTAAAATCTGGAAAGGTCTCGAGTCGGCAAAACCGCCGGCAAGTGCAGGGGCGAGTAAAGTGGTATCCACGCCTGCTTGAGCGGCTAATGCCACGGCTTCGGCAATTAAAGTGCTGTTGGCTGCCACAATCAGTTGATTACAAATTTTAGTTGCTTGCCCAGTTCCAGTTTCGCCCATACGGGTTACACGTTGGGAAAGTATATTATAAATCAGTGATAAATTCTGGATGGTGTGCTGGTCGCCTCCGGCAAAAATCACCAACGTTCCCAGTTCAGCGCCGGCAGTCCCGCCAGAAACAGGGGAATCAATCCACTGGACTTGGCGAGTTTGGGCCTGCTCTGCCAAAGTCTTGGTTTTATCCACAGATAAACTTGAGAAATCCACAATCACTTGTCCAGCCGATAGCTGGTTCTGAATTTGGTCATAGACCGATTGCACTGCAGCATCATCGGCCAGACAAGTCAAAATAACCGGATATTCTGCAATGTCTTGTAATTTTAAGGCGACTGCACCTATGTCGATGAGTGCATCACAGGCAGATGCTGTGCGGTTCCAGACTGCGACTTCAAAACCGGCTTGAATCAGTCGGGTTGCCATACGGCTGCCCATCAGTCCGATGCCTAAAAATGCAATTTTTGTATTACGATCAAAACTCATATGTTTTTCTCTGAACCAGCCTGTTATCTGGATATTTTACTTATATTGGCGCGGTAAAAACTGAACTTCTGGGTTCTTGTCCTTTTTACGGGCCAATTTACTGTTTTTACCCAACAGTAACTTTAATTGCCAAATTTTCTCTAGGCGTAAAGATTTTGTCGGGGCATGTTCCATCGCATCGAGTATGCGTTTGGCTGCAGTGAGTGCATCCGGGGAGCGCTGCAACATTTCTTCTGCAAGGGCCTGAGCTTTGCTGATTGGCGATACATCCAGATGTGTCACCAGACCAATGTCTTTGGCATAGTTGGCATCGAAAATACGTCCCGTCAAGGTCAACTCTTTGGCCAGGTCAACATTAATAATGCCTTTAATGGATCGGGTCAGTCCCATGTCCGGAACCAGTCCCCAGCGGCTTTCCATAATTGACATTTTGGTGTCTGGATGGGCAATACGAATATCGGTAGCCAGTGCCAATTGCATGCCGGCACCGAGGCAATAACCCTCAATTGCTGCAATGACTGGTACAGGAAGTTCTTGCCAAATCAGAAAAGCTTTCTGAAATAGGCTTTGCCCCGGTTTAATGAGTTCCCAAGCTGCATAAGCGGTATTCTTCGGTGCGTTTAAATCGGCAAGATCAATCCCGGCACTAAACACATGCGCTTCACCGGTTAAAATGACACAACGAATCGAGCGGTCTTTTTTAATTTGATTGGCTGCATTGACCAATTCACGTAACAAAGCAAAGCTCATGGCATTGCGTTTTTCTGGGCGGTTTAAAGAAACGGTTGCGATGCCATTATTTTTTTCAATGTGAAGTAACGCCATGGGGATAGACCTGTAATTTTTTTCCATTGTTTTGAGCATAACACGGGCATTTCTCTGATACATGCCACGATACATGACAGTAGAGTCACATCTAAAGATAGACGCTACTGTCAAAATTTGAATAAGGCCGTTTAAATATGCTGTTTATTTAAGATTTGCTTCGATGCCTGTTCTACTTGTTGAACGATAGAATATAATTCGTCAAAACGTTTTAGGGTTTCTTGAATAAAAGCTTCATCTGCTTTACGCCGTTCTTTACGTAAAGACGAGACAAACTGCTCAAAGCTACCGGTTGCTTCTTGCAGATCAGGCACACCGACATAGCGGGTGGCACCATATAAACGATGTAGTACGTGTTCAAGTTGTGGGAAATCTTCCATTTCAATCAGCTGCTGCATTTCACTCAGTTCTGTAGGGAAGCTGTCGACCAGCATTTGAAGTAAATCGGCTGCCAAATCTTCTTTATTGGCGGCCAGCTGCAGACTTTGTTGCCAGTTTAAAATATTGGGATCAAGGGCATCAAATAGGATGGTTTTATCGACAGTTGTGGTCGTTTTAAAATTTTCTGAAGTCAATTGGGTCAAAATATGAATGATCTGATCCATTTGAATCGGCTTGGTGACGTAATCATCCATCCCTACCTGCAACAATTTGTGTTTCTCATCTGTCAGGGCATGTGCCGTCAAGGCAATAATTGGCAGACGTTTATGGTTCTCTAAAGTCGATTCCAGGGAGCGGATGGCACGCGTTGTATCTACTCCCGACATTACCGGCATCTGGATATCCATAAATATGACATCAAATGCAGGCAGATTTTTTTCCATCCGGTCCTGAATGATTTCCAGTGCTTCCTGACCGCTTAACGCCTTGGTGGTCTTGACATTGAGCTCACCCAACAAGGCTTCTAAAACGATCAGGTTCGGTAAATGATCATCGACAGCGAGGATATGCAGACCTTGGCCGTTAAATTCTTCACGCACATCCTGATCGAAAATTGGCTGATTGCTTAAGAGCTGGATTAAGGCGCTACGGCTCAAGGGTTGATACAGCGGCCGCGCGCGATATTCGTTCAGCATGTTTGGATCAAGCGACATCTGATAACCGTACACCGCAATATTGCCATGGTAACGATTACGAATTTCTTTCAACAAGGCTTCGCCATCACCGCTATGATCGACAATCAGGCAGGTATTTTCATCACTTTCCGAGAACTGATTCAGTTGGCTGAACAGATCCAGAATCGAGCTGGTTTCAACATGATGCACATCATAATTTTCCAGATAATGACGCAGAATATTGGCAGTCGCCGGATGGGCCAAATAAGATACCACCTGCATGTTATTAAAGTGCGGATGAACAATTTCAATTTGGTCATTTACAGCAAACATGGCGCTAAACCAAAACGTGGCACCTTTTTCAGTTGGTGCACGTTCCTGGTTGTCTTCAAAGCCAATTTGACCTTGCATTAAATGTACCAGCTGTTTGGAAATAGCCAAACCGAGTCCTGTGCCGCCAAATTGACGGGTCACCGAAGTATCACCTTGCGAGAAGGATTCAAACAGTTTTTTACGGTCAGTCCCACTGAGACCAATCCCGCTGTCCTGCACGCTAAAGTGCAACAGGCATTGTCCAATATCGTCGTGCTCCATACGGGCACGGACAATGATTTCACCGTCTGGGGTAAATTTAATCGCATTAGAAATCAGGTTGGTGAGAATCTGTTTAAAGCGTAAGGCATCACCAATCACTTGCTTTGGAATATTGTCGGCATAATAAAAAGCCATATCGATATGCTTTTGAGCCGCGAGCGGGGAGAGCATGTCCATGACATCAAAAATGGCTTCTTCCAGGTCAAACGGTGCGGTTTCCAGTTCCAGTTTGCCGGCATCAATTTTTGAAAAATCCAGTACATCATTAATCAGAGCCAAAAGATGAGCAGATGATTTACGAATGGTTTGCAGATACAGGTTTTGCTCGTTACTCAAGTTACCTTGACGCAGCAATAAATGAATAAAGCCATCAATACTGTTCAGTGGGGTACGCAATTCATGGCTGATATTGGCCAGGAACACCGATTTGGACTGGTTGGCGGAAATCGCCTGGTCACGTGCCTGACGATAGGTAATGTTCTGAACTTCTAAAGTATCTAAAGTACGGCGTAAATCATCTTCAGTCTGTTCGGTATGTTCTTTGAGTTCTAAAAAGCTGAAGTGCAGGCGTTTGACTACATTGGCAATATCGCGCTGCAGCAAACGCAATTCGCCAGTACTGTTAATGACCATGTGCTGGTCAAGCGTATCGGCATTTAAGCGTTGCAATTGCATGCGAATTTCGTACATCGGTGCAATCCAGCGACGCGAATAGAAATTCAAACACAATAAAAGCAGCAATAAAGTCAGTAAGCCGGTTGCAATCAGTACAACCATGACTCGATAACGCGCAATTTCAAGCGGTTGATTATCCAGTTCAATGACTAGCCGTGCAGGCGTTTCCGTATGGTCATTAATTTTAAGTGCATAAATATTATTATCATGATACAGAATAGGGCCGACAAAAGCGGCTTTAGAGTTAATCTCTGGCCAAGGCTCCTGATCCTGAAAACCAATACTTAAACGGTTTCTACCTTTTTCATCAATAATGGCTGCACGAATTAAATATTTTTCATTCAGCATGACCTGCATAGCATTGCGTGCCTGATCATACTGCCATGGATAACTGTTTAATAAGTCAATTGCTGCTTCTGAGGTGAGTTGATAACGGGTCACAATGGCAATTGCCATTTGACGTTGTTGTGCACGCGATGCGTTGGAGGTTTCGGATAAAACCAGCAATGCCCCGACACATGCCAAAATCATAATCGGCACAAAAATCAGTGCAATGAGTTGTCCATAAGCATGATTTAAGTGTAGACGTTTAAATAACTTTTTATTGATATTTGACATGATTAAAGCAGTTTATTTTCTATGCTCGGAATATTAGCATGCTTTATTTAAAACTGACTGCGCTTTAAACACTTTCAATAAAAAGCCTGCTAAATGGGTGCAGCGAGGAGCATTTTTTCATACAATAGGTGCACCTCGATATAGGTACAAATAATGAGTAATACCACCCCTGATTTTCAAGCAGACGAATTTTTGTTGGACCACTACGTAGGCAAAACGCCTCTGGTGCGTTTGCAACGTCTAGCAAGTCACACTCAAGCAACAGTATTGGCTAAACTTGAAGGAAACAATCCTGCAGGTTCGGTAAAAGACCGTCCAGCGTATAATATGATTATGCAAGCTGAAAAACGGGGTCAAATCAAACCAGGCGATACGTTAATTGAAGCGACGAGCGGAAATACAGGGATTGCCTTGGCCATGGTTGCCGCGATGCGTGGCTACAAGATGAAACTCATTATGCCTGCAAGTTCAAGTCAGGAACGTAAAGATGCGATGCGCGCTTACGGGGCTGAACTGATTGAATCTTCTAGCATGGAAGAAGCGCGTGATATGGCGCTGCAAATGGAGAAAGAAGGCAAAGGCCTGGTTCTTAACCAGTTTGGTAATCCGGATAATATGGAAGCTCATTATCTGACCACCGGCCCTGAAATCTGGCAACAAACAGGCGGTAAAATCACCCATTTCGTCAGTTCCATGGGGACGACGGGTACGATTATGGGAATTTCCAAATACCTAAAAAAACAAAATCCTGATATCCAAATTATCGGTTTACAACCTTCTGAAGGTTCAAATATTGCAGGTATCCGCCGTTGGCCTGAAGAATATTTGCCCACCATTTTTGATCCTAAGCGCGTTGACCGGATTATGGATATTCCACAAATTGAAGCGGAAAAAATGGCACGTCAATTGGCGCGCAAAGAAGGCATCAGTGCGGGAACTTCATCCGGGGGTGCAGTTTGGGCTTCAATCCAACTGGCGCAAGAAAACCCGGATGCAGTGATTGTATGTATCATCTGTGACCGTGGCGACCGTTACCTTTCTACCGGTTTGTTTTCTGTAGAAGATTCCGAATAAACCTGCAATTTTGTGAGTTAAGATGCGCTTACCTGTTTTAATTTTCGATATAGAAACCCTGACCGATTTAAAATCGGGAGCGCATTTGTATGGTCTGGATTTGCCCGAAGCAGATCTGGAACAGGCGTTGATTAAATTGCGTCGTCAAGAATCCGGCATGGACTTTCAACGCATGGCCTTGCATGAAATTGTATGTATTTCTGGTTTATGGTTTGATGAGCAAGGCGGCATGAAGATGTTCTCGTTTAGCCGGGAACAGAACACTGAAGCGGAAATTTTGAAGAAATTTCTCTCGATTTTTGACAAGCGTCATCCGACTTTGGTTAGCTGGAATGGCTCGCAATTTGATTTGCCGGTGATTCTGTTTCGCGCCATGTATCATGGGTTATCTGCACCAAGTTTATTCGATCAGGGCGAAATTGATCAGCAAAAGCGCTATAATAACTACCAGAATCGTTATCACCATCGTCATGTCGATTTAATGGATGTGATTGCGATGTTTAATGGCCGCCAATTTCAAAAGTTGGATGACGTTGCCCATTTACTCGGTTATCCGGGTAAGCGTGGTGATGGCGCCTATCATGTGCCTGAATATGTACGTCAGCAAGAATGGCAAAAACTCACCAGTTATTGCGAAGGTGACGTGCTCAATACCTGGTTGATTTACCTGCGCTGGTCATTATTAAAAGGTCAGCTTTTACTCAATGATTACCGTGATGCAGTTCAGTGCACCATCCAGTTTTTATCGACTCAACCTCAACATGCAGATTTTCTGGCAGTATGGCGTGAAACCTCACAGCGTACTGAATTTACAGCTGCAGATTTTATCTCTCCCACACTCTAGGTATTCATGAAACATAGAACCAAGCCACGTCCAGCTCAACAGCCGATTTACACTTTTCAGGTTGAGTCACTTTCACACGAAGGACGCGGGATAGCGCACTATGGAACACATCCTGATCACCCAAGTGACAAGCAAGGCAAAAAAGTATTTATCAGTTATGCCTTGCCTGGCGAGACTGTTAAAGCGCAAATTACCAATGTGGTCAAACGTTTAGAAGAAGCGGACAGTATTGAGCTGTTAAGCGCACCTGCTGCAACCCGTGTTGAACCGAAATGTCCACATTTCACCGTGTGTGGCGGTTGTAATATGCAGCACATTCAGCAAGATGAACAAATTCGTTTAAAGCAGGATGTTTTAAAATCGCATTTAGAACATTTTGCCGGTATTCAACCTGAACAATGGTTAGAACCCTTGCGTTCGCAACGTGAAGACTACCGTCGTAAAGCCCGGATTGGCGTACGCTATATTCCACATCAAGACAAACTAGTAGTGGGTTTCCGTGAGCGTCAAAGTAATAAGTTGATTTCTGTTGACCAGTGTATGGTGCTGGATCGTGAATTTGGCTCTATTCATGACTTAAGGCAGTTACTCGAAAGTCTAAAAGCCAAAGCTGCCATTGGTCATGTAGAATTGGCTATGGGTGATGCAGATATTGCACTGGTAGTTCGCCATACTGAAAAATTACCGACAGATGATGTCAACCAATTAAAACAGTTTACGTTAAACAAGCAGTGGCAATTGTATTTGCAGCCGGCGGGTGCAGACAGTTTACATCGGGTGGATGATCCGAACGCGGCGATGCGTTTGCATTATGCACTGGATGAATTTGATGTGAAATTTAGCTTTAATCCGCTTGATTTTACTCAGGTAAATTCTACGATTAATCCGCAAATGCTGAAGCTGGCATGTGATTTGCTTCAGTTACAACAGGGTGAGCGTGTACTGGATTTATTTTGTGGTCTAGGTAATTTTTCTTTACCGCTGGCTCGTTGTGTCGGTGAAACAGGACAAGTCGTGGCTGTTGAAGGCAGTGAGGAAATGGTTCGACGTGGTGCAGAAAATGCTAAAAATAATGCGATGAATCACGTCCATTTTTATTCACAAGATTTAACAAAAGATTTTTCGCATCATTCTTGGGCAAATCAGGGATTTGATGCATTATTGATAGACCCTCCGCGCTCTGGTGCAGAGGAAGTAATGCATTATGTACCCAAATTTGGTGCAAAAAGAATCGTTTATGTGTCATGTAATCCTGCAACCTTGGCACGAGATGCCGGGGTGTTGGTGAGACAGGGCTATCGATTAAAAAAGGCGGGGGTGATGGATATGTTTACTCATACGGGACATGTCGAGTCTATTGCCTTATTCGAAAAAAACAAAGAAATAAACGATTTAGAATATGATAAGTAAAGAGGTAGGAGAAGGGTATGGTCACAGTACGTGAACAACTTCCTGGACGTCTCAATGAGCTGTCCGAGGAAGCGACTGTAGAGCATGCCGAACAAGCTCGACACGATTTGGCAGAATGGCTGGATCGGGTTCGTGGCATATTAGATGACGCAGCGCTTAAACAACTCGAAGAAGTTGCCCATCTAACTTTACATAAAGAGTTACAAACTACGGTTAATCATCGTTCCAATACCTTTTATACCGGTATTGAGATGGCGGATATTTTGGCACATTTACATGTGGATGAAGATACTTTGTCCGCAGCAATGCTGTACCGAAGTGTGCGTGAAGGCGTCATGACGCTTGAAGAAGTTCGTGAACATTTTGGCGAGCAAGTGCATAGTCTGGTCCAAGGGACCTTGGCGATGGGTAAGCTTTCTGAACTGATTGAAAAGAACAAGCGTCTGGAAGATCATTTTAATAACAATCAAAGAGAACATTTAAGCGGCATTTATAAAATGCTGATTTCCGTAACTGAAGATGTTCGCGTGGTTTTGATCAAACTTGCAGAGCGGACTTATGCCTTGCGGGAACTGACCCAGGCATCACGCGAGCGTCAAGAACGGGTTGCGCGAGAAATCCTGACCATTTATTCACCCTTGGCCCACCGTTTAGGGATTGCCCAGCTGAAGTGGGAACTTGAAGATTTAGCCTTTCGTTATTTGGCCCCGGAACGTTATAAGGAAATTGCAACCTTACTGAATGAAAAACGTTTAGAGCGCGAGCAATATATTCAGTTTGTCATTGATAAACTGAAAAATGAACTGGCAAGCTATAATATCGAAGCAGATATTACTGGACGGGTAAAACACATTTATTCGATTTATCGAAAAATGAAAAGTAAAAACCTCAGTTTCGATCAGCTTTATGATATTCGTGCAGTTCGGGTGTTGGTAAAAAGCGTACCTGAGTGTTATCACTCACTCGGGATTGTGCATCAGATTTGGCGTCATATCCCACATCAATTTGATGATTACATTACCAATCCTAAAGCCAATGGTTATCGCTCATTGCATACTGCGGTCATTGCTGAGAACAAGTCGCTTGAAGTGCAAATCCGTACCAAGGATATGCATGAAGAAGCAGAGCTTGGAGTATGTTCGCACTTTAATTATAAGGAAGGCGGAAAAAATACCGATCATTCTTTTAATCATCGTTTACATTCATTGCGTGCAGTACTTGAACATTATCAAGAACGTAATGATTCCAGCGCCCATAAGTCAGATGACGATTCCGAGAGTTTTGAGCAGGTTCAAGATTTCGAAGGCTTTGAAAAAATTTATGTGTTTAGCCGTGATGGGGACATTAAAGAATTACCCCGTGGCTCAACCGTTTTAGACTTTGCCTACCATGTACATACTGAAGTAGGAAATAAGTGTTATGCAGCACGGGTCAACCAGCGTTATGTACCTTTAACCTATGCTTTAAAAACAGGTGAACAGGTTGAAATTTTAACCAAAAAAGATCGTGAGCCAAATCGTGACTGGTTAGTAAACTCACTGGGTTATATCAAGACCTCCCGGGCACGCGATAAATTGCGTCACTGGTTTAGACAGCAAGATCGTAGTAAAAACCTGGAAGTTGGTCGTGAAATTCTGAATAAAGAACTTTCACGTTTGGCAATTCATCCCAAAAGCATTGATTTAAATGATTATTGCAATCACTTTAATGTCAAATTGGGGGAGGATATTCTGATTGGTTTGGTGAATGGCGATATTAGCCTGCATGCCTTGATCAATCAGGTCAATCGTCATATGCACATCGGTCAAGATGAACCTGAACTGGTACTCAAACCGACCTTAAATCCGCGTGCCAGTCACACCCTGTCTGCGCATGGCATTTTAATTGACGGTTTAGATAATGTTGAACTGCATATTGCGCAATGTTGTCAACCGGTGCATGGAGAACCCATTGGGGGTTATATCACGCTGAACCGGGGTGTAAGTATTCATAAAGTTGTATGTCCAGATTATATCCGGATGATTTCTCAAGAACCTGAACGTGCTGTTGAAGCCGATTGGGAAATGCAGCCGACCCGTGGTCAAAGCGTACAGATTGTGGTGGAAGCCTACGATCGTCGTGGTCTGCTGAAAGACTTAACCCAAGTGATTTTTTCAGATCAAATCAATATTCGTCAGGTGAATACCATTTCAGAAACAGACGGTATTGCCAATATGAAGTTGTTGATTGAGGTGAAAGGTCTGGCACAGTTATCACGGTTGTTGGCACGTTTAGAGCAGCAACCGGGAATTATTAGCGCACGTCGCTTGGTTCAAGGTAATTAATTCAAAGCTTTAAATGATTCCTGAAAAACCAGCAACTTGTGTTGCTGGTTTTTTTATACCCCTAATAATGACTGTACGAGTTAGACCTGAAATATATAAATAAATCAAGGTAGTACATTTATGTTATTGAAAGTGTAAAGGATATTTTTTTGTGTAATTTTTATCACAAATGCTATAATCCCGCGAATAAAATGGCTTCCGAGCTAAACAATTTTTAGGGTATGGAATAATTAGGCATGATTCAAATAAATGTATCACAACTGTATAACAGTCATGCCGACGAGACCATTGCTGCCTTAGAACAGATTCCGGCCATGCAGCGCAGACGATTATCCGGAATTGCAAAACTGGCTTTAAATAGCGCGATTCATTCGCTTAATTTAGAGTCAGTGGACTATATTGTCTGGGCATCCCAGTATGGGGATGAACATAAAACCCTGAAAATTCTGGCTGATGTACTGCAAGATCAAACTCCATCCCCGACCCAATTTTCGACCTCCGTGCATAATGCGATTGCAGGGTTGTATTCGATTTTATGTCAGGATGCGACCCCATCGAACAGTCTTGCAGCATCGTGGAGCGAAGCCCTAATAGAAGCGTATGCCTGGTTAAAAACCACACCACAATCCAATGCACGAGTTCTTATCGTCTATTACGATGAAGCTTTGCCAGAAATTTATCAGGAATTTCAGCCCTTCAGTGGTTTTGCCATGTCGGCGGTAATCAGCCTTGAAACGCCAAATTTAAAATTGGATATCAACGCATTAACGCATCATCGCCATAAATATCTAGATGCGCAAAATTTTTATGATTTTTGGCAGCAATCTGAACAGGATCAGGAATACCCTCAGGTTCAGGCATGGCAAAAATGTTAAAACGCGATCAAATTAAACAAAAAGCCAATTATCTGTGGCGTGTGGGCGCAACCGGTTTTAGTTTTGCCAGTTTCGGTTTCGGTGGTATTGCAATTGGTAGCCTGGTTGCACCATTGGTCAATCTGTCGACCCGAAATCCGGGGTTGCGTCAGCAGCGTACCCAAAAAGTGATTAAGCATAGTTTCAAGGGCTTTACCGAAATGATGGTCAAGCTTGGAATTATGAGCTACGACATTGAAGGCCTGGAAAAATTACAGCACAGTAGACAGGAACTGGTCATTGCCAATCACCCCACACTGGTTGATGTGGTGGTGCTGATTGGCCTGATGGAACAGGCCAACTGTGTGGTGAAGCAAGCGCTGTGGTCCAATCTATTTACCAAAGGCCCAGTGCAAAATGCTGGTTATATTTTAAATGCCGGTTCTGAAAAGTTTATTCAGGACTGCGTTATAAAATTAAAGACTGATCAAGCTGCATCGTTACTGATTTTTCCTGAAGGGACACGTACGGCAAAAGGCGAGCTGCTGAATGAATTTCAGCGCGGTGCAGCAAACATTGCGATTCGTGCCCATGTGCCGATTCGTCCAGTACTGATCACCTGTACGCCTTCAACTTTAACCAAAAATGAAAAGTGGTATCACATTCCTGCACGACCATTTCATATTCAAGTGAAGGTACTGGATGCCATTCACATCGATGAGCTTTTAGATGATGTCACGGTTAGCCCGAAAAATGTACGTCATCTGAATCATCAATTACACCAGTTTTTTAACCAAGAGTTATCTGAAAAATGAGCAATCTTGCTGATGAATTAAAGCAAATGATTATTGATGTTCTGGCCCTTGAGGATATCAGCATAGAGGATATTGAAACCGAAGCACCGCTATTTGGCGATGGCTTGGGTTTAGATTCCATTGATGCCTTGGAACTTGGTTTAGCGCTGAAAAAACGTTACAACATTCACTTGAATGCAGAATCGGCGGAGACCAAGCAACATTTCAAATCAATTCAAAGTCTGGTGGCTTTGGTTGAAGCACCGCAAAAGGCGTAAGAGGTTGTATGTTAACTCAGGAACAAGTGCTTGAAAAAATAAGAGAATGGATGGAAGATCTGTTTGAAATTATCCCGGAAGAGGTCCAGCTGGATGCGAATTTAGCCACTGATCTGGATGTCGACAGTATTGATGCGATTGATCTAGTAGTCAAAATTAAAGAATTGACCGGTAAACAGGTCAATCCTGAAGATTTTAAAAGTGTTCGCACGGTTCAGGATGTCGTGGCTGTAATTCAGAACATGTCTGCTGAATGAACCTGCTCTTCAAAGGGATAGTGGTAATCGGCTTGATTCTCTATCCTTTTTTAGTGGGCTATAGTTTGGCGCATGGTCAATATATCTGGGTCAGTAGTCTGCTGATTATCCTGGGACTATTGCGTCTGTTCAGCAAGGGCAATACCTTGCTCTGGCCACTCACCGGATTTGCGATTCTATGTGGCAGCTTGAGCCTGATTTTAAAAGATCATGCTTGGTTGAAACTGTATCCAGTATTCATGAGTGTCGGTGCACTTCTCATTTTTGCCTCTACATTAATTAAACCGCCTTCCATGATTGAGCGTTTTGCCCGTCTGGCAGAACCGGAATTACCTGAAGCAGGGGTGATCTGGACCCGTAAAGTCACCTTGGTGTGGTGCATTTTTTTTGTGCTGAATGCCCTTGTTGCCTTGGCGACCGTCCTGTTTGCTCCAATGCAGATTTGGGTGCTGTATAACGGTTTTATTTCCTATGTACTGATGGGGTTGTTATTGCTGGGCGAATTTATCTTGCGTAAGCGACAGCAGCGCTTAAATCAATTTCAGGAATAAAACGGATTGTTATGTTGTGTCATTTTCAGAGTCATCTTCATTCACTGAAACCACTGTGTATTCAGCCTGATTTAAGCCCAATCCGTTTTCAGGATTTCTGGCAGGATGTGCTACAACAACGCCATGAAATTGAGTCACTTTCACAGGAAAGTTGGGCTTTGTGGGAGTCTGACAGTTACCAGTTTCTAGTGCTGCTATTTGCCGCACTGTTGGCCCAAAAACAGGTGCTTTTACCACCTAATCGGGTCAGTGATTTAGAAAAAGAACTTGCGGAACAGAACATTTATTTCCTGCAGCGCCAATCGGTATCGTTACTACAAAATCAAAATATTGAACTAAATCTGGATGATGCCTTTTTGCATCAGGCGAAAATCTATTTTTACACTTCCGGTTCTACCGGTCAGCCGAAGAAAATTCCGCGTACTTTACGTCAATTGCTCAATGAAGTGCAGGGACTGGATGCCAGTTTTCAATTACCCGAACAGGTGATTGCCATTGCGACAGTCAGTCATCAGCATATTTATGGTTTGCTGTTTAAGTTGCTCTGGCCACTGGCAAGCGGTCGCTGTTTTTATCAAGCACAGTTGGCTTTCCCTGAAGATGTGACCGATATTCAAAAAAAGTTAGCTGCTTTCAAGATGGATAATTATGTGGTTGCGAGTCCTGCCTTGTTAAAACGCTGGACTAACGATGTGTTATTGCAAGACTGCCTCACCGTATATTCATCCGGTGGAAAACTGGAATCCGGTGTACGTCCTTATTTAAACCGACAGATTACCGAAGTGTTTGGCAGCTCCGAAACTGGCGGGATTGCACATCGAAAGCAAGATGACGCATTATGGACTCCATTTGCCAATGTCGACATTCAGGCAGCTGAGCAACAGGAACTGCAAGTTAGAACCAATCATGCTTTTATTGAAGACTGGATTTTCACTGGTGATAAAGTTGAAGTGATTGATGTCGTAAATCTCAAAAGTCCATTTCGTTTGCTGGGACGACTAGATCGTATTGTAAAACTGGAAGAGAAACGCCTCAGTCTGGATGCCATTGAACAGAAAATTATCGAGCTGGATGAAATTGTGCAGTGCCATGTGTTAATTCTGGAACGGGAGCATCGTCAGATTTTAGCCTGTGTTGCGGTCTTGTCCGAGCAGGCCAGACAACAGCTGCAAATCAGCAACAAAGCGCAATATGTAGCAACGATCAAAGCGCAGTTAAAGTCAAAGCTGGAAAGCATCGCCATTCCAAGACAATGGCGATTTTTGACCCAATTACCGCAAAATACCCAATCTAAGCTGAATAAACACTACATGAAATCCTTATTTCAACCTATGTTGTTGCCTATTGTGTTGGAGCAACAGAATGAGCCAGATCAGACACTCTATCGTCTCGAATTTTCTCCCGAACTGGAATGTTTTAAAGGACATTTTCCAGATTATCCAATTTTTCCGGGTGTAGGGCAGATTGGGTTTATTCAGCATTTTGCCCGTCAAACTTGGGCAGAGCTTGAATGGTGTAATGGTTTTGAACAGCTCAAGTTTCAGGACCTGATCCAGCCTTATAGGGTATTACAATTGAAATTGTCGAGAAAAATGCACAAAGTCAGTTTTGTATTAAGTCATGCAGAGCAGCCATTGGCATCTGGCCGCTTGTTGTTTAAAACACAAACTGAACAGGCTTAGAAAAGGGGATGTATATGCAGCATTGTTTTGTGATTCCAGTTTATAACCATCCGCATTATATTGAGGCCCTGATTGAACATTTAGATCAGTTTCAGATGCCCATTATTCTGGTGAATGATGGCAGTGATGCCGCGTGTACAGCACTTTTACATGACATTGCAGCACAATATCCATTGGTGGAGCTGGTTGAGCATAGCCATAATCAGGGCAAAGGTAAGGCAGTGATCAGCGGTTTACGCCATGCACATGCTTTGGGTTTTAGTCATGCATTACAGCTCGATTCTGACGGTCAGCACGACTGGCAGGATGTGGCAAAATTCCTGCAAATATCTCAACACAATCCTGAAGCAATGGTCATCGGCCAGCCGATTTTTGATGAATCGGTTCCGAAAAAACGGCTTTATGGTCGTTATGCTACTCATATCTGGGTGTGGATTAATAGCCTGTCTTTTGAAATTAAAGACAGCATGTGCGGTTTCCGGGTTTATCCACTGGCCAGTACCATTCAGGTACTGGATTCTGCAAAATTTCAGCCGCGTATGGGTTTTGATAGTGAAATTCTGGTCCGTCTGAAATGGGTAGGTGTACTTTTTATGAATGTGCCGACCAAAGTGATTTACCCAGAAAATGGTATTTCGCATTTTAATTTATGGCGTGACAATCTGGGCATGAGTCAGACCCATTTACGTTTATTTGGCGGAATGCTGCTGCGTTTGCCTAAATTGCTGTCACAGAAAGTAAAAGGTTAATTGAGTGGCTGAGCTGAACACAACGCAATGGAATGACATCAAAGAACGGGGTGGGATGTTTTCACTGAATTTGGTGTTGGCTTTCTATCGTTTAGGTGGTCGCTGGCTTTGCCGGGTATTGATGTATTTTATTATTTTGTGGTTCTGGATTTTTTCGGTCACTGCACGTCAGGCCTCACAACTCTATTTAACCCGGTTGCACCATTTTGCAGGACCAAATTCACCCTTCAAAACCACGCCTAGTTTGAGCCATAGCTATCTGCATTTAATGCAGTTTGGCGAATGTATTCTGGATAAGATTGAAGGCTGGCTAGGTAAAATTCCGGAGCAGCAACTGGTTTTGCATGGACATGAGCATTTCCGCGCGCATTATCAAAAAGGCGCGGTGATTGTGGTGTCGCATTTTGGCAATATTGAGTTGCTAAGGGCGGTCAAGTCGGAACATCCACAAAAAATTAATGTCTTGGTCTATCAAAAGCACGCCACCAAATTTAACCAGTTTCTAAAAAAACTGAATGATCATGCCGATGTCAATCTGGTTTCGGTGGATGAACTAGGTATTGAAACTGCAATGATCCTACAAGAAAAACTTGATCAAGGTGAATGGATTATTGTTGCGGCGGATCGCGTTCCGGTGCAATCGGATCGGGTACAGTCAGTTTCATTTTTGGGTGAAGAAGCGAACTGGCCGCAAGGAGCCTGGATTTTAGCCAGCTTGCTGAAAGTGCCGGTGCTTGCAGTGTTTTGTTATCGCGCTGGAAATAGTTTTGAAGTGCATATTCATCCGATTGCAGAGCAACTAAATTTTCCGCGTAAAAACCGCATGCAAACTATTCAAAATACTACACGTCAATATGTCAGCTTACTTGAACAGCACTGTATTCGTGCGCCATATCAATGGTTTAATTTCTATAATTTCTGGAACAAAGATTAATGCAAGTGTTAATAGTTGGGGAAACACCACTTTCGATTGAAGATGTGGTGGCTGTTGCACGTCAGGAAAAATCCGTGGCTTTGCCTGCATCTTCTGAATGGCGTGAATTGATTCAACGCGGTGCCGATTTTCTGGATCAGCTGTTGCAGGATGAAGGCGTGATTTATGGCGTGACCACAGGCTATGGCGATTCCTGTCTGGTGGAAATTCCAGCGCATCAGGTCAATGAACTGCCTTTACATTTATCCCGTTTTCATGGCTGTGGGCTAGGTCAAAATCTGGATTTAATTACCGCTCGTGCGGTGCTGGTGACACGTTTATGTTCACTGGCACGTGGTTATTCTGGTGTTTCGCATACCTTGCTTGAACGTCTGGTGTGGATGCTGAATGAAAATGTGATTCCGGTGATTCCATCGGAAGGTTCAGTCGGTGCCAGTGGTGATTTAACTCCCTTGTCCTATATCGCAGGTGCTTTGGTCGGTGAGCGTGATGTTTACCATCAGGGACAAATTGTTGCGGTCAGTCGTGTCTATGGTGAAAAAGACATGCAGGCTTTGGTGTTACGTCCTAAAGAGGGACTGGCGCTAATGAATGGCACAGCGGTGATGACCGCAATTGCCTGCTTAAACTATAAAAAAGCCGAACAGATTAGTTTGGCCAGCACCTGTATTACAGCCCTCAACGTTCTGGCATTGGAAGGCAATCCGAGCCATTTTGATGAAGTGCTGTTTGCACAAAAACCGCATCCGGGCCAGCAAAACATTGCCGCGCAATTGCGTAATTGGCTAAATAGTGAAGTACAAACTGAACATCAAAGTTCACGTTTGCAAGACCGATATTCGCTACGCTGCGCACCGCATATTATTGGCGTATTTGAAGACTCTAAGCCATGGTTACGTCAGTTTATTGAAAATGAACTGAACTCCAGTAATGACAATCCACTGATTGATCCGGTGAATTTACGCGTGTTGCATGGTGGCCATTTCTATGGCGGGCATATTGCCCAAGCCATGGACAGCCTGAAAATCATGATCGCCAATATTGCCGATTTAATGGACCGCCAATTGGCGCAACTGGTCGACTATAAAATGAATAATGGTTTGCCACGTAACTTGACTGGTGCAACTGATGATCGTTTACCGCTGAATCATGGTTTTAAAGCCGTACAGATTGGCGTGTCGGCATGGACGGCAGAAGCCTTGAAACAAACCCTTTCAGCTTCGATTTTCTCGCGCTCGACTGAATGTCATAACCAAGACAAGGTTAGTATGGGCACCATTGCTGCGCGTGATGCCAGCCGTGTAATTGTACTGACCGAACAGGTGATTGCTGCACTGTGTTGTGCCAGTGTTCAAGCCATTCACTTAAAAGATTTAGATGGCAAACTGGCTGAAGTGTTGGCTGCATTTAAGGTCTGGGTGTTGCAAACATTTGATTACGTAGTAGAAGATCGACCATTGCAACACGAGTTGCAGCAGCTGGTGGATCGTTTCGAAAATCTGGAATTATTAAGCAGTGAACTTGTTCGCTAAACCTGATGGGATACAGACTATGCATGTCGATGTGATGATTGAAGTGCCATTTCATGATGTGGATACCATGGACGTGGTCTGGCATGGGCATTATCTAAAGTATTTTGAAATTGCACGCTGCAAGTTGCTGGATCAGTTTCAGTATAACTATATTCAGATGCGTGACTCTGGCTATGCATGGCCTGTGATTGAAAGCCACGTGCGTTATGCACATGGCATCCTGTTTCAACAGAAAATTCGGGTACGTGCCATTTTAAAAGAATGGGAAAATCGCCTGAAAATTGAGTATCAAATTTTTGATGCGGAAACTGGAAAAAGACTCACCAAAGGCTATACCACTCAAGTGGCGGTACATATTGAAAGCCGTGAAATGTGTTTCCAGTCACCGCAAATTTTATTGCAGCGTTTAAACGCTTGGTCTGAGTTTAAGTCGGAGTAAAGCAGATGACATTGATCAATCTACAACGTGCAGCATGGCTGTTATTCGCAGGCATGCTATCTCTTATCATGTTGCTGTGGCAACCGGTGCATGCGCAAAATCCGCAGCTCAGACAAATCTTTGGACAGCTTTCCGCGACTCCTACCGTGCGTGCCAATTTTGAACAGCAAAAAAAATTGGCTTCAATGAATAAAACCTTTGTTTCCAAAGGCATGGTACTATTTTCCAAATCACAAGGGGTGATCTGGAAAATTCAAACCCCAGTCAAAGCCGACCTGATTGTGACCCCGCGTAAACTGGTGCAAAAAACCCAGCGTACCTATAGTCAGATTGAAATTGATAAATCACCTTATGGTTCGGTTGCAACCATGTTCTTGCAGCTGATGTCGGGAAATGAAGCTGCGATATCCAAAAACTTCAATCTTGTTTCCGCAAGTTATAGCCCAGCACAATGGAATGTGGCTTTAACGCCGAAAAGTAGTTTATTTAAAAAATTATTTGTCCGTGTCGATGCACAAGGACAGCGTTATGTCGATCGTATTGTGCTGCAGGAAAAAGGCAACAACAGCACCACCATTCGCTTTAGCCAGCAAACTACTCAACCCCAAATTTTAACGGCTGAGGAAAATGCACTTTTCCAACTGGCAAAATAAATTTACGGCGCTGTGGCTGATTGTGCTCAGCGTGATCGCCATCGCGCTGGGTACGGCTTGGCTGAAAAAAGATATTCACATTCAAACCAATATTTTTGCATTATTGCCTGAAGCGAACCAAGACCCAAGGCTGGAACGGGCGCAGCAATATGTCAGTCAGCAATTGAATGGCAAAGTGTTTGTGGTACTGAATGCCAAAGATGAGGCAGCTCTAACAAAAGCTACCACAACCTTTAAACAAAGTGTGGCAGAAAGCGATTTATGGCAGCCCTTAAATGCACAGCTAGACAGTGACAAGTTTGCTCAGGTGTTATATCAACATCGTGCCGGCTTGTTGACCCCTGATGATCAAAAGCTGCTGGAACAACAAGATTATGCCTCCCTGACAGATCAAGGTTTATTGCAAATCATGAGTCCGGGGATGCCTGTGACGGCAGAGCTATTACAAAAAGATCCGCTGCTGTTGTTCCCGCGTTATGCCATGGGCTTATCCAGTTTACAGAGCAATGCTGATATTACTTTGGAAGATGGCTTTGCCACCATTCGAGATGATCAAGGTATTTCACGTTTATTGGTTTTAGAGCTGAAAAACAGTCCTTACAATATTGATTATCAGCAAAAAACTGCCGCCTGGATTGACCAGCTCGATTCACAATTACGTCATATGAAGGTTCAACCCCATTGGACCGGCACCTTGCTGTTTGCCCAATTTGGCACGACCTCAGCTGAAAAGGAAATCTCCACCATTGGCCTAGGTTCGACGTTGGGAATTTTCCTTTTAGTGCTGTTTGGTTTCCGCTCGGTTCGTCCGATGCTGACTGAAATGATTGCTGTGGGTACTGGTTGCTTGGTGGCATTTGCCATCACCCATTGGGTGTTTGGTGAAATTCACCTGATGACTTTGGTGTTTGGTGCCAGTCTGGTTGGGGTCTGCGTCGATTTCTCGTTTTACTTTATGGCCATGCAATCGCAGCATCGACAGATCAACGGTTTTGCCGTATTAAAGCCGTTATTGCCAAGCCTATTTATGGGGCTGATGACCACATTGGTCGCCTATATTTTCTTAAGTTTTACCCCATTTCCGGGCTTTAAACAGATCGCAGTATTTTCGATGGTTGGTCTGGCTGCGGCCTGGATTACCAGTGTTTTATTATTACCACGCTTACCGGCCTTAAATGCCGAACCTGCTATTCGCAGCTTAAGTTTTATTAGTAAAGCACGCAGCTTTGTTCAAGCCAAAAACGGTCTGCGTTACGGCTTAATTGCGGTGATTGCCGTGGTCGCTGGCGGCAATTTAATGTTGCTGCAAAGCAATGATGATATTCGCAACTTACAAAGTATGGATCAAAAACTGAAGCAGGAAGATCAGTACGTACGCGACCGTTTTATGCAGCAACAAAGCAGTGAATATTTTGTGGTACATGGCAATACTGCAGCAGAGCTTGAACAAAACGAACAGCAATTGCTGCAAAAACTGCAAATCTTACAACGTGAAGGGGCTTTAGATACCGTTCAGGCTTTAGGACAGTGGTTGCCATCTGAAGCGCAACAACAGCACAATATCCAGTTATTGCAGGCGATTCCAGCCAGTGTCTTGCAGGACTATGCAGCAGCATTGCAGCTGAATCCGGCAGAGGTGTTAGCTTGGCAAAAGCAACTCGCACAGCAACCCTTACTTAGTCCTGCTGAAATGGCCCAGCATCCTTTGGCCTTTTTGCAAATGAGCCCAACCGAGCGTCTGGTGCTGTTGCAAAATGTCCATAATGTTGCCGCTTTAGAACAACTGAATAGTCCGCAGGTACAAGTGTTACGTCCCGTGAACCAGTTGTCTGAACTGTTTCAGCAGCACCGTATTCAGGCGCAGTGGTTATTGCTTTCGGCTTTAATTACCTTGGCTATTGGCTTGGGCATTATTTATGGGATCAAGTCAGTTTTGCCTTTGGTGCTACCGGTGAGTCTGGCGTTGATGACCACCTTTGCAATTCAGGCGTGGCTGGGTATTGAAATCAATTTATTCAGCATTATGGGCACTTTCCTGATTATCGGGATTGGGGTGGACTATGCCATTTTCTACCGGCATGGCCATGACCATCCGCAAGTGGTGGGCATGGCCTTATTCCTATGTATGATGTCGACCTTGCTGGGTTTCGGGTTATTATCGTTTAGCCATACCTACGCGATTCACTGCTTTGGCTTGACGGTTTTACTTGGGGTGATTTTTTCATTTATTTACGCAACATTGTTTACATCTTCCGATGCCAAGCATGTTGTGCTTCAACAATATCAGTCAAAGAACTGAGAGATTAAGGTACAGTGCAATGAGCACCATGCAACACACAGATGTATTGATTATCGGCGCGGGACCATCAGGCAGTTCGGCAGCAGCGTTGCTGCGCCAAAAAGGTTATCAGGTCACGATAATCGAAAAACAATATTTTCCGCGCTTTTCGATTGGTGAATCGTTGTTGCCACAATCCATGGTTTTTTTAGAAGAAGCAGGGCTGCTGGATACGGTACGTGAGCATGTTGGCGAATTTGCCTTTCAGTTTAAAAATGGCGCGGCATTCCTAAGAGGTAAGCAACGCAGTTTTTATGACTTTACCCAGAAGTTTAGCGAAGGTCCAGGTACCACCTGGCAGGTTCGCCGTGCCAATTTTGACCATTTATTGGCGCAACAAGCTGAAAAACAGGGCGCAGAAATTCGCTTTGGCCATGAAGTTATTGATGTTGATGTTGCCCCTGAACATCCGATTCTAACCGTGAAAGATGAACGGCAAAATATTTATCAAATTCAGGCTAAATTTTTACTTGATGCTAGCGGTTTTGGCCGGATCCTGCCGAAGTTATTAGACCTGGAAAGTCCCTCCAACTTTCCGATACGTCGTGCCATATTTACCCATATTGAAGATGGCATTTTAGATGATCCCGACTTTGACCGTGAAAAAGTCCTGATTACCGTGCACGCTAAAGACCATCGCGCTTGGTATTGGGTGATTCCATTTGCCGACGGCCGTTCATCTTTTGGTGTGGTTGCAGAGCAAGATTTCTTTGCACAATATGGCTTTGATGGCAGCGCTGAATATGATCTGGAAGCCTTGTTTAAACGGATTCTGGCCGATGACGAAAGCCTGTCACAAGTATTACGCAATGCCAAATTTGATACGCCAGTCCGAACTCTAGTGGGTTATTCTGCCAATGTGAAACATTTGGCGGACCGTAATTATGCGCTCTTGGGCAATGCTGGTGAATTCCTCGACCCGGTATTTTCATCAGGTGTAACCATTGCCTTAAAATCTTCAAGCCTCGCGATTCCTTTGGTGGATCAGGTGCTGCAAGGGCAACAGGTCAACTGGATGGAGCAATACGAGAAACCGCTACGTGCTGGCATTCAGGTGTTCCGTGCCTATGTGGAATCCTGGTATAGCGGTGAATTTCAGGATATGGTGTTTTCAACCCAGCAAGACGAAAAAATTCGCAGTATGGTGTCATCACTGCTGGCCGGTTATGCCTGGGATACCAGCAATCCGATTCATAAAAATGCCAAAAAACGCTTAAGCACCTTGGCTGAATATTGCCGCGATCCACAGCAAACTGAAACCCTAAGCAATGGTGGCTAATATGCAACTGAAATGGACTGCAATGTTACTCGCTGGAATCCTGCTCTGTGGTGGCTGCCAATCGATGCTGCCGAAAGCACAAGGCTTGGCGACTACCACTTGGGCTGCACAGAATTATCAGCGTCAGGATCAGTTAGAAGTTCAATGGAAAGAGCAGAGTTTTAGTTTTCTACTGTATCAGCAACAGCAAGGTTCCAAGCTGGAGATGTTGGCTTTAACCCTGACTGGACAGCAATTATTCAAGCTCAGTTTTGATGGCCATAAAGTGCATGTCGAACAGCGGATCGAGCAAATGAGGCTGTTGCCATTTGAGTTTGTGGTGCGCGATATTTTATATGCAACTTATCCGAATTTTGCCCAGTTGCAGCAGCAGAATGTTCGCTTTGAAAAATCTGCTCAGGCACAGTCGGTTTTTATCAACCAGCAGCATGTATTAAACATCAAACATGAAAATGATGTGATTGAGTTGGATAACCTGCAAGTGCCGTATCAAATGGTCATTAGTCGCATCAATGATGGCTTGGAAAATACTGATGTGAAAAGCACGGAATAAGAGGCAATGATGATGGGTGATCAAATCAGTACACAACATCCTGCAGTTGGGATTCAGTTCAGCGTGGGGTTGTCGGCATTGGGAAATACCGCTGAACAGATCAAACAGGCGCTGACCACACCGCAAAATACCTTGAGCCTGGTTTCACGATTTATCCCGGAAAAACAGGTTTGGGTCGGTGCCTATCCACAGCCCTTAATTGAAACTATTCCAGCATTTTTACAAGATGTTGATTCGCGTAATCTACGTTTTGCCTTAACTGCTTTAAGTTCGATAGAAAGCGAAATCCGTGACTATACTACGCAATTTGATCGCAAGCGTTTGGCGATTATTCTGGGTACTTCGACCTCTGGTATTGCAGACAATGAAAAAGTCCTGAAACAATATTTTGTCAATCAGGCTGAGGTTGAAGTCCAACATTACAAGCAGGAAATGGGCAGTCTGGCCAAAGGCTTGCAAATGTATTTGGGGTGGGAAGGTCCTGCATATACCATTTCCACTGCCTGTTCTTCGAGTGCCAAAGCCATGGCGGCAGGACAGCGTTTGATTAATGCTGATCTAGCCGATGCTGTTCTGGTGGGTGGTGTCGATACTTTATGTCAGCTGACCTTAAATGGATTTAATAGCCTGGAAAGCCTGTCCAGCGATCTGTGTCAGCCCTGTGGTGCACAGCGTGACGGGATTAATATTGGTGAAGCAGCAGGCCTGTTTTTATTGTCCAAAGAGACCGCACCTGTCATGTTAATGGCAGCGGGTGAATCCATGGATGCCTGGCATATTTCCGCACCACATCCGGAAGGAAAAGGGGCTGCCAAGGCTATGCAAAAAGCGTTGGATATGGCCGGAATCAAGGCAGGTGATATTGGTTACTTAAATATGCATGGCACAGCGACTCACCAAAATGATGCCATGGAAATTAAAGCCATTCAGACAGTATTCCAGCAATATGATGTGTTTATTAGCAGTACCAAACATAAAACAGGACATTGCCTAGGCGCAGCAGGCGCGATTGAAGCGGTGATTTGCCAGCAAATTTTAGCAGATCAGTCATGGTTGCCCCTACACCAATCGGGTAGCATTGACCCAAAACTGGATGAGCAAAATTATGTACTGGATGCACAGTTGCAACAGCCGATCCAGTATGTGATGAGTAATTCATTTGCTTTTGGTGGCAGTAATATCAGTTTGATTTTTGGAACAACACTGAAATGATGGATGCAGTACAGTTTATCCCGCATGAAAAGCCGATGGTCTTTGTGGATCATTTGATTGAAGCCAATGAAAATTTTGCGATTGCGGAATTGGTGATTCGACCAGAACTGATGTTTTGTGAAGCCGAAGGTTTACCGACTTGGACCAGTATTGAACTGATGGCGCAGACCATTAGTGCCTATGCAGGGCATAAAGGGAAAATGTCAGGCTTACCGCCAAAAATTGGTTTTTTATTGGGTACCCGAAAAATGCAGTTGCCTGTGCCTTATTTTGCTTTAGGGGAAACCGTACGGATTAAAGCGGAACAGGGCTATTTGCATGAGGGCTTGGGGCAGTTTAACTGTGAAATTGAGTATCGGGAACATCGTTTTAGTGCCATGTTGAGTGTATTTGAACCGCCAGAAATTGAAGAAAATATTGGGAAGTTAGAGTGAGTAGAAGAATTTTAGTAACAGGCTCAAGCCGTGGAATTGGTAAAGCCATTGCCTTGCAATTGGCACAGTCAGGTTTCGATGTCACTGTACATGCACGATCCAGACAACAAGAAGCAGAACAGGTGGTACAGGAAATTCAGGCTTTGGGACAATCCAGCCATGCGCTTTTATTTGATGTGAATGACCGCGAAAATGTCATGCAATTACTTGAGCAGGATGCTGCAGAACATGGCGCATTTTATGGTGTCGTGCTGAATGCAGGTCTAACCCGTGATGCAGCCTTTCCTGCATTAACCGACAATGACTGGGATGAAGTCATCTCTACATCTCTGGATGGTTTTTACAATGTATTGAAACCTTTAGTGATGCCGATGATTCGCCTGAAACAAGGTGGACGCATTGTGACTATGTCTTCTGTGTCAGGTTTAATGGGCAATCGTGGTCAGGTCAATTACAGTGCAGCCAAAGCCGGTTTAATTGGTGCGACTAAAGCTTTGGCGCTGGAACTGGCGAAACGAAAAATTACCGTGAACTGCGTAGCACCCGGTTTAATTGAAACCGAAATGGTGACTGAAGAAGTAAAAGAACATGCTTTGAAGATGATTCCACTACAACGCATGGGACAGGTCGATGAAGTGGCGAAAGTGGTGAAATTTTTATGCAGTGATGATGCCAGTTATATCACCCGACAGGTGATTTCAGTCAATGGGGGATTGATTTGATGAAACGTGTTGTGGTCACGGGCATGACAGGAATCACTTCTTTAGGTGAAACTGCGGATCAGATTTTCACTCAGTTTGAACAAGGTAAAAGCGGTATTCGCTATATGCCAGAATGGGAAGTCTACACTGACTTACGCAGCAAACTCGGCGGCCCAGTCAAGTCTTTTACCATTCCCAAGCATTTTAACCGTAAAGTGACACGCGGCATGGGACGAGTAGCTCTAATGTCGACGGTTTGTGCTGAAAAAGCCCTTGAAGATGCAGCCCTGTTAAATGATCCGATCTTGAATAGTGGTCAAGCCGGTGTGGCATTTGGTTCATCGGCCGGTAGTATCGATGCGATTAGCGAATTTGGCAGCATGTTGCTTGATAACAACATGAACAGAATGAATGCGACTACCTATATCCGCATGATGTCGCATACCAGTGCGGTGAACATGACCGTGTATTTTGGTTTAAAAGGTTTAACTTTACCGACTTCCAGTGCCTGTACTTCGGGTTCAATGGCCATTGGTCAGGCTTATGAAGCGATTAAGTACGGCAAGCAAACCGTGATGCTGGCAGGGGGAGCCGAGGAATTAAGTGCTGCAGGTTCAGCGGTGTTTGATGTATTGCTGGCCACCAGCGGTCAAAATGAACATCCGGAAAAAACACCGCGTCCATTCGATGCAAAACGTGATGGCCTGGTGGTGGGTGAAGGCGCAGGCTGTTTAATTTTAGAAGAATATGAATATGCCAAAGCCCGTGGTGCCAAAATTTATGCAGAAGTCATCGGCTATGGCAGCAATACCGATGGACAGCATGTCACGCGTCCAGATCCTGAAATGATGGGGCGCTGTATGGAGCTGGCATTGGCGGATGCACAACTGCAGGCAGACCAAATTGATTATGTGAATGCACATGGCACATCGACCGATCAGGGTGATATTGCAGAAACTCAGGCAACCGCAAGAATTTTGGGCAAGAAACCGATCAGCTCGCTGAAAAGTTATTTCGGGCATACTTTGGGTGCATGTGGCGCGGTAGAAGCGTGGCTGAGTATTGAAATGATGCAGCGTAACCAGTTTGTTCCCACTTTAAATTTAGAAGAAATAGATCCGGCATGTGGCGATCTGGATTACATCGTAAATGATTCTAGAAAGATCAATGCCGACATCATCATGAGCAATAATTTTGCATTTGGAGGAATTAATACCTCTCTTATTTTTAAACGGGTTTAACAACAACAAGAGGGTAAAAATCATGTTAATGAAAAAATTAACAGTTACAGTAGCATTGTGTTTGAGTGGGATCGTTTCAGTTCAGGCTGCTGATACTGCACATAATCTGGATTTTAACAGTGCAGTTGAGCGTGCCGTTGCCGATGGTACCTTGGATGGTTCAGTGAAGTTTTATCTGGCGGGAACCAAGTCTGGTGGTAAAGTGGTACAAAAAGATGCAGTGACCAATAAAAAAACCAATGGTTTCGCTAAATCTGCAGATGCAGCCTGTGATCATGTTTTACGTTCTGCATTGATTCAATTGCAAAACACGGCAAAAGCGCAAGGGGCAAATTCTGTCATTAATATTGTCAGCTACTTTAAATCGAATGAAAGTAAAAGTTCAACGACCTATCAGTGCTTTAAAGGCATGGCAGTAGCAAGCGTGGCTTTAAAAGCGGATCTGGTGAAGTTTTAAGCTTAAGCAATGCCATTTAGATAGAGATTACACAAAGCAAGATGGATGAATTTTCGATACCATTTTTGCTGTAGCATAAAAAAGCCCATCCGAAGATGGGCTTTTTTATGTCAATTTAAAGCTGATCTGGTTTAAAGAAATTATTTAGGAATTTCTTCTTCTTCAAATTCAGGTTTAACCTGAACAATGAAGTCTTGACGGTTCAGACCACGCCATAGGGCAAAGGCAGTACCAATGTAAATCGAAGAATAGGTACCAACAAATACTCCAATAAACATCGCAATAGAGAACCAGTGTAAACCTTCCCCACCGAGGAACATCATGGCCACAACAACCAGCAATAAGGTCATTGAGGTATGAATGGTACGGCGTAGCGTTTCTGTCAAAGAAATATCGATAATTTCACGCGGGCTTGCGCCACGGATCTTGCGGAAATTTTCACGAATACGATCCGATACCACGATGTTATCGTTTAACGAGAAGCCTAAAAGTGCCAGAATTGCAGCCAATACGGTTAAGTCAAAAGGCCATTGCATTAGGGCAAAAATACCCACTGTTACAAGCACGTCATGAAATAACGAAAGCACCGCGCCTACCGCCAGCTTGAATTCGAAACGGATCGTAACGTAGACCAGCATTAACAGTAATGCCAGTGCCACAGCACCTGCAGAGCGTACATACAGCTCATTTCCGACTTGACCGCCAACAGCATCCACTTTGTCAACTACAGCAGTATTATTCGGCAATTGAGCCGCTTTGGTAATCGCGTTACTTAGATTCTCTATTTCAAGATCTTGAGGAGGCATACGCACCAAAAGATCTTTGTTGCTGCCGAGGGTCTGCACCACGGCATCTTTAAACCCGGCTTGATCTAAAGCTTTAACTACTTCAGCCTGGTTGGCAGGTTGTGCATAGTTTAATTCTGCAGAGACACCACCGGTAAAGTCTAAACCCAGGTTTAGACCTTTGGTCACAATAAAGAAGATGCTTGCAATCGTCAGGATAATGGAAAAAATTGCCGCTGGTTTGGCAATTTTCATAAACGGAATTATCCGTTCATCATCAGGGCGGCCGTATTTTTTTGAGTCAGGTTGAGTCATATCAGTCATCATAGATCTCCTTAAATGCTCAACTTCTTCAAGTTACGTTTTTTGCCATAAATAAGCTGTACGATTGCACGGGTTACTGTAATTGCAGTAAACATCGAGCAAATAATACCGATCATCAATGTCACGGCAAAGCCTTTGATTGGACCTGTACCGATGGCAAAAAGAATAAACGCAACCAGGAACGTGGTTAAGTTGGAGTCAAAAATGGTGTTATAGGCTCGATCATAACCCGCGACAATCGCTTGTTTGGGCGAGGCTCCCCATTTCATCTCTTCCCTTATTCGCTCACAGATCAGTACGTTGGCATCGACCGCCATACCAATGGTAATCACGATACCGGCAATACCCGGAAGGGTTAGCGAAGCACCAATCCACGACATCACCGTTAGGATCATGGCCAGGTTGGCAATCAGGGCAAAGTTGGCAATCACCCCGAACAGGCGGAAGAACACCACCATCCAGATTGCAACCAGGATGAAACCGATTTGAGTCGATAACACACCTTTGTCAATATTTTCTTGACCCAGGCTCGGACCCACCACACGTTCTTCAACAAAGTACATCGGTGCAGCCAAGGCACCTGCACGAAGCATCAGCGCAAGTTCAGCTGCTTCTTGCGGAGAATCCAGACCGGTAATACGGAATTGTGAACCCAATACGGCTTGAATGGTTGCCGCATTAATCACGACCGATTCTGCATAAGGGGTACGTACTTCAATTTGTGCACCCGTTACAGGATCGGGTACATAGCTGATTTTCTGCTTGTTCTCGATGAACAATACCGCCATGCGTTTACCAACCGCAGTACGTGTTGCATCTGACATCAGCTTGCCACCAGCACTGTCTAAAGTAATATTTACTTCAGCGCCACCGCTATCTTGGCTAAAGCCACTTGATGCGTTTTGGACACGTTCCCCGGTCAGAATACGGTTGCGGTTCAATAATAATTCGCGACCGCTATCTAGCGATTCATAAGCAAAAAGTTCTGTGCCCGGAGGTAATGCCTGACCTGTCGATTTACCGGTATACGGATCGATATATTGGTCATTCAAGTCAGAAACCAGACGGAATTCCAGATTCGCTGTACGACCCAGGACACGTTTTGCTTCAGCAGTGTCTTGAACACCCGGAAGTTCAACCACAATACGGTTGCTACCCTGGGTTTGAACCAGTGCTTCCGCCACCCCTAACTCGTTAATACGGTTACGTAAAGTGGTTAAGTTTTGATTTACCGCATAAGACTGAATTTCTTGCTTGCGTACATCGGTATAGTTCAGACGTAAAGTCGAACCTGATTCAGATGCAATCGCTTGCTGCGTGAATTCATTGCCATTACGGCGCAAAAAGTCCATTACTGCATCACGGTCACTGTTGTTTGCAAACTGCACAGTAATGGTGTTGTTATTCAACGCCAGACTATTGAATTTCAGCTTGTTGTCACGCAGTTGACGACGCAAATCAGTCGCAGATGTTTCCATACGCTGACTGATGGCTTTGTCCATATCTACTTCAAGCAAGAAGTGCACACCACCACGTAAATCCAGACCCAATTTCATTGGTTTTGCACCAATTTTTTGTAGCCATTCAGGAGTGGTTGGCGCAAGGTTCAATGCAACAACATAATTATCGCCAAGTCCACGGCGCAATACTTCTTTGGCTTTTAACTGTGCTTCTGAAGAATCAAGACGTAAAAGGGCAGCATTATTACTAAAGCTGTTGTCATGGCTTGGAATTTTTTCACTTTCTAATAATTGCTCTGCTTTTTGTACGATGCTTTGATCAATTTGGGTACCGGCTTTGGCACCCGAAATTTGAACAGCAGGTTCATCGGGATACAAACTAGGCAGGGCATATAAGGTACTAATCATCAAAACCACGATGATCAGCAGATATTTCCATGCTGGGTAACGCATTTATTTTCTTCTTAAAATGAAAGAGTCGTGCGAGGGCACGACTCTTTTTGATTAAAGATTATTTAATGTGCCTTCAGGAAGAACTGAAATCACACTTGCACGCTGAATTTTTACTTCTACGCCACGGCTTAATTCAACCACTGCAAAATCACCTTCAATTTTAGTGATTTTACCCATTAAACCGCCTGCAAAAACCACTTCGCTACCTACACCCAGGCTTTCAACCAAGGTGCGGTGTTCTTTAGCGCGTTTTGCTTGAGGGCGCCAAATAAGGAAATAGAAAATTGCAACAAATACTGCAATCATCAAAAGATTAGTAACCAAACTTGGCTGGGCTGCAGCTTCACCCGCTGCGTGAGCAGTAGAAATAAAAAGGCTCATTTCATTTTCCTAAAATAAAAAACTGTATATCAACAATATGATAATAAAATAACTTGTTCTGCAATTTACCCTGTCTTTTTCTTCAGCGCAAATGCTGAAAGATTAATCTTCAGGACAAGGGGGAACTTCTAGACCACGACAGGCATAAAAATCTTGGACATATTGATCAAAAGTACCATTATCTAATGCATCACGGATGTCTTGTGTAAATCTTTGGTAATAACGCAGGTTATGAATTGTACCGAGCATAGAACCAAGCATTTCACCGCATTTTTCCAAATGGAATAAGTATGCGCGCGTGAAATTCTGGCAGGTATAACAGTCGCATTGTGGATCAAGCGGGCTTTGGTCATGACGATATTTGGCATTACGAATACGTACCAGACCATCTGTCACAAAATAATGACCGTTACGTGCATTACGGGTTGGCATGACGCAGTCAAACATGTCGACACCGCGACGGATCGCTTCCACAATATCTTCCGGTTTGCCAACACCCATCAGGTAACGCGGCTTGTCTTCAGGCATTTTCACAGGAAGATAATCCAGTACCTTGATCATTTCTTCTTTCGGCTCACCAACAGAAAGACCACCGATGGCAAAACCGTCAAAATCAATTTCTTTTAAACCATTGAGTGATTCATCACGAAGATCTTCGTACATCCCACCCTGAATAATACCGAACAAGGCATTTTTATTTTTGAGCACATCATGATGTTGGGTCTTGCAACGTTTTGCCCAGCGTAGCGAAAGCTGCAAAGATTTTTGTGCTTCTTCACGAGTTGCCGGGTAAGGCGTACATTCATCAAAAATCATTACGATGTCTGAATTCAAGGTATGTTGAATATCCATTGAAATTTCAGGTGATAAGAAGACTTTAGAACCATCAATCGGAGAGCGGAAAGTCACCCCATCTTCTTTGATTTTGCGCATAGCACCCAGACTGAATACCTGAAAGCCGCCTGAATCGGTTAAAATTGGTTTATTCCATTTCATGAACTCGTGTAAGCCACCATGTTCACGAATCACGTCTAAACCTGGGCGCAAGTAAAGATGGAAGGTATTGCCCAAAATAATTTGAGCTTTGATATCTTCAATATCGCGTGGCAACATGCCTTTTACTGTGCCGTAAGTGCCCACCGGCATAAATACAGGCGTTTCAATCACGCCGTGTTCAAGCGTTAAACGACCACGACGGGCACGACCCGACTGACCTAATTTCTCAAACTTCATAAAATATCCTGAACAAGAGCAAAGCACTGCCTTGCTTGCAGTGCAAGAGCGAATAAACAGTTCGCCGCTAAAAGTTGGCTATTTTCCTAGATTACGCACATAAACACCAGCGTTGTCGAATTTTAACTCGATACTTTCCTTTTCACGGTATATCGAAAAAGGGATTGGAGCTGCTTAAAGTCAGATTGTGGTTGCTATGATAGAACTGTTCAATACGTTCTCATATTTCATTTTTTTCTAAGGCACAGCCATCTTTTATCCCACAATCCATCGCTGCAATCAGGTGAATTATCTTCTGAATCTAAGGATTGCTATCAATCAAAGCCGATTCTAAAGTCAGCAAATAGCCTTAATCGGCGATGTGTAAATAATTATAAAATAATCATAAGACTCCACTTGTACCCTCCGCGAATAAACTACCAATGGTCGATATAGCTAAATCCTCTAACCGCAAATATTTTTGAAAACCAAGGCACATGTATAAATCTAATTTTCCTCATATTCATTATTGTTATTCTTTTTTATGAAGTTATTTTTTTAAATTATAATTTTTGGACTTCTTGCTGTTATTTATACGGAGTGAACACAAGAAGTCCTGGGGGTTAAAAATTAGGTCGATAGTCAAAATTTTGGGTAAAAGTTTGATCTCGAAAGGGGCGAATGGCTTTTTTACTCAGGGTCATGGTATTCACGAGGTTATTAGGGAAAACCTGAATATGGTTGTTAAATAGCTCCACATTACGGTTGAAAATGCTAATGACTGCACCGACATTTTTATTTTGTTCTTCAATTTCATTCATCATTTTCAGATAAATTTCATTGGCTTTCAGTTCAGGATAGTTCTCAACTACTACATTTAGATTACGCATCAATTCTTTATTCAAGCTTTCAATGCGCTGTAATTGCGAGACATCGGTATTATTTACATTCAAATTTAAAATATTCTGACGCAGTTCAGTCACTTTTTCTAAAGTACCTTTTTCAAAACTTGAATATTGTTCAACTAAAGGTTGCAGGCCATCCAGGATCTTTAGCTTCTGATGTTCATAACGGGCTACATCTGACTAGGTCCGTATAGAAACGTTGTGATGACGAACAATATTATTGTGGATCATGATGCAGGCCACGACCACAGTAATGATGATTAATAGCAAAAAAATTAACAGCCCCATTTATATCTCCCCCCAGAATTTCAAGCGTTGTTATTTTAAAAAGTACGTTAAATCAAGCTGTAAGCTTTCCAAATAAGGTAATTTAAAAGTCCGTAAGTGTCCACGTAATGTAGAAATATCTTGAATGTTTTTAGCTTGACTCGATATTTTCAATAAATCTGCGGGGCCTAAAAAGCATAAAGTATGGTTAGTCGGATGGAACAGTAAATCGCCTTGACGCTGGGAAAAAAATCCGCCAATTTCAGTACGAAGGCAGGCGAGAGTAGTTTTGCAGTTTACATTTTATCACTGCCAAAAATGTTTAATTTTTCATTAATCTGAATATCACTGGTATGTCAGGGAAAACTATAAGGATAATAAAAGTTCTTGCGTGCTGTTGTAATCGCAAGTCCCTGGATTTCGACGTCAAAAATGAACACTCCCCATAAGTCTTTATGAACTTCTTTCACTTTGACATTATTGCCATCTTTATCACGGACGCGAACTTGATTGACAAAATGATATTGAAAAATAATGATTTGATGTTGTTTGCCTTCCTCATCTGCCCATACCGTACTGGCATAATAGGGAATGTCATTAGAGAGAGTACCTTGATTAAACACCGGAAACAGCTGTTTTAAATGCGCAATGAATAATGCCGGTTGCGGCGGAACAGAAATATGCTGCGGTTGCTGTCGGAAGGCGAGCTGATATTTTTTAGCAATGCTTTGTTGTTCTAAATATTCAATCACCTCATCAATCGGTTTTTTATCTTCATAACTAATATACGCCCAAAAATCATGAATAGGCCGGTCACCAGACCAACCTGTAACCAGATATTGGTCGGGCCAATAAAAATCAGCAGGCTAAAAAAAAGTCCTAACGCAGCGAACAGCAGCGGCAAGACATTTTCAAACTTAAGTACAATAGGCGCATTCCACGGATGCAAATCGTTGAGGAGATCCTGCTGGGTTTGAGCCTGACGGCCAATCTCCCAGAGCCGCGCAATATTCTGAAAAACCCGTTCATTTTTTTTACGTCGAATATGAATCGAATGTTGAACAGTATCGAGCGGCATGGAGTGCTTCTTTTTTATCGGCAAATATTAAGGTGTAATTTTATCTATCAGCATGGCATCACCATAACTAAAGAAGCGATATTTGGCGTCTACAGCATGATGATAAGCATTTAAAATATTATCACGGTTCGATAATGCCGAAACCAGCATTAATAAAGTAGATTCAGGTAAATGGAAGTTGGTAATTAGACGATCCACCACTTTAAAATCATAACCTGGATAGATGAAAATTTGGGTATCGCCTGTCCATGCCTCTAGTGTGCCGCCATGCGCTTGAGCTGCACTTTCAACGGCACGGGTTGCTGTTGTTCCAACAGAAATGACTTTATTGCCACGGGCTTTGGTTTGACGAATCAGTTCAACCGTATGTTCAGGAACATCACACCATTCGCTGTGCATAATGTGGTTTTCGATATCTGTAGTACGTACCGGCAAGAATGTACCAGCACCCACATGCAAGGTCACAAAAGTTTTTTGAATGCCTTTGGCTCCAAGCTTTTCTAATAAGTCTTGGTCGAAGTGCAGGCTGGCCGTTGGTGCTGCGACGCTTGCCAGTTTTGTCGGGTCATTAAATACCGTTTGATAGCGTTCGGTATCAATAGCTTCTGCTTCACGGTTGAAATAAGGCGGAATCGGTAAAGCACCGTATTGATCCAGAACATCTAGAATCGGTTGTGAAAACTCGACAATAAACAAGTTTTCGTGGCGGCCTTGCACCGTTACTTTTACCGCATCTTCGCCAATAAAAAGTTCAGCACCGGCTTTAGGCGAGTTGCTGGCTTTAATGTGGCAGTGGGCAATAAACTTGTCCTGCATCCGTTCCACTAAAACTTCTACAGCACCACCAGAGGCACGTTTACCTTTCAGGCGTGCTTTCATTACTTTGGTGTCATTTAAAATCAGCAAGTCACCAGAGTCGAGTAAATCAAGAATGTCGGTGAAATGACAATCATGATATTGCCCTTGCGCATCTAAATGCAAAAGGCGTGAAGCACTACGGGTTTCTAAAGGGTAGCGGGCAATGAGTTCGTCAGGGAGATCAAAGTTAAAGTCAGAAAGTTGCATCTTCAATGTATAAAAATAAGAAAAACGTCCGCATTATAGTCCTGAAAAGGGCAAACCAGATGATATCTGATGCTTTTTAAGACAAAGTTTTTGCTTTTGCTATAAAAGTGATCAATTGATTCAATTGGATAATTGACAATTCAGCGTTTAATAGTAATATAGCCACCACAAGCTAATGCGCTTGTAGCCCCTTTCCCGAGGTGGTGAAATTGGTAGACGCGGCGGACTCAAAATCCGCTGTCAGAGATGACGTGTCGGTTCGAGTCCGACCCTCGGGACCAGATTCAAAAAACCCCAAGCCGGTACTAAAGGCTTGGGGTTTTTTATTGGCTTAATTTTTTTTGCTTACATTTGCGTGCTGGGTCAAAAGAATAAATTGCACAAATAGGTCCTAAAAGGTCACATTTGTTTCTTTATGTCTTTATCCATTGTACTCATTGTGGAAATTTGTTAATAAGGTTAAGGGTAATAATTATTTTTACAACAACAATAGTGATTGGATAAATCTGATATGAAAATGCAGTTGCTTGAAATAGGCTCGGAAACTGAGCAGCTTAGCGCATGTAAGCTTTCACTATTGTTAGGTGTTTTTACGCCGACGAATCAGGTTGAGCGTTTTTTAAGATTTGCACGAAGCATGCTCGGAGCTGATCAGGCTGTGTTGGCATTTCATAATGAGCCTTATATCTGGTATTCCTCAAACCAGGGTTTCAAGGCGTTCCGTTCACCGGGTGAAACCTGTTTAAGTCCTTATTTTGAAGGACAGGCCTTTATTGACGATCAACATGCTCAATATCTGAATCTGGTCCAGCACGTTAGTCATTTTGGTGCAGAAGCTAAACGTTATCTGGCTTTTGATCTGCGGATGAATGATGGGGTTTCGATTGGTCAGGTGCTGTTTTTTGATTTGCAACAGGAAGGTTTTAATCCTGAAGATATTGCCACCGTGCAAGATTTCACCAACAGCCTGGCCCATATCATTGAGCTGAAAGCTGACCATGCCGAACTCAAAGAAATGTATGAACGGCAAGTTGCACTCAATTTCAGTAAAACTAAATTTTTCCAGATTATTGCACATGATTTAAGAGCGCCCTTTCATGGTTTACTCGGCTTTTCGGAAGTATTGTCGCAAGAACGTGAAACACTTGATGAATCCAGTGTGCAAAGTATTTCTGAATATTTGTATGATACTGCACAATCGACCTATAACCTGCTGGAAAGCCTGCTGAATTGGGCGATGGCAGAAGGTGGGCGTTTTATTTATCACCCTATTAATTTTGAATTAAAACAGTCAACCAAGATTGTCTGTGATGTCTTAAATAGTCTGGCAATCAAGAAAAATATTCAGTTAATTGACCAGATTGAAGAAGATATAAAAGTATGTGCTGACATCAATATGATTACCTCTGTAATGCAGAATTTGGTTTCCAATGCTTTAAAATTTACCCCGACTGATGGCACGGGTCGAGTTATTATCAACGCAAGCCAGTCTGAAGTGGGCGTACATATTTCTGTTCGTGACACAGGCATGGGCATGAGTCAGACGCAAATGGATCAGCTGTTTCAGCAGTCCGTAACTGCCAGTATTAAAGGTACGGCTGGGGAAAAGGGTACGGGGCTGGGTCTGGTATTGTGCAAGCGATTCATTGATTTGAATCATGGTCAAATTTTTGTAGAATCAAGAGAAGGTGAAGGTACGATTTTTAATGTGACTTTACCGGCAGCGACCAGTACTCATCAGGCTTTACCTCAGGAACACCTCAAAACTGAAACACTAAAAGTATAGAAAATAAATTTTTCTTTTCCTGTATTTCTCTTCAGCTGATATAACTAGAAAAAAGTCGGCTGAAGGTTTGAACAATGAATGCGGAACAATTGCACAAAACATTACGTGCTAGCCAATACGCAGAGCAAGTATTGGGAAATCATGTACTATTACTTGAACAAGATTATGCAATTGACCAATTTCTCGTTCCTTTAAGCACCACGCAAATCCAGAATCTTATTCATAGTGCCTTAGATAACATTAGTGATGAAACCACATGGATGTGTGCCATTCGTGTACTTCGCGCACGTTTGATGTTTCGCTGGATTTGGCAGGATGCCAATCAACTTACCGATGTGGTCACTTTGACTCGTGAACTTTCAGACTTTGCCGATGCATCCATTTGTGCAGCAAAAGATTTCGCACGTGTTCCTCTAGTTTTAAAATACGGTGAACCAATAGGTTATAGCGGTACGGTGCAAGATTTAATTGTAGTCGCAATGGGTAAATTGGGTGCTCAAGAACTGAATCTTTCAAGTGATATAGATCTTATTTTTGCCTTCGGTGAGCAAGGTGAAACCAATGGCCGTAAATGCATTGATGTACAGCAGTTCTGTATTCTGTGGGGGCAGAAGCTGATTTATCTGCTGGATCATATGACTGCAGATGGCTTCGTATTTCGCGTGGATATGCGTTTGCGTCCATGGGGGGATGGTTCGGCACTTGCCATTAGCCACGTTGCGTTGGAAAAATACTTAAGTCAGCACGGGCGTGAATGGGAACGTTATGCCTGGATTAAAGCGCGTATTGTCACTGGTGGAAAAGAAGGCAGTGAACTGCTGGATATGACCCGACCATTCGTGTTCCGGAAATATGTCGACTACACCGCCTTTGAAGCCATGCGTGAAATGAAGGCAATGATCGAACGCGAAGTACTGCGCCGTAATATTGAAGATGATATTAAGCTCGGTGCGGGTGGTATTCGTGAAGTCGAATTTATTGTGCAAGTTTTTCAGTTGATTTACGGGGGGGCAAAGCTTGAATTACAGGATCGTCAATGTTTAGTCAGCCTGCATCATTTGGGTGAGGTCGGTTTACTTGAAACGCAAGCCGTGGCTGAGCTGGAAGATGCTTATTTGTTCCTGCGCCGTGTGGAACATGCCATCCAGGCCTTGAATGATCAGCAAACACAGTCCTTGCCGAGTGAACCCGATTTACGTCAGCGTATGATTGAGACTTTAGGCTTTGCTGATTGGGAGTCCTTCATTACATTTCTGAATCAGAAACGCGCTAAAGTGATTTATCAGTTTGAACACCTGATTAAAGAAAAAGAACCCGATCCGTTAATCGAAAGCTTTAGCCAGCTTGAAAAACAGTTAGATGCTGTTCTGGATGAAAATGCAAAAAATCTCATCCATGAATTTTGGTATGGACATGCACTGAAGAAATTACCTGCTAAAGCAGTACAGCGCTTAAAAACCTTTTGGCCACATTTGATTGAAGCAATTTTGCAGTCAGATAAACCGCAAGTCGCGCTCTTGCGTTTAATGCCCTTGGTCGAATCGGTGATGCGTCGGACCGTATATCTAGTCATGCTGATCGAGAGCAAAGGCGCTTTGCAGCGTCTGGTTAAAATGGCAACCGTGAGCCCGTGGATTTGCGAGGAACTCACCCATTATCCAGTGTTACTGGATGAATTTTTGTCGATGGATTTTGAATTGCCAAAGCGTCAAGATTTGGAAGATTCACTTAGGCAACAACTGCTCCGTATTGAAATTGATCAGGTAGAAGATCAAATGCGGGTGCTGCGCTTATTCAAAAAATCCAATGTTTTGGCGGTTGCAGCCAGTGATGTCTTGGCCGAAAGTCCATTGATGAAAGTATCCGACGCACTCACAGATATTGCAGAAGTCTCGGTGAATGCAGCTTTACATTTGGCTTATCAAATGACTGCAAAAAAACATGGCTATCCGCTCGATGCAGAAGGTCAGCGTTGTTCGCTCGATCACACGGCATTTGTCGTGGCAGGTTATGGCAAAGTCGGTGGAATTGAACTGGGTTATGGTTCGGATCTGGATCTGGTGTTTATTCATTATATGAGTGAACAGGGCGATACCGACGGAACCAAGCAAATTAGCGGTTTTGAATTTGCCATGCGTGTGGCACAAAAATTTATGTCATTGATGACTACACAAACTTTAGATGGTCGTGTCTATGAAATTGATACCCGTTTGCGTCCATCCGGTGAGGCAGGATTGTTGGTGACCAGCTTAAAAGCCTTTGAGCAATATCAGCTGAAAAGTGCCTGGGTGTGGGAACATCAGGCTTTGGTGCGTGCACGTTCCATTGCCGGTGAAAAAAGTTTACGTGATAAATTTGAAGCATTGCGTTGTCGTATTTTGACTCAACCCCGAGACGAGGCCAAAGTTCGTGAAGAGGTTTTGAAGATGCGTCAGAAAATGAAAGACCACTTGGGCTCATCTAAAGAACAGCAAAAAGATGGAATTTTTCATTTAAAACAGGACGCAGGTGGTATCGTTGATATCGAATTTATGGCACAGTATGTGGTGTTAGCCTGGAGTGGGTCGAATCCCGATCTCGCCCATTACTCCGACAATGTACGAATCCTTGAAGATGCCGCAAAAGCAGGTTGCTTATCCAGCGACGATGCGACAGCATTGATTCAAGCTTATCTCAGTGAACGAGCCGAGAGCCACCGTTTAGCCCTTGCAAATCAATCCATGCAAGTGAATGCTGCGGACTGGCACGATACCCGCGTGATCGTTTGCAAGTTATGGCAAAGATTAATTGATCCAACTGCAAATATTTGCATTGGATAAAGATGACTGTGTATAAAAATTTGGAGAGTGCGCCATGAACTTGGCTGATCGTGATGGTTTTATTTGGCAAGATGGACAAATGGTTGATTGGCGTGAGGCTAAAATTCACGTCTTAACACATACCTTACATTATAGTATGGGTGTGTTTGAAGGTGTCCGTGCTTATGAGACTCCGAATGGAACTGCGATTTTTCGTCTTCAGGATCATACAAAACGTTTGCTTAACTCTGCAAAAATTTATCAAATGAAAGTTCCATTTGATCAAAAAACTCTAGAGCAAGCTCAAATTGATGTTGTACGTGAAAATAAATTAGCCTCTTGCTATTTGCGTCCCATTATCTTTATCGGTTCTGAAAAACTGGGTATCGCTGCAACGGACAATACCATTCATGCTACTGTTGCTGCATGGAGCTGGGGCGCTTACTTAGGTGATGAAGCGATGGCGAAAGGTATTCGCGTTAAAACTTCATCATTTACTCATCATCATCCTAATGTGACCATGTGTAAGGCAAAAGCATCGGGTAACTATACTTTGTCTATTCTTGCACACCAAGAAGTTGCACATTCAGGTTATGATGAAGCTATGTTGATGGACCCACAAGGCTATGTATGCCAAGGTTCAGGTGAAAACGTATTCTTGGTAAAAGATGGCGCTTTGCATACACCGGATATTGCGGGTGGTGCATTAGACGGTATTACGCGTCAAACCATTATTACCATTGCCAAAGATTTAGGCATTGAAGTGTTCGAGCGCCGTATCACCCGTGATGAATTCTACATTGGTGATGAAGCATTCTTTACCGGTACTGCTGCTGAAGTTACACCAATCCGTGAATATGATGATCGCGAAATTGGTTCAGGTTCACGTGGTCCAATCACTACACAAATTCAAAAAGCATTCTTTGATGCAGTTCAGGGTAAAGACCCTAAATATGCACATTGGTTGACTTACGTAAAATAGGTTGATCAGGTAAGATCAAAAGGCGAAAACTCGGTTTTCGCCTTTTTTATTGATTAAGATTTGAGTTTATTTTTCTTTTGAGGAATCTTGTTATGCATATTGTCTATGTCAGTGATGGCAAAGCAGGACACCGCTCGCAAGCAATCGGCTTATATAAGGCAATGCAAAGACAAAGTGCAGATCAAGTCACCTTCGAAGAAGCATCAATAGATCAGTTGCCAATTTTTAGCTTATTGTCTGCAATGTTTAAAAAGAGTATGGCCACGCTAAAGCAACAGCCGGATTATATTTTTGGCGTAGGCAGTCATACCCAGTTACGCGTTTTATTGCTTGGACATGTTTATCCTGAAGCGAAAACGATTATTTTAATGAAACCTAATTTTCCATTTGCTTGGTTTGATCATGTGATTATTCCAGAGCATGATGGTATTACTGCATCAGAACATGTGGTCGTTACTAAAGGTGCACTAAATCCAATTGTTAATGAACAGAGACATCAGCAAAATAGATTTCTAATCGCACTCGGTGGATCGTCCAAACGACATCAATGGAATGAAGAAAAAGTTTTAGCTTCAATTCAGCAAATCGTCGATCTGCATCCTCAAGCCGAGATTATTCTGACCACTTCACGCCGTACCCCGAAAGAATTTTTAGATCATTTGAATGAAAAAGCATATGTATCAAGGTTAAAAATATTTCCTGTTGAGCAGACACCTCAAGGCTGGATTTTTGAAGAAATGCAAAAGGCAGAAGCAGTTTGGGTGACTGAAGATAGTGTTTCGATGATTTTTGAGGCATTAACAGCGGGATGTCGGGTGGGTGTAATCAAGCTTGATCGTTTAAAACAGGACCGCATTACTCAATCGGTAGATCAAATGCTTCAATCTAACCTGATTTCAGGGAGTGCTTCAATTCAGGCGTTAGCTGAAGCTCATGCTTTTAAAGAAGCAGAGCGTGTGGCAACATATCTCTTAGCCCAATAATCAGGTTTAAACTGTGACTTATATTTTTCTTCTATTGCTGATTCTCATGATTGTATTTAGCTATAAATATGCGTGGTGGAAGCCAGCAGTAGACTGGAAACGTCCTCGGATTTTAATGTATCACATGGTCAGAGACCATATTGACGGTGCAAAGTTTAATAAATTACGGGTTAAACCGAGTGAATTTGAAAAACAGGTCGCATGGATGAAAGCTGAAGGTTTTCATTTTATCACCATGCAGGAATTACAGGCCAATTGGGATAAGCATCCTGAAAAAACTGTCGCGATTACCTTTGATGACGGCTATCTGGATAACCTGGAAAATGCCTATCCAATTTTAGAGAAATATCAAGCTAAAGCGACCATTTATGTTGTGGTGGATCGTCATGATCGTGATTGGTCAACCTATAAAAAAGCCCATCATAATAGTGGTGAACTGGCACGTGAATCCAAGTTGAATGATGAGCAAGTGAAATTCCTCGCCGACTCAGACTTAGTGGAAATTGGCTCGCATACTTTAACCCATGCCAATCTTGATAAATTAGATGATGCTGAATGCTTAAAGGAATTATCTGAATCTAAAGTTCAATTAGAGCAATTAACCAATCGGCCTGTTACAAGTTTTGCTTATCCCTTTGGTATTTATTCTGTACGTGATGTGGAGATGGCAAAACAGGTAGGTTATCGCAATGCGGTAACTACAAAAGAAGGAATCGACTCAGAACATCCAGATTTTATGCAGTTACAACGTATTAAAATTAGTGGTAAAGATTCAATGTTTGCAGTGAAATTGCGTCTTAAATTGGGTCAGCGTAGCTAAGAGAGAAAAATAATGCATATCTGTATGGTTATGGCCGGTGATGAAGAAGGCGGTTTAGAAAAGCATGTCATAGAAATGGTGAATGGTCTGGTACAGCAAGGTCAACAAGTGACGCTAATTGCTCATGCCAAATATGCATCACGTGTACACGGGGTCAATTTTAAATCTGTAGATCTCACAAAAAGCCGGAAAAATCCTTTTTTATTATGGCAGTTATATCGATTAATCAAGCAAATAAAACCTGATGTATTGCATGTGCATGCTAATAAAGCTGTAGCGATGATTGCACCCTTATTAAAATGGCTGGATGTTCCTAGTGTTGCGACCTTACATAACTTAAAACGTAATATTCATTCATTTGAAAAATTTGATCGAGTCATTGCCGTAAGTCAACGTGTTGCCAAGCAGTTTAAAAAACAAGATGCAATACGTGTAGTGCTAAATGGTGTGCATGCGCCAAGTAGCTACCTGAATCGAACGTCAAGCACACCCTTGCAAGTAATAGCGATCGGTCGTCTGGTTCCAGCAAAGGGTCTGGATCTTTTGGTTGAAGCATGGCAAGGAATCGATGCAAATCTCTGGATCGTAGGCGATGGACCGGAAAAATTGTTATTAGAATCCCGAATTCAGCAGTTAAATTTAAGTGAAAAAATTCAACTGTTGGGCCATCGTGACGATATCAATGATTTGTTGCAGCAAGCAGATTTTCTTGTTATTTCTTCGCGTAATGAAGGCGGGCCATATACACTTTCAGAGGCTTTATTACAGCATCGCCCCGTCATTTCAACAGATGTGGGAATGGTGCCAGAGGTTTTACCGGGAAGCTTGATATGTGCCGCAAATGATGTCACTGCATTACATCAGTTAATTGAAACATATGTGAATGACTTTGCAGCGTTAAAACAACAATCTGAAGAGATATATGTTTTTGCACAACAGCAGCTTACTATAGATGCCATGATTCAAAACACACTCCAAGTTTACCGGGAGTTGATTAATGCCTAAAAATGACAAAGCTAAAAAGACAGTATGGGTGGTGAGTGATGGGGTCCCCGGTCATTTTGCTCAGTCTAAAGGTGTGCTGTTTGCCTTGGAACATGAATTTGAACTGGATATCCACTGGATTGAGCTGAAACTAAAAAAAAGTTTTTTACGTCGTCCCATGGCATGGCTACTTAATTCAACCATTCCTGCTGTAGAAAAAATAAATTACTTTTATCAGGGCATAGTTTTGCCTCAACAAGCACCCGATATTGTGATTGGTGCGGGAGGAAATACTGCTTATGCTGTTGCATGGTTAGCTCGAGCCTATCGTGCAAAAAATATTTTTTGTGGTTCTTTAAGGCATTTAAATGAAGCATTGTTTGATGCAATTTTAGTCCTTGAACCTGATATGCCAAAGCCCTTTATCAGTTTACCTGTTTCAGCAATGCCTATCAGTCAGAAGACTTTAGCTGTACATGGGGAGGTCTGGCATGCGGAACATCCTGAAATTCAGCAAAAATTATGGACGATGCTGATTGGTGGGGAGGGTGCAGGAGCAGATTACAAGGCTGAAGACTGGAAACAGTTAGCTCGGGAAATGAATAGTCTCGCAAAAAATAATAATATTCGATGGCTAATCAGTACTTCACGACGTACTGGTGCGGAAGCTGAAGCGATTTTAAAAGCTGAATTAAATGATCGTTATATTGTCGATTCTATTTGGTGGAGTGAACATCCACGGAAGATTTTACATCAATTTTTAGCTGTATCTTGTGCTGTATTTTGTGGTGCAGATTCGATGTCTATGATGATGGAAAGTATTAGTGCTCAGCGTCCATTAATTGTTTATTATCCTGAAAAATTTCAACCGGATACGAAATTTTCTAATGTTTTAAAGCGGTTGGAATCCAGTGCATTAGCGATGGTAGTTCCAATTCATGAATTGGCAATCAATGATGGCTTCTGGGTATTAAGGCCATTAGAATATGAACCAAGTGAAAAACTCGCGCAACTGCTGAAAGAAAGGCTATTCTCTTGAAAAAATTAAAAATCATTAACACTGTTTATGGCGATGCAACAGGTGGTCGCTGGCAGGCAGTGCTCGATATTGCAAATACTTTAACAAGCTATGGTCATGAAGTCGTACTTTTACGCGGTGAAGAAAATGCCCATTTAAGTAGTGGCGAATGGCCGATTCAGGTTATTCCGAATACTGGTTTTTATAGCCTAACTGCAGCATTAAAAGTTAGAGATTTTATTTACAAACAGCAACCGGATATTATTATTGCACACAGTGGTAAAGCAGTATGGCTGTTTAAAAATGCCATGATTGGCATGAAGAAGAAAATTCCGGTCATTGCAGTAAATCATAGTCATAACGTAAAACGGACGATACGTGCAGATGCCTTTTTGCATATCACCCCTTATGTACAAGAGTTGGTGCAAAAATTACAATCGGATCAAGATCGTAAAAATAAGCCTCAGATGGTGATCTCAAATTTAACGTATTTGCCAAAGTTAGAAGCAAAGCCTCAACCCTTAAGAGACCCTGTGACCTTGGTTATGCTTACACGAATGGTGCCAAATAAAGGTGTCCATGTGATGATAGATGCATTAGCCATTTTACATAAAAAAGGTGTGAACTTTAAAGCGATTTTGGCCGGTCAAGGTGAGATGTTGGAGCAGTGTAAAGCTCAGGCCACCGCTTTGGATTTGAGTGAAAAGGTTCAATTCCCAGGCTGGATGGGAGGTGATGCTAAATTAGCGTTAATGCAACAAGCAGATATTATTGCATTGCCTTCAATTACGGAAATTCAAGGCATTGGGATTCTCGATGCTTTTGCCTGGGGCAAGACCCTAATTACAACAGACGATATTGGGATTCGTCAAACAGCTAAACACGGCATAAATGCATGGTGTGCTAAAGCTGGAGATGCCGAAAGCCTGGCAGAAGGAATTGAATACTTGATCAGTCATCCTGATGAAGCAATGAAATTTGCGCAGCAGGGCAAGAAAGAAGCATTAGAGAAATACTGTTTTGAACAGATTGCGAAAAAGCATAATGCTTTAGTGAATGAAGTTTATCACCATTATTGTTGAGTTATTATAATAGTAAAAATCGTTATATAATATTAACAGTAATAGGTTTTTGATTTTATTTATTTTAAAGGATCATTTAGTGGATTTAATAGATATACATGCACTTTGGGTTGGGAGTAAGTTAGGGGGAATTTCAAGATGTTGCCTAAGCTCCTTCGTTATGAGAGGACATTCTGTATTTTTACATACTTATAATGAAATTGAGGATCTACCTCAAGGTGTAGTTGTATTAGATGCAAACTTAATTATTCCTGAAAATAATATAATCAAGCATAAAAAAACTGGAAGTTATGCGTTATTTTCAGATATTTTTCGCTATGAATTATTAAAAAAGATAGACGGACTTTATGTGGATTGTGATGTGTATTGCCTGAAACCAATTGAAAAACCTAAGTCTGGATATTTGTTAAGTTTTGAAGATGATAAACTTATCAATGGTGCTGTATTAGCTTTGCCTAAAGATAGTAAAGTTTTAAGCAGTTTAACAAGTGCAGCTTATGATCCATATTTTATTCCACCTTGGTATTCTAAAACTAAGCAATTTCGTTTGAAATTAAAAAAGTTATTGGGTTTTGGTAAAGGTTTAGAGCATATGCCTTGGGGAGTCATTGGTCCTAAAGCAATCACATATTATATAAAAAAATTCCTATTAGAAAAAAATGTAAGTTCAATAGATATATTTTATCCTATTCATTATAGTTGTGTAAGCCAATTATTTGATCCTGAGTTAAGTGTTATAGATGTAATAACTTCAAGAACTTTATGTATACATTTATATAATGAGATGCTTAAAAATAAAGATCTTCATGATTTACATCCAAATTGTTTGATGTATAAACTTTTAAATAACAAAATTTAAGATATAATTTTTAGCTTATAGGATAGTTTTAGTGAATAATCAGTTCAAGAAAAAAATTAAAGTTGGATTAATCATAGATGAGTTTTTTGGTGGAGCAAATACTGCATTTGGTGGATATGGGTTTTTAGCCAGAAGATTAATTGCTAAATATTTACCTAATGATGAATTCCAAGTAGATGTCCTTTTAGGAAAAGGAAAAAAATATTTTCTAGCTGAAGAATATAATGTAGATGATATTAAGGCTTATCGTTTACCTAAAAAAAGATGGTTTGCAAAAAAATGGCTTAAAAAGCAGAATTATGATTTATATTTGAGTATAGAATTAACTTTTAATTATATTCTTGAAAATGAGACAGATCGAAATAAAAAATTAATTTTATGGATTCAAGATCCTCGTCCTCAGTATGAATGGGATGAAATTAGCACAGTTAAAATTTTTCCAGAAACTAATTACTATGATCAAAAAATATATGATTTAGTGCATCAGTTGTATGTGGAAAAACGAGTAAAATTTATATCTCAGGCAAATTTTCTGAATCAAAAAGCAGTCGATTTATATAAACTTGATTCAAGTACCCCAATTGAATTATTTCATAATCCAATTGAAATTGATGATGATTTTGAATTATTAAATCATCCTAAAAAAAATATGATTATATTTCTTGGGCGAATCGAGTCAGTTAAGAGGGGATGGCTTTTTTGCGAGATAGCAAGAAAAATGCCTGAATATGAATTTTATATGTTAGGTCAGACATTTAGAGAAAGCGATAAAAACTCCCTAATTATGTCTCAATATGAAAACATAAAGAATTTGCATTTTGTTGGACATGTAGACGGTATTGAAAAGGAAAATTTTTTAAAAGATGCTAAAATTTTAGTTAATACTTCAATACATGAAGCATTACCAATTTCATTTTTAGAAGCCTTATCATATGGTACTTTATTAGTTAGTAACCGTAATCCAGAAAATTTAACCAAAAAATTTGGTTATTTTGTGGGCGATGTCTTGGGCGATGGCTTTGAAAAGATAGATAACTATATATTGGGAATTCAACAGCTTTTACAAGATGAGATGAAACGCGAATTTTTAGCACAAGAAGCTGTTAATTATGTAAAGAGTAATCATAATATTAATGATTTTACAGTTAATATGAGAAAGTTAATTAAAAATGAATTAAATATAAATTAATCCATTTTAATTAATATATTTTGTTTTCTAGTCTTTATAAAAGTCCTCATTGTTCTTCTTTAAAAATTCTGCTAAGGAAGAACAATGCTTGAATACTATTAGTAATTTTAATCTTGCAATAATGTCATTTTTTATCTTTGTTAAATTCTTTTGAATTCTGTTAGGCTTTTTAATATTTTTATTTTGAAGACGATCTAAATTAATAGCACTATCATTTTTTCCACCTTGTTCAAAACAAAAATAATAAGGTGTTGTTAATCGGTTTTTTAATAAATATTTCCAGTCATCGACATATGTTGGTTTTTTAACTAGTTTGTATAAGAAATCTTGAGCTTTAGCCTTGGTAACACTATAGGCACAAGTTGTTGTATATAAATCTGAGGGGCCTAACATGTAAAAGAACAGTTTATTTGCTGAGGGATATCCATGGATTCTTGTACGTGACTGGAGTGTATGACCACCTAAGAAAATAAATTCTTCTTTTGAGTTCACAATATCTAAAATTTTCTTATTAATCTGATTGGTATTTAAATACACATCATCTTCGATAATAATTATTCGATCATATTGATCATATTGTCCATCTATTTGATTTTGCCATATAAACATATGACTAAGTAGGCATCCAATTTCACCTGCTCCCAATGGACGTTTACATTGTTCAGCTTGCTCTCGTGCAATATTAATAAAAGAGAGATATTGTGGTGCTAAATCACGACCGTAAATACCATTAAAAAACTGAAAATCAATATCAGTATTAGTACATAAGGATTTTAACGTATCTATTTCTTTTTCGATGTTTTCTCTTCGGTCTTTACTTTGTTCTAAAGAAATACATAAAATTAAGAGTGAAGGATTTTTATTCATTAAATTTGTGTCCCGGCCAAATAAACTTCATCTTGCCAAGCTGAATTTAATGTTTCTTTATAAATTAAATTCAACCATTGCTGTAATACATTTTTAGATTCAAAGACAGTGTGAGCCAGTTCATAACCCTTTTTTGCAATTTCAATTGCTTGATCAGGGTGCTGATGAAAATGCTTCATTTTATGAATCAGATCTTGCTGATTTTCAAAATAAACGATACTGTCATGGGGAAATAAGAGTTCTAAGCCCGGTGTTCTTGCGGTAAAAACCAAGTTGCCCATACCGGTAAGTTGAGCAATTCGATCACTACTATACATATAAATATCATTATATTTTGAATAGTTAATACCCATTAAACTATTTCTAACTGCGGTTTGATATGGGTGACCAAATAGGCTGGGTTGACCTAAGCAGGCACCTAACTTAAATTTTAATTCAGGTAAATTTTCTTTCAGGTTTTGAATAAAAGCTTCGCGTTCAGGATATTTACTATTTGAACCACAAAAAATGACATCATTTTCATAATTTAGCCAATTGTCACGCGCTTGCTCAATACACGCTAAACTTAAGTTGGGTGTAAAGGCAAAGATAGGGTGATCACAAATTTTAGACAGCTGCTTGAGATAGTCTCCTGCAGTGGTCACAAAAATGTAATCTATTTCTTTTTGCATTTCATGGAAATGTTTTAAGCGATGAGCTTCATTAATTGGATCTACAAACCACATGGCTACTTTAGCTGAACAAACTTGTTTAATCTGCTTTAAAAAATCTAGCGGTAAATGAATATGGCCCAGTAGAATTAGATCAAAATGGATATTTTCACAAAGTTCTAATAGTTGTTGATGAGTCTTTTTATGGGATAAAGAAGTGGTATTGAAGATATTACTTTTTCTGACCATATATTTATAGTCAAAAGCATGTACATAATGGCCTAATTCAATGAGTCCATGCTGAATTTTGGCATCCGTATTATAAAACATCGATCCGTTATTTTCGGTTTTAAAGTTGGCAATATGTAAAATTTTTAAAGACTTTTGACTCAAGGATGTCTCCAAATGTGCATGGACAATATTTTTATATATGGGCTATAGAGTACTATTTACCTATAGTATTTTTCAATATTGTATAAACAAACCCAACAATAATAAGTTAAATGATAGCCGAATTAATAAAATAAAAGGTGTATTAAAACAATCCTAATCTCGATTTTCTTATATTTAAGAAATTTAGCTTATGGCATAGTTTAAATAAATATTCTCTCCTCCTTCAATTTTTTTAAACCGTTTATAAGACCAAATATACTGTTCAGGTGCGACATTGATCATGGCTTCAACATCTTGATTTAACTGGTCGACCGAAACCTGTAAGGCTTTAGAAAAAATATTCTCGGATAATGGGGTGCAGTGAATATCAAACTGATTATCTGAATTACGCAGACAACTTATACCAATCACATTACATTGCGTTTTACTGGCAAGTTTGGAAACTAAGGTAGTAGATAAGGCTTTTTGTCCAAAGAAATCGGCATAAATACCGCCCGATTCTTTGGGTAAATGGTCAGGTAATATGACGGTTAAGCCCCCTTGTTTTATGTGCTTGAAAATCGCGCGGACTCCATTTTCATCAGTAGGCACAAGCGTTGCTCTTGTGCTTTGTCTCGCCTCTAACATAAAACGGTTAATACCTTTATTTTTACTGGGCTTATACATAACCACAGGGTTAGTATATTGATTCAGCCAAACATTGACCAATTCCCAATTGCCTAAATGTAACAGCACAACAATCGTGCCTTTTTCACTATTTAGTGCTTCGGTTAGATGCTGTTCGCCAAAAGTATTTTTGATCAAGTCAACATTATAGTCTTGGGGCATACCCCAAATCTTAATGGATTCTATGTAGGTAAGACACTGACTTTTTAGAGTTTTTTTTAGTAAAGCTTGATGTTGTGGGATATTTAATTCTGGATATGCAAGTTTTAAATTAATGCTGCTCACTTGTTTCATGGATGAATTATAGCAGTTTAGAAGAATTGCAATGCAAGATGCAATGAATTGTAAAACACAGAGCGGAAGTAAAGAGACAACTTTGAATAAAAAATACATAACAACGCAAACTCTTTAATAGCCCAGATAATTATAAAAGAAAATTTTGAAAGAGTTTTATGGCATCAAAGATGCTGCGTCATTTCTAAACCACAGAAAATGAAGTTTAAAATTCTTGAGAACAAAATAAATACGATAATACAATAAAATCACTGGAAGAAGAATCTGATTAATCCAGTGAAGAGAAAGAATGATTAAGGTTTGTCAGCATTGCCTTTTAAAACCATATAAATCAAACTTACAAAAATCAGTAAGGCCCCGCCCAGGCTGCTCACACAAAAATATAGAATACGTTGATTGGTATCCATATTGAACAAACCGTTAGCCAAGATATAACGCATAAACAACCATTGAGCTACAGCAAATATAATTAACACAAGTGCACGACGACGGACAGCAGGACGCATGGCCATAAGGTTGCTCACCACAAAGCAGAAATAGATAGCTATTATGCCATTCTCAAGTCTTGATCTCAATGTAATAAAAAACCCTGCATGTACAGGGTTTTTTATTACTGAATTAAAGTATTAATCATCTACTTTAACTTCAGCCTTAGGTTTTTCACGTAAACGAATGCCAAGGTCACGCAGTTGATTTGGTTCAACGGGTGCAGGTGCTTGAGTCAATGGACATTCAGCAGTCTTGGTTTTAGGGAATGCAATCACGTCACGAATTGAAGTCGCGCCAGTCATTAACATGACTAAACGGTCAAGACCGAATGCCAAACCACCATGCGGAGGTGCACCGAATTTCAATGCATTCAATAAGAAGCTGAATTTTTCTTCCGCTTCTTCTTCAGAAATACCCAAAGCTTCAAAGATGGCTTTTTGCATTTCTAAGTTGAAGATACGCAGTGAACCACCACCAACTTCAGTACCGTTCAATACCATATCGTAAGCAACTGAAAGTGCTGCACCTGGATTGTTTTTCACTTCTTCGACGCTTGATTTAGGCAGTGTGAATGGGTGATGTACAGAGGTCCATTTACCATCATCAGTTTCTTCAAACATTGGGAAGTCAACCACCCAAAGTGGCGCCCACTCGCAAGTCGCCATTTTCATGTCATGACCAATTTTGATACGTAAAGCACCCATTGCATCGTTCACAACTTTAGCTTTATCTGCACCGAAGAATACGATGTCGCCATTTTCAGCACCAACACGTTTCAACAAATCCAGCACGATTGGTTCGATAAATTTAACGATTGGAGATTGAAGACCTTCGATACCTTTTTCAAGTTCGTTGACTTTGATGTAAGCCAAACCTTTCGCGCCATAAATGCCTACGAATTTGGTGTATTCATCAATCTGGCTACGTGGAAGTGAACCTGCACCTGGTACACGAAGCGCAACGATACGACCTTTAGGATCTTTAGCAGGACCTGCGAATACCTTGAACTCAACGTCTTGCATCATGTCTGCAACGTCAACCAGTTTCAAAGGAATACGCATATCCGGTTTGTCAGATGCATAGTCACGCATTGCATCTGCATAAGTCATACGTGGGAATTTATCGAATTCAACGTTTAGAAGTTCTTTGAACATCTTAACCGTTAAACGTTCCATCAAATCCATAATGTCATCGTCACTCATGAACGATGTTTCAACGTCGATCTGGGTGAATTCTGGCTGACGGTCAGCACGCAAGTCTTCATCACGGAAACATTTTGCGATTTGGTAGTAACGATCAATACCGCCCACCATCAACAACTGTTTGAACAATTGTGGTGATTGTGGAAGAGCATAGAAGCTACCGTTAGATACACGACTTGGCACTAAATAGTCACGCGCGCCTTCTGGGGTTGCACGGGTTAGAATCGGTGTTTCAACGTCGAGGAAACCATTTTCTTCGAAGTAGTTACGAATCAGGTTGGTTAATTTAGAACGAAAACGTAAACGATCGATCATTTCTGGACGACGAATATCAAGGAAGCGATATTTCAAACGTACTTCTTCAGAAATATTGGTATTTTCGTCATTCAATGGGAAAGGCGGGGTTTCTGATGCAGCAAGAACTTCGATTTCTTTTGCTAGAACTTCGATTTGACCGCTCACCATATTGGCATTTTCTGTGCCTTCATAACGACGACGTACACGGCCTGTAATTTTTAATACGAATTCTGAACGTACTTTATCAGCAGTTGAGAAAGCTTCGGGAGTATCTGGGTCAATCACCACTTGAACAAGACCGTCACGGTCACGCATGTCAAGGAAGATAACACCACCGTGGTCACGGCGACGGTGTACCCAACCGCATAATGTTACGGTCTGGTCAATTTGGGCTTCGGTTAAAGTACCGCAGTAATGAGTTCGCATCATAGCGTAAAAAATCCAACTATATGGGTTGAGGTCAGCGTATACGTAAACAGCGTACCGCCTTTGAATAGTGAATTATGCCTCTTTGAGGATTTTGTCACAAGAACTAGATCAAGAATCACCACAATTTCAGTGCTGAGATTGCTTGATCTGGATAATATTTTTTAACTTTTAATCGTTTATTTATCTAGACGATGATTTTTGTCTAAAAATAGAAAGAGTACACAGCCCAAACTAAATGCAATTAAGAAGGCACTGGCAAATTGATTGACTGATCGGCCTATAAGTGAGTACAGATCAGTTGACCATGCATGGTTCCCAAGTGTTTGGGCAAAAGCAATATATGAAGAACAGGCATAAAAAAAGGACACAAGCAGAATGAATAAAGCAGAGGTTTTTATTTTTCTGGAGATAGGTTTTAACAGTTTATATTTCAAATAATAGTGTATTCCCATCCATGCCATAAATGGCAGGGCAAGGATGGATGTACCAATCTGTAACACACGGTGCATCGGATAGACATTATCAAACAATGAAACTGGTCGATTCAAAAAATGCTCAAAAGCAAATGTTCTAAAATCTGAATGGGTCAGTCCATCCCAGATTAAATGGCTAGAAATCCCTACGATTAAGGCAATAATCACACTAAGGATAAATCCCAGCATTTTATCGAAAGAACCCCAATCTAGTGGCTTCTCCATTCCAATCCATCGAAAAATTACCGGTCGATACAGGCCATACCACAGCAAGCAAAAGCCTAAGCCAATCAATAGATTTGGAACAATTAAGCCTTGCCATTGATGTGAATTGTCATAGCTTTCAGAGGTAAATAAACGATATAAATCAGGTGTCATGCTGCCAATCGCCAATGCCGAAATTGGCAATCGATAGCCGGTGAGTTTGGCAATGGGCGGTGCTAAAACAGCATGTGAGATTGTAAAAGGCATATTTAAAGAAATGAACTGAAATGTATTAAAATAATGTGAATCACAATAGCAAATTATTGAATGCAATATGCTTGAGAAAGAAATTGTTTTGTAAATAAATGATAAATATAGATGATTTAAAGTTGGGAGTTATTTTTTGATTAGTTGGGAGTTATTTTTGATTAATTGGAAGATCGATATTGCAAAAATAACGAAATGTTATATTATAACATTATTCAGAAATTGCAGCTTTGAGCCAGTTCCATGTCCTTCCATAAGAATCTAATTACACTCTCTATTTTTGCAGTCATCGCACCTGCTGTCTTTGCAGAGAACCCCAGCCAAAACCAACAATTAGACACCATCAAATTACAGGCGCATCCCTTAGTGCAGTCGGCTGCAGATTTTGCAGTGGCTGATCAGGTGATTGATCATCAAAAGCTTGCACAAGGTGGGGTAACCATTGGCGATGCTTTGGCGGGTGAACTGGGCGTATCTTCGAACCAATATGGTTCTGGTTCAAGCCGTCCAGTAATTCGCGGGCAAGATGGTGCGCGCGTTAAAGTTTTACAACATGCTTCTGAAACTGCCGATGTATCCACACTTTCACCAGACCATGCGGTAACGGTGGACCCTATTTTAGCCAAGCAAGTAGAGGTCATTCGCGGCCCATCAACTTTACTGTATAGCGCAGGGACTGTCGGTGGATTGGTGAATGTCACTGACAATAAAATTCCGACCCAAATGCCTGAGGATAGTTTAGAAGGTACAGCCGGTCTACGTTATAACTCTGGCAGTGATGAAAAGTTAGCCAGTGCAGGAATCACGGCAGGAATTGGGGAAAACTTTGCGCTGCGTGTGGAAGGTTCAAAGCGTAAAGCCAATAACTATATTGCACCTGATTATTTTACAGAGCATGAGCATCATCATGAGGGTGAAGAGCCTGAGATTCATCGAGAAAAAGCGCGTCGTGTAGACAATACTTTTGCTGACGGCGAAACGATTAATATTGGTGGATCATGGATTCACGACCGTGGCTTTGTCGGTATAGCCTATAGCAACCGTCAGGATCAGTATGGTTTGCCAGGCCATAGCCATGAATATGAAGACTGTCATCCGCATGGTAATGAGTTGCATTGTGGCGATCATGGGACACCAGATCCAACGTTAGTTGAAGAAGAACATGCGCATGGCGGGCCGTGGGTGGACTTGAAATCCGAGCGTTATGATTTTCGTACCGAACTCAACGATCCTTTTGCAGGTTTTCAAAAACTTCGCGCCCATGCCAGTTATACCGACTACAAGCATGATGAAATTGAAGAAAATTCAGTCATGACCAATTTTAAAAGTCAGGGTTATGATGCACGTTTAGAACTGGTGCATAATCCTGTTGCGAATTGGGAAGGGGTCATCGGTGCACAATATAACCAGCAAAAGCTCGATATTACTGGGGAAGAGTCCTTACTTGATCCGAACAAAACGCAAAAGTGGAGTTTATTTGCCTTAGAGCATAAGCAGTTTAATGATGTTCATGTTGAACTGGGCGCACGCTTAGATCAGCAAAAAATTGCGATTGATTCAAACAAAAAAGATTTTGACGATTATGGCTTCTCTTATTCAGGGGCAGTGAACTGGGAATTTGCACCGAGTTATAAATTATCGCTGGTTGGTTCTCATCAAGAACGTCTGCCTTTGGCGCAAGAGTTGTATGCCAAGGGCAAACATTTTGCGACCAACACGTATGAACGTGGCAATGAAAATTTAAGTGCAGAAAAATCCAATAATCTGGAGCTTGGTTTGCATTATGAGCAGGATAAGTTTGATTACCATGTGCATGTCTATCACAACTGGTTTGATAACTATATTTATGGAGCGACAACGGGTCGTGAAGAAAATTTCCGTTTAGTCGACTATACGCAGGACAAAGCCAAGTTTTATGGTACCGAAGCACAGGCCTCTTATGCTTTGAACGATACTTATAAAGTGGGTGTATTTGGCGATTATGTGCGTGGCAAAATTGACAGTAAAAATGCACCACGTGTTCCGGCAGGTCGTCTCGGGACCAAAGTCGATGCAAGCTTTGATGATCACTGGTCCGGTTTAGCCGAGTATTACCATGTGTTTAATCAGGACAAAATCACAAGTTATGAGCAGGAAACTGATGGCTATAACCTGGTGAATGTTGGCGTATCTTATACCGGCCAATATGCAAAAAATAATGATTATCGCGTGTATTTTAAAGCCAACAACCTGCTTGATCAGCAAGTCTACTCACATGCTTCATTCTTGTCGAATATTCCGCAAGTCGGACGTAACTTTAGCGTTGGTTTGGAATTTGGTTTCTAGGCGAAATTTAGCTTAGATCAAAGTATTCAGCTAGGATTCACAGAAATACTCTTGAAAAATAAAGCAATAAAACCTAGTCTGATATGATCGGACTAGGTTTTTTGTTATGCGTATTTTTCATCGAATTCATCAGAAATTGAATTGGTCACGCCGTCGTTATATGAGCGTGATCATCGGTTTATTGGCTTTGGGATATCTCTCATCTGCAATTTATCATACCTATAAACCGCTGCCAGAGGGCCTGGATTTTACGGGTAAGTTGCGTCATGCCGAGGTGAAGTTTTTAGCAGATCAGACCTATATTGATGCACATGGTAAACAACAACAAAATCAGGTCATTTTTAATGAAATGCTAAAAATGATTGATGAGGCACAAACCACCATTGTGCTGGATATGTTTTTATTCAATAAGGAGGTCGGGGAATCAACTCTGGCCCATCGTCCACTGGCGCAACAATTAACCGATGCCTTAATTTCAAAACGTGATGTTCAACCGAATATTGACATTAAAGTGATTACCGATCCGATTAACTCGGTTTATGGTGGTGTTGCACCAGAGCATTATCGACAATTACGTGCCGGGGGAATTGATGTGCTTGAAACGGATTTAAAACCGTTACGTGCATCCAATCCATTGTGGTCGGGCTTTTGGTATATCTGCTGTCAGGATGCGGGCAATAATTCTGAAAAAGGCTGGTTAAATAATCCATTTGGCGATGAAAAAATTACCTTGCGCAGTTATTTCAATCTGTTTAATTTTAGGGCCAATCATCGTAAAACCATGGTAGTCGATACAGCTGAGGGCTGGAAGACCTTGGTCACCTCAGCAAACCCACATGATGGCAGCTCGCGTCATTCCAATGTGGCATTGGTGGTTGCAGGCAATACTGCAATTGATGTATTAAAGACCGAGCAGGCTGTAGGACGAATGTCCAAAGGCAATATTCCTATGGTGATTGTCGGTGAGTTTGAAGGCGAAAAATCATTGCCGCAAGTTCAGGTGCTGACTGAAAAAGCCATCTTTGATGAAACATTGAAGTTGATTGAAACAGCGAAGCCACACCAGCAGATTGATCTGGCAATGTTCTATTTGTCTGAACGGCATATTGTGAAAGCCTTAATTGCAGCGCATGAACGTGGGGTAAAAGTTCGTGTATTACTTGATCCGAATAAAGATGCTTTTGGTCGTAAAAAGAATGGCATTCCCAACCGCCAAGTGGCCGCTGAATTGAATGCGGCGAGTGTACCTGTACGCTGGTGTAATACCCAAGGGGAGCAGTGTCATAGCAAGATGATCATGAAACGAGATGCACAGAACGCGGAATTGATTTTAGGTTCTGCGAATTTCACTGCACGTAATATTAAAAATTATAATCTGGAAACCGATTTGCGTGTTGTGGGTACATCAAAAGCGCAAGTCTTTAAGGATGCCAATCAATATTTTGATACCGCCTGGTCAAATCTGGACGGTAAAAATATGAGTGTTGATTACAGTCAATATGCGGATGAATCGAAATTAAAATATGTTATTTACCGCTTTATGGAATGGAGTGGGTTGTCTACCTTCTAATGCTCATCTCTTTGCGGATTGTGAATAAATAAAATCCTTAAATCCCTCTCTTTGAAAAGAGGGATTTCTTTCTCCTTAAGAGGGGGGAGTTCCCTCTCCTTCTAGGAGATGAGCAGCACTGCTGTGCAAGGGAGAGATCAATAAAAAACTTACAGCGGATTCGGTGGAATTAATTTATCCAGATCGGCATCTTTCATTTTATCGAGTTCTTTTAAATCTGTCTTGATTGTCCACTGACTTTCATCTTCAACCGGTTGCGGTAAACGCGCTTCTAACCAGTCACAGATCACATCTGGTGAAAAGTCAGGATGATTGCATTGAATCACCCAAGCCAAAAAATCTTTCGCTTCACCATTCATGTAGGGGGGTGGTGAAACAGGTAAAAACTGGGTTGGAAGACGTTCATTCTTGGAAATGTAATTCAGCACATGACCCAGTTCCTGAACAGTTTGCCATGCAAGCGGGTGTTCAACATTGATTTGAAATTTAAACCACCATGCATGTTGACCATCTGAACCATAAGCATCAATCAGTGCTTCTTGTACACTCGGTACTTTGCAAAAAAATTGATGGAGGCGGTCAAAACTTAAATCAGCCACTCTGTTTGATCCAGTAACAAAAAAGAATGTCTTAGCATAAACATATTTTAGTGCTTAGATGCACGAAAGTATGAAATTACGGCAGAATTTAATTTACAAAACGTTGCATTAGATGCTTTTTTATCCATTTTTTATCCTAAACTAAAGATTAAAATCAGTTTATAAACTATATGATACGATAAATATCGTTCGGAGGTTCTGATGAAAGTAGCAGTAGTTTGTGCACTTGGTGGCATGGTGCTTTTGGGAGCTTCTGCGACTACGCAAGCGGAAAATCAATGGTCCAATTACCATGGTGTGGATACCACAAAATATCAACATCAGCCTCATTATCCGCAAACGAGCTATCCCCAAAATCATTATCCACAGCAGCGTCCAGGTTATCCACAAAATCGACCTTATTATCCGCAGCGTCCATCGCCTCATCAGAATTATCCAGCCATTCAAAATGGCATCAGCATTCAGTATCAAGCGCCCACAACGATCACGCATAACTCACAAAGTTATAGCTGGGTGAATGGTGATCCAAATACGGCACGGATTGAAAGCTCAAGCTATACTTTGATTACGGATTGGAAACGTTTAGGTTTGCCTCCACCTCCGACTGGAACCTACTGGATTTTTGAAAATGGGCGCTATGTGTTGGTGCCGAATCGTTAGAGAAAAAAAGCAGGCGAGAAGCCTGCTTTTAGTTTGCCTTTATATTCAAATTGGAACTTGGCTTCTCCCTAGTGAAACCAAGATATATTTTAAAGATTCCCATTTCCTTGAAGGAGAGGGAACAAAGAACATTAAGCCAATTCATCATCTTGTGGACGGGGTGTTTTACCTTCGGGCAATGAATTTTCACTATGCTTGTCACGAATCACGGAGGGATATGTCCAAGATGCATAACGCACCACTAAGATCGCAACAGCCATAATCAGAATTGAACTGGTAATAATCACCAGATCCAGATCAGCTTTATGGTCGTGCTGGATATCTGAAATGAGCAAGCGAGTGAGGGCGGTAATGGCGATATAAATCAGGAAACGTACCGGCATATGATTGGTCTTGAAATAAATACCAACCATTGCACCCAGTTCAAGATAAATAAATAACAGCAGAATATCGTCAATGGTGGCGAATTGTTTTACGGTAAGAATATGAAATACCGTATGACCTGCAGACCAGATCACCATACAACCAATAATAAACAGTGAAATATAATGAAAACTTTCTACAGCAATATTGCCGAAACGGTCGAGGAGGGTTTCAATTTTTTCAACTTTGGCATCATGTTTTGGCATAGTTCTCCTCCTTTGTAATAGATGAGTATTTGGATGAAATTGGTATTAAAACAGTAAGCAAGTTTCGTGCACATTAAAAGTTAAAACAATTGAATGTTATAAATAATTCAATGGACTGTGTTTTTTCTATACTGAATTGATATATTGTAGGAGTGTTATTTCACGGATCAGGAAAACGAAAATGTTAGAAACAATTCAAACAAAAATTAATAATTTACAAAATGGCAAAAAACTCATTTTAGGTTCCGGTATCAAAGGGGATGAAATGCAGAAGCTGATTGCATTATGTGAAAATTTACAATCTGAGGGGTTGATAAAAATTGTTAAAATTCAACAAAATTCACAAAATAGTAAAAAAATATCGGACTCTATTATTGTTGAAAAAATCTAGTTTAATTTAGAAAAAAACGCCTGGGCATTCAGGCGTTTTTTTATTGTATGTAAATTAAGACTGGCTGGTGAAGTAATCTTCACTAAAGTTCATGATCACTTCTGGACCTGCTTTTACCTTGGTAATGCGGAGTGCAAGTTCTGGCAAAATACGCTGCGCAAAGTATTGAGCAAGCGCTACTTTCTTTTGATAGAATTCGCCATCTTTCGATTTCGCTGCATTCGCGATTTTTGCGAACATGTAAGAGAAGCTTAAAAGACCTACAGCGTGCAGGTAATCTACAGCAGCAGAGTTCGGGAATTCAATATTTTCACGTGCAGCTTCAATTACGTATTGAGTCACCGATTCAACTTCAGTTGCGGCATCCAAGGTTGCATCTTTAATGAAGTTAAGATCAGCATCTAGACTGTTAGCGAAGTCACGAATTTCCTGAATGTATTCAGCAATGAACTCACCATTACATTTAATGGTTTTACGACCAATTAAATCTTGAGACTGAACACCGTTAGTTCCTTCATAAATTTGTGCAATACGTAAGTCACGTACACATTGTTCCATACCCCATTCACGAATATAACCATGTCCACCAAACACCATTTGCGCATCAATCACTGCATCAAAAGCAGTATCGGTTAAATAGGCTTTTGCAATCGGGGTAAGCAGGGCAACGCGGTTATTGGCAGCTTTTACTGCTTCAGGATCGGTAGAGAACTTAGTGATATCCAGTTGTTGACCGACATACACGGCAAATGCGCGCGATGCTTCGTTGTTGGCACGGGCATTGAGCAGCATACGGCGTACATCACCATGTACCAAGATGCTGTCCGCAGCTTTGGCTGGTGATTGAATTCCGGAAACGCTACGGCCCTGGATACGGTCAGTCGCATATTGCGCTGCATTTTGGTAGGCAAATTCAGAAGCACCTAGACCTTGGATTCCCATCGATAGGCGTTCGTAGTTCATCATGACGAACATCGCAGCTAAGCCTTCGTTTTCCTTACCTACAAGGTAACCTTTAGCACCATCGAAGTTCATCACGCAAGTTGCAGAGGCTTTAATCCCCATTTTGTGTTCAATTGAACCTGGACCTGCATGGTTACGCTCACCTAGAGAACCATCTTCATTCACCAGGAACTTCGGTACAATAAACAATGAAATACCGCGTGAACCTGCAGGTGCATCCGGTGTTTTAGCCAAAACTAAATGGATGATATTTTCTGCTAAGTCGTGGTCACCACCGGTAATAAAGATTTTAGTGCCAGTGATGTTATAAGTACCATCTTGGTTACGCTCAGCTTTGGTTTTGATAATGCCTAAGTCTGTACCTGCATGCGGTTCAGTTAAGCACATGGTGCCTGACCATTCGCCAGAGTAAATTTTAGGTAAATAGGTTTCTTTTTGCTCTTGAGATGCATAGCTGTTGAGTGCCATACCTGCACCCACAGATAGAAGCGGATAAAGAAGGAATGATGGATTGGTTGCGAACAGCATTTCGTCAGCAAGCACAGTCAGCATTTTCGGCATGCCTTGACCGCCCCATTCTTCATCTGCGCCTAATCCAATCCAACCGCCATCTGCATATTGTTTGAATGCTTCTTTAAAACCTGCAGGTGTGGTTACCTTGCCATTTTCAATTTTAGCGCCTTCTTCATCACCGGTACGGTTAATGGGTAAAGTGACATTTTGGGCAAATTTTGCCATTTCTTCAAGAATAGCTTCAGCAGTTGCAGCATCCACATGGGCAAGGTTTTCATTGGCTTGCCAGAATTGCTCTGCATTAAAAACATCATTCAGGATGAATTTCATATCGGCAAGCGGTGCATTATAAATTGGCATAAGGTGTTACCTGTTTATTGTTTGAGTCAGTTCGGTTTAGTTGAGTCTAAACGATGAAAAATATTGTTGTTAGACGACTAAAGATTAATTTTTGCATCTTTTATAAAGAAAAAGGACTGTCAAATCAATGACCGTCCTTCTCCTGTTGATCAAGTTAAAACTTGATAAAAATTAGAATGCGAAATGTTCAGCATCTAAAGCAAGTAATGGCTCTACACCACCTGCAATCACGTCTACGTGTGAACGTACGCGGGGAAGGATTTTCTTGAAGTAGAAACGGGCAGTGGTTACTTTGGCGTTGTAGAAGTCAACGTCAGTCGTACCAGCAGCAAGTGTTTCTTGAGCAAGAAGCGCCATACGAGCCCATAGGTAAGCAAGGGTTACATAACCAGAGAAGTACAGATAATCAACTGCAGCTGCACCGACTTCATCCGGATTTTGCATTGCACGCATACCAATCTGCATGGTTAAATCGCCCCACTCTTTATTCAGAGCAGCAAGCGGTTCAACGAATTCTTTCATTGCAGCGTTGTCTTTGTTTGCTTCAGCAAATTTGTGGATGATTTTGGTGAAGTCTTTCAACATAGCACCTTGAGTACCCAAAACTTTACGGCCTAACAAGTCAAGCGCCTGAATTTCAGTAGTCCCTTCGTACAAGCAAGCGATACGTGTATCACGTACGATTTGCTCCATACCATGTTCAGAAATAAAGCCATGACCACCGAACACTTGAACACCGTGTTTCGCAGATTCAGAACCTGTTTCAGTCAAGAATGCTTTTGCAATTGGAGTAAGAAGTGACAACATGTTGTCCGCAGCTTTGCGTTCTTCTTCAGTAGTGCCGTGTTCAACCACATCAGCGTATTGAGCCAACAGATAAACCAGCGCACGACCACTTTCTGCAAATGCTTTTTGTGTTAAAAGCATGTTACGAACAGCAGGATGGACAATAATTGGATCTGCTTCTTTTTCTGGTGCTTTAACGCCTGAAAGTGAACGCATTGCCAAACGATCTTTGGCATAGGCAAGGGCACCCTGGAAAGATGCTTCAGATGCTGCAAGACCTTGTACAGCAGTACCGATACGTGCCGTGTTCATAAAGGTAAACATGCAGTTTAGACCACGGTTTTCAGGACCAATCAAGAAACCTTGAGCTTTATCGAAGTTGATCACACACGTTGCGTTACCATGAATACCCATTTTGTGTTCGATTGAACCACAACGTACTGCATTACGTTCACCCACTGAACCGTCTGCATTTACATTGAATTTAGGAACAATGAATAACGAAATTCCTTTCGTGCCTTTTGGTGCGCCAGGAAGGCGAGCAAGAACGATATGGATAATGTTATCTGCCATGTCGTGTTCACCAGCAGAGATAAAGATTTTCTCGCCAGAGATGGCAAAGCTACCATCAGCATTCGGTTCAGCTTTGGTACGGATAATACCTAGGTCAGAACCTGCGTGAGATTCTGTCAGACACATGGTACCTGTCCATTCACCTGAAACAAGTTTAGGCAGGTAAGTATCTTTTTGCTCTTGAGAGCCATGGTGTTCCAAAGTACGTACTGCACCATGAGAAAGACCAGGGTACATACCCCAAGACCAGTTTGCAGTACCGACCATTTCAGAAATGGTAATACCTAGAGAATTCGGTAAAGCTTGACCGCCATATTGTTCATCCGCAGATAACGATGGGAAGCCAAGTTCGATATATTTTTTGTATGCTTCTTTAAAGCCGGTCGGTGTGGTTACAACACCGTCGTTCCAGGTACAACCTTCACGGTCACCGACTTGGTTAAGAGGAGAAAGTTCATTTTCACAGAAGTCAGCAGCAGCTTCTAAATATTGATCGACCAACTCACGGCTTACGGTTTCTTGAAATGCAGGGAGTTTTGCATAATGTTCTTCAGCATTTAATAATTCGTGGAGAACGAATTGCATCTCACGTAAGGGCGCTTTGTATTGTGGCATATCGGTTTCCTCAATACTGGTTTAACCAGCTTATAATCCTAATCAACATTTGAACGTGCCTTCTAGGACACGTATTTGTATGGCTTAATCGTGCTACATCTTCTTGGTTGGTACAAGCGTTTGCATGCTTTTTCTTGGTGACTGTAAAGTCAAAGATTTCTGACTTGAAATTGCTAAGTATCTTGAGTGTAAATGCTTTTATGATTTATTGAGTGGTATAAATAGTCAAATCGCCATTTTTTGATCAGCAATAAAAAAGGCGCTCGAAAGCGCCTTTTTTAATTTTGAAGCGATATTTATGTGGCAGATTTCACTGCAACAGGGGCTTTAGGCTGAAAACGGATTGCACACTTGCCATCGATGGTTTGGGCACCGGCTTTGACTTGAACTGCTTTACCAGAGGGCTGACCTTGGCAAGCTTTTAAAATGGCTTGTTGCTTTGCTTGACGTTCAGCTAGGCGTTGATCAAACTGCTTGGTCAACTCGGCACGTTGAGCGTTGGTGAGTGGTTCACCGCGTTTCATCTGCATGCTGTTGATGTCACCACGCATTGGGCGATGTTCACCTTTCATTGAACGGTGTTCGCCACGCATGTGTTTAGCTGCTTTATGATCAGGCTTAAATGTCATTACGCAAGTGCCATCAACCGTTTTGTCGCCCGCTTTAATTTGCACTGCTGTACCTACAGCTTTGCTATCACAGGCTTTTTTAATCTGTTCAAACATTTGTTTACGTTCAGTTCGCATTTGCTGGAACTGTTCACGTTGTTCTGGCGTCATTTTACGATCATGCTTTTGATGATGATCGTGCATCATGCGAGTATGTTCACTATGTTGGTCTTTGGGGGTATGGGTAGATTGGCAAGCTGTCAAGACACCGAGACTCAGAACACTGGCACCCACTAAAGCAATTTTTGTCATGGAATTCATTGTTGTTATCTCCAAAGAAAAATAGTATCAATTTAATAAGTTAAGATTAAACAATAATGATGAAGAAACAATGAAGAGTTTTTTGAGACAGTGTTGGTTACAATCATAAATTGAGAAGAAAATATTGAGGTTTTGCTTTTGAATATTCGTCGTGTTCCGATTGCCCTACGCCTGTTTTTGACCGTATTACTCACGACTTTAGTGATTACCACCGTTAGCCTGGGTGTGTTGCATTGGACCATGCAAAAGAATTTCGCCAGATATGTGGCAGATGTTGAAATGCAGAAACTGGATTACGTCATCAGTAATTTGGCGAGGGTGTATTCAGCTTATGATGACTGGGGCAATGCCATTCAAGCGCAAATTTTGCAAATTGAGGGGGAGGCAGCTCCCGATGATTATGACCGGTTGTCACGTTGGTGGTTACGCCGCCAATATGACATTGCCTTGCAGCAGCGTTATTTTCAGGAAAATACCTTGCTCAGCCTTTCACCCGGATTGAACCAGGCGGAACAAAGCAAACCGGTACTGGATGCCGAAGAACTCCAGATGATGGAATTGAATTTGCCTTCGGAATATCAGCCATTTGAAGGGCTTAAATTCCCTTTAAGTTCAAATCAGAATATATTTCGCACCGATAAAAAAACAGAGGGTGCACAGGCAGATTCGACCCAAAATCAAGGCAAAAAAAAGCAGTTTATTTCAATGCCTGACCGTTTAGGCTTAAGTTCACGATTATCCTTGTATGATGCCAATAAACAGTTTGTGGTTGGTGAGCCATCAGACATTCCAATTTCGTATCGTCCCATTATGGTGAACGATAAAATTGTCGGCTATTTGGGTTTAAAACCTGTACTGGATAAAGATGATGCCTTAAGTATTAATTTCTTCAGTAACCAAAAACGCTATTTACTGCTCATTTATGGCTTAACTTTTTTAAGCAGTTTAATTGCTGCCTTATTGTTGGCGACCTATTTTAAAAAGCCCATTCAACGTTTGTTAAATGCAACCCGCGAATTGACCAAAGGGCATTATCAGCATCAGGTGAAAATTAACCGCAATGATGAGTTGGGAGATTTATCCAATGAAATTAACCAGCTGGCAGTAATTCTAGATCAACATGAACAATCACGTCGCCAGTGGGTAGCGGATACTTCACATGAATTAAAAACACCACTTGCGGTACTACAAGCACAAATTGAAGCGATGCAGGACGGAATTCGTAAGCCGACGCCAGAACATTTTGAAGCGATGCTTCGTCAGGTGACCAGCTTGAAAAAATTGACTCAGGACTTGGCTGATTTAGCCCAGGCTGAAGCCCAACAGCTCACCTGCTATTTGGCCGACGTAAATCCTTGGATGGTGGTGCTACAGGAGGTTGAAAACTTCAAACCCAAGTTTGCCCAAGCGGATTTATCGATTTCAGTACAAGGCGAAGGTACGAATTTACAATTAGATATAGATCGTTTTAAACAAATTATAGTCAATTTACTCGGCAACAGTATTCGTTATACTGAAGCGGGTGGAGAAGTTCGAATACATACCGAGCAATCGGCGAGTCATTGGAGTTTAATTGTCGATGACAGCCCGCTTGGGTTGAGTGATGAACAGTTGGCACGTTTAGGCGAGCGTTTCTATCGCGTTGATGATTCACGGACACGTAGTACCGGTGGTACAGGTTTAGGTTTGGCATTATCTGGTAAAATTGCGCAGGCATTGGGTGGGAAATTGAGTTTTGAACATTCTCCATTAGGTGGCTTGCGTTGCAAACTGACTTTTCCAAAACAGTTAAACAAATAAAGGGATGAGATTCATGAAACATGTCATGCTGGTTGAAGATGAAGTTGAACTTGCACAATTGGTACGAGACTATCTGGAAGCTGCGGGGTTTGAAGTCAGCATGTTTCATGATGGTCAGGAAGCCTATGACAGCTTTATTCAGCGTAAACCAAGTTTGATGATTTTGGACTTGATGGTTCCGCGTATGGATGGCTTGACCATTTGCCGTAAAGTGCGTGAACAGTCTGATTTGCCCATCATTATGGTAACTGCACGTACTGAAGAAATTGACCGTGTCTTGGGCTTGAACATGGGTGCAGATGATTATATTTGTAAACCTTTTAGCCCGAAAGAACTGGTTGCGCGTGTACAAGCAGTTTTACGTCGCCTAGACCGTCATGCAGAGCCTGAACAAAACAGCTTGTTCCGTATGGATAAAGCGCAACAACGCATCTGGTATCAGCAAAAAACCTTGAACTTAACACCAACTGAATTCCGTTTGCTGGAGTTATTCCTGGAGCATGTTGGACAAGTTTATTCACGTGCGCAATTACTCGATCACATTAACCCAGATAGTTTTGATGTGGCAGATCGCGTGATTGACAGCCATATTAAAAACCTGCGCCGTAAAATTTCGGATGCTGCGGAAACCGGTAATCGTCATGAATGGATTCAGGCTGTTTATGGCGTGGGCTACCGTTTTGAATATCCTGAAGACTGATTGAGTTTTAAATGATAAAGCGAGCTGAAATGGCTCGCTTTTTTATGGGATATATATTCCCAACAAGGGCTAAAATTGTTGATAAAATTTACAGCATGTCATCGCGATTCAATGTTTTAAAAAATGCTTAAAAACAGTCCAAGGAAATAAGCGATGACTTTTGCTTTTATGTTCCCGTTAGCCGCAGATTGAGTTAACCAGTCCAATGCTAAATGTGAATCACGTTTCAAACCATTTTTTCCCATTAAGTGACACATGCCAAGATAAAATTGGGATTGAGCATCTCCGAGATTTGCAGCTTTTAGGTACCATGTGTTCGCTTGAGGTAAATTTATGTCCCGACCTAAGCCTTTTTTATACATATAAGCGAGTGAATATGCTGCAGCAGAATCATCTTGTGCCGCAGCAACCTTAAAAAGTTGAAATGCCTGTTCATAATTTTGCGGTATCCCTTCACCATTTAGGTGCATGATGCCTAAGTTGTAATGGGCATCTACATCACCTTGAGCAGCTGCTATGCTATACCATTCCACTGCTTTTTTATAATCTTGTAAAACGCCTTCACCCTATTGGAACATATAGCCGAGATTGTACTGAGCTATTGGATCACCTGCATGTGCCAATTCAATGTTTTGTTCGTAGATGGTTTTACTTGCAACACTTGAATTGATGAAAAGCATTAAAATAAAACTAAGAGTGATTGTATTTATAGTCTTCATTATCTATTTTCTATGGGTATTTTTTATATATTAATGTTTTTAAATCCATTTACTATTACTAAAACCGAGTATCGATGTAATCCTTTATTGGCTTTTATATAGAAGTAGGAAGTTTTTTCAAAATTTCACTCCTCTGTTTTTGGCCTTTATTTAGCTTAGATACTATCAACTCATAAGAGTTCAGAACTAAATCCTGAATCAGAGATCCGTCTAATTCTTCATCTTCATACACAGAAATCCAGTGCTGCTTATTCATATGCCAGCCAGCATGAATATAAGCATAAATATCCCTCAGCATAGTCCCATGATCAGGTTGAACTTTCAGGTTAATCGCAGCTTTGCCTTGTAAATGAAAACTCAGCATAAAGACTTTATCCAGTACTTTAAACACATCAAAACTCTCACCAAAAGGCTGGGTGACAGTGACTTCAGGTAGTTTTAAAGCAGTTGATGAAGCAAGTTCATGTAAAGACATAAGCTGACTCTATTGAAGTTGAACTGTGGATGATGCTTAAATTGTATACAGTTTTGCTTTGGGTGGTGTATAAGTTAAGATGAACAGCTCACCATCACTTCAGGCACATCATTTGGCAATGGTGCTAAATCTTCCGGTTGTTCTAAATCCGGCTGTTTCAGATAAGGCTGACTTAATAGTTTAAACAAACGATCCACTTCGGAAAAATCATCCCGCTCTGCCAGTTCAATAGCTTTTTGTGCCATATGGTTACGCAGAATATAATGCGGATTGGCCATATGCATGGCGGCATCCAATTCATCAATATCCTGTTGTTCGCGAATACTTTCATATTGCGCCAGAAATGCTTCAAACTGACGACGGTCCAAGCAGTCATCTTTAATGGCGTCATAGTCTTTATTTTGCAGACGGATAAAACTCTGGGTGTAGTCCAGCTGCTCACTTTGCAAAATTCGCAGGAATGCCATTCCACAATCAAAACTGTCTTTATGGAAACTTGGCAAGCCTATTTTCTGGTTTAAACCATCTTTATAGTGTTCCAGAAAAGTTGGCTCATAATGTTCCAGACATTGAGCCAAATCTTCTTTAAACTGTTCTTTCTCGGTAGAATCCTTTTTTAGCGGAATCAGATTATTCAGCCAGGTCCACAAGTTCCAGTGTGCAATACTTGGCTGTTGTTGATAGGTATAACGTCCCTGATAATCCGAGTGGTTGTTAATCCAATTCGGACGAAAACGCTCCATGAAACCATAAGGTCCGAAGTCGAGCGTTGATCCAGTAATATTAAGATTGTCTGTATTCATCACTCCATGTGCAAAACCGACCAGTTGCCATTTGGCAATCATTACCGCGGTACGCTGGATGACTTTGGTGGCAAAAGCCAAGACAGGCTGTTCAGCCTCAAGACATTCTGGATAATGCCATTCAATACATTTTTCTATGAACTCAGGCAGTAATTCAGGCTGATATTGATTGATCCACTCAAAATGACCCAAACGAATATGGCAGTCTGAAGTACGCAGCATCATTGCTCCCGGTTCCATTTTTTCACGCTGTATGCCTTGTGTTGAAGAAGTGAACCCAATGGCATTGCTGGATGCAACCCCAAAAGCATTGAGTGCATGGCCTGCTAGATATTCACGGATAACCGAACGTAAAACGGCACGGCCATCGCCCATACGCGAGTAGGGGGTTAATCCAGCGCCCTTTAAATGCAGGTCGATGGTTTGATTATTTTTATCCAGAATCTGCGCGATCAATAAGCCGCGCCCATCGCCCAGTTGTCCCGCCCATTGTCCAAACTGATGTCCTGCATAAACCATCGCCAACGGTTCAAATTCGGCAAAGGTTTTTTGCCCGCTACAGATTTCGACCCATTGGGCTTTATCTTCCTCTGACCATTGTAATTCATCAGCCAGTGCTGCATTAAAATGACCGGCTTTTGCTCCTTTTAAGGGAACCGGCATTTGATGGTGAAAAAGCTCGGGACTGAGCAATGGATAACGCGGATTAAATTGCATAGGACAATCTAAAAAATGGGGGAGATGTCCTCACTATAACAAATTTAAACGACCAAAATAAATAAAGCCCCAAGAGTGGGGCTTTATATTGAATCAAACTTTATTATTAAGAAACGGGATTCTTTTTAATGGTACGCATCAAGATATTTAAGGTATTGCGATGATGTGAAAGACGTTGTTCAACCAATTGAAAATCAATTTTAAGTTTGCTGTCGATTTGGTGAATCTTTTCAGCAACAGACGCTTTTTTTGCTTGAATCTCTTGTTCTTTCAGCTTTGCCCAATCATTTAATGTTTGGGTAAACGCTTCATACTCTTGTGCAATACGGAGTTTTGCAGTCGCCATATCTTCGTTGACATTATGGCCATAAACAGCCAAATCCTGTTCAGCATATTTAAAGCGCATTGCCAATTCTGCTTTTTTAATATTAAAGCTTGGAATACGACGTAAGTTCTTTGCTAAACCAAGTTTTGAGCATGACCAGATCAGCCATTTTGTTGGATCATATTGCCACCATTTCACGCCATTTCGGTAGTCATACTGGAAGATGTGATGGTAGTTATGATAACCCTCACCCCAAGTTGCAATCGCTAGAACGAAATTGTCACGTGCAGTATTTTCGTCCGTATATGGACGTTTGCCCCACATATGGCAGAGTGAGTTAATGAAGAAAGTAACGTGATGACTCAAAATCAGGCGCAGTAAACCACCTAATAACAATACGCCCCACATATCACCAACAGCCCAACCCACAGTAGTGAGAATCACAGCATGTACAGCAATAACCAGAGGAATGTAATATTTATCCTGAAACATCACCACTTTGTCATTTAACAAATCGGGTGCATTTTTATAGTTTGCTTCTGCTGCTGGATAGTTGCGAAGCATCCATCCAATATGTGCATACCAAAAGCCGTTATTAATTGAATATGGGTCTTGTTCGATATCATCAACATGACGGTGATGGGTACGGTGACCTGAAGCCCAGAACAAAATACTATTTTGAACGGCAAAAGTACCCATAAGCATTAAAATAATTTTTAATGGCAAGGTTGCTTCATAAGCACGATGTGCCCATAAGCGGTGATAACCCGCAGTAATCCCTAAACTACTCACACCAAGTAGTACAAATAAGCTGATCCATGCGCCTAAGCTAAAATCATGATGATAAGCATATAGAGGGATAGCGATTACAGCCACAATGGGTAAAAGTACCAGTGCGAACACTGCAATCCAGTTAATTGGGGCTTTGGGTAGGGGAGCATTCATCTCCAACAGCACTCCTAGAACCTTTTAAAAGGTAAAGGTAAGGTATAAATGATTTCTTAATTCAATATAGTTTATAAGGATTAAGATTGTTTCAATACTAGCATGAGTGATCAAATCTTCACTAGTATTATTCTACAATCGTATTGTACTAAACAGTAACAGAATACTGGTTTATGTTGATTGATTTTATCGAAGGTTTACACATCTTATTTATAGATTGACGATAGGAATTAAAACCAAATATTTAGACAAGAGAATAAACAGTTGTTCTGTCTGAAATTATTAAATTTGTTTATCTTTTTTTAGCAGATTAAGGATGCTCTCTGCCTATCTTTTATATCATTTAAAGTGTTGTAACATCATTTTAGGAAAATCAGTAATCAATCCGTCAATGCCTAAGCTTTGCAGATGTCTGGCGCGTTCAAGATCATTCACAGTCCAAATACTGATATTTAAATGGGCGTGTTGGGTGGCTTGAATGATTTTATCTGTTGCCAGTGTATTCATCCAGCCAATTTGGCAGCAACCTAGTTCTAAAGCCTGCTCGATGGCATGTTCTTTGATATCTTCTTCAACCAGTAAACCGCGTTTAAAAATGGAGCGCTGCTGTTTTAAAGCCTGATGAATTTTTACATCGAAACTGGTGATCACGGCAGTTTGTTCAAAACCATGTAATTGTTTTTGTAATTCTAAAACCAGTTTTTCAGCTTCAGCCAAGGTGGCAACCGCTTTGACTTCAACTTCAATATGTTCAAAGTCCTGCATGACTTTAAGGGCATGTTGCAAGGTCGGTGTAACTTCTATATTGTTCCAGTCCGGCCAGAAAGAGGCTTGGTTATAGGGTTGTAGTTCAGAACTCGAACATTCATATATATTCTTATTCTGCCCTGTAGTACGTAAGAAATTGTCATCATGCATGATGATAAGTTCATTATCTTTAAGCTGACGGACATCAAACTCAACTGCTCGAATGCCGAGGTCATGAATGTATTGAAAGCCACCCAAAGTGTTTTCAGGAGCTTCTCCTCGTGCACCACGATGTCCGATGATTCGCATCTTTGATCCTTTTATGGAAATTTTATATTTTCATAACGGTGTCTTACCGTTTATTCATCCAATTTGAGGAGCTCATTGTTTCACTTTTTAAAAAAGTGAGCAAAAACTTTACCATTCGCAAAACCTGTTTAACAGTAGCAATTTATTCACTGTTTCGCAGAAACTTTATGTATCAAATTTCAGTCAGGTTGTGAATGGTACTTATCATGAAGCAAAGACCGTGACTTCAATCAAAAATCAGTTGCATTGAGTTTAAATCGTTTCATTAATATTTTTTTGCCAAAGTACCTCAGATCCGCCTTCAGCACGTTGCAAAGTACGCGATGCAACAAATAACCAGTCTGACAGACGGTTTAATAGTTGCAGGGAAGTTGCCTGAATATTTTGATCGCGGCCCTGTACGGTCAACAGGCTACGTTCAGCACGGCGACATACGGCACGTGCTTGATGTGCATAGCTGCATGCAAGTGTGCCTGCAGGTAAAATAAAGTCTTTCAGCATGGGTAAGGCTTCATTCATAAGGTCAATTTCATTTTCCAGAAATTCAACTGAAACAGGTAACACCATATTGTAGTTTGGAATGCAGACTTCACCCCCCAAGTCGAACAGCCAATGTTGAATCAGGCTAAGTGATTTATCCCAAGTCGCTTTATCTTCAATTGAGCTGACTGCAATTTGTGAACGTAAGATTCCGATGCAAGAGTTCAGTTCATCAACGTCACCTAAGGCGGCAATACGCAAGTCATCTTTGGCTACACGAGAACCGTCACCTAGTCCGGTTGTGCCTGAATCGCCTGTACGGGTATAAATTTTACTTAAACGGTGGCCCATAGGTATGTCCTTCATTTTTAGATATTTCAATTTAAAAAGGATAATGCCATAGGCATGACATTATCCTCAAAAGTATTTACTTAAACTTGGCTGGAATTAGTATTTGAACGTTACACCGGCAGAAGCTAAGCGGCCACCATTTACATAGTAGTAGCCTTGATCCTGATAAGATGCTTTATATTCTACATCGCCAATATTTTGAATATTGGTAAACAATTTAACATTCGGATTTATATTCCAATATGCATTCACATCTATAGTTGCATAACCGGGATTCTGGTAATTTTTGTCCCAATCTTTTGAGTGAGACTTAGCAATTAAAGAGGTACTAAGACCATATATTTCATTTTGGATACCCGTCGTTAAAGTTAAGCCTTGACGAGGGCGACGGCCTAAATCTTGGTGAGTTTCACCGTTTTCGGGTTTCACATAACTATAAGTGGCTTTGGCAAATAAATCATTTTGTTGCCAAGCTAGATATAATTCGCCACCTTGATAGGTTGCTTTATCAATATTATCCAGTGGACCGTAGTTTTCTGATGCTATCAGGTCTTCAACTTCCGTGTAATAGGCTGATAAACCTGTTTTAAAGCCGAAAGGTAAAAGTTGGTCGAAACCTGCTTCATAAGAAATACTTTCTTCTGGGGCAAGATCTGGATTGCCGTTCCATGCGTTGTAGAGTTCATTTAAAGTTGGTGATTTAAACGCTGTTCCAATATTGGCATAAAGACTGGTAGAGGGAACGATCTGATAGCGCGCCGCAACTTGCCCTACAGTATGGGTACCATACTTTTCATTGTCTTCTACGCGTATGCCGGCTTGAGTATTCAGCTTTTCACCATTAAATTGATGTTGCACATAATATCCAGTGGAATCGACATCTTCATTATAAGGTGTCCCATAGGATAAAATATCTCCATCAAGCTTACGGTGCGTTACACCTGTAAGAAGGCTGTGCTGAGGTTTAAAGTTCCATTTGCCGTAAAGTTCAGCTTCTTGTGTTGTGCTATGCACAAAATCAGTCGAATCTTTTTGATCGACCTGATCTTTGAATTGAGATACTCGTCCATTCAGTTCAATATTTTCTGAAACGTTAACGCGACCGCGTAAATTGACAATTTCATTTTCAAAATCCTGTTTAAGCAAGCTGCCGTCAAATGCATAGGCATCATATAAACTTGTACCTTTATTTGTACTGTAATCTATAGATGCAGCAAGTTGCTGTTTTTCTACGCCCACTTTGGCGCTATAACCCTTTTGGTCAAATGAGGCTGTTTCAGCGCTACCCGTTTTTTGGTTGGTGATTTTGGTTGCATCAGATTCTAGGCGTTGTCCACGAATCTGGGCATAAAAGCCATCTTCAAATAAATCTGCGCCAATAACCGATTTATAGGTTTGGTGTTCGCCCATTTCACCTGTCATAAATGCACTGTTTTTCTCAGGTTTGTTGGAAACCAGCTGCACCACACCACCAATTGCATCTGTGCCATAAAGTACAGATGCCGGACCTTTCAGTACTTCAATCTGTTTAATATCGGTTGTATCAATAAAGGCTAAATTGGCTGTACCAGATGAGGGGTTATTCAGTCGAATACCATCACGTAATATCAGAGTATGGTCAGATTCCGTACCACGTAAATACATATCTGCAAGTTGTCCCATTCCACCATTTTGTACCATGTTAATCGCAGCATCGTGTTTTAGCAGGTCGGGAAAAGAGGCGATAGGGGATTGCTCAACAAGATGAGGCTCAATAATTGAAATACGCGCAGGTACATTTTCAATTTTTTCTTCAGAACGCGTGGCTGTAACAATCAAAGTTTCTAAAGCTGAATTTACTGCAGTTTTGGCAGGCGTTTCATTTGCAGAAACACCAGTTGAAAAACCCATTGCAATAGTGATCGCGCCTACGAGTGCAGTAGGTTGAAAAAGAGTAGACATGTTTTTACGCTCCATACATTCACCCCCCGTGAATGATTGAGTTTGAGGGCGCAACAAGCAGGTATCCGGACTTAAATATAAATATTGATATTCAATATTGGCATATCCACCTTCCCACATTTCTGCAGTGGTGTAAGTGAGAGCTTATAAAGATATGTTGTTCATTTTACCGTTGCGGGGGCAGTGTCGGATTCTCACCAACTTCCCTAAAGCCTGAGCTTGGACTCGTTGCAATTGCGCGCAGTATAAGGTTTGTGTCTACATTAGACAATCTATGTCAATATTATTCCGGATGAACTTTACTCAAGCTTTTAAAATTGCATTACAATGATTTGCCCCCATATTTATAGACTGACTATAAGTCGGGCAAAGTTTAAGCCAAAGAATTAGAGCGAAGTGTATGCGAACCCGTGCCAAGATTTGCGGAATAACACGAATAGAAGATATACATTCTGCTGTGAATGCAGGCGTGGATGCGATTGGATTTGTATTCTATGCATCCAGTCCAAGAAGTGTAACCATCGAACAAGCGAAAGAATTAGCAACGCATATTCCTGCTTATGTACAAATTGTGGGTTTATTCGTGAATGCAACATTTGATGGAATTTCTCAGGTTCTGGAAGAAGTACCTTTGGATATATTGCAGTTCCATGGTGATGAAACTGCAGAGCAATGCCAGCAGCTTGCAGCACAAACCAAACGCCGTTGGTATAAAGCCATTCAGGTTAAACCTAAGCTAGATGTCATTAATACTATAAAAAGCTATCAACATGCAGGTGCAAGCGCAGTATTATTAGACGCCTGGCATCCCGAGCTAAAAGGTGGAACAGGGCACAGCTTTGACTGGTCACAGTTCCCCACACTGAATGTTCCTTTAATTTTGGCAGGTGGTTTAAAGCCTGAAAATATTGAAGACGCTATAAAGACGACTAGGGCTTATGCAGTAGATGTCAGCGGAGGCGTAGAATCCGCTAAAGGTATAAAAGACCAACAACTCATTGAACACTTTATGCAAGGAGTCCAGCGTGGATCAGCAAACTGTTAATCAGAAAGATCAGGTGACTGACTATACCCAATTCCCCGATGAGCGTGGGCATTTCGGTATCCATGGCGGACGTTTTGTGTCAGAAACACTGATGGCAGCATTGGAGGATTTAGAAAAGCTCTATTTCCGCATGAAAAATGATGCACAGTTTCTGGCAGAATTCGACCGTGATTTAGCCTACTATGTAGGTCGTCCTAGTCCACTTTATCATGCTGAACGATGGTCTAAAGAGTTAGGCGGTGCACAAATTTACTTAAAACGTGAGGACCTGAATCATACCGGTTCGCACAAAATCAATAACACCATTGGTCAGGCATTACTAGCTAAACTTTCAGGTAAAAAACGGATTATTGCAGAAACTGGCGCAGGTCAGCATGGTGTAGCAACAGCTACGATCGCTGCACGTTTAGGACTTGAATGTGTGGTATTCATGGGTGCAGACGATGTTAAACGTCAAGCCATGAACGTATACCGTATGCGTTTATTGGGCGCGACGGTTGTGCCTGTGCAAAGTGGTTCAAAAACATTGAAAGATGCCATGAACGAAGCGATGCGAGACTGGGTGACCAATGTTGATTCAACTTATTATGTGATTGGTACTGTGGCTGGTCCACACCCATATCCGCAACTGGTTCGTGATTTCCAGTCGATTATTGGTCGTGAAGCACGTAAACAGATTCAGGAGCAAGCAGGGCGTTTGCCTGATGCACTGGTTGCATGTGTCGGTGGTGGTTCTAATGCGATGGGCTTGTTCTATCCGTTCCTGAACGATGAAGATGTGAAAATGTATGGTGTTGAAGCCGCAGGTCATGGTATTGAAACCGGTAAACACTCTGCGCCGCTAAATGCAGGTCATGTCGGTGTGCTACATGGTAACCGTACTTATTTGATGTCGGATGAGCAAGGTCAGATCATTGAAACACATTCAATTTCAGCCGGTCTGGATTATCCGGGTGTGGGTCCTGAACACAGTTTCTTAAAAGATATGGATCGCGTGAAATATGTGCCAATTAATGACCAGGAAGCGCTGCAAGGTTTCCGTGATTTGACTCAAATCGAAGGGATTATTCCAGCGCTTGAAAGTGCACATGCCATGGCTTATGTATCTAAACTTGCGCCAACGATGGATAAAGACCAAATTATTATTGCAACTGTTTCAGGTCGTGGTGATAAAGATCTAATGACAGTTGCGCGTATTGATGGCGTGGAAATGGTTGAAATGTAACTTCTTCTATAAGCTTCTTCCTATGGGAGATGGTTGGAGAGGGTGAGTTATAGAATCGTGTTGGGTGAAAGCTCAGCACGATTTTTTTAAAATAGAAGTTTATCCAAAACATGAATAAGGCGAAAGCGACATGGATGTAATGTCTGCTCAACAAGATGGTTTTGTTACTTTTGCTGAAACAAAAGTAATCTACTACCTACGAATGAAAACTCTAGTCAAATTAGTGGTCGTGGTTATGAAGGTTTGTTCTTTATCTATACGGAATCTTACTGTTTGAACCTCAAGGAGAAGGAGTTCGGACTGTTACTTTGGATAAGCCCAAATGAGAACCTAAAAATATATTTTGAGTTCGCAAGAAAGGCATCTTAAGGTTCAGTACACCTCATCGCAAAACTCGTCATGTACTTTCATAGAAACAATGTTTCGCAGAAACATTTTTAGCAGATAAGGTCTGACTCGAACAATTGTGAATGACATTCGCGTGTATCAAATAGAACTTTCAATTAGATTATTTTAGGGGATGTTATGCCCAGCTTATTTATCGTCATGCTCGGTGGTCGCCATGCTCGTGCCAATACGGAAGTGCATGATGTTGTCCTCGCCGTTGGTGAAACATTAGAAGACACCTATTCCCAACTCAAAAATGCATGGTTTGGTGAGCAAGAAGGCTTGCATATTGATGCTTGGGCACAAATTAATGGCGTGGAATTTGAGGGTGAAAAATATCAAATCCAATTCAGTAACGCACAGCCGAATCCATCTGAACAAAAGCTGTTTTTAATTAATCTGGGTGGTTATGATGCCCGTGAGTTTGGTGAGTTGCATCGCTATATTTTAGTAGTGGCACAAAATGCCATGGTGGCAAAACAGCGCGGTAAAGCTTACTTTGCCCAGCATTGGCAAAAACAGCATACAGACCGTGTGCTGGATGTAGATGACTGTATTGCGATCGATCAAGTACATGGTCGTTATGTGCAATTGGTGCAAGGTGGATTTAGTGGAAATCACTGGGAAAATACTTACTTGATCCTATCTGGAAACTAATTCATATCTATTTGATTAATAAATTATATTTATAAAATATTAAACATCTGGGAATAATATATCTTTTTATATATTTTCGACGAAAAGAAGGGTGTTGATACTTTTAAGTTAAATTTATATGGGCATAATAAGGTTAAGGATTTGTGATCTCTTAGCTAGATGGAATTTGATAAATGGATTTGATTCAATCAAATGGACAACCGCATTATGGACGTTTTAGTACTCTCCCAAAGACCATCGATTTAAATAAATACCAGTATAAGACGCCTTATGGGGAAGTCTTAAAAGGCTGGCGTAAACGGTTAAAATATAAGAAATTTAAATTTTGCTGTATTCAACATGAACATTACACCATTGGTCTGGCCATAGCCGATATCGCATGGGCAGGGCATGGTTTTTTCTATATTTATGATCATCAGCGTTCTGAGGTTTTAGAGTGGAATGCAATTAACTTTTTCTCGCGGCATACCGTCGTTGATGAGCAGCCACTTTATAACCAGAGTTTTTTCTCCAAGTCACCTTTTCAAATAGATATTCAACATGCCAATGGTGTGCGTTATATCCATGTGACTAAACATGGTGAAATCAAGTTAAGCGCACGAATTTTTTGTGCAGGTACAGATCCTTTAAGCATGTGTAGCCCGACAGGGATTAATGGTTGGACTTACACCCAAAAACTTACAACTTTGGGCTGTGAAGGTTTCTTTATAAATAAGCAGGGTCAAACCATACAGTTTCATGAAAAAACCTTTGCTTCACTCGATGATACCTGTGGTTTTTTACGTCCTGAAACAGCCTGGTTCTGGTTATCCTGTAATTTTTGGGATTCGCAAAATAATCGTATCGGATTGAATCTGGCATCGGGTGTGAATGAAAGCTTTGGCAACGAAAACTGCCTATGGATTAATGGCATTTTATATCCATTAAGCGACATTTTATTTCAGCAGCAGGGGGATGAGCATTGGACTATTCGCTCCCTGGATGAAAAGCTAAACTTGGATGTAAAAACCGGTTGGCGACGCTATGAAAACCTGAATTTAAGGCTGGTTGGTAGTCAATTTAGCCAATGGCAAGCCAAAATTAGCGGCACCATTCAGCAAGATGATCAGGAAATCATCTTGCTGAATGAATATGGCTTGCTCGAACAGCATTATGCCAAGTGGTAATACATTGCAAAATGATAAAAACCAAGTCTAGATTTATCTGGACTTGATGAGTCTAAACGGAATAAATATAAAATTTAGTCTTTGGCTGCCTGCCAGAAAGCTTCTCCAGCCTGAATTGGATCGCCTGTTTCTTCTAGGGTTTTTACCCAGACATCATATTGGGCAATCACAGGATGTTGGCTTGGGTGGAAATCTTTTTTGAACCATTCGCGATATGGCTTGTTCATTTTGGTGAGCATCCCATTTTTACCAAAAAACCACGGTAGGCCGCGAATGTTCATTTGCAGGCGTTGCACGGGTGTAAAGCCATCATACTTTAACATCACATTGGCGCGGTAAATGGTAAAGCCAAACATTAATACTGTGGTCCATGCCAAGGTGAATTTGCGGGTACTTTCAGGCACGTTTCCTACCTGTTTCATCACGTCAAACGCCACATCACGGTGTTCCATTTCTTCAATTGCATGCCATGCAAGCAGGGCACGGACATAAGGATGGGCATCTCGCAAGGTGTCTTTATGGCCATAGAATGTTTCTGCCATCAGCGCAGTTAAGTGTTCAGCGGCAGCCGTCATGGCAATATTGTATTGAGGAGAACGTTTTTCCAGTTCAAATTTAAAAATTTTGTTTAAACGCTGAATAAATTGGTCGACTGGCATACCTTGTTCTTTCATGACCTGATTCATTTTGTCATGTGCGATGCCGTGCTGCGCTTCCTGACGAATAAAATCAGCCACACGACGTTTCAGGTCAGGATCGGTAATCTGGTCGCGGAACAAGCGTACTGACTGAATAAAGTAACGTTCACCATCTGGAAAAGTCAGGCTGAGCGCATCGAACATACGGGTGATAAAGGGATCACCTGCGAACCAAAAACGTGGCACTTCATTCAGTTTAAAGTCAAGATTGCTGCGAACCACAGGTTCGACTTGATATTGGGCAATGGCATTCATTTTATTTTACTTAAATCGCCTTGGATAACTACAGTATGAAGGGATTTTTCAATTTTGTTTTGACAGGACTTGCCATTTTTTATACATTTTACGCCAAAGTGAAAATATAAAATGTCAAAAAACAAGGATAAATTGTGCAAGAACTGCAGATTCCCAATGGTTATTTTCAGCTGCTGAATATGTATTTGCTGCAGCAAGGAATGGACATTTTTACCTTGCCGTTTCTGGAACAGCATCAAACCCAATTGCGTTATGTGTTGTCCTTGCCGATCGATTCGCAATCGACCTATTCATTTTTTCTTGAGGTGGTGGAGCTTACCCGTCAACACGCTCATTGCCCGCAACTGGTTTTGGAAATGGCTCGGTTGATCCGTCCTGAACATTTTGGTGTATTGGGTTATATGGTTTCACGGAGTAATAGCGTGGCCGAAGCTTTGCACAATATTATTCGCTTTAGCCGTCTGGTGATTGATGGCGAAGCAGTTATTCCTATGCAATTGCTGCATCAGACTAAAGAAATTCATCTCTCTTGGCCGCTCCAGGATACCCGATATATGATGATTAATGAGCTGACTTCAGCATGTATGGCACATTTGGCCAAGCAAATTTTCCCCGCATCATTGCAATTGCTGAGTATGCAGTTTGCACATGCACCACAGATGGCGCGCTATCATTATGAAAAGTTTTTCGGTTGTGAGGTCAGTTTCGGTCATGTCCAATATTCTTTTGTGATTAGTTCGGACAATCTGGATTCAAAATCGGAACTGGCTGATCCTTCTTTAATGCAACTTTTGTTGCGCCAGGCAGAAGAGGCAATTGCTTCCAAGTCCCATTATGGAAGTTTAGATCAGCACATTTATATGCGAGTGGCTGAATATTTACGCCAGAAAAATAGTGTGCCCAAAATCGAGCAGATTGCGAATGAATTGCATGTCTCTGCACGGACACTGCAGCGGCAATTGAATGACCTCGATTCATCTTTTAAAAAGATTGTTGAGGCGGAGCGAATGAAACGCTGTGAACAATTATTGCAGCAAGATATGTCCCTGACAGATATCGCCATGCAATTGGGCTATTCAGATCAGTCTGCTTTGGCACGTGCCTATAAGGCCTATAGCGGTCAAACCTTATTACAAAAAAAACAGCAGTTCAAAATACCACCTAAGCCATAAAAAAAGCGATCCCTTTGGGATGCTTTTGAAATAAGGATTGATATTAAGCGGTTTTAAAACGAGGGAAGCGAAATGTGATGGCCAAGATCGCCATGATTGCCAATACCCAGCAATAGTAAATATTACCGATAAGCTCGATAGGTGACATTTTTGCAATCGAGCAGGCGAGGAGTAATTGCGCACCGTAAGGAATAATGCCTTGAACCACACAGGAAAAAATATCCAGTAATGCAGCCGCACGTTTTGGTTCTACACCATATTCTTTAGCCACTTCACGTGCCATATCACCAGACAAAATAATTGCAACAGTATTGTTGGCAACAAATAAATTGGCGAATATCACCAGAAAACTTAGACCTAATTCACCTGCACGTTGGCGTCCAACTTTAAATAAGCGGGTAATGCTGTAAATACGTTCGATGAGCCATTGTAGTCCGCCTTCTTTTTGCATAATGGCAGACAGACCACCCAAGAACATCGAAAGTAGCGCAACCTCAAACATCCCTACAAAACCGTCATAAATCGTATTGTTTAATTTTGAAACACCGAAATCAGGGCTGACCATGATCCCAGTCAGGCCTGAAAGCATAACGCCAATAGTTAAAACTGCCAGTACATGCAAACGCGAAAAAGCCAGAAAGAATACAGCCACATACGGCAAGATCAACCACAGGTCATAAGTTTTGTATGCAATGGTTTGTGAATCATGGCTAATAAAAGCATAAATCAAGATACTGAGAACTGCTGCAGGAACTGCAATCCATACGTTAACTTTGAATTTATCGCGTAGCTGAACTTTTTGACTGCTGGTTGCGGCAATGGTGGTGTCTGAAATCATTGACAAATTGTCACCAAACATGGCACCACCAACCACCGCACCGATAGCATAGACGGCTTCAATATTGGTGACCTGAGAAAAACCAAAGGCAATAGGCGCACAGGCAGCAATGGTACCCATGGACGTTCCCATTGCTGTTGCGATAAATGCTGAAATAACAAATAGCATCGGAAGTACAAAAGAGGGAGGGATAATCGAAAGACCTAATTGCACCGTCGCATCAACACTGCCAATGGCACTTGTGGTACTAGCGAATGCCCCGGCCAGCATAAACACCATAAACATCAGAATTAAATTAGGATGACTGGCACCTTTTAAAAAGGCATCAATGGCTGAATTTAATTTTCCACGGTAAAGCAGTACGGCAAGAATAATGGCCGGTAGAGCCGCCACAGGCGCTTTAACCTGATAAAAAGCAAACTCGGTACCAATGATGGAATGATAGATACCACTGCCTAAAAAAATGGCTAAAAATACAATGAGAGGCAGTAATGCCAGCGCGCGCGCGTGCACTTTACCTTGGGATTCGGGAGTCATATAAAATAAGAAAAATGAAAATCATGCTTAGTATAGTGCAGGTTTTGCTATTAGATAAAACATTAAATGTAAAAGCTAACTCAATTATTTTTATCATTTTTTTACTAATAAAAATAAGTTTATCTTAACATTGGATATTTTTTTAAATAGCAAAATTAGGCATCTTTGATCATTGAGAAAAAATCGTAAATATCAGTAAATGGTGTACTCGGATTGTTCTGAAAAAATGAGATTGTCAGTCGAATGTAGCGTGAAATGTTTGAACTCTATTCAATGAGTAAAAAATAGCGTTACAATGCGTTGTCTTGTATTTCTACAAAGCCAACTCCTCAGTTTTTAAATAATTCAAGGAAAGCATAACCTTATGTCACGTTTAGCCACTCGTTTTGGACAGCTTAAATCTCAGCAGCGTAAAGCGCTAGTTTCTTATGTAATGGCTGGTGACCCTCATCCAGAAGTAACTGTTCCATTGTTGCATCAAATGGTTGAGGCAGGGGTAGATGTGATTGAACTTGGTCTTCCATTTTCAGACCCTATGGCAGATGGTCCTGTGATTGCCCTTGCAGCAGAACGTGCATTGGCTGGTGGAACCAATACCCTGGATGCTTTGAACATGGTGAAAGAGTTCCGCCAGAAAGATACAGAAACACCCGTGGTTTTGATGGGTTATTTAAACCCGGTCGAAGTGATTGGTTATGAAAAATTTGTATCCTATGCGAATGAATGCGGTGTAGATGGCGTACTGCTGGTAGATTTACCGCCTGAAGAAGCAAAAAATCTGGGTGACGTGTTGAAAAAATTCGACATGGATCAAATTTTCCTGCTTGCACCTACCTCTACTGATCAACGCATTCAGCATGTGGCAAAACAAGCCAGCGGCTTTATCTATTATGTGTCCTTGAAAGGGGTAACCGGTGCAGCAACGTTAGATGTAGCTGAAGCGGCAGCCCGTATCCAGAAAATTAAAGCTGTGACTGATATTCCTGTTGGTGTGGGTTTTGGTATTAGCGATGCGGCCTCTGCGAAAGCAATGGGTGTGGCGGCTGATGCGGTTATTGTGGGCAGTGCTTTTGTCAAACAATTTGCCAACCTGGCGCCAGAACAAGCTGTTGTTGAAACGGTTAATAAAGTCAAGGAGCTTCGAGCTGCGCTCGATGAGTTAGTATGAATCAAGAAGTGAAAGCAGGCCAAATACTTAGCCCAGCGACGCCGTGGACGGAACGTCATGTTCCGGGTATTCACACCCCCGATGAGCAAACCGTACTCAAAGCAACCTTTACAGAGCCAACCATTGAGTGCCCTGAGTGTCACGCACTGGTTACACGTACAGCGATGTCCTTTAATGCTTATGTTTGTCCGCAGTGTGACGAACATTTGCGTATGAAAGCACGCGACCGTTTAAACTGGTTCTTCGATCAGGTTCAAAATGAACTGGGTCAGGAATTTGTTGCCAAAGATCCACTGAAATTTGTCGACAGCAAGGCCTACCCGGACCGTATGTCTGAAGCGCAAAAGAAAACCGGTGAAACTGAAGCCTTAGTGGTGATGCAAGGTTTACTGAAAGGCATTCCTTTAATCGCATGTGCATTTGAATTCGACTTTATGGGCGGATCAATGGGCACTGTGGTGGGTGACCGTTTTGTGCAAGCCGCTGAACGTGCCATTAAAGAGAAACAACCTTTAGTCTGCTTCGCGGCATCTGGTGGTGCACGTATGCAGGAAGGCATGTTGTCACTGATGCAAATGGCCCGTACTGCAGCAGCGATTCAACGCATGAAAGATGCTGGTTTGCCGTATGTGGTAGTATTGACCCATCCGGTTTATGGTGGCGTAACCGCTTCACTTGCAATGCTGGGTGATGTCCATATTGCTGAACCTAAAGCCATGATTGGTTTTGCGGGTAAACGCGTGATTGAGCAAACCGTACGTGAAAAACTGGAAGAACCATTCCAGCGTGCAGAATATTTGCTTGATCATGGTGTAATCGATCAAATTGTTCATCGTCACGCATTACGTGATACTGTATATCGTATTGTCGCGAAACTGATGAATTTGCCTTGAACACAGCACCACTTGCAACAGATTCTTTAAACACATGGCTCGATTATTGGAGCCATGTTCACGTTACGGGGATTGATTTAGGTCTGGAACGCGTCATTCCAGTGGCTGAAAAGCTGGGTGTGACACGTCCACAGGCAAAAGTTCTGACCGTAGCGGGAACCAATGGTAAAGGCTCCACCACAACCACTCTGGCGGCCATTTTAAATGTGCCGGGCTATAAAGTTGGATTGTATCAATCTCCGCATATTTACCGTTTCAATGAACGAGTGAAATTGTCGGGCATTGAAGTGGATGACCAGACTTTAGTAGATGCGTTTGTGCAAGTGGATCAGGCTCGTCGTGATTGTGATCTTAGTCTTTCTTTCTTTGAAGCTACTACACTGGCAGCCTTTGTTATTTTTAAAACCAAGCAATGTGATGTCTGGGTGCTGGAAGTCGGACTCGGTGGTCGTCTCGATGTAGTTAATGTGATTGATCCTGATGTTGCTGTGATTACTAATATTGGTTTAGACCATACCGATTGGCTGGGCGACACCATTGAAAAAATTGCCTTTGAAAAAGCCGGGATTATTCGTCCGAATATTCCTGTAATTTTTGCGGGTATACAAACTTTGCCATTAGCCATTCAAAATAAGGTTGATGAATGCAATGCGATCTTATACGTGGCTGATCGTGATTATTTCTATCAATATACTGACGATGCTCAGTCTTGGATGTTTGCCTCTTCAGGCACGACTTTAAAACTACCGACAGGTGCTTTGGCACTGGAAAATATTTCCACGGCTGTGGCTGCAATTTTGGTCAGTGGCTTAACGGTGACTCAAGAAGCCATCGCGCAAGGCATTCGACAGGCACGCCTGCAAGGTCGCTTTGAAATTCGCCAGATTCAGGGTAAAACGGTGATCTTTGATGCCGGGCATAATCCCCACGGCGTAGAATTTTTGTTAAATCAGTTGCGAAAATTTCTGGAATACAATAAACAGTACACAGAAGTGATCAGTGTTTTTTCCATGTTGGCAGATAAAGACATCAATTCTGTCGCAGAGTTGTTGAAAGATACTGTTTTAACATGGAAAATTTCACCGTTAACGGTTCCGCGAGCCGCTGCAATCGAACAGCTCGATGAAGCGTTACAGGGTGAAACAGTACAGCATTTCGAAAGTGTTCAATTGGCTTTTAAATCAGCGCTGAATGAAACTAAAAATAATCAGCTGATCTTGGTATGTGGTTCATTTCATACCTTAGAAGCGGTGTGGGAGTATTTGGAAGAATGTCAATGAATAGCAAACAACGCTGGATGGGTGGCGTTGTTTTATTAGGTGGTGGTGTTTTATTGGCAGCATTGCTCCTGAAAGGCAAAGAAGAAATATATCAAAACGAACTAAAAACCCCAGAGCTTGCAGCTCAAGTCACGCAGCAAAAGCCTGTTAGCGAAGGCGAAATGGTTCAGCTGCAGGCTTTAACGGTCGATGTGGAAACAGAAAAGCGTTTGCTTGAAGAGCAACGCCGTGCGCGGGAAAAAGCGGTTGCAGAACAAGAAGCTCGTGCAGCTGAGTTTTTAGTGATGCAGCAACAGGCCGAAGCAGAGGCAGCACGTAAAGCAGCAGAAGAATATGCGGCTTTAAATGCCCATCGTGCTGGCGTACAGCAAAGCTCGGATAATATTCCGCCTGAACTGGTGGAAGATGAAAAGGTTCAGCAAAAGCGTTTAGCTGATGAAAAACTGCTTACGCAAAAAAAGTTAGATCAGCAGAAAGCTCAACAACAGCGAACTGATGCTGATAAGAAAGCAGTTGAAGATAAACGTAAAGCCGAAGCTGATAAAAAATTAGCCGATATGAAAGTGGCTGAAAAGAAAGCAACAGAGAAAAAAGCGGCTGAAGAAAAAGCCAGACATGATGTTGAAGCAAAACGTAAAGCGGCTGAAAAGAATGAAGCTGAACAGAAAGCACTAGCAGAAAAGAAAAAAGCACAAGCCAAGCATGAAGCAGAAGCCAAGAAAAAAGCTGAAGCGGCTAAACAGGCAGAGGCTGAAAAAGCACGTGATCTGTTGGAAAATGGCGACAAACAGTGGATGGTGCAAGTGGCTTTGGCAGCCAATGAAGCCAATGCAGACGCCGTTGCATCCAAGTTGCGCGCTAAAGGCTACAAGGTCACCAAGAGTCCAACATCGAAAGGTGTTCGAATTATGGTTGGGCCATCGAAAAACCGAGATGCTGCAGATGCGGCGCGCAAGAAAATCAATAATGATGCGAGCCTAAATATGAAATCGGCTTGGGTGATTGAATGGGTACCACTCGATAAGCGTTAAATTTAGCTTAAGCTAAAACTAAGATGGATTCGACAGTTGCTGTTGAATCCATTTTACATTTTCAGGGCTGAATATTTTTTCAATATGAATCCAAACCGGATGAAAACCGTAACCACCGTGTTTCATTTCATTTAGTGCATCTTCAATTTTCCAGTTTTCAAAAATAATCCGGTACATGGCTACACTTGCACCAGTCCGGTCTGAACCGTGATAACAATGAATCAGAACCTTTTGATTTAAGGCTTTGGCTTGCTGAATCTGTTGCATGACCTGCAATAAATCTTCACGGGACATGGCCCAGGTATGAATGGGTACATGAACCAATTTAAAATCTGTGGAGGGAAGGACAGCCAGATTCTTATTTCTTGACCTTAAATTAATGACCACATCAATATCATGTGCTTTTAATTGCGGAATCAGTTCATCCGTGGGTTGTTCACTACGAAACACATGCTCGCTAACTTGATAAAAATTATCTTTTTGATTCAGCAGGGTTCCCCAGTGTTGAGGACGCTGTTCCGGTGGAACTGCGGGCGAATTCATACATCCCATCAAGCTTGAGCTACTTAATAAAAGGGCAATAACTGTTCTTCTCATCAGGTGAGATAACGCGCCAATTCAACAGGATCATGCGCACAAATGATTTCAATATTTTTTTCCGTTTGTGCCAGTTGTTGAATTTTATCCAGATTGTCTACGCGCATTGAGTTATTTTCGGCGAATATTCGCTCCAGCTTATCTAGCGTTCGCAGCTTATTTTTTGGGTCAAGTTGCAGGTGGGAGTAATAGGCATCGCCACAGAAGAACAGCCAGCCATGCTTTTGCTTGATGGCAATCCCACAATGCCCTTTACTATGACCCAACAGCGGAATCAATAAAATTTCATCTTGAAATAAGCTGAAGCTTTGTACCTGATGCAAATTAAACCAGGCTTCACCTTGTTCGGGTTCAATGAAGTTCCAGTAACGATGCTGTTTGAATTGTTGGGTTTTATAACGTGCTTTATTTTTTAGTGAGAATAAATTTTGCGTTGCATTATATTCACTCGAGAGTACATGGACAGTGGCATGTGGAAAGTCTGAAATCCCGCCGGCATGATCAAAATCCAGATGTGAAACAAGAATATGCCTAACATCTTGTGGACTAAAACCTAAGCGCTGGATTTGTGCAATCGCAGTCAACTCTAAATTATTTTCTATCCGGCCTAACCGCGAAACTAGGTTGCCTAAGCGGACTTTGGTATGAAGATAATCCTGTATGCCTAATCCGGTATCTACAAGTACCAAGCCTTGATCGGTTTCAAGTAGTAGACAATGACAAACCACTTTAGCATGTAAGCTTTTTTGCCCAAACAGGGGGCCGCAAACGGGACACATGGTGCCGCAGTGCAAATGATGAATATTATAAATCACAATATTTATTCTTAAGTTAATTAGGCGTATTTATAAACTGACTGCAAAATAAACACCAACTTGATTTTGTAATCCAATTTTTAGCAGAATAAAAAAGCCAGTCATCTGATCTGCACCCCGAAAGTTGGATACTTCGTCTAATTTGGAGGGTGCTTTTCTATGGCTAAATATTCGAAAGAATTCAAACTTAAAGTTGTTCAATATTACTTATCAGGTTTTGGATCAAAAACAACAGGTCATAAAT
>NZ_JAZQPV010000134.1:0-15736 GCF_045628685.1 Acinetobacter sp.
AATCAAGTAATCTTTAAATGTTTGCATTATGAGTCAATCATGACATAGGGTTAATAATATCATCTTATTTATGTAACCAGCGAAAGGTAACTGGATTTTCTGATTCAAATCTAACAATATAGATGATATGATACGGTCATAAAAATAGTTCACTTGTTAACAAGTGAGCTATTTTAGAGTTTAGGGCTAATTTTAGGCCACATTTCCTCCAAGGGCCGTACCATAACCAGTGCCAGATTCCTGCTTACGTGCATGGTCGAAGCGGATTGACATGGTGATTGTTGCTGCTTCCGATGCTGAATAGTCACGGTCACCGAAGTCTGCGTTGACGATCATGCAACCTTCAAGGATCCATGAAGACACAACGCCTTCATCACCATCAAGCTGATCAATACGAGCACCAAACTTATAGTCAGAACCAGTTGCAGCGGTATTCAGCCAACGACCGTCAAGGTCAGAACCAATAATGCGCTGTTGAGTTTCAATCTGGGCTTCAATGACACGGGTAGCAAGACCAGTGATATCATCTTCAATTGTTACTGAAATTGGTTCCCAGCTATGCTTACCTGCCACATACGCCGTTGAGTTATAACGGTGTAAAGTTACCTCTTCCCATGTAATATTTGGGAGTGTGATTGTCGTAACCTGCATTGACAAGTTACGTGAGTTTGCTCCAGGCACCAACTGCCCAATGTTTTGGAAAGTAAGGCGAAATTTATTCTTCATACGTGGGTGCAGAATACCTGCACCCACCCCTGGTATACCGAAATCGCTAAGTGTTGCCACGGTAATTCTCCTTTAATTTGGTAGTAAAACATGCCACAGAAATATGACACGCAGCATTCTTTCAAAAGCTATTTATGAAGATCGTATATTAAATCAGTTTTTACAACATAAGTTCAGTGGTTTTGCCATATAAATAAATGCATGGATAAAATAAAACAGCAAATCCTTGAGCTTCTTTTTACAGACGGAAAGTTCAACTCACGTCGAGTAAAAGGTAAAAACCTTTCATTCCTTAAAAATCTGCCAGGATATACTGTATCTGAAAAGGTTTGGCTGCAGTTTAACACCAGACCCAAATGCTATTGCGGAAAAGAAACAACGTATCTGAACTTTACTTCAGGCTACAGGCAATACTGCAGCTGTAAGTGTCTGCAAAATAGCCCATTCACGGAATTTGATCGTAGACACCGCCAAGAGAAACTCTGGTCAAACAATGAGTGGAAAGAACAAACTGCCGCAAAAATGAAAGCGACCCACTTTAAGAATCGTACGCCTGCAAAGTTAGCCAAGCTTGCAGAGAAAGGAATTATTCCACTTGACGAGATCGTGCCAGGGCAGGCAAACGAGTATCGCTTTCAGCACACCTGCGGAGAAGTCTTCCTGAAGTCCTTTGCTCGCCCTGCCTCCATCTATTGCCCAAAGTGCCACGTGTCTCAGGGGCAGGGCGAGCTGTACGAGTTAATCCGGAAGAACTACTCAGGCACGATCATCGTGAACCATCGAACTGCGATTACTCAAAAGGAGATTGACATCTACCTGCCAGAGTTGAAGCTTGGCTTTGAGTTCAATGGGAAGTACTGGCAACCAGGAGATGGGTCGCGTAAACGTTTTAAGACAGACGGGGCCGACTTACTCGGCATTAAGATAGTTCATGTTTGGGAAATAGAATGGAAAAAGGACCGCAGAACTCAGGAGGAGTTGGTCCTTTCGTCACTGCAAGTTGTGGCGAACAAATCATGATTAAATCAAAATAAAAGTATATTTTTCTTTCAACCTGTGTTATAATAAACTCAACTGAAAATAAGGGAAAATATCATGAGCAGGGGAAAATACAGCCCAACCGCTAGCAAACAATTCGAACCTTTTGATCGGAATAGCAAGGGGGAACTTCCACCTGCAACTTGGCCAGAAGGTTATGACGAGAAGGTCCACTTCGCGAACTATGACGCTAATGGCTTTGACTCTTACGGCTACTCGGCATACGATGCACATGGCACCTATGTAGGAATAGGTGAAGGCGTTGATCGAGACGGCTACACAGAAATGGATTACCTGCGGATGGACGATGAAGAATTCTACAATCTGTAAATTCAACCGAGCAAAAATAAAGGGGACCATTATGGTCCCCTTTTACTTTCTGCGAGACTTAGGCTTAGATGTCAGCGCTTGTGGCAACGACACGGATCGGGATGTAGATGAATTCAGCAGCACGCATTGGCTTGATTGCCACGTCTAGCCAAAGTTCATTACGATCGATACGATCTCCAGTGTTATTACCTTCGTTGCAGTACGTGGCGTAGTCAGAAATACCACGTTTGACAAGGATGTCATTCAGGATGGTATCAGCTGCTGCTTTCAGGTTGTCGCGAGTCACGCGGTCATTTGGCTCAAACACGAAAGGCATCGACCCTTTGCGCAGTGAGCGACGGAGGTACATGACCAAGCGCACAACATTGATGCGGTCGAGTGCTGATGCTGCAGGTGCAGAGGTCTTCTGTCCCCATACCAGCAATCCACGGCCTGGGAAGAACGTAATTGGATTAATGTTCTTATCGTATTCGTACAGATTGTCACGCTGGCCTTCGTTAAGGTTCGCTTCAACGAAGGTCGTTGCCGTTCCTGGGGTTCCGGTAAAGTAACCCACTTTTGAAACTCCAGTAACGAGACCACGAGCAACACCTGCTGGTGGAGTCCAGACATATCCAGCATTGTCGCTAACTGCTAGAGTTCGAAGAGCCACGCCGGATGGTGCGCCAAGGACATTGCGGCCGTCCATGTTCGATTGCAGTGCCCATGGGTAGTAATATGCAGCTGATTCTGAGCTAAAGCGTTCAGAGGTAAGGGCCCACTGCGCCACTTGTTCTGGCGACATGTTGCCTGGAGTGTCAGCAATGACCATCGCTTCATCCTTGATTTCAACTGAAAGAGCAAGCAGCTCATCAACTACTTCTGGGTAACCAGGGCAAAGAATAAGGTTGTATTCATACAAGCTTGAACGGGCCTCTGTGTTGCTGTTAATTTCAGCCTGAAGGGCTGTAGCAATGGCTACACGACGAGCCCCGTCATTGGCTCCAAGCGGTGAATCAACAATTGTATTGGCAATCTCAATCGTGAAACGGTCACCACGTTGGAACTTAGTTTCACCAGCAACCGCAGTAAAGGCCACGAGGTTGTTATCAAACAGGGCGTTAACTTTACCATCTCCTACATCGCCTGAAACACTTCCAGTAACCGTAAAATCTGTCTGTGAAGTAAAGGTTACCGTTAAAGTTTCGGGGCGCGCGAGCTCGCCTGGAAGAAGTCCCATCAGCGTACCAGTTCCAACGTTTTCTTCACCGGCCTCAGGAGCATATTCCATTGTGAACGTGAAGCGATCACCTGATGCAAATGGAACTTCACCCGGCTGGATAGTGAAGTTCATTGCTGAAGATGCAAATGGCACGCTAACTTGCCCTGTCCCAATATAACCGGTAGAGGAACCAGTTACCGCAAAGGATGACGTCGAATTAAATGAAACAATGATCTCTTGCGGTTTTACGTTTGGCCCTGCAGCAGAGATATTCGCCATTATACCAGAACCTAGACCATAGAAGCTTGGTTCTCCTGCAATGCGAGGTGTTCCTAGTCCAATAAACGTTTCTCGCTCATCTGACAGATCAATATTTGCGCGCACAACGTATGCACGATTGCCAACTCCCAAGAAGTTGTTAAGGGCGAGAAGACCGTATTCATTACGGGCGTCGCCGTGGAATTCGTTTCCTGCTGAATCTTTACGGAAAGATGGTACACCGTACAGCTGAAGCGATTGTGGAAGGGAAGTTACGGTCCGGACAACTGAATGTTCAAGCGTGCCTGCAGCGGGCGTGATGCCGTTTGGCTGAGTCTTCCCTGCACGTGTCGCAAGGAAGATTAGCGGAACTGTCGATGCCGACACCGGAATAAAGTAGCTCTCATTTGTAACAGTGACTGAGACGCCTGGGGATACCAGTGTTGCCATTGTGTTTCTCCTATGGATGGGCAGTTAACTGCTCTGGTTGTTCATGTGATATTTATGAATCGGTCTAATTTTACTGTAAGAATTCACACTTTTAAGTAAGAGCTTTATCAAATAGCTTTGCTACTTTCTTGAGATACTCTTGACGTTCTGCATTGGGGTCGCATGCAAGCTCAAGGATCGTTAAAAAGCGGCCAATGTCATCAATCACCTTATTGTACTTGTGATGATAATTTGTGTTCCCCGCTGCGCGAAACTCCAAGTACCCGTGATTTAGTTTACCAAGATTAACCGTCTTGTACTTGTCTGAGGACTGCAGGGCAGATCGAGCGGCATTAATCAGCTCGCCGCTTTTGGGGAGCTGACCCTTGCGGCCGATGATATCAAGTATCCCATCGACGTGCTTCTTGGTGTAGCGGTTCATCTCACGGCTATAGGATTTGAGAATGTGCTCCTCACCCATGAAGAGAATGAGTTTCAATGGATCAAGCTTCTCTTTAAGATCTGGAATTGACAGGTTAATGTGAAGCCCAGTGGTATCATTGGTTTCAAGGTGATTTTCATCCATGAACTTAAAGCATGACTTGAGCGCATCAAGCGCATCATTTATCGGGAGGGGTGGTGAAACAATCTCAATACCAACTCCCGAGCTGTCGCCATCTATCGAGTCGTCCTTTACAACGCGCCAATCCTGGATGTTGGTGTTGTTGACCTTGACAGTGGTGTGAAGCAATTTCTCAAGTGCTTCAGCGACCTTTTTAGCGGTCTGCAAGAAGTCGCCTGCATCACCATCCATTGATGTACTGGTAAACACTTCTGTCCTTGAACCATTTGCCCAGCCATACTTAGGCTCAAGGTCGTACTTCATCACGAAGTCACGGTACCCATTCACTGGATCAAAGCTAGCTAACATCCAATCTCGCCACGTGCTCTTAGTTGGGCGCTTGGCTTTAAATGAATTCCAATCATCATTAATTTTGATGATGGATGGGCCATAAATGTTGAAGTATTCCTTCCATGCGTCCAGCCCGCCGCTAAGGTTAATACGTTTTAATTCCTGAGTGTGAGCTGACTCATCGCTGGTTGATTCAACGTACAGACGTGAATCCTCTGTGACCCATGTTTCAAGCTCAAACCCAAGCTTTGCATCAGCTGACAGGCGTTTGATTGTGTCAGCAAACACACTTGGTTTCATGGACTTCTCAGTAAGGTATTGCTTAAATGTAATCATTTCAGTGATGTCTTAATGAACTCGCGGTGTTCAGGTTTTGGGCAAGGAACGCTTGAGCACCTCGATCAAGCGTGGAGCAGATGCTCCAAGAATAAACTGTTTGGATGTCTTCATACGACCCCGTTTGGTTGTGGTGGGACAGGCCCTTCAGGGCCTCGATTAGTAATTTCAATACGACCATAAGGGTCACCAAACGGTTGCAGATTACCAGACTCATCGACCTCCATGGTTCCCATGGAGGACAAGTCGCCGATTTGCACAATGACCTTACGGACAAGATCATCCTTAACGCCCATTGGAATGCCCAACCAAATTGGCATGGTAAATGTTAGGGTCCAGGAGATGAGACGACGTTCAGATCCAATGGGGTAGTTCTCCTCGTTGTTGATGTCGTTTAACGTTACATTCGTGATCTTCGTCCAGTCAAATGGGCCATCTGACTTCTGAATCTGCAGATCGGGGTTGAAAAGAACGAGGATCTGCTCAAGAATTTGGTGCATCTGCATCGTATTCGACGCGTAAATTGCTAGCTCAAGTGAGATATTGTACGGAACAGGCATGACCCGCTTTACTACCGTAAGGTCATCTGGAAAGACGCCCCCGGCCTTCATCGTGACGCGCTGATCAATCATGCCCGGCGCCCGGCGCCTCTCATCAGCCGGTGTAATACCCGTAATTTGCGCAGCCATCGCTGGCAGAGAGAACACGCGGTTCTGCGTGTTACCAGACATAATCGCTGCGACAACGCGGTCCTTGTTGCCAATTACGATAGGAACTGAGATAAACTCAGATGCGTCGCACTCACCGATTCCGGTCTGCACCTGAAGCCCGTGGAAGATTGAAACAAATTGAAGCAGGTATTGTCTAATCTGCCCATCGTACCAGAAATGTTGAATCATGGCATAATATCCAAAGAAATTTGAAGCTGTTCTTTATATTTGATTGGAAATGCGTAGTATTTATCGCATTGCATCATGATTTCTATAGGGGGATTTGTAGGAATAACTTCATTGAGCGCATTAGTTTGATAATCGTATTGATCTAACTTTGCTCTAATCTTTTTAATGCGCTCATCCACGTCTTCTTCATCTGAAAATTCTGGCAGCGAAATGTACAAATCACGAACCGCTGGTGACCATGCGTATTGAATTTCCCCAATAGGGAAAACAACGCATGGAGTGCCATAGCCGCTGATCACATTAGGTCTTGCGCCCTCACCAACCACAAACATTGCTGTAGAGCGAGCTTTGAAATTAAATTTTTCATTAAACCAATCATCAATGACTTTATGCATAAAGTCACTTGATGAAAGAGGCTTGCGATCTTTTCTGACGTGTTTGATGGAATATAGAAGCTCTTTTCCTTCAAAGTCATTAACAAAATGCGCATCTACCTTATCAAGACCTTTAACACCTCGATACAGGAAGCCAGCGCCTTTTGCTTCCCGTAGGAATGGCGCGCAGTCGCGCTTAATCAGTTTCTCAACTTCGTTCATTTCCTCTTCGCTGATGAATGTATTCAACAAAATTTCAGCTGAAATGTCTTGAATGTCCTGCTCGGACAAATATTGTTTAAACGTAATCATGTAATCTTTTTGAACGTTGGCGACATGTTATTTATTCATTAGCTGACTCGGGAGGTGTGCTGAGCGAACAGCTCTTACATCATACTGGAACCACCAGGTATTTGTCACAATCAAGCATAATCTCAGGCAGCTTCGGGCCTATAAAGGCGGCAGGAAGGTCATGATCGGTGTATTCTTTTCGCTCAACAAACTTAGTTAAAATTTCTTTCGCTTTATCAAGTTCCTCAGGTGTATGTTCCTGCCCTGACCATTTTTTTGGAAATTCATAGGCTGCTAAAACATGTTGAATGCTTCCAGTCAAGTCAGGAACCGCTGGGCTATAAAGAAATGAAAAGAGGCCCAATGGATAAATCTTGTGGACATCACCAAATTCATTAAGCCCTTTCCAATGCGCCTTACAAAAGAGGCCTGTTGATCGCGCCTTCCACCCAAATTTTTCCTGAAAGATCTCATCGAGAATTGACGATAGCTCCGGGTGAGTGTCTAGTGGCTTGCGATCCTTGCGAACATTTTTGATATAGCACGTGCGCGGTTGGCCATCAATAAGAAGACGCACGTGATCATCACCGCCACCGATGTTGACACCTCGATAAAGACACATATCATGGATGATAGCGTCAAGGCTGGCATCGAGCGCTGTCATGTAACTTTGACAGTGATCGGCGAGATAATCCTCAAGACTGCCTTCAGGGTCCCATCTAGCCTCAGCTATGTATTGTTTGAATGTAATCATGCGAGAGCTCTTTGAAGTTGTTCTTTGTACTCAATTGGAAAAGCATAATAGCTTGAGCACTTAATCATGACCTCATGGTCCTTCATTACTGCATCACTGAGACCAGAATCCTTGTAGTTTGATTCTTCAAGCCACTTGATGACAGCTGAATTGTCAGAATGCACCCTGGTGGTGGTGTCTGAGTCTTTTGAATAGATGTTCATTGACCCATACATATCCTCAACTATTGGTGACCATGCGTACTTTATTGGCCCGATTGGAAAAATAATGCAAGGCCGCCCATAAAATGCAAGGTCGCTTCTCAAAGCCTTTTCACCGAAAGCAAACACCGCTTCAGAACGGGCCTTAAACCCAAATTTCTTCTGAAACCAATCATCAATCAATGCGTGGCGTTCTGCCCCTGTGTCAAGAGGCCGGCGATCCTGTCGTACGTTCTTAATGATGTACTCCATCTCATTTCCTTCTGCGTCATATGCAGAATATGGTTCCACAAATTTCATAAACCTAACACCGCGGTATAAGAAGCCAGTTCCATGAGTCTCATGCAGGAACTCAGCGCAGTTCTTTTTGATAAGAACTGCAACAGACATCATTTCCTGCTCTGACAGAAATTGTCTAAATGTAATCATGTAATTTTCTTAGTAGTGGGCGACATGTTATTCATATTTAGGATTTCTAGCTGACTTGGGCGGTGCGCAGAACGTTGGGATCGGCGATCAGTCTCAGCGTATAACCATTTATTCTTAACTTCAGAGAACTTATATAGGCGGGCTGGAAGCTTCTTATATGGCTCATACTCAAGGCGGAAGTAATCACCATCCTTAGCTGTCGACACATCCGGCAGTTTCTCATAGCCAGTTGTAAATGGTGCACCATCAGGAGGAAGCCCATCTTCTACATACAGCCCTACCCCGTCGTATGAACCTGGCTGTCCAAAGCGATTTGCGCCCGACGCCTCTTCACGGACGTTCGTGCCTTTCTCAGGAACGGCACGAACAGCTTCAGCTTCATTTGCTTCTGTCACAGTAAGGGGCGCAGTTTGAATCTGCTCTATGCCCTCAAAGAAACGACCGTCATCAACAATATACTTCTGTGTGTCAATCGTTCCGAGTAGGTCACGATGCTCTTGCCCAGGGATCAGCTGCTGCGCTTGGAAGCGATAGATGATAGGCACCCAACCAGAAGTATAGCCATCAGCTGCCCAACCTACGTCTGTTACCTCAAGAAACTTACGAACAGGGCGTAGGTGGTGGTCATACTGCATCTCAGATGGGACCTCCAGCACGTCGCCAACGACGATTGGTCGACCAAGCTGCGTCACCATCTGAGCGAAGGAGACCGTGAAGGAGTAGATGTCAGCAACCTGAAATCCAAACTTTGAGAGGTCTGATACTGCGTCAAATGGTGTATATTGGACGCGCAACTGGATAGAGGACTTCGCATAATCGCGATCACGGTTCTCCATGAAGAGCGGGTCTTGAATGTCGTCCAGAGTGGTAGCTTGGTAGTCAAACAGCTCTAGCTTGTCAACAACCCACGGCGTGTCCGAGGTTGCACCAGCAAAAGAGGTCGGTACGATTCTCCAATAACGAGAAGCCGCTGATTGTTTGATACGAATCAAGGCTGGAGCAGCGATGTTTGGAAGATTAACGATATCAACACGTTTCCAATCCATCTCTACAGGTACCATGAATGAGTCACCTTTTTGGAAAGGAATCGTACCCTTGTTGATCGTGAAGGAACCCTGCGGCGTGTTGAACACAACGCCAACGGTCGCGATCCCAACGGTATCGGTGCCAGCGCCAGAGGCGAACATGACGGTGAACTTCGTTGGAGAGTCAGCGAAGAGCATGAAGGAACCAGGACGTGCTTCAGGGCCTTGCTGATAGCCACCAACTCCGCCATTGCCTACGCCGCTGAACGTAACCTTGAGCGGGTTGACGCTGTAGTTTCCATCTGAGCGGTCAACACGAACTTGAAGCGCACGGGTGCTTGCATCATCACCCTGCTTAATCCGAATGCTGGTGATGTGCTGGCTGTCAGGAGCGCCAGGAGCGTTTTCTGGTGCACCATATGAGGTCCTGCGAATGCCGAAATCGTAGCCAATATATGTCTGTGCAGTGAGCACCGAGAGGCCTGTGGTGTCACTGACCCAGCTGCCAACGAGCTCGTCATATGCGTTTGCAGGGTTACCACCACTTGCAATCGGTTCTCCACGTCCTACTAGGTCGATCAGCTTCCCCTGCTCATGGTTACCGAGCAGCTTGAAGACATTGAGGGGCGCACCAGAGATCGCCAGCGTTTGCGCTGCGAGAGCCTGCTGGTAGGTGTTCTCTGTTGAGGCACAGGCATCGGACGTAAGTTGATATGTGCCAACACAGAGCTCGGGCGGCACATATGTTCCTGGAGGGACTATGACAGTCGTGATGTCAGGGAGCCCAGAGTTTGGAGTTGCAGGATTGTTGAACGATCCTGCTGCGTCCCCGCAGTCCGCGAGGGTTGTTCGTTTAGAGTTCGTCATTGAATTCCTTGTCGTCCCAGTCAGAAGAGAGCTTCTCAAAGAAGTGAGGGTACTTATTCTCCATGCTCCACTTCATGATGGCCTCATGATCTTCTGCTGACACTCCGTGCCCTGAGGCGGTGATGAAGGCAACCTCTCCTTCAATCCACACCTCGCCAAACGCGGCTTCTTGGCTCGCTTCTGATCCAGTCGTCATAGGCGGAAACAAATGAGGTGTGAACAGCTTTTCCCAGAGTTCAAACATCGTCTTGCAACCATTTTTGTAGATAGATGTGATTACCTTTTCGAGTGTCTGTTCATCGCTCTCATTTGACTCATTGTCTTTAGCGTCTTCGAGCTTTGCAAGCGTCGCTGCTTTAAGGCTCGTCACGAGCTCCTCATAGGTGTTCGCTCTGCCAAGGCTAATCTTTTGAAGAGCGAACTCCATGTTTCCGTTCCACTCCTCAATGGTCATGTGTGTCTTTGGATCAACCTCTACAAACCACAAATCTTGGTGACCAACAAAACCTACCTTAGCATTGTCAGCAATGATGAGCAACGAAGGGTTGCCAAAGCCAGCAGCAGTATGCTTGTCATCGGTTCCAATAAAGGCCTGTGACCGTTTCGGGTAACCTTTGAAAGCAGGGTTGTTGTCCAACCACAAAGTGTAGTTGTTGTTCGTGTTGGCGCTCCTTCGTGGCTTAATACTGACCGAGTTGCCAAGCAGAATAGGCGCGCCTATTCCAGAGCCGCCACGATACAGGAAGTTGGTCCCACTAAGGTAGCGCCTTGCGTTCTTCTCTGCCCAAGCGATCAGCTCTTCTGCGCTAACTGGCTTGGTACGACCAGCTGCAGTGCCGGTCTCATTGAGGAATTGCTTGAAGGTAATCATTTCTGTTTCCTCTTCTGCGTATAAGTGAGCGTGTCTTTATCGCTTACAGTGTCTGGGTCAATGCGTTCTTCATCTTCCCAGTATTTACCAAGCTCCTTTGCAAGCTGAGGAAAGTTGTCCTGTGCCCATGCAAAAACGGCAAAGCGATCACTCTCGCTGATGTATTTGTCATTCAGTGGAATGAACACCGCCTCACCGTCAATCCAAATTTCACCCTTGCCATTGATGTCCTTACCTGTCGTGTACTTGAAGAGGTTTGGCGTCACGAGGTCAGTCCATAACCCGTAGAGGGTGTTGACGTGGCAGGAACGCATCAAGGTCGCTAAGTTGGTACTGTCCTCAAGGTCCTCATTCTCTTCAATCATGTCAAGGGTGATACTGCGAAGCGCGCTCTCAAGCTCCTCATATGTCTTAGGGCGACCTTTGTCAAAGTGATAAAAAGCATCAGCGGTTTCCTCGTTGAGGTTCAAGATAGAATATCCAAGGCTGCTGAGCGTGACGTCCCACATGTCTGACTTTCCAACGATGCCAGTCTTTGCATTGTCCGCAGGAACTACGATGAACACTGACCCATAGATGCTTGCGATATCAGAACTAGTCGTGGTGATGAACGCATTTCCACGGCGCGGCTTTCCATGGAACATCGGATTGTTATCCATCCACAGGGTATAGTTATTGTACGTGTTCAGGCTCGTGCGTGGTGCACCGCTTGACGCATCGCCGAAGGTCAGGCCGCCTTTGCTACCGCCGGCAACGCCACGGTACAGGAACGTTCCCTTCTTGAGGTAGCCTGAAGCGTGGCTCTCCATCCAGATGGTGGCGTCATGGACGTCCATCACCTTCGTACGTGACTCACTGAGGAATTGTTTGAATGTGATCATCAGCTAATCGCCCTTCCAAATGCAGGAGCATGTTTCTTTGCCCAATCCTCCAGGGCTTCACGATCTTCGTCAGGCATAGTTTTGTCAAATGGAATGTAGAGTGCTTCGCCATCAATCCAAAATTCACCTTCACCGTGGATGTGGTCTGTTTTCATGAAGTCAAAGTGCTTTGGATCGAACACGATTTCCCAAACCTCGAAGAGATTCTTCGCCTTGTTGTCGAGAAACATCTTGTGCATGTACTTTTCAAACTCGTTGTCAAACATGTAACCGTGTTCTTTAAGAACGTCAACGATCTCGTCCATAGACACAGATTTCATTGCAGAAGCCAGCTCAGCGTACGTGTCAAACTCCTCCTGGCTAAACTCTTTTCCGCTTCCAATCATCCTGAAAAGGTTACGCGTTTGATTTGTAAATGCGCCGAGACGAAGTTCAGGAGTGACCCGCTTATTCCAAATGTCATTCGCACCTACTGCACCAATCTTCGAGGTATCCGACGGAATGACGTAGTGCAGTTTGCCCCACGAGATGGCATCGACCTGTGAGGTTGACACGATGAAGGACCGCTCACGACGTGGCTTGTCTTCCCACTTTGGGTTGTAAGACATCCACAGTGTGTAGTAGTTTGCCATTCCACCAATGCTCTTGCGTGGCTCGCCTTCAGCCGTGTTCGCGTACTTGATCGTCTTAGAATGTTCACCCTTAATTCCACGGAAGAAGTAGGTTCCACCGTTGAGGTATTTCAGGGCGTTCGCTTCCATCCATGCTAGCGCCTTCTTGAGTTCGATCGGTTGACTACGGCCTTCGGCCAAAAACTGTTTGAATGTAATCATGTACATTTTCCATGGAACTGTTTAAGGGCGCCAAGCGTTGTTTCTTTCTTGCAATAACGACAAGATACGCGAATTGTAACGCCTGAAGGTTTCCCCTTCATCGATTCTGACCTTGCTTTCTTCTGTTCTTCTGGCATTGGCCCACGTTTTTTAAATGCTGTAGCTTCTTTTACAGGTTTATTTTCTATAAAGACCCTAAAACCTGAACAGAAGTTACGATTATGAATTGTTTTATATAGAGCAGTTCCCTTTATATCATGTTCAACTGAAAAGGTTTTTAAGTTCTTCACTTCAAATACGTAGCCATCTTCACTTTCAATCATCCATGACTTTGCTCGCGCGTTACCGGCTTTTTTGCTTCTTTCTTTTATGACTTGAGGATCAACATTTTTATAATAATTTTGTTGTCCCTTATTTAGATTCTCAAGCTGTTCTTTCGTACGTTTCTTTCCAATATTAGAAGCCGAGCGCTTTGCTACGTGCTCTGCTTTCTGTGGAGGTGGAATATAGCCCTCAGCTTTTCGTTTTTCCCACATCTTCTTGGATGCAATTGAGTTCTTTAATTTTGACTCTTCGGATGAAATATATCCTGGAAAGTTTCCTATTCCGCCACGTGCGATATTCATGCAAAGCGGATCCTTTCTCAATTCATCAGTTATCAATTCATCTTCTCGTGCGCCTAATGATTCTCTATCGACACAAAATTCTAGTATTTCACAAATGTGATTTTCTTTTCCATGTTTCTTTACTGAACGAGACAGATGAGTTCCACTGCCTTTATACCCATCATTCAAATCGTCTGTTGAGTGCATTCCAATATACCACTTGCCTGTTATTGTGCAAGTGGTTTTGTAAATGAAATGATATTTTCTGCGTTGTGCTCGTACCATAATGTTCTCACTTAGTTGGTATGTCTAAGTTATATATGGCACTTTTGTTACTATCCAATCAAGAAAGAACAGTTCCCCATAGAAACTAATCCACCATATTCGTAATTTAAAAGTTCTTCCTTCAGCTCAGTCATATCTTGTCTCGCCTCAGCAATAAGTAGTTCACCATTAAGAGTGATTGTGCCACCTGGACCAGGTGTACCTGATGCGAATTTTGAACGAATCAAACCTAGCATCATTTTCAACTCAGCTAGCGCCCAATTTTGTATGTACTGCTGACACCACCGATCAGTAAGAATCTCCTGCTCTGTGCGTTCAAGCATTGCCTCGACGAGCACCACCTCATTTGCGTGCACACCCCGTAGAATGAGAAGCTCGTGGGATGGCTCATCCCACATGAACATCAGCTCACCTGCGAAGATACGACTAATCTCCTCGCCGTATGACGAAAGCAGGTGAGCTGTAAGAATGTCACCACTTCCACCCGCAAAGTCGTAATATTGCTGGGCGAAGGCCATAGCCCATGTATCGTTGGGTCCTGCACCAGTGAACCCGTATGGACTGACGCGGTAGATTTTATGGATGTCAACGATGTGATCAGTCTGGTCCGTTGCTGAATTGAGGTAGTACTTCTGCTGGCCGGCGCGAAGTCTGTAAAGAATGAAGCCCCGTTTGTATGCGCCGCTTGACAGCTGACGGTAGTTCTGGATCGCATTGTCGATGGCAATATTGAACTGCTCCTCTTGAAGCTCGACGCAGAGCTGAGGCCAACCAAGCTGGCCGTTCAGGACCTTGATGAGCTGAATGCGTTGGTCGTATGATCCATCGCTGCCAACGCCTATTTTATCGGTGGACGAAGAACCTTCTTGATCGGTGTTTACCTTGTTCCACGATGTACCGTTCCATGCATTCAGGTCCTTCGTGGTCGTGTTGTAGAAAAGCTGGCCGATGTAGGGATTGCGTAGCTCCTCCGGTTCAACTGTGATTGGGCGCACAAAGGCAGGAACTTGGTCTCCTCCCCTATCAAGGAGGGCTGAGGTGGCATTTGGTGTCACCCAGTCCGAGCCGTTGTAGTAATAAATGCGTTCAAGCGTGTAGTCGTAGTACATCGCACCAAGGGTGTTCGTCGTCGGCGCCGACATGCGGGTTCCAAAGCTGTGCAGCTTGACCCAAGGTTCACCTACCATTGAACGAAGCATGAGGTTGCTTGAGTCTAGTGGAACCCACTTACGACCATCGAAGACGCGAAGGGACGATCCATACATGTAAACTTGCCCAAGAACGCCAGGGTTGTATGGACCCGAGAGGATCGAGTCGGACAGAGTTGGAATCCATGAACCACTGTTCGCATCATAGTACTGGATTCATTCCCCGGCTCTGGAAGCACCGGCATGCGGTGCTGCGGCGCCAATTCCAGGAACGCCGCGGCGCGGGGCGCACTGCACAGGCCTTCGTGCGCGTGCGCGGGAATGCTTGACGGTAGTTTGTTGAACGAAGAATGATGTTGACTGTCCAGTAGACTGGAGGGTTTACGTCATGTCTGCTCGGCTGCCATGTCCTCCTGCACTAGGACCGTTGGAAGCGTTGACGGTGCAATTCGGCTTTGTTGCGCAAATCAGGCTCGACCAGCGTAGAACCGAGAGGTCTGGTAGCCTGAACGAATGAAACCGGCTCCACCGAAATACCGTGCTACCAACTGGAAGACGTACAACGAAGCCCTGAAGGCACGCGGTTCGCTGCTCATCTGGCTTGACCCGAACATGAACTGGCATGGGCAACCAAGCCGCAAGCGCGGACGCAGCCAGACGTTCAGCGACGAGGCGATCCAGTTCTGCCTGAGCATCAAGTGCCTGTTCAATTTACCATTACGCCAGGCCATGGGGATAACGCAAAGCCTGCTGCATCTGGCTGGGCTGGACTGGCCGGTGCCGGACTACAGCACGGTCAGCCGGCGGCAAAAGACGCTGGCTCGCTTCTCCAGCTCGCCCTCGATGGCGGCCAGGTCCATGTCGAGCGCTTCCTCAAACAGCGAACGCTGCTCGCCGGTGAGCACTTCGCTGGCCTTGCCGTAGCTCAGATAGGCCAGTTCGTGCGTCAGGGCCGTGATCTTGAAATCCTTCTCGGTCAGCTGCGCTTGCTGCTGCTCGACCAATGCGCGCACCTGCGCCAGCATGGCGGGATCGATAGCGGT
>NZ_JAZQPV010000135.1:0-14128 GCF_045628685.1 Acinetobacter sp.
GGCTTGTTGTAGAGGGCATAGCATAAGGCATTGATGATCGTTGTATTGTGCGATAGAATTCCATTTGAATAGAATCGATGATCACCGCTATTGACAGCGATATCAAACATTTCTACTTCTTCTTGTAGGTCAAGCAACTGTATCACCGTCTCAGTACCGTTAACGGTCGTGATCTTATCTCCTGAAGTAAGATTTTTTACAAAAACTTGAGACATGTCTTCAAGAAAGACAATATGATCATCTGCACATTTTAGTGTTAACCCGGTTTCAGTTGTAAGTTGAAAACCTGCGTAAGGAACAGTTTTTGCAATCGCAGTAACTTGGTGCCAACCGGTATCTGTCTCAATTTCAATATCTGAAAGAGAGATGACGTCGGTAAACTTACGCGTTATGAATTGAGAAAGTTCTTGCATTCTTTGATTACCTTTTCTGGGTTTTTTCGGAAGTCATCTTCCCAAACAATATGAAGTTCATAACCAAGCTCTTTTAAACGGGCTTCACGCTTAAAGTCTTCTTCCCATTTATTTTCAACGAGTGTGTATTTTCGCGTTCCACCTTGGTAAATCTTATCACCTGATTTATATTTCTTTGGATTTGCGTGCCAGTAATCTCCATAGAACTCAATAAGCTTATTGCCTAATGAAAAATCAATCATAGCTTTCTTTTTCTCAGAAAGAACTACCATCATTTCACCACTATTATCTTCAGACTTTTTCCCCCAACGCGCACCCGATTGGTGTATTTGGGTGAATAATTTTTTAGAAATTGTAGATTGACCTTTCTTATAAGTCTTTTTCTGATTAATGGCTTCTTGTTCCTCGAATGGTTTATCATTCAGAGTCTTCTGCCACTTATCTTGTCGCTCTTTCCAGCGCCGCTTTCCTTCCTCTTCACCATATTTCTTTACAAGTTTTTCTAGTGAAAATGTTGCCTGTGCTTCAGCTAGCAACTTTTCAGCTTCTTCTTGTGTATGCCCACGAACGATGTAATAACCGATAGTACGCTGGGCGTATTTGCTATCTTTTGTACCACCATTTCGATTATTCTTATCTTTTGCTTCCTTCGCTTGCTCGACTGCTTCATCCTCAGATTTGCCTCGAGCAAGCCAATATTCCTTTCTAATTGGACGGAGGCTGTTACGTTCTCGATCTGCCTCCTCAACAGTATAGAATACTCCAGTATTTGGATTAATTTTTACAAGCCAGCGTTCACGCCCAAATGGGGACAAAATATTATCTGTTTTTCGAACGCCTGCAAGTTTTCTTTCTCGGCCCTTTAGAATTGCTTCTTCAGCAGTCCAACCGCGTTGAAGCCAATACTTTTCTGAAGTTTGAGGAACAGGAGACAGACGACCTAACTGATTACTCACACATGTTGATGCAACGCCTTTATTAAGTTCAGAGATGGATTCAAGCAACAGTGTTAATTTAACTATCATCTCTGGATGTAAATCTACATACTTACTAAGAGTTTGTGAAATTATCTCAGCTCGTGTGTGATTCCATTTCCCTTGCAAGCTCATAAAGCTCTCCTATAGTAATCGTTTGTATAACACCTTTTACCCGAATATTTATACGAGTTTCAGGATAAAGGCATTTGCCTGCACCATTGGAACCACCTTGGTCATGGTTCTCTCCGGTAACAGTCACCGTTCCCTGCCCATCAAGATCGACAACGCTTTCCACGTTTCCAAACGAGAGAAAATTCCTCAGAGTAATAGTTTTAAAAATGAGTGGAGTAGACATATATAACTTTGTACCTTTCCCTATAAGCATAGGAAATTATTTAAGGATATTTTATCATGCATGTAACCTACATTGCACTTGATCCCAGGAAGCCCGGTCGATTTACCACTCCATTCTGTTCGCTTCTTTTTCAGCCAGTTTATGTGGGAAAAGGTGATAAGTATCGAGCACGACATATCAACGATGTGCTTAAAGACGTAGATGCAAAACCACATTCAGGGGAATTGCTCCACGATTGGTGTGTTGGAATGAGACGCTTAGGTTTTACAGATGTTCCTATCATTTCACTAGATGCTGATGATGAAGATCACGCCTTTGATATGGAAGGCGTGCTTACACGATTTATTGGAATTAAGCCTGAAGGTGGAATTCTGTTCAACGGGCGTCATGGTGGTATTGGTGGCTGGGTCATGACCGCACGTACCAAAGAACTTCTTTCACATCTCAATACTGGAGAAAATAATCCAAATTGGGGTACGACTTGGTCTGATGAACGTCGTAAAAAATGGTACGCAACTATTGAAGAAAAAAGAAAAGCTGGCACAAACAAACGCACCCCCGAATCTATGTCTAAAGCATGGGAAGCAAATCAAAAAAGTTACTTGATCACGTCACCCGATGGGGCTGAATTCGTAACTAATAATTTGACAATTTTTTGTCAAGATAATAACCATCCCCTTTCAGGATTTAGAAAAGCATTGAAAGGGGATGGTGTTGTCAAATCAGGCTCAAAGAAAAAATCTAGAATTGAAGGTTGGGCTATTTCTTATCTATAACTCCTCATAGAGATGGATCAGGACCTGTGGGTCGATTGTATTAGAAGGGGCGACACCTTCGGTGATCAGCTGCCGAACCGTGTTATCGAGCGATGAAAGGTCCAAATCTCCCTCAATGTCCAGGCCTTCTGCAATCAGCTCTTTCCTAGCAGCGAGGTCCTCCTCAACCGAGAACTCACGGAGCGCCATGCCCTTGATCATCTCATCACGAAGTGCCTGCACGTCTGAATAGCCGATGTCCATGTCGAGGATGCAACGAACACGTGCTTTCTTCGGGAAGTCACACTCGCCACCGATAACGCGTGACAGACGGGTCTTGAAGAACAGAGGAGCGTCATCCCAGTCGTGGAAGTAAACGTCGTTCTTCTCCACATCAAAGATGCAGCAGCCACGTGCCTTGTCACCTGCGTCGCCGAAGTTGGTCGGGAATGGGTTGCCGATGTAAACGATGTTCTTGTTGGCCTGACGTTTGTGGAAGTGGCCCGAGAAGATGTACTCAGGACCTTCAAAGTCAGACGCATCAGGACCGTGCTCCATCAAACGAGTGTCACCGGTGACCACGAAGTTACGGAACTCGAAGTGACCGAGGATGTACTTGTGGGAGTTGATGTCAGCTACCAAGCTTGGGTACTCCTGACGGAACATGAACGGCGCAACAAACCAGTCCTTGTTCAGCTCCATCGGTTCACTTACGAGCAGGAAGTTTTCCAGGTCTCCAAATGGATCTGTAGAAAAAATACTTCTATCGCTTCGATGATACAAATCGTGATTGCCTACAATGAATATAATAGGAATACCTAGATCATTTAATTTTCTTGCAGCAATATGTGAAGCCTGCTGCGTTCTAACATTAATTGCATTTCGATTTTCATACCAATCGCCTAGGAAAGCGATGTGCGATGGTTTTTCTTCCTTCACCTTTTCTATGAACCAATCAATATATTCTAAGCAATCTTCAAGATGCTGTAATGAGTTATTCCTGCACCCAAAGTGCGCATCTGTGAACATTGCAAGTTTCTTAATTTTAATTTTTTCTCGGGACAAGAGTTTCATTGATGACCCAGCAGAAATTTGGTGATCCATATCCATTTTGACCTTGTCCTAACGTATCAATTAACTGTCGGCATGAAGAAAAGATCGTTTTGCCGCCATCTATTGTGCAATGCTTTTGCCGCTTTTCTAATACTTCGGGTCGATTTTGAGCTAAAAGTTGTGCTTTTGAATTCTTTTCTCGAGCTTTAGGATCAGAAAAATACTTCTTTATGCTTTCGCTGTTCGTCTTTCTACCATTACGAAAATGCTCTTTTATCCTTATAGACGCTTTTTCACGCTCTCCTGGTTTAGACCAATGTGCTTGTTGGGCTGCACTATTGTTTCTTTTGGCTGTTTCAGAATTACACCCAATAAGATGATTTTGTTTCTTTTTAGCATTTTTATAATTTTCTTTAGTGATGATGGATCGTTTTTGTCGTTCTTTAACAGATTGAACACGCCCTACTCCGCCATGCCTATCTGTAAGATTATACAACGTTCCTAAACCTAAATCCTCACGACCTATTAACTGAATCAACAAACCTTCCATCTCTTGTGCGTCTTGTTTAGATAATGCTGGAATTATAACAGGTTTCGGATCATATCCTTCTAATACACGCTTCTTTAGCATATTACTAAACTTAGCATTTTTAGACCTCTTGAAATGATCAAAAGGCCTAGACAAGGATCCTTCACCCACATATCGCAGAATGCCATTCTTTGGATCACGATAGAGATAAACGCAAAACTTGTCGTTCATTAGATTACTCTTCCTTGGACGGTGTGCGGAAAGCTGTGTCATCAGAAGTTTGCGAGGTCTTGTTACGATCTTGGTACGAGAACGATGGGTTGGCGCCTGCCTCAACGAGCATCTGATCTCGTATGTCACGTTGTTTCTTCTCGTCAGCTAAGTATTGAAGGAAGGAACGATAGGCGGCCGTAGTGTAGAAGGCGAAAGGATTGTCGGACTTTTCAGGGTCAAACTTATACCAGTTCGCGCAGAGGTTCACAACTGCGAACGACACCATGTCCTCACGGAATGAGTAGCCACCAAATGAGGAGCTGAACGAATAGCGCTCAGCGATCTTGTGGAGGTAACCCGCCAGCTTTGGGCTCAGCGTGTTATTATTTGCTTTATCTGCTGCGATTGCTTCTAAAAGTTGGGCATTGGTAACGTAATGCCCTCTAGTGGTAGTTGATTTTGCGCGTTTAGTCGTCGCCATGATTCACCTTTCAAAGTGGTAATAGTAGCGACGTAATGTTATTATATCATTTGTAACAGAGCCCACCAAAATTGAAGTGTGAATCAAGCAAGTTTGCACATCCCATAAATATCAAAACACAAAGAGGCAGACATGGACATTTTTGAATCAACTGTTGGTCAGCAAAAGACCCGGGCCGCTGTCGCTATTGGGAGATTTCAACCCCCAACAGCTGGCCACTATAAGGTCATTAACGTAATGAAGAGATTCATTCGCCAGAACCCGGAGTTGCAGCTTTCTGCAACTCCGGTAGTAGTTGTCATAGAGGGCGAGAAAACGAGCAAGGACAAGACACAGAATCCACTAACTGCAGAGGAACGTATCAAGTTCATGAGTGGTTCTGGTAAAGCTAATGGTGTCATCTTCATTACAGCTTCCTCAGCTTTTGCGGCCTTTGAGGAAGTGCGCAAAGTTGGTTTCGAGCCAATCGCTGTAGCGGCGGGGTCTGACCGTATCCACAGGTACATGGAACTATTGGACAAATACTTCAAGGATAAAAGCGGGAATGCAATCAAGCACGTTGCTATCCCTGGGCTAGAAAGAGAAGGCCAAGACGGGAAGTCTAATGATAAAAAGAGCACAATGGAAAAAGCGCTTGGCGACTTGAAGGGCGGCACAGACATTGATGTAACAGAAGTTTCTGGTTCAATGGCACGCCGCGCCGCCGAACTTGGATATGAAGAAGAATTTGCAGCAATAGTTGGACTTGAAGATAAACCAAAGTTGGCTAAAATCATGTTCAACAAAGTTAAGGCGTCACTTAACACGCCTAAGGAGGCGTAAAATGGCAGTAAAAGGTGGAGGTGGAACATTTGATGGTGGAGGGGCCAGTGGGGATTGGGATTCGACTCCCTTGCCAAAAATTGTAGACGCCGCAAAGGTAGCAAAGAGTACTTTTGGCACACAGACCCCGTTTAATAAGCTCACAGCAAATGACACAACGAAGCAAGTCAGTACATCAAGCGTAGCTGCTACGCCCTCTGCTGCCCAATTAAAAGACATAGCTAATGTCAATGTAACTGGGGTTCGCGCACATAAGATTCGATTAACAGAGGTAGGAACCGATAATCGAGTCGTCTTTGAAGTTATGCCAGAAGTGCAGGAAACACACACTTCTGAATATGAGCCAATTGCTCCTACTCAGTTTCCAGGTGCTTTTCAAAAATATAAAGGCAGCTCAAGCACACAGTGGACAATTAACGCGACACTTATTTCAAGAACAAGCATCGAAGCCACAGAGAACTATAAACGTCTTGTTAGATTACGTGGCTGGATGGAGCCGTTTTTTGGTCAGAAAACTGGGCAAAGTTTCATGCAGAAACTTGGTGCGCCGCCGCCAGTCCTCATGCTTGAGGGGTTACGAGACCTTATTGGGCCTGTGCCAGTAGTTATCACCTCGCTTACATGGACATGGCCAAAGGATGTCGACTATATTGCGACAACAATACCATCAGAGGCAGATGGAAATTACGTGCCATTTCCAACAATTTTAAACTTACCAATTACCCTTGTTGAAAGTTACTCCATTGATCAATTCAATAATTTTAGCTTAGAAGATTACCGAAATGGAAATATGAGAGCGGCCTTTAATAAAATTGATGATCAAACTGTAGCGGCGGTAAAACCATGAGTGAAGAAAAGAACAGCGTTTTGCGCCGTAAATCACGTTACGTAAGTGGCGGAATAACTGAAGTTAGTACGGGGCGACTTGAATGGTGGGAACGAAGTGTTTTTCAGTCAGGCCCTGGCGATTTGCTTTATACGGTTGAAAAGCGATTTGAAGGCCGTCTTGATCTAGTTGCAGCTATGTTTCTTGGAGAACCCAGGTTATGGTGGGTTATCGCGCAGTATAACAGCATTTTAGATCCATATTCTGAGATTGTTGAGGGTGCAACCATCACAATTCCGACAGTTGAAAAGGTCAATGCCCTTCTAGATGGACGCACCGGCGGGATTCCATCCGCGCGTGAAGTTCCCATTTCAATTCTACCAATCGTATAACCATATGGCAACTTTATATAATCCTTTAGATAGGTTCCAAACCTACTCAATCCATCATATCATCGTAGCATGTCGCTCTACAGAAGACGCAAAAGCATTCCTTGACGACAGTCAAAATGTAAAAACGCTTGCTGCAATCAATGATGTTCCTCAATTAGGTGAACCTATAACAGGTGTGAATCAAAATTCATTTCTTGTGGTTGATACACGGAAGTTTTCGCAATTTACCGTTGATAACTTAAAGTATGAAACACTCATTGGCAATGTTGACGACCACACGAACCTCCCAACTAACATGGAAATGGTTCTCACTGATCACAGCGGTATTTCATTTGTCAATTTTATACAGTGGCTTGTTGACGAGCAGATGGGTACAAGCTTTGATGGCATCGTATTTGTGCATCGTATAATTTTCATCGGTCACACGCCAGAGGGCACAACTGAAACAGTCCAATCCGTCTCTTTGCCGTGCCTTTTCTTTTCAATTCAGCTAAACCTTGAATTAGGAAAAGGAACATACACCATGAAAATGCAACCCACAGCGAACTTTAACACGAGAGCCCATGCTCGTTGGGTTAACATAGGAACTGCATCTCGGTATTTTACAGGAAAGGGAACTAATTTCCTCGGTGATATCATTAACAGCTTTGAAACGCAGTTGAATAATGCTTCAGCAGCATATTATGCGGAAGTTCAGTCTACTATGCAAAGCACCGGTAAAACAAAAAACGGTCAACCATACGGGCGTCTAGTTACATACATGATCACCATTCCTAAGGAATGGGAACGATTTCCATTTAGTGGAGCAGCAACTGCCGCTGCGACAGAAACAATCTTTAAAAGAGAAAAAGCGAACGCTGACTTAGTGAAAACGAACGGTAAGGGAACTAAGGATGCAAAAACTGGACAGCCCCTTGACACAAATCTTTCTGTTGCGGCTGGACTTAGAATCACTGAGGTTCTTGACATTATATTCAGTCAAGTGAAGGACATTGCTGAGCTTGGAGCGGGCGTAAAAAACAAGGATTCAGTTACCTTCTACAAGCACTTTGTAGGCATCACCAGTAATGATCAATACGTAACAGTCCATGTTGATGTAGTCCCATTCGAGGTGCCAAATATTGTTCCTGTAAAGGGAAAACAGGCTGCTGACGGTGAGGCCTACAAAAAGTACTTTACGTCTCTCGACGATGGTGCACTTATACCAAAGAACTATGCTGAATTTGATTATGTATTTACTGGCAACAACAAAGATATTCTTTCTTTTGATGTGAAATTTCAAGAATTGATGTTGCTTCTTCAATCAGACTTAAACATTGGGCCAAATGTTTTTGAAAATAAAAATGCAAAAGACGCGACTAAAGGTAGTGGCGTGGACGAGAACGGCGAACTAATTAAACTCCGTGCCTATGATCCTATTCTTATTCCGCGAAACACTGCTGATGAACTTTCAAATTTTAAGAAATACACTAGCCTTACAACGGCAGATAGTGAGAAACGGGATATAGCGATTTCGCAGAAGTACATGCGAAATCTGTCAATGCACTACACGCAGCAAGCTTATGAAGCCCAGCTGACCATTCGCGGTAACCCTGATATCATGACGAAGTTCTTCCAAACAAGTTTTCAGCAGCACGTGAGTGATGTTACTGTTTCGCCAACAGCTGGAAAGACTGTGGAATCCCGAATTGATACCACAGTGAAAAGCACCTATCGTGAAAATTTCGAGCGAAGCATCCTTGAAAATAATAAACGAAGCGCTGGTGATGGCGTCATTGTGCAGGAGATTGTAAAAGAGGGCGCTAAGTTTAAAGTTGCAGCAACTTTAGGAAATAATCATTTTTCTACCACCCCTGTTTTTGTGCTCATTAACGTAAAAGGGCCGAAAATAGATTTTAGAACGGGGGCACAGCTCATGGGTGGTGAATTTGCCGAGCTATTGTTTCAAAATAATTTCTTTCAAGTTATGAAGGTGGTAAACAACATCGAAGGCCATAAGTTTACTCAGGAACTTTCACTTGCAGGTACGCTAAACCCACGCAATAAACCACAGGAACCAAAAAAGCTATGAGCTACAGTATTGTAGAAGGGCTAGTTATCTCAAATGATGATCCACAACAGATGGGCCGCATTAAGGTTTGGTGCCCTGCAATTGACGGCGACACCTACACAGATGACGTCATCCCTTGGGCATCGTACGTTTCACCGCTTGCTGGGCAAGTCAATGAACACCCTGGCGGAAGCAACGGAGCAGTAACTGGTGGATTAAAATCATATGGGTTTTGGGCGGTACCGCGGGTTGGGGCAAAGGTAGTCATCGCGATGATGTATGGAGATGTGAACAGACGTTACTATCTAGGTTCTGTTTTTGGTGATCATGGAAATCGTTCGATACCGGTTGGCCGAAACAGAGCTGACTTTGGCCCAGCTCCTGTTTCGGATACATTTGATCCAGTTGAGCCGCAGACAAATAATCTAAATGATCAATTTGGGGGTCAGCTTGATTCACCGCAGGCTAGGACTCGTGGCTCTTATGAGCGTCAGGTAGCGCAGGACAAGGACGTAAAGGATGGTAGTGAAGGTTATCAAAAGAGCTTGACTTCTGCGGGGCTTGAGCCCCAGACCTATTGTTTTACGACGCCTAGTAACCATACAATCCTTTTCCAGGACAATCCCTCAAACTCACGGTTGAGGCTGAAGTCAGCCGATGGGCACCAGGTAATTTTTGATGATGCAAATGAGCGCATCTACATCTCAACAGCAAAAGGAAATTCTTGGTTCGAGATGGACAGTGATGGGCACATTCATGTCTACGGCGGCGCAAGCGTCTCAATATCCGCCGGTGCAGATTTCAATGTAACCGCAGGTGGAGATATCAACCTTGCCGCAGGTGGAGATATCAACCTTGGGGCTGGTGGTCACGGGCGATTTTCCGCGTGTGGTGATCTTTCAATGTCTGGCAGCGTTATAAATATTCAAAGTGGTGATACATTCAACATACTTGCCGCGGGAAGCATTCTTGCGACAGGGAGTCAGATCCACCTCAATGGGCCAAAGGCAGGCGCTGCACCTTGTGCAGACAACCCATCGATTACGCCAAATCACGAACCATGGGAACGTCCTGCTTCCGTTGGCAAACGCGGTCCACACTGGAAAAAATAATGTCAAATTACTTCGGCTTTTCAACATTTGCTGGTAAAAAAGGATTTCAGTTGACTGGTAAAGACCTGATCAACCGGGACCTTCTTAATCACATCTATACCCTGAAAGGGGAACGCGTAATGATGCCTGGGTTTGGTACTAGAATTCCCTTGATGGCATTTGAGCCGATGGATGACTATACCTTACAAGCAATAGAGGAGGACCTTCGCGCAGTTGTGGACTATGATGTTCGTGTCGAGCTTCTTAATATCGCTGTGCTCCCCCTACCTGACAACAATGCGATCATTGCCTTGCTTGACTTGAAGTACATTGAGCTTGGAATTATTGACACCCTACGACTTGAATTTCCTTCTGCGAGTTAATGATGAAGCTATTTGATCCAGAGAATTTACCGCAGGCTTTAACGCCTAACTGACCCAAATTTCCTTATGTTGAAGTCATAAATAGAACAACACCAAATAGGATAAAAAATGGCTTTACGCACAACTTACAGTTCTGAGTCCTGGGACAAAATATACTCTGCCTTCACGGGGGTTAGCTTTGTCTCATATGACTTTGATTCGATCAAGCAATCGCTGATCGATTACACCCGTACATATTACCCAGAAGTATTTAACGATTACATTGAGTCGTCAGAGTACATCGCGATGCTGGAGATGTTCGCATACATTGCCGAGCAGCTCGCCTATCGTGTAGACATGGTTGCACATGAAAACTTCATCACGACAGCACAGAGGAAGCAATCAATCCTTCGCCTTGCAAAGCTGATCTCATACAAGGCAACCCGCAATATCCCTGTCCGTGGGCTAGTGAAGATCAATAGCGTGACAACCTCGGAGCGGATTCTTGACAGCCGAGGCACTGACCTTGCTGGCCTGACGATCACGTGGAATGACCCAAATAATGCTAATTGGAAGGAGCAGTTCATCCTCGTGATGAACCGAGTTCTGAACAATCGCTTTGGCCAACCGTCAAAGACATTCCAAATTGGCGACGTGGTGATGGATCTTTATTCACTTCGTAATGATCCAGCATCTCTCAGAAATGGGGTGTTTCCTTTTACTGCTTCAGCCGGCCAAGACTCCTATCCAATGGAAATTGTACCAGCTGACGTTGATGCAAATGGCCCATTTGAACGTGAACCTGATCTAACCTCAGCGATGTCGCTCATTTATTCTAATGACGGAATTGGCGATGGTTCTGATTACACTGGCTTTCTTGGTTACGTTAAACAGGGAACGTTGACTAGAATTGATTATGATATTCGTGATAGCATGCCTGATCGTCGAATTGATTTTGATTCAACTAACGTTAATCACACTGACGTTTGGGTACAAAAGATTGAAAATGATATGGTCGCTGAGCGCTGGTCTCAGGTAGAAACCATTTCAGAACAAAATCTAGTTTTCAATGATGACCGCAGCACGCGCAAGAAATTTGAAGTTGATACACGTGAAAATGATCAAATCACTGTAATCTTTGGGGATGGTGATTTCTCTGACATGCCGCAAGGAATGTTTCGTTTCTGGATGCGGCAATCAGCAAATCGATCAATAGTTATACAAAAAAACAAAGTGGTTGATGAGGTGTTCGGCTTCACCTATGCTTCAACATCGGGAAATACTGAACGTTGCACCATGACCTTCAGTTTGACCACGACGTTGCAGAACGGCGCAGGTACAGAAACAATTGAGCACATTCGTCGTTCTGCTCCATCTACGTACTATGCGCAAAACCGGATGGTGAACGGGCAGGACTACAACACGTACCTGCTCAAGGACCCAACAATTATCCGTGTTAAGGCAATCAACAGAACGTTCGCTGGACAGCCAAAATACATTGACTGGAATGACGCATCGGGAACCTACGAGAACGTAAAGTTGTATGGTGACGATGCTTCAATGCGTTACACCCTGGGAATTGAATCCCAAACAACCTCTGTATCAGGTCAAGCACTGATTGACTCGATTATTGAGCCACTTCTAAACTCAAGCGGCATCATCAACATGATGCTGCACATTTCAGCAACTGACCCTATCACTAAAGGGGTGGTAAGTTCACCACGTCGTAAATTTATCGAGGATAATCGAGGAGGGAAGTACTTCACTTATGGCGGTGGGCCTGTGTCCCTCATTTACAAGTCAGCTAGTGCTGACGGGTCCCTCAAGGAAAAGACGACTCTCCAGGGATTAATTGATCGACACTGGTATGGTGAACCTATTGAATACGTGCAGGATGCAAATGGGTCAATTCTTGCGCGTATTCCTGATCCTGATCTATTCCCAAAAGATGATTCGCGTATCTACGCGGCAACTGTTCCGCGTACAATTGACGGGGTGAACAAGTTCCCTCCCGGTGATATTGGGTCAGGGCTGCAACCAATCGCTGAACAGGATGATTTTGCTCTCCGCTATCACCGTTATACTGCAATGATAGGTCAAGGCGGTATTGAAATTTCACCAACGTTCCGCTCACTCTCTGATGAAGAGGTGTGGACGCTTGAGGTTGCAGCAGACGGTGTAACCCTCTACGTGAGAAGTAACCTGCGTGGCACGCTTCCTTCAGCGACAATCGGAAACTCCCAAAATGCTTCGGAGTGGTATGATGTCAAGACTGAAAATGCTTCAACGTCTACACCATTTTTCCGGGTATGGTCATCCTCACTTGAACCTGGTGATGCATTTATTCTTGAAAATTTGGCTCCTCGCGTTCGTGCTGAGGTCAACCTTAATGGTTGGTGGGAAGTTATCGGCACTTCAGCTCTTGAGCATTACAACGGTGGACAGATCAGGGAAGGCGATGAGCTGCTCTTTACCACTGATACTAGCGAGGACCGCTTGGCGCAACATGGTTGGCTTATCTTTGTGCACAAGCTACGCCAAGCCCCATCAAACAACATCATCGGTTATGAGATTCATAACCGCACACTGAAGTTAAGTGTTACTTCACCTAACACTAAGTTTTGGTTTAATTCGGTTAGTCAGATTATTGACAATGATACGAAGAATCGTGTTTATGATAACATTAAGGTTCTGCGTTCAAATTTAGATTCTAGTGAAACTCCACGGGTTTTAGGTAAAAGCCAGACCTATGATGTCATTGGTGCAATTAAGGACAACAATGGGGTTGTTGATCTACATAGCCTTGAAGTTGTTCCCTCAGATCTTCTTCAAGAAGATGACAGCGGCGACCTTGTGCCTGATCGGCTTCTTCAATTTGAGACATTCTCAGCAGGTAGCTATGAGTACTTCCTCGCATCAAACCCATCATATATTATCCAGGAGAGTGATACTCTTCTTATGTCAGAAGCACGGCAACCAAATCGTTGGGCCCCTGGAGCGTTTATTGACAAGACGTTAACCTATGGCCGTCGACAACGCATGCCTGTACTTCGCGCAGGCGGTGAGACTGGACTTGACTTCATGTGGCAGCACTTCTCACCGTTTACAAACATCATCGACCCGTCAGTGACGAACATCCATGACGCGTACATCATGACCCGTGGTTACTACGATAACGTCATCAATTACGTTCGTGGAATCTCCCCATATGCTCCTACTGCTCCGACCCCTCTTGAACTCAGAAACTCGTATGGTTATCTACTGAACAACAAGATGTTATCGGACACGGTTGTACTGCACCCTGGTAAGATCCGCCTGCTGTTCGGCGGATTGGCTGAGCCACAGCTTCGTGCTCGCTTCAAGGTCGTGCGCTCACAGTCGGCGACCCTCACCAATGAACGAATCAAGGAAGAGATTCTGAACGTCATCAACACGTTCTTTGACATTGACGGATGGGATTTTGGTGATTCGTTCTACGCAACGAAACTCATTTCTCTTATCCACCAGCGTCTGCCTATTGATGTTGCATCGGTCGTTCTCGTGCCAGTCTACTCAACGAACTCGTTCGGTTCTCTCTTCACCGTTGAGGCAGGCTTTGATGAGATTCTCCAATCAGCAGCTCAGTTGTCGGATATTGAAGTCGTTGAGGCTCTCACTCCAGTCGTCATAAGGCAATCGAAATGAAACTACAGGAAATAATAGAATGATTTTCTTCTGATGAAAATACCGATATCACTCACAAAATTTTTAAGTCGGTGAGTGAATTTATTGAAAATCAATTCGGCATATAGGAGGAATGGGCCAGGCAT
>NZ_JAZQPV010000136.1:0-67733 GCF_045628685.1 Acinetobacter sp.
GCGCGTCAGGCTGCAAAAGAAACCAGTAAAGATGAACAAAAATCAGTTTGTGATGACGTGATAAATTACGAAGCATAATTCACAACAGATCATACCTATAGAATGTTCAGCCTATTGAGTATTCAATAAATGGGCATGCAGATTATCCACCTGCCTGCCTATTTTTTCATAAAATACATATAACCCCCCAATGCCATTTTTAAACCTCCTTCATTTATTCTTCAATTTTCAACAGCTTCAATACATTTGAGTACTTACAATTACCCAAAATACGGTTAAGCTTATTTTCATTGTTATTTTTTAAATAATTCAGGTCTGCTTAAATGAAATTATCTATGTTTAAATCGCTATCTTTAGGTCTATTGACCACTGCTCTAATGACAGTTTCAGTAACTCACGCTGCAACACAACAAGAAGAAAATATTAATGTGACTCCCACTCAAAAAATTACTCAACAAGAACTAGCTGCCATTTATGTATTGTCAGAAGTCTGCCCAAGTCTGGTAAAAGATGATGCTCAATTTAAGAGAGGATATTCCAAACTTGCACAAGAATATTTACCTCAGGAAAAGGATGCAGCTTCAGCCTTATCCAAGCTCAGCAAAGAGAAAAAATTTAAATCAATTTTAGCAGAAGCACGTAGCGATGCGAAAAAAGCCGGAGATGCAAAAAACAAAGAAATTTGTCAAGAACTGACCACTTACAGCAATTAATACAAATTGGTTACAATACTTTTAAAATAAGCCGATTTCCCCATAGAAGTCGGTCTAGCTTTATCCTAGAATGCTAGGCTCTTTGTGCCTTATTCACGTATTGGAACCACCTAGAATGACCAGAAAAAGCGCCCTTGCTGCATTATTACTTTTACCGAGTTTCACATACGCAGCAACTGTCTTATCTGCACCACCAGAACTCAATAATAAATCTTATGTTTTGATGGACTATGAGACGGGGCAAATCCTCGCAGCAAAAAATGAAAATGAAAAATTAGCACCGGCTTCAATGACCAAGATGATGACCAGTTACATCATCGAACAGAAGTTATTGGGTGGTGATCTCACGGAAGATGAAAAAGTTCGTATGAACGAATCAGCTTGGTGTCGTGGCAGTAGTACAGAATCATGTATGTATGTACCGCTGAATGCTACCGCAACAGCACTGGAAATGCTTCGCGGAATTATCATCCAGTCAGGTAATGATGCTTCTAAAGCCATGGCAGAACATATTGCCGGGAATGAAGGCACTTTTGCTCACATGATGAATGAAGAAGCAAAACGTATCGGCATGACCAATACCAGCTTCATCAATTCAACTGGTATGCCTGCTGAAGGTCACTACTCGACTGCAAAAGATATGGCGATGCTTGCGCAACATATCATTCATGACAGTTCAAAGTATTACCCGATCTATTCAGAAAAAGAATTTTCGTTTAACGGCATTAAACAAGGCAACCGTAATGCCTTGCTTTATACCGACCCAAGTGTGGATGGCTTAAAAACCGGTCATACTGAAGAAGCAGGTTATTGCTTAACCACTTCTGCTAAACGCGGTCCATTGCGTTTAATTTCAGTGATTTTTGGTGCGCCAAGCATGAACGAGCGTGCATCTCAAACACGTGAAATGTTGGCTTGGGGTTATGCAAACTTTGAAACCGTCAAAGTTCAACCTGCCAATCAGGTTTTAGCGAAAGCGAAAGTTTGGTACGGTAAAGACAATGACGTAAAAATCGGCTTAGCCGAGAATTTCAATGTGACTATGCAAAAAGGTCAGGCAAATGCGATTAAAACTCAATTGGTGGTTCAACCTAAACTCACTGCACCTCTTAAAAAGGGTCAAGTGATTGGTAAATTTGTTGCAAGCATTGATGGTAAAGTAATTTCAGAAAAACCATTGGTTGCACTTCAAGATGTTGAAGAAGCAGGTTTCTTTGCAAGAATAATCGACCATATCAAACAATTCTTTAGTAACTTATTCTAAGTTTAATTTTTAACTTAGACCAAAGCATCCTTACTTCGTTTGGGGTGCTTTTTTATTTTATAATGACTCCATTCCCTTGCCCCGAACTCCCATCATGAAAAAGAATATTCGCTCTTATTTAGAATACCATCCTAAAATTGATGCCACTTGCTATATTGATGAAATGTCCGTGGTGATTGGTGACGTGACTTTGGCTGAAAATGTTTCAGTCTGGCCTTTTGCGGTGATTCGTGGTGATGTGAATCATATTCATATTGGTAAAAACTCTAATGTGCAAGATCATGCGATGCTGCACGTCAGCCACAAGAAAGCTGATAAACCCGAAGGCTCACCGTTAATTATTGGTGAAGATGTCACTATTGGTCATCATGTCAAATTACATGGCTGTAGCATTGGTAATCGTGTTTTAATTGGTATCAGCAGCATTGTTTTAGATGATGTCATTATTGAAGATGATGTGATGATTGGTGCAGGTTCTTTAGTTCCCCCACGCAAACGGCTTGAAAGTGGTTATTTATATGTTGGCAGCCCAGTACAAAAAGTCCGCCCTTTAACGGATAAAGAAAAAGAATTTTTACCTTATTCAGCGCGTCATTATGTGAAGGTGGCAAATAATTATTTAGGACAGGACTAATTTCGTATAAAAATACGATATGAAATTAAAGATGAGATATATTAAAAAACCTCCATAGGCAGTTTTTTAATATATTCCTCTTCTTTATGATAAATAAATTAAGTTGTTAATTAACCCGAATCGCGGATAAGGTTTTTTCTTTAAAATCATAAAATAACTATAATTTTATGATTAATTTTAATCAGTTTTTAGTGGTATCAAATCATAGACTTTTTTATGCTCAAACTGATGGATAAGTCTCAGGATAAATGATCTCACTTCCTTAAGCAGGATTCGGGTTAATTACCTATCATCGAAAGAACATGAAGTCTGTTCAACTTTCTGAATCAGATGAGTATCACTTAAAATAGCGTAATAAAATAGAAACGATATTCAGTCTATTGAAAGAACACTATAATTTAGTGACAAGTAAAGCACGGAGTATTTCAGGCTTTTTAAGTGTGATTTATGCTTCATTATGTGCGTATCAATTAACACATCGAAATAAGCCAACAATTCAAATTATGGAATCATTGGCTTAAACAGGATTGGGGTTATTTAAGAAATAATTATAAAAAATCAATCCTCTCTATTATAAAACTCACCCCTATGATTTAAAAATTTGATTTATATAAAAATAATTAAATCCTGAGATATTCAAATGAAAAAAATACAACTTACCAAAAGAAGTATCTATTATTTTGATTTATTGTAAATTAGTTAGGGCTTATCTTTAACTCAACAATTTTAAGATAAATATCTAATTTTAGATATAAGAGTGGAGAATATTTCCATGCTGAAAATAAAAAATCCTGTTTCAAAAATTATAGTCAGCTGCCTGTGCTTGGGTTCTGCATATGTGTTCGCTGCTCCTGTCCCTACCAATCAAGACAAAACCCAGTTATCTGATATTGCAGCAAAAACACCAGGTACGCTCCTGTCTATAAAAGAGCAAAATCCCGATCTATTTACCAATGCTTCACAACGGTTTTTAATTAATTATCGCAGTCGTGGAATATATTCCGAGCCTATCGTAACTTCTGGATTCATTTTACTGCCTAAGGGCAAGCCCCCCAAAGGTGGCTGGCCTGTCCTAGCCTGGGCTCATGGTACAACCGGTGTGGCAGATACCTGTGCACCCTCCGAGGATTATGTGGGCGGGCCGGTACATGTCTACCAGCAAATCGCAGCAAATGCTCTAAATGCCTGGCTTGCGCGAGGTTATGCAGTGGTTGCACCCGACTATCAAGGTTTGGGTACGCCCACCTTACATCCCTATATGAATGCCCAGAGCCAGTTGCACACTGTCGTCGATGCTGTAAGAGCAGCCCATTTTTTAAAACCTGATCAGTTTAGTAAAGACTGGTATGTCATGGGACATAGCCAAGGCGGTGCTGCCACTATTATGGTAGCAGCACATGGGCAAAAATATGCGCCAGAGTTCAAACTTCGGGGGGCAATTGCCCTTGCGCCGGGAGGTTATCAATATCAGGGAATTGCTGAATATGTAAAAACTTACTCTCAGATTTCACCTAGTGTTGCCTCGTTTTTTCCTATCGTTCTTCTGGGTGCTGAAGCAGCAGAGCCAAGTCTTAACCCTGCGAATCTCGTGACTCCCGAGATGAATAAAATTCTTACTTTTGCGCGTAGTCGTTGTCTTTCAGAATTGCAAGAGGACTTAAAACAAGCACCAAAAACAGTTTTCAAACCAGATGCCAATCTGACACCTCTGATTACTTATTTAAAAAAACAGTCGATTGAAAATATGATACCTACGGTACCTGTGATGCTGGTACAGGGGGATAAAGATCAGCTGGTCGATCCTCGTGGAACTTATGCTTATTTTCAGCAGATTTGCAAAATGAAAAAACCTATCGAATTCCATGAGGTTAAAGGTGGCGATCATCGTGATTCCCTGAGACAAAGTCCAACCCTGATTGGAAACTTTATCAGTTCGGTGGAACAAGGGAAATTTCCAAATAACTGTAATGTGAAATAGTGCAGAAAGTTTAGTAGTTCAGTCATGGCTAGGCGCTGAGAGCAATAAAATTTACTCATTTTTATATATTTTTTAATAGTACCAAAAGTATATTAAGGCTCCCTCTTTTTGAAGGGGGAGCTTTTTCCTCAAAAAAGCTTTTTTGTATTTTGCTAAGTTGATATCAGCCCAATACCTATTAATCGTAAAACTTTTAACATTCCTTCATTTATTTATATTCCCCTATCCTTGTTTCAAAGTCTCAATTACTGACAGAATCAAAGAAATCCCTCCCTCTACATAGCCACCGCCCCCTAAATTTTGTAGAATAGTGCTTTCTTTCCCATGGTGCTTTTCAATGACTGCTTGGACAGCTCACGTTACCGTAGCCACCGTTGTAGAAAAGAACGGTAAATTCCTCTTTGTTGAAGAACATACTGAAGGCGTAACCCATACCGTGTTCAATCAGCCTGCAGGTCATGTCGAAGCTGGAGAAACCGTTATTCAGGCGGCTATTCGCGAAACCATGGAAGAAACCGGGCATGATGTCGAAATCGAATCATTGCTTGGCATCTATACGTATACTCCTCCAATGTTCCCTGACCGCACTTACTATCGTTTTTGCTTCTTGGCACGTGATGTTCAATATCATCCGGATGCCAAGCTCGATACAGGTATTATTGGTGCAGTCTGGATGACGCTGGATGAGTTAAAAGAGTCTGCACGAGCACGTAGTCCCCTAGTGATTAAAGCCGTGGAAGATGCTTTATCTGGTCAAAAATATCCTTTATCGCTCATTTACGAGCACCAAAATTCTCCCTTAATTTCAACTTTGGATGCTTAATCCTATGCAACAACGTGTCATCGTCGGTATGTCTGGTGGTGTAGATTCTTCTGTTTCTGCCGCACTTCTTCTTCAACAAGGATATCAAGTTGAAGGACTTTTCATGAAAAACTGGGAAGAAGATGACGGCACGGAATATTGTACGGCCATGGAAGACCTGGCCGATGCGCAAGCCGTCTGTGACAAGATTGGCATCAAATTGCATACTGCCAATTTTGCCATGGAATACTGGGATCGTGTCTTTGAGCACTTCCTGGCGGAATATGCGGCTGGCCGCACTCCAAACCCGGACATTTTATGTAATAAAGAAATCAAGTTCCGTGCCTTCTTAGACCATGCCGTGAACCTGGGCGCAGACTTTATTGCGACAGGTCATTACTGCCGTCGCGGTGAAACCCTGATCAACTCGCGTGGTGAACAATACGCGCCTTTATTACGCGGCTTTGACCAAAACAAAGATCAAACTTATTTCTTGCATGCAGTACATGGGCGTGAAATTAACAAAACTTTGTTCCCTGTAGGTGAAATTGAAAAACCGGAAGTTCGTCGTATTGCTGAAGAATTAGGTTTGGCTACAGCGAAGAAAAAAGACTCAACCGGGATTTGCTTTATTGGCGAACGTCGTTTTAATGACTTCTTGAAACAGTATTTGCCTGCGCAAGCTGGAAAAATTCTATTAGATACAGGTAAAGAGGTTGGTGAACATCACGGCTTAATGTACTATACGCTCGGTCAGCGTGGCGGCATCGGATTAGGCGGTCTTAAAGGCGAATCTGAAGGTGCATGGTTTGTTCTTTATAAAGATATTGAAAACAACCGTCTTGTTATTGGTCAGGGTCATGAACATCCACTCATGCAAAGTACTATACTTTGGAGTGAAGCGATTGACTGGGTAGCCGGTGAGCAAGAAATTCCAGAAACAGGTTTCCGCTGCACTGCGAAAACCCGTTATCGCCAACCCGATCAAGACTGTGTGATTTATAAAGACAGCAATACGCCAAACGGTGTACGTGTTGAATTTGACCAACCGCAACGTGCGGTGACTCCAGGACAAAGTGTAGTGTTCTACGCAGATGAAGTTTGTTTAGGTGGCGGTGTGATTCATCATACCAATGCGCCAAGACCTGATTTTATTTAAAAGGAAGCGATAGGCATGGCTGAGTTACCCTTTCAACAGCCTCAAACTTTGAATATACGCCAAAACCGTGCTTTGGCGTTGGCAGCTGTGTTCCAATCGACACAGCTAACCCATATGACCGCCATGTCGGGACAGCAGAGTATTGGTGAAAGTGGTAGCTTCTATTTAGAACAACTCATCAAAGCCAGTCTGAATATCCGTCCAACTGCCAACGAATCCTGCCAGACCTTAGATTTTTTTAATCAGCTTGCCGATATTTCCCTCGGTTTAAAAACTTTAGAAAACAGTATTAACCAACCGTTTAATACTTCTCCCAAATCTCGTTTACCCAAACTCTCTAGCGCCAAGTTGCCAATGAGCTATGCCATGGCTCTGTTACAGTTAGAGAAAAAAGTTTATAGCAATCCAAAATTTGTCGAAATCATTGAAAAATCACAACAAAAAATCCTGAAACAACTATCGTTTTTTGATAATAATTATCTTCATCCCAGCATTATTGCCAATCTTGCCCAAGCCTATATTGAAACCGCGGGACAAATTAATCCACGCATTATGGTCAAAGGCAATGCACAGGCATTTAAAGATACTTCCCATACCAATCGTATTCGCGCTTCCCTGTTTACTGGCCTGCAACTGGCGCACTTATGGCGTCAGATTGGCGGCAGTTCATGGGGTATGATTTTCAGTAAGCGTAAGCTGCTTCAAGATATTCAAGATCTTGCCCGTTTACAGTATCAGGTGGTTTAACTGATGCTGTGCGGGCTTTGTTTTACATCGGGACCGTATATGCTGCAAAAATAATGATGATGATGCGTATTTTTTAATGATGCGAAGGCATGGTTTGTAAAACTTAGTTGTTTTAAGTGAGCAAATCATGAGGGAGCAGGATAAAAAACACTCAAGTCTCCAGGGTTGAAATTAGAACAGTCTCAGACTGGGTGATGAAATTTAAAAATAGTCTCGCTATTCTTTGCATTTCTGCCTTGTTTGCTCAGTTTTAATTTTCAAAGCAACATATTTTTGAACCGTATCGGTCCCTCAATTCCAAAGTTTAAGGAATCGCTATGAACGCTTTAACCGCACTTTCTCCATTAGATGGACGCTACGCGAGCAAATGTGATGCTCTACGTCCTTTCCTCTCTGAGTTTGGTTTAATCCATGCTCGTGTGACTGTTGAAGTGCGCTGGTTACAAGCGCTTGCAAACCGTCCTGAAATCACTGAAGTTCCAGCTTTTTCAGCAGCAACCAATGCTGCTTTAGATGCAATTGTGGCTGATTTCTCTGAAGATGATGCAAACCGCATTAAAGAAATTGAACGCACTACCAATCACGATGTAAAAGCGGTTGAATACTTTCTTAAAGAAAAGATTGCCCATATTGATGAATTGAAAGATGCCGGTGAATTCATTCATTTTGCATGTACTTCTGAAGACATCAACAACCTGTCTCACGCCTTGATGTTAAAAAATGGTCGTGATGTTCTGGTTGCTTCAATGCAAAGCATCATCGATGCAATTGCAACTTTGGCTGAAACTCATGCTGAACAACCAATGTTGTCTCGTACGCATGGTCAAACTGCAAGCCCAACCACTCTGGGTAAAGAAATGGCAAACGTGGCTTACCGCCTTGCACGCCAAATCAAACAATTTAACAATGTTGAATTGCTGGGTAAAATCAATGGTGCGGTAGGTAACTACAATGCACATTATTCAGCGTATCCTGACATTAACTGGCCTGCTCATTCACAAGCTTTTGTTGAATCTTTAGGTTTAGCTTTCAACCCATACACCACTCAAATTGAACCGCATGATTACATGGCGGAACTTTTTGATGCATTACGTCGTTTCAATACCATCTTGATCGACTTTAACCGTGACGTTTGGGGTTATATCTCTTTAGGTTTCTTCAAACAACGTTTGAAAGAAGGCGAAGTGGGTTCTTCAACCATGCCGCACAAAGTTAACCCAATCGACTTCGAAAACTCTGAAGGCAACTTAGGCTTGGCCAATGCTGTATTGGCTCACTTGGGCGAAAAACTTCCGATTTCTCGCTGGCAGCGTGACCTAACTGACTCTACTGTACTTCGTAACATGGGTGTTGGTTTTGCACAAAGCCTAATTGCTTTTGATGCATGCTTAAAAGGGATTGGCAAATTAGAGCTTAATGCTGCACGTATTGCTGAAGATTTAGACCATGCTCAAGAAGTATTGGCTGAACCAATTCAAACGGTTATGCGTCGTTACAATGTAGAAAAACCATACGAAAAATTAAAAGCCCTGACTCGTGGTCAAGCAATGACTCGCGAAATGATGGTGAACTTCGTAAATGGCAATGAACTTGAGGCTGTTCCTGCTGCGGATCGTGCACGTCTTGCAACAATGACACCTGCAACTTATACAGGTAATGCAGCTGAGCAAGCCAAACAAATTAAAGATTTAATTGCTAAAATCTAATTAAATTTCAGTCAGAAAAAGCGAAGCTTCGGCTTCGCTTTTTTATTATAATTCCAACACTTTATAGTCGAAAATAACAAGATGATTGAATACCAGCTTACCTTCAAACACTGGCTTAGTTTAGGTTTTTTAACCCTTGCCATGGTGATTGCAAGTATTCATCCTTTAGAAGTTGAAGCATATTTAATGCATCAGGCAGGTACCCTATTTATGCTCGCTGCCTTGTTATTTACCCAGAAGAAAATTGGCCTGAGTTTTTGCAGTTTTACGCTCTATCTTATTTTTTTACTCATCCATATTGTGGGTGCGCATTATCTGTATTCTTATATGCCTTATAACGAATGGCTCATGCAGCTGTTCAGTTTCGACCTCAACCAAGCGATGGGCTGGTCACGTAATATGTATGATCGTTTAGTGCATCTTGCCTGTGGTTTGCTGCTCTATCCTGCGCTACTACGTGTATTTCATATATGGTTGCCTGAGGCTAAACCTTTTACGCTGTTTTTATTGGTGGTGCAGTTCATTATGGCAGCCAGCTTAATTTATGAATGGATTGAGTGGTGGATTGCCCTCATTTTATCACCCGAGGAAGCTGAAAATTATAATGGTCAGCAAGGGGATATCTGGGATGCGCATATGGATATGTTACTGGCGACTATTGGTGCTCTGTTTACAGGTGGTTTAATGCTAATTCAGAGCGGTAAAACCTCACCAAAATAAGCTTGGGAATGAATGAAGTGTGAATTCATTTTAATATTTTAGACTCACCCAAACCTTTATTTTAAAATTTATCATAAAACTCAAAACAGACTCGATGACTCTTTTGCTTAAGCGCTAAATTTTCTTCAAGCCTCAAATACCTATTATATTTTGATTAATCAAACTGAATTGCGACTCGTTCAAAATAATTTCTTTTACCGCATAGGTTTTTTAAAATTGAACTATTCCACAAGCCTGGAATTAGGCTATAAAATGGAAAAGTAGTCTGATGATTTTTATTCTTAAGATTTGGAAGAACAAAAATATAAGTCAGAAATGACAATAGAATAATGGTCAAAAAACCCAAAAATAATAAAAATGTTAACATCCTTCACATAGTTTTAATCGTCTTCATAAAGTATCTAAAATAGCATAAGTCATTTTTTTATAAATAAAAAAATAACGAAGTAAGCTTTAGCTATTCTAAAAATTGAATAATCAATATCACTCAGATATGGCTAAATACCCAAAGTATCAACAAAAATTAACCAAGTTTGTAAATTTTAAAATGTATAAATATCATACAACACAACCAATGTAGGTCAAAGAAAATGGCACACAATATAGTTCTGATCACATGGCCTGAATCATCCCATGCATTTGAAAATTTTAGTAAATTAAAAAATTCACCAATTCAGAATATTAATGAAATCACACTCCTTAAACGTCAAGAAAATGGACAATTTAAAATTGAAGAACAAATGAACCCGGATCAGGATACTGGCATTTTGAGCGGCAGTCTGGTGGGGGCACTTATCGGAATATTAGGTGGCCCATTCGGCATTATTTTAGGTTTTACAGCGGGCGCATTAATTGGTGGAGCTTATGATATTAATAATGAAAAAAATGATTTAGCTGTATTGGGTAAAATTAGTCAGGCTTTACCTCTAGGTACTGCAGGATTACTCATTGATATTTATGAAGATTCTGAAGAGTTTCTTGATGCCTTGTTTGAAAAAACCGGAGCGACGATTTATCGTTGGAGTTTTGACGATGTACAATCGGAAGTTGAAGCAAGTGTTGAAGCGTGGCATGAAACGCAGCGTATTGCGAATCAGACCTTAAAAGAACAAAAAAAGGCTGAGCATAAAGCAAAACGCCAAGCCAAATGGGAAGCGCTTAAAGCTCATTTCCATCATGCAGAATGAGCAGCCTACACAATGCGCTATTATGTTTTCTGCTTCAGGACTTTTGATGCCTAACTAAAAAAGCTCACTAATGTGAGCTTTTTTATAATAGAGCGATTTAAATTACAGTTTAGGATCACGCATTTGTACCAAGTTTGCATTGGCTTTACTTAAACTTTCCATCACTTTATTCATGATTGCAGGAACCAAGCCATCTGCCATTTGTGCTGCTTGCAAGCCCAGCTTTTCACCCAAAGTCGGTTTACGGCGCATATCAAGTACATAGACATCATGCTGCGCCAATAAATTCAACAGATATTCATCTGAAGTTTGCAGTTTGTCGATCAAGTTTAATTCAAGTGCATCTTTACCATACCAATGCTCGCCTGTTGCGACTTTTTCAACATTTAGTTGGGGACGGTATTTTTCAACAAAGTGCTTGAACAACTCATGGGTTTGTTGTAACTCTTCTTCAAATTTGGCTTTACCTTCAGTAGTATTTTCGCCAAACATGGTCACAGTACGTTTAAACTCGCCTGCGGTATAAAGCTCGAAATCGATATGCTTTTCTTTTAGCAGACGGTTAAAGTTAGGCACTTGAGCAACCACACCAATAGATCCCAGCACTGCAAATGGCGCAGAAACAATTTCATTGGCAATACAGGCCATCATATAACCGCCACTTGCCGCCACTTTATCGACACAAATCGTCAGGTTAAAGCCTGCATCACGCAGACGTACCAGTTGTGCAGCAGCCAAGCCATAACCATGCACCATACCACCCGGACTTTCCAATCGAACTATTACACGGTCACGCCCTACTTTTGCCGTCGCTAAAATCAGGGTGATTTCTTCACGTAAACTTTCTACCGCAGATGCAGCGGTGTCTCCCTTAAAATCAAGTACATAAATTTTTTGATTATTCTTTTTACGTAAACGCGCTTCCTTGGAAAGCTGTTGAGTCAGTTGCAACAGTTCAAATTTAGACGCCGTAGCTTGCGCAATTTTTTTACGTTGTTCATTAACGCGCGCATTTAAATGACTAATTCGAATTTCAGCCGGCAATTTGGGGGTATGGAATAACATATAAAATGATTTCTCTAATTGTATGTGCAGTTGTCTTTAACATGAGGTCAAAACCTTGAAAATTCAATATGAATTTTATTAATCATCCTATTATAAGGATATTTCTCCTTTAAGCAGTTTCGGCATTGAATCATTTCCTCAGCATAAAAACATATGTCTACAGATCATCATTGAAATAAAAAATAAAGCTTAAATAATTGCCAGCTGAACCCATCAAATTTCGTATTGAGACAAAAATATGTGATAAAAAATGGATAATTAAATAAAAAAGAGCTTCTCAGCCCTTTTTTTCAATACCTTCATTTTACTAACCAAAACGACCGGTAATATAAGCTTCCGTCAATTGATGATCGGGCTGGGTAAATACTTTTTCAGTGGCATTCACTTCAATCAGGTCACCTAAATGGAAGTAGGCAGTACGATCTGATACACGTGCTGCCTGTTGCATTGAGTGCGTCACAATGGCAATGGTGTATTGCGTCGAAAGCTCTGAAATCAGTTCTTCAATTTTCGCCGTAGCAATTGGATCAAGCGCTGAACAGGGCTCGTCCATTAGAATTACTTCCGGGCTAACTGCAATGGTGCGCGCGATACATAAACGCTGTTGCTGACCACCGGAGAGACCTGTACCCGGCTGGCTTAAACGGTCTTTCACTTCATCCCAAAGTCCGGCTTTATGCAGGCTATTTTCAACAATTTCTTCAAGGTCGTATTTGTCACGCGCCAAACCATGCAGTTTTGGACCATAAGCGACGTTATCGAAAATTGATTTCGGGAAAGGATTCGGTTTCTGGAATACCATGCCGACTTGTGCACGCAGCAATACCACGTCCAGATTAGGATCATAGATATCCTGATTATCCAGCATCACTTTACCCGTCACCCAGCACGAATCGATGGTGTCATTCATACGGTTTAAAGTACGCAGAAAAGTTGATTTACCACAACCAGACGGACCAATAAAAGCAATCACTTCATTTTCGTAGATATTGATATCAATACCTTTAATGGCTTCTGCTTGACCGTAGTAAACATGGACATCTGAGGTGCTTATTTTCACATTGACTATTTCATTGTCTTTTTTAGCCGAAGGACTGGTATCAAATTGAGAAACATATGAAGTCCCTTGACGCTTTTTATCTACTTCAGGTGAGGTAAATTGCTTCTGATCTTGATTCACGGTTTGATCCTGTTCTAAGGAATTTGTTTTTGACATCGCTGTTACAGTATTCATATATTGCCCCTCTTACCAGCGCACTTCAAACTTCTTGCGTAACCAGATTGCCAGGCTATTTAAACCCAGCATCAATGCAAGTAAGACGATAATGGCTGCAGCGGTACGTCCTTCAAAAAAGTTACGTAATTCATTGCCCTGCCATAAGAAAATTTGTACCGGTAAGGCCGTAGATTGATCCAGTGGCGAAGCCGGAACACTTGCAACAAAGGCACTCATCCCAATCAAGAGCAGCGGTGCTGTTTCACCTAAGGCTTGTGCTACGCCAATAATTGCACCCGTCAAGATACCTGGTATCGCCAGTGGTAATACATGGTGGAATACCGTTTGCACACGAGAAGCACCTAGGCCCAATGCCGCCTGACGAATCGATGGTGGTACAGCTTTAAGCGATGCACGGGTGGTAATAATCACGGTTGGGAGGGTCATCAGGCTTAAAACCAGACCACCCACCAATGGTGCAGAAATCGGTAAATGCATCCAGCCAATAAAAATGGCAGCCCCCAGCAAACCAAAGACAATCGAGGGTACCGCTGCAAGGTTATTGATATTCACTTCCACGACATCGGTAATGAAATTTTTTGGTGCAAACTCTTCCAGATAAATGGCAGATGCCACGCCAATGGGAATCGAAATAAAAATCACGATCAGCATCATGAACAATGAGCCCATGATTGCGCCGGCTAAACCAGAAGTTGCTGGAGAGCTACGCGAGTCTGGATTGGTAAAAATATGGGTATTAAAGGTATTTTTAATCACCCCCTTGGCTTTTAAATCATCGGCAAGCTGACGCACTTCCGGACTTAATTGCTGCTGATCATCCGGCAATGAGCGATCAATATTTCCTGCCAGCCATACATCTACATTGGCATCGGCCAAAATATTTAAATCTTTCTTCTGACCAATCAAGGCTGGATCTGCCAGTACCAGATCACGTAAGCGGTAAGCTTCTGAACTGGTATACAGGCTTCCGATCTCATCACCTTTAGAGGCAATACTCGGATCTTTTACAATTAATCCATTTACGATTAAAGCATCCCAGTCGACCATCCCCATTTCAGTTTGCCAGGCAATATAGCGTTCCTGAAAATGGGCCGGAGATTCGCCCTCTTTTTTCGCAGGCTTCGCACCTACATGAATGATAGTGGGATCAAAATAGACCGGAATCGTCATACTGCTTTGCCAAAATGCCGGCAAACCTTTTGCCAGAATACTTCCGAATAGCAATACCACAAAAAACAGGCCGGTAATGACTGCTGAAAAGCCGAACATGCGAAACATTTTTTCTGTGCGATGACGCTTGGCCAGCGAATTACTGATTCTTTGTTTGCGTTTTTCGCGTAATTCAGCGGCAACGCGTGGATTACGCGCCTGATCCACGGAAGATGTATTCGAGGTAGTCATTCATATTGCTCGCGATATTTACGCACGATATACAGTGCAACAATGTTCAGACCTAAAGTAATTACAAATAAGGTTAAACCCAATGCAAATGCCACCAATGCCTGCGGGCTGGCAAAGTCGGTATCACCGGTAAGCTGATTGACAATGGTAATGGTTACGGTTGAAATGGCTTCCAGCGGATTAGCATGGAGTAATGGACTATTCCCTGCTGCCAGAACCACGATCATGGTTTCACCAATGGCACGCGATGCCGCGAGTAAAAATGCCCCGATAATACCCGGAAGTGCTGCAGGTAATACCACTTGTCGAATGGTTTCAGACTTGGTTGCACCGAGTCCCAAAGAGCCATCACGCAGTGCGCGGGGCACCTGGGTAATAATGTCATCAGAGAGTGAAGAGACAAACGGGATAATCATAATGCCCATGACGAAACCTGCGGTTAAGGCACTGGTAGCATTAATTTCTAGCCCCACGCTTGCGCCAAGCATTTTAAAAAATGGCCCAATAATCATCAGTGCAAATACACCGTACACAATTGTTGGGATTCCGGCTAACACTTCAATTGCGGGTTTTGCCCAAGCGCGAAAGCCAGAGGATGCGTATTCAGCCAAATAGATCGCGATCATCAAACCCACTGGAATTGCCACCAAAAGTGCAATACCACTGACCATCAGTGTGCCCCAGAGCAGTGGCAGTAAACCATAACTTCCTTCAGCATTTCCTGATGTACTAAAACCCGGATTCCATTCTGTACCAAAGAAGAAATCGAGTGGACTGACGAAGTGAAAGAAACGCATGGCTTCACTAAACATCGACATCACAATACCGATGGTGGTTAAAATTGCTACACCAGAACATAAGGCTAAAGCGACATTAATGGTTTTTTCGACCTGATTACGGGCACGAAATTGTTGGGCGATACGTTTTTTTGCCAACACCAGACCCACTAAAGCGGCACAGATCACCACTGCCAATTTAGCAAAGGAACTAATGCTTTCAATTCTGGCTAACTGATGTGCTGCTGCAATTTCATAGGCAGCGGCTTGGTTACTCACGCCAAAACCAGAGGCAATCGCCTGAACACGATCAATCACCACTTCCATGCCGGATTGATCTAATGTGGCTGCAATATTTGCAGGCACATTATCCAAAATCACATGTCGTAAAATACTCGGTTCGACAATATTCCAAACCAGTAAAATTAAAAAAGCAGGGATACCACACCATAGAGCCACCAATGCACCGTAATATCCGGGACGAGAATGCAACTTCGCAGAGTTACTCCCCTTACCTGCTAGGCTACGGCTTTTCGACAATCCGATTTGATAGGCTACGGCAATTAATGCCAATAACACACCGATGAGTAGCAGATTCATGTATTCTCCGGCATTTTTTTAATTTTCATGCTTTGAAAAAACCTTGTCTTTGCAAACCAGCTGATGCTAGAAATAACCTACCATCAGCTCGTTCATTCTAATTAATTCACCGCTTTACCGACTTTTAAATCTGCCAGTACTTTTTCCCTTTCATTATCGGACAATGAAATCAGACCGGCTTTTTCCAGCTTGGAACCTTTACCTGAAACTTTTTTATTCAGGAAGTATTCAGAATATTGTTGTAAGCCTTTGATTGATTTAAGGTGCTCACCTTTCACGTAGAAGTACAATGGACGTGAGACCGGATAAGAACCATTCAGGATAGTTTTCTCGGATGGCACTACATTGTTCACTGTGGCTACACGTAATTTGTCACGGTTTTGATCATAAAAACCTAGACCAAATACACCCACTGCACTTGGCGAAGTTTTTAAACGTGCCAGCGTTTCAGTATAGTCGCCTGCAATTTCAATTACTTTGCCATCTTTACGGAAACTAGAACATGCTTTTTTCTGTGCATCTTTATCTAAATTTTTGAAATATGCGTAAGATTCACAACCTGCTTCAACCATTTTTTCCTGAAACACTTCACGTGTCCCGTGGTTAGATGCAGGAATGACTAAAGTAATCGGTTCATTTGGAAGTGATTTGTCAATTTGGTTCCAGCGTGTATACGGGTTGGCAACCAGTTTGCCATTTGAAGGTAACTCTGCTGCCAGTGCGGCAAATACATGTTGTGGACGTAGTTTATAAGATGCTTTCTTGGAGTTAGAGGCAAATACAATGCCGTCATAACCCACTTTAATTTCAATGACTTGATTTACGCCTGCTTTTTTACATGCAGCCAATTCAGAATCTTTAATTTTACGAGATGCATTGGCGATGTCGATGGTGTTATCACCCACGCCTTGACAGAATTGCTTCAAACCACCCGATGTCCCCCCCGAACCCACAACCGGTGTTTTAAACTGCGGAAAAGTGTTACCAAATTCTTCTGCCACAATACTTGCATAAGGTAGAACTGTTGAAGAACCAGCGATTTGGATGGTGTCACGAGCTGCATTTGCTGTTGTTGCTACAGCTGCCCCAGAAACTGCTAAAGCAAGTGCGATGTGATTTAAGCGCATTCTTTTCTCTCTTCATTAGATGCAATATTGAAGTACGCTACTTTTTATAAAGTTTTGTACTTTTTCGATCATTGCATTTTGATTTTATAATATGACAAAGAAGTTACAGCTATGTGACGTTTTAATGATAATTGAAATAGCGGTTTTTATATAAAAATAAAATTATAAAAATCAATAAATAGCATCACATTTAATCTCACAAGTTTTTATTTTTTGATGACTATCATTGTAATTATTCATTTACGATTATTAAAAATAATTGATTATTATTTAATCTAAATATATGGATGGTTGATCATTTCAGTTAATTTAACACTGATTTAGCCTTTTTCATTTGATTTATTTTATTTTCAACATCACCTCACTGTTCTAATTTTTGCAATCCCAAATCCAGTTAATTGAAATTTCATAGAACGGGCTGCTGTTTTATATTCGACTTCAAGATAAAGAAAAAAGATTCAGTTATGAACAGTAAAAATATTGCCACTTTTAATCCTGATCTACCCGTACATATGACATTTGAACAACACGACTGGCATTTATTAGCGCAACATTGGTATCCGATTGCCCTTACCCGTGATATTACAGATCAGCCAACAGGCACCATGCTGCTGGATATGCCTTTGGTCATTTACAAGATGGAGAATGAGCTTATTGTTGCCAAAGATGCCTGTCCTCATCGGGGCATTCCCTTAAGCTTAGGGAAAAATGATGGGCAAGGCGTGGTTTGTCGTTATCATGGATTACGATTTGGCAGTCAGGGCAAATGCAACCGTATTCCTGCACACCCAGAGCATAAAATATCGGAACGTTTTAATCTAAAAACGTATGCTGCTGTAGAAAGGTATGGCCTGATTTGGTGTTCACTGACTGCAGCAAAGGATGTTGAACCCAATATTCCAGTCATGCCATTTTGGGAGGATGCTGAATACCAACAATTGGTCTGTCCAAAAGTAGATATACAATGTTTCGCTGGTCGACAGTTGGAAGGTTTTATCGATGTAGCGCATTTTGCCTGGGTGCATTCAGATACTTTTGGTGATCCAGATGATGTAGAGGTATCTGACTATACAACCACTGAAACCGATTATGGCTTTTCTGCCGACTATTTCAGTAGTGTTGGACGTTATCCGATTGGATTAGATCAACGCGGTCAGCAGGATTTTAAATGGCTGCGTCATTTTGAAATTAGCCTACCCTTTACTGCTACACTGACCATTCATTTCCCGAATGAAGCTAGACAAGTCATTATGAATGCGGCTTCTCCGATGACAGCGCGTCAAACTCGGCTTTTTGCCCCGATTTGCCGGAATTATGACAAAGATTTACCAGTTGAAGATGCCTATGACTTCAACTTAAAAATTTTCGAGGAAGATCGTTTAATTGTAGAAAATCAAAAACCTGAATATCTGCCTTTAGATTTGTCAATGGAAGCACATTTTCCTGCAGATCGAAGTTCGAGCATGTACCGAAAACTGCTGAGAAAAATGGGATTTAGTCCGTTATTTGCAGCGTGAAATAGAAAAGATTTTCGGTTAAAAAATCAATCAATTATTCATCAAAGCTTGCATAATACCTCGCTATTTACAATCACCTCTCCCTAGCCCTCTCCTTCAAGGAGGGGGAACCTACATTGCCAATTTTATAGTCTTTTAAATTTTTGCTATTTAATCTATGAAATTATAAGCCGTACACTACTATCGTGACTGGCGACACGGATGTCATCGTTAGGCAAAGGTCACATGGATGTACCTTTTGCCTAACCCAGGATTTTTGTTACCTTGCGGAATATATTCCTCATCCCCGAAAAGTAAGGCATCGTCTACGCAACTCAATTTAAACTTTTTACTGAAATATGAGACTGTGCCGTCGCATGAATTGATTAAATATAAATAGAGTTAAAAATCACCTCCACAATAAAAAGGAGATCAATTGATCTCCTTTTCTGCAATACAATAAACAACGATATCGATTAGTCAATTGCAGGTGTATATGTACCGGCTTGAATTGGACCTTTAATACGATCAGCTTCAGCTAACACCAGATCAAGTAAGTTTTTCACGTTTTCTAGAGTTACTACTGGGCTTAAAGTAGTCATCTTCAATGATTGAACATTACCCACTTTAGTGACACCAATATTCGCTTCACCACGTGCAAACAATTCATCTGCAACGTTTTGGTTTAGCGTATCAAGCAATTCTGTCGGATAGCTTTCAGGAATCACACGGAACAATACAGAAGCAAATTGTGGATCCACCAGCATCTCTAAACCATCCGTGGCATTGATGTAATCCGCCACTTCACGGGTTAACTTCACTCCATGGTCAATCATCGAACCATAAAGCTCTTCACCGAGTGCTTCAACTGTCATCCACAATTTCAACGCATCAAAACGACGGGTGGTTTGTAATGACTTAGACACCAGGTTTGGAACGCCATGCTCTTCATCATAAGCAGAGTTTAAGTACTCAGCTTCATAATGCATGAAACGGTAGTTCGCTTCATCTTTCAACAAGAACGCGCCACAAGAAATGGTTTGGAAGTAATGCTTATGGAAATCGAGTGTAATCGAATCAGAAAGCTCAATACCATCTAGCATAGAACGATAGTCATTAGACAAAATAAGTGCACCACCCCAAGCCGCATCGATATGCATCCACGCGCCATACGTGTTGGTGATGTCACGAATCGCTTTTAATGGATCGATCGCACCGGCATCGGTTGTACCTGCAGTCGCAACCACACATGCAACAATTTTACCTTCCGCATTAAGCTGTGCCATAGTTTGCTCAAGAGCAACAATATCCATCTGTGCATTTTTGTTCACTGGCACAGTCACCACAGACTGGAAACCCATGCCCATCATTGCCATGTTCTTTTGCACAGAGAAATGTGCATTTTCGGAACAGATGACTTTGACATTACGCATCGCATCCGCAGGGATACCGTCATGCTGAACAGACCACGGATTACCGTTTTCGTCTTTCCAGTTTTTCGAAATGCACGCATCACGAGCCAGCAATACACCCATCAAGTTGGATTGCGTACCGCCAGAGGTGAATACACCCGCCTGACCTGTACCATAACCCACTTTTTGACGTAGCCAATCAATCAACTGAACTTCCATCAATGAACCGGCTGGGCTTTGATCCCATGAATCCATTGACTGGTTAGTTGCATTAATTAAAACTTCAGCAATTTGGCTAGCGACCATGGTCGGACAATGCAAATGCGCAAGTGAATGCGGATGATGTACTTTTAAGCTTTTGTTTAAGAAAAGCTCAACCATACGCTCAAGAGATTTGTGTAACCCCATCCCTTCTTTAGTGGCATTAAAAGAAATCGCACTGCGCAAATCTTTAATGCTGCCACCGGTGTACATTTTATCGTTATGCAACCATGCTGCTACAGCTTTTGTAGCCTCACCCATTGCTGACTCATAGTCAGCAATAGATTGAGCATCATTGCAGAGTAACGCTTTACGATGTTCTGCAAAATCTACCATGTATTATGCGCCTCGAGTAGCAATAAGCGCTTCAGCAATCGCTTTCTTAAAGCGAGCAATCGCTTCAACACACTCATCATGCGTGATGATAAGCGGGCAAAGCAAACGAATCACTGTACCGTTACGGCCACCTTTCTCTAACAATAGTTTATTGTCGAAGCATGCAGCTTGAATTGCAGCAGCCAATTGAGAATCACCTGGTAATGAGCCCATGTGATCTGCTTGCTGGCGTTCATCTACAATCTCAACCCCAATCATCAAACCACGGCCACGTACGTTACCGATACAAGGGAATTCAACAGCAAGCTTTTTCAATTCAGCTTGCAGGAAATCACCACGCTCTTGCGCATTTTGAGCCAAGTTTTGTTCTTTAATGGTTTTGATTGTTGCAAGACCTGTACCCATTGCCAATTGGTTACCACGGAATGTACCCGTGTGACCAGCAGGTTGCCAAGCATCAAACTTACGTTTAATCCCGAGCACTGCAAGCGGCAAACTACCTCCAACGGCTTTAGACATCACAATCACGTCAGGTTCAATTCCAGCATGTTCAAAGGCAAACATTTTGCCAGAACGGGCAAAACCGGCTTGAACTTCATCAAGAATTAAAACGATGTTGTGTTTTTCAGTCACTTCACGGATTTTTTTCAACCATTTGGTCGGCGCAGTAACTACACCACCTTCACCTTGAATTGCTTCAAGAATCACGGCTGCCGGTTTTGTTACACCGCTTTCTACATCTTCAATAAAGTTTTCGAAGTAGTAAGTTAAGGCATCTACACCGGCTTCACCGCCAAGACCCAATGGGCAACGGTATTCATGCGGATACGGCATAAACTGTACGCCCGGCATTAAGCCGTTCACAGAATTTTTAGCCGACAGATTACCTGTCATGGCCAAAGCACCATGCGTCATCCCGTGATAGCCACCGGAGAAGCTGATCACAGTACTACGACCTGTATAGGTTTTTGCTAATTTAATTGCTGCTTCTGTACCATCTGCACCAGACGGACCACAGAACTGTAGACAATACTCTTCCTTACCACCCGGTAATTGCTCAAGTAATGCTTCAGTAAAAGCATCTTTTAAAGGTGTTGTTAAATCTAAAGTATGTAATGGCAAGCCACTTGCTAAAGTGTCTTGAATACTTTGGATGACCGCAGGGTGATTATGGCCTAAAGCCAATGTTCCTGCCCCAGCTAAACAATCGAGGTACTCTGTACCTTCAACATCAGTAACCCAGCAGCCTAAGGCTTTTGCTATCGCTAACGGTAATTTACGTGGATAGCTACGAACATTGGATTCCATCTGGCTTTGGCGAGTCAAATAGTATTCGTTAGTAGACTTAGTGGCAGGATTTACAGAAGAAACGCTCATATCGAATTACCATCTCTGATATGGGTTGAAAGAAATAAGTCGGGTGACTTGCGGTCCTTTGACTCGGTGCTTTATCGTTCTAGCCAGACTTGAATTTATTTGTCATAACTAGAGGGCGGATGATACCGAATTTTTCTAAAAAATAAACAACTTTCGGTACTTTATTTGCTCTATTTTATCGAAAAAAATATCAAGCTAATCTATAACTTGAATAATCATCTTACATTGTGACAGCGTAAAGAAAACCTCATTTTCTTATACTTTTATTGATAATGTCGTGTAATAAAGTAAAACTGCTTGCAAATTAATTTATAAGTGTATAATTTTTCTTTAATTTTATCATTAAAAATGGACAGGTTTTTTATAAGCTTATTTTACAATCCCACCACAAACTCTACTAAAATTCACCATAAACACCCTTTAATATCACTTATATAGATTCAAATTTTACTTACAAAAATAGGCTAAAAAAAATGCGTTACTTCACTCTATCCACTCTAGTTTTAGCTTCTGCTTTCAGTACATCTACCTTTGCCCAACAAAATGAACAACTTAATTATAATGTCATCACTATACAAGCAGAAGCAGCACGCCAAGTGTCTAATGATGAAATGCATGCTGTTTTATACATTGAAAAAAGCAACAAACAACCCGCTGAACTTGCATCACAAATCACGCAATTAATAAATCAAGCCATGGCTTTGGCACAGAAATATCCTCAAGTGAAAGTCGAAACAGGCTCTCAAACCACGTATCCCATTTATGACAATGATAGCCGCAAGTTAAAAGAATGGCGGGGTCGTGCAGAAATCCAGATTGAAAGTACCGACTTTAAAGCAGCCAGCCAATTGATTGGCGAACTGCAACAAAACTTCCAGACTGAATCGATTAACTTTAGCATTTCAGATGCGCAACGTAAAAAAGTTGAAAATGAGCTGATGGTAGAAGCATCCAAAAACTTCCAGCAACGTGCACAAATGCTAAGCCAGTCATGGAATAAATCGGGTTATAACTTGGTGAATCTTAATTTGAATACCAGCAGTCAGTATCCACAACCCATTATGATGCGTGCCAATATGGCAAAATTTTCAGGTGCTGAAGCTGCTGATGCTCAAGTCGTAGCAGCGGGTGAATCTAAAATTACCGTGAATGCCAATGGTACGATTCAGTTTAAATAAGTGTTTTTATTCTATAGCACAATAAAAAACTACCGTAACGGTGGTTTTTTATACATTCATTTTTAGGTAGAAACATCACTGCTACAAATTCCTGCAATCCACTGTATTAATTCAGTTTATATGTGATTAAAGTAAGCCGTCTTTTATACGCTTAACCTCCTCCATGTCCATCGAGCATCTTAATTTACAACTGTTTCAAACGTTGAATGTCCCTGAACACGCCTCTACCATCATGACGAATTATGCAATCTGTATTGCACATGATTTGCTTTATCTGATGTTATTTGTTTTTGCATTTGCGTGGTTTAAAGGAAATCGAGAGACCAAAACTGGGATTATTAAAGCCTTTATTTTTACTGCGATTACGCTTTCGATTAGTGAAGTATTATCAGTGTTGTTACATACCCCGCGACCATTCGTGATACATGTCGGTCAGACCTTAATTGAGCACAGCCCAACAGGTTCTTTTCCAAGTAATCACATGAGTATTTTTAGCGGGATTGCCTTTGCTTATTACTTCTCACTTAAACGTGATTTAGGTCGAATTTTAATATGGGTGGCTTGGTTGGTTGCATGGTCACGAGTGTATGTCGGTGTGCACTTCCCGGTTGATATGCTCGGTGCGTTCTTGATGGCCTTGATTGTGAATTTAGCTGGTTTACCGTTATGGTGGAAATATTCTGAAAAGTTGATGGATGGGATTTTATGGATTCATCACTTTATATTTAAGCCGCTGATTAACAAAAATATTATTAAATAATTCCAAAAAACATAAAAAATCCCGCTCTAAAGCGGAATTTTTTAAATCTGTATATGCGAATCAGTAAATAGCCATATGATTGCGGTGAATCATCTCCAGTGAGCGAGCTTCACCTAACACCTGATGTACTTTATCTGAAGATAAACCCTTCACAATTTCAGCTGAACGCGAACTAAAGTTGACCCGACCAACAGCAACACGACCACCCTGTGTATCCACACATTCAACCACATCACCGCGTTCAAAGTGCCCTTCCACCGCTTTCACCCCTACAGGCAATAAGCTACGGTGGTTTTCTTTAATCGCTTTCACAGCACCATCATCCAAGACTAAACGACCAGCCGTTTGTAGATGCGCAGCCAACCATTGTTGATGCGCAGTTATACGGTCATTGTCGGTAATAAACAATGTTCCGAGCAATTCACCAGACATCAGACGGGCAAGCACATTGTCACTTTCACCACTGGCAATCAGGGTTGGACAGCCAGATTTCGCTGCCAATCGTGCCGCACGAACTTTGGTCAGCATACCACCGCGACCAAATTTTCCGCCACCACCGGCCATATCAAACAAGCTTTCATCCAACGCACGAACCGTATGGAACAGTTTTGCATTTGGATTAGAACGCGGGTCAGAATCAAACATGCCTTGCTGATCGGTCAAGATAATCAATAAATCCGCATGAACCTGACCTGCGACCATCGCGGCCAAGGTATCGTTATCGCCAAAGCGAATCTCGTCAGTGGACACCGTGTCATTTTCATTAATGACCGGAACCACATGCCAATCAATCAAGTGCTGCAAAGCATCACAAGAGTTTAAATAACGACGACGATCTGCCAGATCATCGTGGGTCAATAAAACTTGAGCCGTTTGAATGGAATGCTTTTCCAATACGCTCGACCAAGTTTGAATGAGGCCCATTTGGCCAATCGCAGCACACGCCTGAAGACTCGGTAAATCAGTGGGTCGATTCGACAATTTCATCCGAACCATACCTTCAGCCACAGCACCTGATGACACCAGAATAATCTCGTGTCCTGCATTGTATAGATCTGCAATTTGTTTCGCCCAATGCGAAATTGCATCCAAATCTAAACCTTGCCCATTTGCTGTGAGTAAAGATGATCCGATTTTAACAACGATTCGTTTACAACCCTTGAGCTGACGTTGCCCATCTACCACTTCTATCATCTTGTCCTCAGTACTCTATCCTAAGAGCTTAACGTACGTAAAACACTTCCACATCGTTATCGTCGTCTTCATCATCTTCATCGTCTTCTTCTTCAGCCAATAGACCTGCAAGACGCTGTTGACGACGCATTTCACGATAAGCTTCTTTCGCTGCAATGGTCTGTTCACGTGTTTCAGCTTCAAGCTGATCACGGAATGCTTTCATTTCTGCTGCGTATTCAGGATCTTCAACTTCGCGTTCACGTTGTTGTTCAATTTGATCCATCAGGTAATAAACAACCTCTTTCGTCCCTTCTGACATCAAGCCAGAAGTTTGGAATACCGGACCTTCCCATTTCATTTCTTCCAGAAGATGGTTACACCATTCTTCTTTGGTATCCGGGTCAAGCTGGTCAACTTTATTCAACACAAGCACAACTGGCAATTTTGCCAAAGTTGGAGAGAAGTTCTTCAACTCTTGTAAAATTGCATTGGCATTATGAACAGGATCTGAGCCATCGATCGGTTGAACATCTACAATGTGCAACAAAATCCGGGTACGTGCCAAATGTTTAAGGAAACGAATACCTAGTCCTGCACCTTCCGACGCACCTTCGATTAATCCTGGAATATCTGCCATGACGAATGAACGATGGCTATCTGCATCCACAACACCCAGGTTTGGAACCATTGTGGTAAATGGATAATCTGCAACTTTTGGTTTTGCTGCTGATACTGCACGAATAAATGTAGATTTACCTGCATTGGGCATACCCAGCAAACCAACATCCGCCAGAACCTTAAGCTCTAAACGAATTTCACGGTATTCACCTTTGGTACCCGTTGTGCACTTACGTGGCGAGCGATTTGTAGATGATTTGAAGTGAGTATTACCCAAACCACCTTCACCGCCTGCTGCCACCAATACACGCTGGCCATCAGTAACCAAGTCGCCGATGATATCGCCTGATTCTGTATCAACAATTGTGGTTCCTACTGGAACCTTTAATACGGTGTCTTCACCGCCACGGCCTGCGCAGTTCGCACCACGACCGTTTTTAGCACGTTCTGCACGGAATCGACGTGTATAACGATAATCTACAAGAGTGGTGGTGTCGTTACCGGCTTCAACATAAATGTTACCGCCACGACCACCATCACCACCATCTGGGCCACCAAATGGTACAAATTTTTCACGGCGAAAACTGGCTACGCCATTGCCACCGTCGCCAGCCTCTACGGTAATGACTGCTTCATCAACAAAGCGCATATTGCCAATCCTCTAAATACTTTAAAACCGCATATTCTGCCATATTTTACAAAATTTCTCGAATAGTATTATTCAGCATTACATGATTTTTAGTATTGTTCAGATGAATTTAGCTTGAACTGGACCGATATTAGCTAGCCGAGTTCGATTATCCAATTAGAAAATCAAAAGAAACCATTTACTTAGCTATGCAACTTATTTTTAGAATAAATTTCACAAACTTAATTTTTTAATCATTCAAGTAAATTTTAATTCAAAATTTGCAATCATAAATTTAAAAATAGCTAAAAATAAGAGCGAGATATTTTCATTTAAATTATTCTCTTAAATCTATCCCTTCCATTTCTAAGCTTCCGTTCCTAGATTTTGTAAAAATTCATTTATTGAACTTGTCTCAATAAATCACCCCTTTTAAATAAACGTCTCACGCTTTAAATACCTCATCAATTATTTAAATGATTCACTACTATTATTGAGCAACAGGTTGTTTATTTTCTAAAATTTCTGGCAGACTTTTCTCAATCCAGCCGATCAAATACATAATTTTTTCAGCCGCTTGTGAACCGGTTATCGTTAACTGATATTCCACTTTAGGAGGCACAACGGGATAAACCGTACGAATCAGGAAACCATCTTTTTCCAATACCTTTAAGGTTTGCGCCAACATTTTCTCACTCACCCCTTCAATTCGCTGTTTCAGCTCGCTAAAACGATGCACACCCTCACTCAGGCAACGCAAAACTAAAACAGACCACTTATTGGCGATATGTTCTAATATTTCTCGAGAAGGACAATCAGTAGATAAAACTTGCCCCAATAATTTACTGGTTTCATAAGCAGACATAAAAATCTTCCCTTCTAGTAATAAGCTTACTTTTTAGTATGGGCTTAAATTGAGTAAGTTATCAGATTAATATTTATTCATCAAAAAAAGCGAGATTAAAAAATGAAAATCGCAATTACTGGTGCAACTGGTCATCTCGGTCACTTGGTTATTCAACATCTACTTAGTCAAACACCTGCAAACAATATTGTTGCCTTGGTGCGTAATGTAAAAAAAGCTGAATCATTTCAAAAACAAGGTATTGAAGTTCGCCATTTTGATTATGATCAGATCGAGTCTCTTCAGCCTGCACTTCAAGGGATCGATAAATTACTTTTAATTTCTGCCAATGAAATTGGTCGGCGGACACCGCAACACAAAGCGGTAATTGATGCTGCTGTTGCAGCTCAAGTTCCCTATATTGCCTATACCAGTTTATTGCGTGCAGATACCTCCCAGCTCAGTCTTGCACAGGAACATCGTGAAACAGAACAATTGATCCATAACAGTGGCTTAAGTTATACCTTATTAAGAAACAACTGGTATATCGAGAACTATCTAGCTGACATTCAACACACTATTGAATCAGGTATTTTATATGGTGCTGCTCAGGATGCGCTTATCAGCGCTGCTCCACGTCAGGACTATGCAGAAGCTGCAGCGAACGTGCTTCTTGGCTCAGTTCATGACAATAAAACATATGAATTGGCGAGTTCTACAGCATTCAATCTGGACGCTTTGGCTAAAACAATTTCTGAAATCAGCTCAAAACCTGTCGTTTATAAGAACTTAAGTGCTGAAGATTACAAACAAATGCTTCTACAGGCCGGATTACCTGAAAGCTTAGCTGGCACAATGGTTGAGGCAGATATTGAAGCAACTCGTGGAGCATTTTTCAGTGAGAGTAAAGATTTGGAAAATTTACTGAAACACCCGACAACCTCAATTGAAGCAACCGTTAAATCATTACTTGCATCATTTTGATTTAACATAAAAAAGAGCCTCAAATGAGGCTCTTTTTTATACTACTTTACAAATTATGCATTTGTTTCAGCAGGAACTTTTGGATAGCTTACGCCACACATTTGTTCAGCGATACGCAATACCTGGCAGCTATAACCTACTTCGTTATCGTACCAAACATAAGCAGTTAAACGATTGCCGGAAGTGATTGTTGCTTGCGCATCAAATACACCTGCAGTACGTGAACCGATAAAGTCACTCGACACAACTTCAGTCGAATTTGTATAACCGATTTGACCTTGAAGGCTAGAGTTGATCGAGATTTGACGGATATATTCGTTCACTTCTTCACGATCAACTTCTTTATCAAGAGTTAAGTTCAGAATAGCCAATGATACGTTAGGCGTTGGAACACGTACAGAGTTACCAGTCAACTTGCCTTTAAGCGCAGGAAGGGCTTTAGCAACCGCTTTCGCAGCACCCGTTTCAGTAATCACCATGTTCAAAGTCGCAGCACGACCACGGCGATCTGCCTTGTGGTAGTTGTCGATCAAGTTTTGGTCGTTAGTGAAAGAGTGAACCGTTTCAACGTGGCCATTAAGCACTTTGTATTTGTCATCTAACACTTTTAATACTGGTGTAATTGCATTTGTGGTGCAGCTTGCGGCAGAAATGATTTTGTCTTCATCTAAAATGTCAGTATGGTTTACGCCATACACTACATTTTTCATTTCGCCTTTACTTGGAGCCGTCAATACCACACGAGCAACGCCTGGGCATTTCAGGTGTTCAGCAAGACCTTCAGCATCACGCCATTTACCTGTGTTATCAATCACTAGAGCGTTATTGATACCAAAAGCAGTGTAATCCACTTCGCTTGGGCTTGAAGCATAAATCACTTTAATGAAGTTACCGTTGGCAATAATGGCTTCGTTTTCTTCATCTACAGAAATGGTACCTGCAAATGGTCCGTGAATTGAGTCACGACGAAGTAAAGAGGCACGTTTTTCCAAATCACCATCAGATGATTTACGAACAACGATTGCTTTAAGGCTTAAACCACGACCCAGACCTGATTGACCAATGATCAAACGAGCAAGGATACGACCGATACGACCAAAACCATAAAGAACAACATCTTTAGGTTCAACAGTTGCAGGATTACCTTTTAAAGATTTAACGGCATCCGCAACAAATGCATCAATGTCGCCACCTTTTTCTTTAAATTCAACAGCTAGTTTACCTAGATCGATTTCAGCAGAACCAATTTCCTCAACTTTAGCCAATGCTTCTAAGATTGGAAAAGTGTTAACCACAGAAAGTTCAACATCCATCACACGGGTACGACGGTGTGCTTTTAAAATCTGGATGACTGAACGGTTAACTAAAGAACGACCAAATACAGAAGTCACGATATTTTTTTCACGATACAACTGACCAATTAAGGCAATCATATGTTCCGCGATTTCTTCACGGTTTTTCCAGCGACCTTGGTGATCTGCATGTAGGGCGATGATAGTCTCTTTGCTCACAGATACGTCCTCTAATTAATTGTATATCTAGGCATAAATTTCAAAACCCGACAATTGTAAAGGAATTCTCGGGAAGTTTGAATCAAAAGCTCATTCTGACCGGCACATTTTGCTATATATTCATTATAAATTGACAAAATAGTTGTAATTATTTTTATGATTTTCTTACCTAAAGCCATCAACCACCGTATTTCATCTTCAACCTATATATTCAGTTTAAATGTTGCTTTATCAAACAAAACGCAAAAGTAGAGACCGCTTACTTTAAGCGATCTTCATAATTTTCCAGATTTTGCACTAAAACCTTTTGCTTCTGCCGTTGCTTGACCAGATGAATTGAACCTTCGATTACCAGAAGTAACACTGCAAACCAAATTGGAATATAGGTAAACCATTCTGCCGCTTCTACCCTTTCCCCTAAAGCAATGGAGGCAAAAGCCAGCAATACCGGTTCCAGATAGCTTAGCAATCCAAATATAACAAAAGGTAAATAACGGCTTGCCAGAATATAACTTCCCAGTCCCAAGGCACTTAAAAGGCCTAATCCCAAAACCGCCCAGATTAAACAGGGAAATTGACCAATTAGTACAAAGGAGTCGCTATATACCGCCGCCAAATAAATGGCGACGGGAACAATTAACAATAAATCCCACCAAAATCCGCCCAAATGGTCAGTTTTGAAAGCACGTCTCAAAAAGAAATAAACAGGATAGGCAACGGAAACATATACCGTTTCCCAGGCAATACTGCCGATGCGCCATAATTCATGTCCTACCCCCATACTGGCAAAAACTACCGCAGCAATTTGCCATTTGGACAGTTTTTCCTTGTAAAGTACACAACCAATCAGCACCATCACCAAGGGTAACAAGAAATACCCTAAAGAGACTTCCAGACCACGTCCGTTAATTGGTCCCCATAAGAACAACCAAAGCTGGGTCGTGCATAAAAGTGAACTGATGATCAGCCAGATTAGAAAAGTCGGTTGCTTAAAAATACGTTTAAAAATTTCTGCGATATGTTTTAAATCACCGGTCCACCACATAAATAAAGTTAAAAATGGCAGTGTGGCCAACATACGCCAGGCAAAAGTCTGCTCGCTATCTAAAGGTTTTAAGAATTGGGTGTAGAAATACAAAACCCCAAAAGTGACCGATGCCAATACAGACAAGGCTACGCCTTTATACATTTTGTATCTCTGGATTTATCTCGCCTGCATTATAAACATGACCTTTCAAGAAAACTTGATAATTCCCCTTTAAAATTGACCCTTCAATAAAAAAACCATGCCGAAGCATGGTTTGATCACTTAATCATTCAAGATTATTTTTGAGTCTGTTTGGTATAAATTACATCACCAATGTCGTAACCTAGCGATTGGGCATAATCCAGATATTCCTTGACTACTGCTTGATCCGGGTGGGCTGAACGGGACAACACCCATAAATATCTGCGACGTGGCTCACCCACCAATACAGTTTGATAAGCATCGTCAATTTTTAGCACCCAGTAATCACCACGCCCGACTGGTAACCAGCGAATAGATTCTGGCAAGAAACTGACCTTCAGCTTGGTGTTAAATGGCGCATTTTGAATAAATGCCTCACCGACAGAATGGGTTGATTTTCCATCTTTAGTATAGCAACGATTATCTACCCCAACATTGCCATTTTCATTGAGCGTGTAGGTCGCAGATACATCACGATCACACTTATTTTGAAAGTACATCGGCTTGCGCGCAACTTCATACCAAACCCCGAGATATCTATCCAATTCAACTTTTTCAACGGTAGGTAATGATTTGGTTTGTGCATAAGCCATGGTTGCCATACCCAAACCAATGAGCACGGCGCCTCCAACTGCAATTTTAGCTAGCTTAAAGCCTGCTTTAGGAAGATCATTTTTTGTCATAAAGCTACCTTTCCAGTCAACATTTAAAAGTTATTTCAAAGTTATAAAATAAATATCAATTTAAAAATAACCCATTCCAGCTGACTGATACTGTAGCGTTATGTAATGATTTTGCAGTAAAAATTAAGTTTCTACTTCATTCATCCTTAACTTAGCAGCTGTGCTTTTAAACGAACAATCTCATCACGCAGTCGTGCTGCCTGTTCAAACTGCAACTCTTTTGATGCTTTCAACATCTCTTTTTCCAGTTTAGACATGTGTTTCGCCAGCAACTTAGGATCAGCCAGAATATGGCGTTCATCCGCACTTAAAGCACGTGCCTGATCCGAGATGTTTTCATCAATCTGATCATCTGTCAGCACTTCACCGGTATCAATATCCTTATTGTTTTGACGCTTGGTGCTGCGCGGCGTAATCCCATGCAAGGTATTAAACTCGATCTGCTTGGCACGGCGTCGGTCAGTTTCATCAATCGCTTTTCGCATGGAATCGGTGATGCGGTCAGCATATAAAATTGCTTTACCCTTCACATTACGCGCGGCACGACCAATAGTCTGAATCAGTGAACGTTCAGAACGCAAGAAGCCTTCCTTGTCGGCATCCAGAATTGCCACCAAAGATACTTCCGGCATATCCAGACCTTCACGTAACAAGTTAATGCCCACCAGCACATCATGCACACCCGAACGTAAGTCATGAATAATCTTTACCCGTTCTACAGTGTCGATATCCGAATGCAGGTAAGCGACTTTAACGCCATATTCTTTTAAATAAGAAGTTAAATCCTCTGCCATACGTTTGGTTAAGGTGGTGACCAATACACGTTCATCCAGATCTTTACGCAAATTGATTTCTGAAAGCACATCATCGACTTGGGTCAGTACCGGACGAATTTCAATTTCAGGATCGACCAGACCGGTTGGACGAACTACCTGCTCCGCAATTTGCTCAGATCTTTCCAGCTCATATTTTGCCGGTGTGGCACTGACATAAATGGTGGTTGGAACTATACGCTGCCATTCTTCAAATTGCATTGGACGATTATCCAAAGCACTCGGCAAACGAAAACCATAATTCACCAGATTTTCTTTACGTGAACGGTCACCTTTATACATTGCACCAATTTGCGGAACCGTGACATGTGATTCATCAATAATCAGTAAAGCATCGTCAGGAATATAATCAAACAAGGTCGGCGGTGCTTCCCCCGACGGACGACCAGACAAATGACGTGAATAGTTTTCGATCCCGTTGGTATAACCCAACTGCTGCATCATTTCCAGATCATAACGGGTACGCTGTTCAATACGTTGCGCTTCAAGTAATTTGTCATGCTCACGAAAGAAAACCAAACGCTCTTTCAGTTCTTCACGAATAGTGCCAATAGCACGCTGCAAGTTATCTTTCGGTGTCACATAATGACTTTTTGGATAAATCGTCACACGCGGTACTTTACGTACCATTTTCCCAGTTAATGGATCAAACCAGCGAATTGAATCAACTTCATCATCAAACAGTTCAATACGAATTGCATCCTGATCCGATTCGGCTGGAAAAATATCCATGATTTCCCCGCGAATACGATAAGTGCCACGTAAAAATTCAAGTTCATTGCGGGTATATTGCATCTCAACCAGACGGCGAATAATGTCATCACGACTGATTCGATCACCCTGCACAATATGCAGCAGCATGCTCATATAGGCATTGGGATCACCCAAACCATAAATTGCAGAAACGGAAGCCACAATAATGGCATCGCGACGTTCTAATAATGCCCGCGTTGCTGAAAGGCGCATCTGATCAATATGATCATTAATGGCAGAATCTTTTTCGATAAAGGTATCGGAAGACGGAACATAGGCTTCTGGCTGATAGTAATCATAATAACTGACAAAATATTCAACTGCATTATTCGGGAAAAATGACTTAAATTCGCCATATAACTGTGCAGCCAAGGTTTTATTGTGTGCCATGACAATGGTGGGGCGTTGGGTCCGAGCAATGACGTTGGCCATGGTATAGGTTTTCCCCGAACCTGTTACCCCTAATAGCAACTGGTCGTGATAGCCTTTTTCAATACCACTGACCAGTTTCTCAATGGCCTGCGGCTGATCACCCGCAGGTTGATAGCTGGTCACTAATTCAAAAGGTTGTTGACTATCCGACATATTTTTCAGCTTCTATACAATAATACAATTCCAATAATATGAGGGCTAAAGCTCAACATGCAATATCGGGATATTTATATTTGTGTATTTCACAGCTTTAAATTTTTTTTACATTCCCCTCTTTATTTTTATGTCTTGGCAGGCTTAAATCACGACAATGAAGCGTGGTTCCTCAATGAGCTTTTCTTAACTAATATGCTTGAAATAGGTTAAAAATTTAATCTTCATTATAATCTGTAGACTAAATTTAAAAATACTGATCTTTCGCTTGACCATCGGCTCTTTCAATTGCAACATGAAGAAAGACCATCACGATTGTATACACCTATGTCATATCACTATCACGATGAAAATATTATAAAAAGCTTACCTGAAGATACTGTGTTTGTTTTTGGCAGCAATATGGCAGGACTGCATGGAGGTGGAGCTGCACGTACTGCGCTTGAGCACTTTGGTGCGGTGACAGGTGTCGGTCGCGGTTGGTCAGGCCAAAGCTACGCCATTCCGACCATGAATGAGCATCTGCAACAAATGCCCTTGTCACAAATTCAACACTATATTGATGATTTCAAGATTTACGCCAAAAACCATCCCAAGATGACCTATTTTATTACCGCGGTGGGTTGTGGGATTGCAGGTTATAAAACTGAAGAGATTGCGCCAATGTTTAAGGGCATTTCACATAATGTGATTTTCCCAAGTTCATTTCGCCCCTTTGTAGAAAGAACCTTACCAAAGCTGACCCGTCATTTCTTAAGAACGGTTTTTAACGATGATGTGATTTTTTCAACACATGATGATGAGGTAATTACCCACCTAGATTTATCTGAAAATGAAAAAAGTGCCGCAAGAATTATTTTAAATACGCAAATCTACCCAACAGATAGCAATGGCCGTGATCGTAGTTTTGAAATTTCAGATATCTTACATGGGTTAAATGGCAAAATATTCGAATGGCACAGTAACTCTGAAGGCCCAATGATTTTTGGCGGCGTAATTTTAGCTTTACTTGAACTTTATAACATTAATGAAAAAGATTTTATTGATGTGTGGCTAGGCGAACGGGAAATTCCTGCCCCAAGACCTGAAAATAAAGCCCGTCGAAAAAATCGCTAACTTTCTAATCTGACTTAAAAAAGCCAATTCTTGAATTGGCTTTTTTAATGATGCAATTGAATATTTTTTTAAACCAATCATCATAAATATAAAAAATTTTTTACTTATCACTTTATTTTAAAATCATTTTTTTATCTTTATACTGCCCTCTTAAATTTAAATAAAAATGCCGAGCTCGTGTAATGGAAATGTTGGATTCCCCTTTTTTCGAATTATCACCCATTGCCATGTGGCTTGAAGACTATAGCGAAGTTAAAAAACAATTTGATCTCTGGCGTGAACAGGGTGTGTACGATCTATTAAGTTTTCTACAGGAAGATGAATTCCACATTCTTGAATGCGCAAGAAAAATTAAATTATTAAAAGTAAATTCCAAAACTCTGGAGCTATATGAGGCCAAGGACTTTGATCATTTACATCAAAATCTTGAGTTGGTTTTTAAAGAAGATATGCGCAAAACCCATGTCCAGGAACTGCTCGCTTTATGGAATGGCGAAACCCAGTTTTCCAATTCCGCAGTAAACTACACACTGACGGGCCAACGTCTGGATATCCAGCTCAAAGGCATTGTACTGCCAGAACATGAACATGATTTATCGCTGCTGTTAATTACCACTGAAGATATTACTTCTTATACCGAGGCCTGCCGTCTTGAAGAAAAAAGTCGACATCTCGCGGAAGCCCGCTTTATTTATTCACCCACTTCACTTTGGGTAGAAGATTTCAGCCGGATCAAATTTAAATTAGACAAATTACGGGATTTGGGTATTGAAGACTTTCCAACTTTTTTAGACGTGCATAATGACTTTGTCTATGAATGCATCAAAGACATTCTGCTCATTGATGTCAATCAGGCAACACTGGAGTTATTTGGTGCACCCAATAAAGACACATTATTTAAAAATATGCATAAAGTTTTTGCCCAGGAAATGACCCAAACTTTTCGAGAGCAATTGATTGAGCTTTGGAATGGCAATATTCATCATCAGCGTGAAGCTGTAAATTATGCACTTGATGGCAGCATCCGCCATGTATTGCTGCAATTTACCGTATTCCCCGATTATCTGGATAATTGGGGAATGGTTCAGGTTGCGCTCACAGATATCACTGCGCGAAAAAAAGCTGAAAAATATCTGGAATATTTAGGCAAGCATGACGTGCTGACCAAACTGTATAACCGTTCTTTTTATACAACTGAATTAAATCGATTACAACGCAATATGCAGCGTCCGGTATCATGTATTTTTATTGATATCAATGGATTAAAAGAACTGAATGACAGTTTAGGTCACGATGCGGGTGATGGTTTATTACAACGTATGGGCAACGTATTGAATCAGGTGATTCAGCAAACCCTGTATTCTGCCTGTCGGATTGGAGGTGACGAGTTTGTCATCCTGCTACCAGGTGCTGATGAAGCGGCACTACAAAACTGTTTGCAAAGCCTGCAAGAACTTTTATTTGTAGATAACCAGTTTTATTCTACTCAACCCATCAGCCTGTCCATAGGTTATGCGACCAATTATGCGGATGAACGTATGGAAGATATGCTAAAACGTGCTGACATGGCGATGTATCAGGACAAAAGAAATTATTATCTAAACCACAATAGAAGAAAACCAACACTTAATGATATTTGATCAAACGTCCTGTATCACCTGACTCAAATAAAAAAAGCCATGGCAAAAACCATGGCTTTTTTTATTTGAAAACTTAACGCTTTCCCATCGAACGGCGTGTACCGCGAGGTGGCATCCAGGTACGATCAGCATAACGCTGTGGACGCGGGCGCAGTTCTTCTAACACTTCATCCGCATTTTGCTCATTCTCTTTTTTAATCGGGAAAGGCAAATTGATCAATGGTTTTTTCTTGGGAGTATTTTGGGTGCTCATGTGATTCACTCAAGGATTTCTGAGACATATTGTACGGAAAAATGCCTCCAAGTGCGAGATACGATTTTAGATCCTGCATATTGCGCCCTTTTATTTCATACATCACCCACACCTGAATAGCATTTTATATTGTCCATCAGTTTTAAAATCGTGCTTAAAATGCGTTAAAAATATCTAAATATTCGCGTCATTATCCTTCACTTAAACCTTTAATAATTTTACTAATAAGCAAAAAAAATTAAGTTACAAAAAATTATTCTTTCCTATGTTATTGATAACAAATAAGCAAAAATATTACAGGAACACAACCAGAATTATATTTTTAAATAACATTTAGGTGATTTTTCAACCATATAATAAAAATTAGAAAAAAACTTAAAAATGTAAAATGGACATGGAGTCCCTGAATGAAAAAGTCGCTACTTTGTATTATGTCGTCTCTTGTTGCTTTACCTGCAATCAGTTATGCCGATTCACCCTATTTTAGTTTAAAAGATGGCGATGGATTTAAACGTTTTTCTGTTTCTGTCGGTGCACTACATGTCATGCCTCAAGGTAAAGCTCAGCCCTTCCAAGTCAATACTGCTGTTAAAAATAGTGAAATTTCCCAAAATGGCGATATTCAAGTCAATACCGTATTGAACAACCTGAATTCTAGTATTGACCAAGATGGCCTTGCTGCAGCATTAAAATTTTTAGGTTTTTTTACTGGCGGTGAATTAGGTAGTGAACTCAGTGGCAGTTCAAAAATTCAAGGTTTAGAGGAATGGAATAACCCCGGGACAGGCTTAGAGGCAGATGATGTCACGACTCTTGGCATTTTGACCAATTATTTCTTTACCGATCATGTTTCCTTTGAAATGAAAGCCGGTATTCCTCCTAAAGTTGACTTGCAAGGTAAAGGCAAAATTTACGCACCCTTTTCTGCCATTGCTACACCCCAAATTGGCAATTTACCTCTAGAATTTTTAAATATTGATCTACAAAATGATATTTTTATCACTGATTTAGAAGGCAATGGTTCCGCTGCTACAGCACGAGCCTGGACGCCTGCCTTTGAATTCCAATACCATTTTGGTAAAACTGGGATCAATAAATTCCGCCCTTATGTAGGCTTAGGCGTCATGTATGCTTATTTCAATGAGCTGGAAATCAACCCACGCACCGAACAGGACTTAATTGCGTCAGGCCATATGATTGCCAATATTAAAGAAGGTAATGCCGGCGCTGCTCTAGAGGGTAAACTGAGCAAAGCCAATCCTCAGGTTGACCTAGAGGCCACCGATGCGATTGTGCCTATCGCAACGCTTGGCTTTACTTATGACTTTAATGACAAGTGGTTTGCAGTTGGTTCAGTTTCCTATGCGCATATGAAAAATGAAACCACCATTACCGTGACTGATGCCACTCACGGTGAATTAATCCGTTCTAAGGCCGATATCGAAATTAACCCAATATTGGCTTACGCAGGTGTAGGAATTCGCTTCTAAGTTTTTTATTAAGAAAAAATGACGGCTTTATGTCGTCTTTTTTTGATTTCATAAAACTTTATATAACTTAATTTTATCATTTGTTTAAATTTTATTTAATCGCTTCGCTATTCAGAATCTAATAACCTATCAATTTCACAATTGCAACATGGATGAATTATGTCAGACACACGTTTTTCCAAGCCTCTTATTTACATGTTAATTGGAAGTGCATTGATTCTGGCATTATCCCTCGGGGTACGTCATGCTTTTGGTTTGTATCTGGTCCCTATGAGCCATGAGTTTGGCTGGGGACATAATGTCTTTAGTCTTGCTATTGCAATGCAAAACTTAATCTGGGGTGCTGTACAACCCATTACCGGTGCTTTTGCAGATAAGTATGGCAGTAAAATTGTGGTGGCCGTAGGCGGAGCCTTATACAGCATTGGTTTATTGCTTATGGCAGTCAGCTCCACCGGCTTAATGCTAAATTTAAGCGTGGGTTTAATCTTAGGTTTAGCCCTCTCTGCAACATCTTTCCCCATCCTACTTTCTGCTGTAGGACGTGCCGCACATCCTGAAAAGCGTAGCCTTGCAATGGGAATTGCCAGTGCCGCAGGTTCTTTTGGGCAATTCATCATGTTGCCATCAACCCTGCTGCTTTTACAAAATATGGGTTGGTCAGCAGCATTGGTGGTCAGCGCCATTTTTATTGCCCTGATTATTCCTTTGGCATCAATGTTAAAAGCGCCGATGTATGTTGCTTCTAACCCATCTGCTCTCGCAAACACACCCGCTTTAAGTTTTAAACAAATTTTGGTGATTGCCAAAAACTATCCACCATTCTGGTTTTTAGCTCTGGGCTTTCTTGTTTGTGGTTTCCAAGTTGTATTTATTGGCATTCATTTACCCGGTTATCTGATTGATCACGGATTTAATGCAACCACCGGCACCATTTTCCTGGCTTTAGTCGGTTTATTTAATATTGTCGGAACATATAGCGCAGGCTGGCTGGGCGGAAAATACTCCAAGCCTAAGTTACTGATGGGTTTATATGGCTTACGTGGAATTACAATTATTGGCTTTTTGGCACTGCCTTTAACCACATGGACAATTTATGCCTTTGGCGTCATTATGGGATTACTCTGGCTCTCTACCGTGCCCCTCACCAATGGCATTGTGGCGAATATGTTTGGGGTTAAATACCTCTCCATGCTCAGTGGCATCGTATTTTTTACCCATCAAGTCGGTTCATTTTTTGGCGGATGGCTCGGTGGTGTCAATCACGACATGACTGGCAACTACAATATGGTGTGGATGTTTTCGATCTTGCTGAGTCTCTTGGGTATCGTGGTGCATTTTTTCGTCAATGAGGAGGCTGTGATTCATGACTGATTCTCTATTTGGATTAAAAGCCATGATTGCCGTGGTTGTGATTGGATTAATCAGTTTAGCCATTCTATTGTGGTTTAAAACCCCGCAACTGTTTGAATATTTCAATCAAGCATTTTGCCCCCATTAATGCTTAAAAATCAGCACTTAAACAGCAAAAAAACTGCTTTATTTTGCTGTTTATATTAAAAGTTTAATAATCATAAATTTAATTATTTTTCGTTGTTATTTCATAAGTTTAGCACTTCTTTTGATTTGGTATCTGGATCATTTTTGATTAGATTTTTTTCACAGCAAAATAATTTGAGAAAAAGATGACCAGCCTCACCCAACTATCCCAAGCCATTCATGATGCACCACGTTGGCATCAGAAAGAACAATTTCAAAACCCAGAAGAAATCAGCATTATTCCCTTACAAGGTGAAGCATTAGGTGCCGTTGTTTTTGGTTTGGATGCCCGTAAAGCACAAGCCGGTGAAACGATTCACCGGCTGAAACAAGCCCTGGCTGAGCACTTGATTTTAATTTTCAAAAAACAGACATTAGATGATTTGTAGTACTTGGCTTTCACCAGTTATTTTGGCTCTATATTCCGCCCCAGTGCAGACAATCCAGTACTTGCCACTCAATCAGATACGGGCACGCCACCCGATGTGATTCCGGTGTCGAATGCCGTGGGTCAAGGCGATTACACCGGTCATGGCGAACTTTCACCGCATGCCGATCATCAATGGACGCCACAACCCTCTTTCGGTTCCTTACTCTATGCGATTGAACTTCCAGAAGATGGCGGTCAAACCTCATGGTTCAACACCATTAAGGCTTATGAGGCTTTAGACCGTGACACTCAAAAACATATTGATGAGTTGCAATTAATTACCTACAACCCGTTTGTCCGTCGACAACAGCTTCAAGACCATGATAGCAATGGTTATGGCACAAGTCCTTTATATCGTTTTAAAGATCAACCGATTATTGGCCACGCTTATCCACATCCTCTGGTACGCACCCATCCTGAAAGTGGTCGCAAAGCGCTTTGGTTAAATACACGAAGTGAAGTGGAATTGGTGAATTATGACGATCAAGCAGGTAGTGAATTAATCGCTTCATTGCACGAGCATATCTTAAAGCCTGAATTCCGTTATGAACATCAATGGGAAATTGGCGATATCGTGTTTTGGGATAATCAGGTGACTTTACACTCGCGTCGTCCTTTTCCTTCCGATCAACGCCGATTACTAAAACGGATCAGTCTGGCAGGGAGCCGTCCTTTTTAATAAGAAATAAAGATAAAAAAAAATTTAATCAAATTATCTAAAATGATTTAACTCATGACCTCTAATCTTTGATCTTTGATCTTTGATCTTTGATCTTTATATTTCACCATTGAGAATGACCAGCTCAATGGTGATTTTTTGAAATAAATTTTGAAATAAATCATGCTCTGCTCACACCCCTTATCTGCAAAATTAAAATGATTGAGAAAATCCATTTTTATAAAATAATAGTTTAACAAAATCCCTGCTTTATTTACTTTTCCTCACCCAATCGATCTGGTGTATTTTTCTTTTTCTGATTAACGTATTCAATGATTAAAATGCATCACTTCAAGGAGAAAATATGAATAATAGCCATTTTTCAGATTGTGCTCAAGCCTGTATGCACTGCTCTCTGGCCTGTACCACCTGTGCCAGTGCCTGCCTAAAAGAAGAACATTTGGAGATGATGCGCGAGTGTATTCAGCGTTGTCTGGATTGTGCCGACATCTGTCAGCTCTGTGCCCGTATGGAGCAGAAACAGTCGCCTTTTAGGCAAGAGATTTGCGCCTTATGTGCCAAAATGTGTGAATACTGCATGGAAGAATGTAGCAAGCATCAGGATGAACATTGTCAGCGCTGTGCCGAAGCCTGCCATCAATGTGCGGAAGAATGCCGAAAAATGGCAGCCTGATTGCTCTCTTATTAGTCTTAGTTGAAAGAGAAATTTTCAATATATCCCGCTGATAGTGATTTTCTTTGATTAAACTGATTTGATTTCACTGACCTGAATCAAAAAACCCGCAAATCTTCACTTGCGGGTTTTTATCTAAACCAAAGCTTGAACTTAGAATAAACGGTTCATACCATTTAATGTTGCTACACGATACGCTTCCGCCATAGTCGGATAGTTAAAAGTGGTTTCAACAAAATATTTAATCGTGTTGTTACCACTCTTCATCACTGCTTGACCAATGTGAATAATTTCAGAAGCATTGTTACCAAAACAATGTACGCCCAAAATTTCCAGCGTGTCACGATGGAACAGAATCTTCAACTCACCCACAGTGTCACCGGTAATTTGTGCCCGAGCCAGATGACGGAAAGACGCTTGACCGACTTCATAAGGAATTTTTTCTTCAGTTAACTGCTGTTCCGTCTTACCAATCGATGAAATTTCCGGAATGGTATAAATACCTGTCGGAATATCCTTAACCGGTGCCACATGTTCACCGCTCATGTTTGAACCTGCACAACGACCTTGGTCATAAGCAGCAGAAGCAAGCGATGGCCAGCCAATTACATCACCGGCAGCGTAAATATTTTCCACTTCCGTCTGATATTGATCATTTACAGTTAACTGACCGCGGCTGTTTGGTTGAATGCCGACATTTTCAAGGCCTAAACCATCGGTATTACCCGAACGACCGTTACACCACAAAATGGCATCCGCTTTAATTTTCTTGCCACTTTGTAAATGCATCACCACGTGATCATCAAAGGTTTCAAGATGATCCAGTTGTTCATTATGGCGAATCAATACGCCCTGTTCACGCAAACGGTAAGACAAGGCATCAGAAATTTCGTCATCGAGGTAGCTGAGTAATTTGTGCTGGGTATTAATCAAATCAACTTTATGGTCCAGACCAATGAAGATCGACGCATATTCACAACCAATAACACCGGCCCCGTAAATGATAATTTTTTGAATCGAGAAATCCAGCTCCAGAATTTTGTCTGAATCAAATACACGTGGATGATTAAAATCAAGCGCCGCTGGACGGTATGGACGCGAACCTGTCGCGATCACCAACTGCTGAAAAATAATAGTTTCTTTAATACCATCCTCACTGAAAATCAGTGCGGTATTTTTATCTTGAATGTAGGCACGACCATGATAAATATCAATTTTATTACGGTCATAAAAACGAGAATGGGTTTCAACCTGCTGTTGAATCACTTTATGAGCATTACGTAATACTTGTTTCATAGTGAACTGTTTCCAGTCGCCCACTTTCTGGAACATTGGATCACGTTGGTAACGTAAAATGCTCGATACGGTTTGACGTAATGCTTTACTTGGAATGGTTCCTACATGCGTACAGTTACCACCCAACTGCTCACGAATATCAACAATTGCAACACGCTTGCCTGATTTAGCAAGTTTCATTGCTGCGCCTTCACCAGCAGGGCCTGAACCGAGAACTACCGCATCATATTTGACGAAAGTTCCACTAACGACCTCTTTTTTACGTGGCATTCAACGCTCCTTTAATCAAAATCTATCTTTAATCAATCTAAGCTATATTATGACGTAATTCCCGTGCATTGGGTGTATTTAGCTGACATATATTGAGTGATAACAACATTTTTTAAATGAATATCGTTTTTGCCCTATTTGAGCCCAAGTTCGCTATAATAACAGGGCTATTATGTCTCGCATCTCCCCCGTCAAAAACAGTGGAAAGTTGAATATGTCTGAAAACCGTAAACCAGAACAGGGTGTCAAACTTCGTGGCGCAGAGAAAGTCGCTCGTATTCCTGTAAAAGTTATTCCTACGGTTGAAACGCCACGCAAACCGGATTGGATTCGCGTCAAAATGGCGGCTCCTGATGAAGTTCAACGCATTAAAACTACGTTACGCGCACAAAAATTACATACAGTGTGTGAAGAGGCGGCGTGTCCTAACCTACCAGAATGTTTTGGCGGTGGTACAGCAACCTTTATGATTATGGGTGATATCTGTACCCGTCGCTGTCCTTTCTGTGATGTGGCACATGGTCGTCCAAATGCACTTGATCCTGATGAACCACGTCATATGGCAGAAACGATTTCCAATCTTGGTCTGAAATATGCAGTGATCACCTCTGTTGACCGTGATGACCTTCGCGATGGTGGTGCTCAGCACTTTGTAGACTGCATTAAAGAAGCACGTGATTTAAGCCCGAAAACGCTACTTGAAATTCTAGTTCCAGATTTCCGTGGTCGTATGGATGTGGCTTTACGCATTATGACGGAATGCCCACCAGACGTATTTAACCACAACATTGAAACTGTGCCACGTTTGTATAAAGCGATGCGTCCAGGTTCTGATTATCAGCACTCATTAGACCTGCTTAAAATGTTTAAAGAGTACTGCCCTGACGTTCCAACCAAATGTGGTTTGATGGTAGGTCTAGGTGAAACTGAAGAAGAAGTGCTGGCTCTACTTGATGATCTTCGTGCACATGATGTGGACTACATCACCATCGGTCAGTATTTACAGCCTTCTAAGCAACACGCACCCATCGACCGCTTCGTTACTCCAGAAGAATTTGAACGCTATACCGCACACGGCCAAAAGCTCGGTTTCAGAAATATCTGGGCTGCACCGATGGTTCGTTCAAGTTACTTTGCTGACCGTCAATATTATGGCGAACCTGTTCCAGCAGTACGTCGTAAAGCCGATCCTGCCAAGAAAATTGCCGTTCAAACCATTGAAGCTTAATTCAGCCTAAATAAAAATTAGCCTGATTTAATGATGCCAATCTAATCTACTTAGGTTGGCATTTTTATTTTCAAGATTCTAAAATGACCAGATATAAAAAATCCCCTATTCAAATAGAGGATTTTTAAAGAACTATAAATAAAAACTATAGATTAAGCCGCTTTACTCGGCACACCACTATGAAAGCGGAATAAATTATCTGGAGTTAAAATCAGGTTTTTTTCCACTTCACGAAAGTGCGCAATACGCTGCTGAATATCTTCTTTAGGGTTTTTTAACTTTGACGTTTGAGCGACATCCAGTGCCAATGCCAAATAATCTTCAAAGTGACGAGATTCAGACTTGAGAAGATAACGGTAGTATTTACCCAAGTCTTCATCTACCAGCGGTGCAAGCGCATAGAAACGCTCACATGAACGCGCTTCTACAAAAGCCCCAATCACCATAATGTCGATTAAAGCTTCAGGCTCATAAGTACGTACTTCTTTACGCAATCCACCAGCATAACGGCCCGCACTAATCGATTGCCATTCCTGTCCGCGTTTGGTCATCAGTTCAAGCACTTGTTCATAGTGCAGCATTTCTTCACGCACTAACTGTGCCAGCTTAACCTGTAAATCTGTAAAGAAGGTATAGCGAAACATCAGGTTCATGGCAGTACCTGCTGCTTTCTTTTCACAATTGGCATGATCTTGCATGAGCAACTCTAAGTTATTCATTGCCTCATCTAACCATGCTTTAGGCGTTTCACATCCCAAGAAGCCAAGAACCGGCTTCATAAGATCATCATAATTTATTAACGACATAATTCTAAAAACTTATCTTGCTGATTTAATAACAGCTTTCATTTGTTGAACAGCTTGAGCCAAACCGATAAATACAGCATCGGCAATAATGGAATGACCAATATTGAGTTCATGAATTTGTGGAATTTGCGCAATTGGCGTGACATTTTCAAGGTTTAAGCCATGTCCTGCATTCACCAGCAAGCCTTTAGAGGCTGCATATTCTGCACCTTGAACTATACGCTCAAGTTCGTGCTGTTGTGCTTCTGCTGTTTTTGCATCGGCATAAGCACCGGTATGGATTTCAATGGTCGGTGCACCACAGGCAATTGCGGCATCAATTTGTGCAATATCGGCATCAATAAACAAAGACACTTCACAACCAATCGCAGTCAAGGCTTGGGTTGCTGCTTTGACATCTTCAAAATGACCTACAACATCCAGACCACCTTCAGTGGTCACTTCCTGACGTTTTTCTGGAACAAAGCAAACATGATGCGGCTTGATTTCTTTGGCGAATTCAACCATTTCAGGAGTCACTGCCATTTCCAGATTCATATGCGTTTTCAATAACGGACGCATACGACGCACATCATCATCTTGAATATGACGACGGTCTTCACGCAGATGCAAAGTAATCCCTTCTGCGCCGGCTTGTTCACAAATCAATGCAGCATTGACTGGATCTGGATAAGTAGTTCCACGCGCCTGTCGCAATGTCGCCACATGGTCAATATTTACACCAAGCAAAGCAGCCATAACAATTTCCTAACCATGATTAAAAATTAAGATTTAGATTGAGTATTTTGAACCCACAATTGCCGGCTTTTAAGCGGTCGGTCTCCCAAAAGAGAGGTGATCATCTGCCGATACAGTTGCGCCAACAATTGTAACTGCTCCGGATTAAAATCCCTACCCTTTTCATAATCACGCATCGACAGAATTTGCTGTCCTGCTAAAGTTGAGCGTGACTGTTGTGCGGTTGGGATAAAACCCTCATTGAGCTGAAATATATAGTGCTGTGTTTCTTGAATCTCATGCTGCTGAGCATCGGTGCTAAAGTCGAGTGCATAGCCGAGCTCTTCTAACAGGGCATGCTCGAACTGACGCAAAATTTGTCTGAGAAAAACATGAGGATTTTCGTGCTGCGCCAATTGCTGCAGTTGTTGCAAGGTCAGATGATATTGCACAAAGGTCTGTGGCATTTCGACTTCAACTGGACATAAACGAAGAATAAGTTCATTCAAATAAAAGCCAGAAAAGAAGGCATCACCAAAGAAAAAAACCGGCTGATTGACAATTTCAAGTTTGGTGAAATTTTTAAGATCGGATTTTCCTGAAGCCTGCAAGCAAATCGGTTGATATTGCGGAGGTGGAGTTTGTCTTAATATTCCATCAACGCGACCATGCTCCTGTGTAAACAAATGCACGATATGACTGCGCTCACGGTATTTACGGTGATGGATTAAATAGCCATGCAACTCTTCATTTCGCATGAATAATTAAATCTAGTCTTTTTTCTTTTTAGAATCTTCTTCATCATCCCCATCAGGAATGACCGCCCCCACGACAGCAGCAGTTCCTTTAACTACGCCCTTCGTGGTTTTATAAGCCACTTTTACAGGGACAGTGACAAGTTTATGAACACAGCCTTGCAGAAATAAAACACATACTACCACTGCCAATACTTTGATCATCACTATTCCCTATAAAAGCGTTACTTATCTAAACCGTTTAGATATCGCTATAACCTAAACTTTTCAATGCACGTTCGTCATCAGACCAGCCACCTTTCACTTTAACCCAAAGTGTCAGCATGATCTTTTGTTCGAACATTTTTTCCATATCCGCGCGCGCATCCATACCGATTTTTTTTAGCTTCGCGCCCTTCTCACCAATCACAATGGCTTTTTGGCCTTGGCGATCAACAAAAATCGTCGCATCGATATAGGTACAGGCAGGTTTTGGACGACCTGTTTTTTCGTTAATCGTTGCTTCTTCAGTCTTAAACGACTCAATCTGCACGGTTAAATCATACGGAAGTTCCTCACCTAACTGACGCATGATCTTTTCACGAATCACTTCAGAGGCAAGAAAGCGCTCTGAACGATCGGTAATTTGATCCAATGCATATAAAGGTGGCTGAAACGGCAAATAGGTTTCAATCGTGTCACGTAAATGATCAAGATTTGATGCACGCAAAGCTGAAACAGGAACAATTTCTGCAAAATTCATCAACTTCGCGCGTTCTTGAATCAATGGCAAGGCACTGTTTTTATTTTCAAAAGTATCGATTTTGTTAATCACTAAAATCACTGGCATTTCAGCATTTTTCAGTTTTTCCAAAACCAACTCATCATTTTGAGTCCACTTTTGGGCATCAACAACGAACAGCACCAGATTTACATCACGCAGTGCCGAACTTGCTGCACGGTTCATCATTTTATTGATGGCACGAACTTCTTTCTTGTGCATCCCTGGCGTATCAACAAAGACTGCCTGAGATTTTTCACGCGTATCAATACCGACAATCTTATGGCGAGTAGTTTGTGGTTTACGTGAGGTAATCGAAAGTTTTTGACCTAAAATATGATTCATTAACGTAGATTTACCCACGTTCGGACGTCCAACAATGGCTACAAATCCACTTTTGAAATCTTTAGGAATGGTTGTGCCTTGTGAACTGAAAAAATCATTAATCAGGTCATTGCCGTTGCTTTGCGGCTCGTGATCAGCATCGATGTGATCAGAATGTGTGGTCATGCAGATTACTGCTCCAATTGTTTTAAGATATCTGCCGCTACTGCTTGCTCAGCAAAGCGACGACTGGATCCTTCACCGTACAATACAGGCAAGCCCTCGATAATACATTCCACTTTGAAATGCTGATTCGGGGCATCGCCTTGAATATCCACAACATCGTAAATAGGGAGAGGCTTTTTACGAGCTTGTAAATATTCCTGTAATCGCGATTTGGGATCTTTGAGTTGGTCTGTAGGCTCAATATGATCTAAATATGGTATGTACCATTTGAGTACAATCTCCTGCAAGACTTTTAAATCATTGCAGTCGACATAAATTGCACCAATAATCGCTTCTACAGTATCAGCAAGAATAGATTCTCGATGATGTCCACCCGATTTCAACTCACCTGTGCTTAAGATTAAGCACGGACCAAGTTTTAAATCGTTTGCAATTTTGCCTAATGCTTCTTGACGAACCAATGTGGCACGCATACGCGTTAAACGCCCTTCATTTTCATGAGGGTAGGCTTGATACAAATAATGGGCAATGATCATCCCTAATAACGAATCGCCTAAAAACTCCAGACGCTCATAATTAGATTTATGACTCACCGATCGGTGTGTCAGTGCAAGCTGCAATAATTCAGGCTGTTTGAACTGATAACCGATACGGTTGACTAAGTGCATATCACTTAGTTTGGACTGACCTTTGATCAAAACTTTTCTCGAACTTTAACACTAAATCTATATTGAGTAAGAATGGCTTTCTTATCTCATAATCTTTTTTCACTTGTAGCCCATCAGTATTGACGACTTTTGCAACATCTTTAAAATTGATATCACGTATACCATTCATATCGAAACGCTGTCCCATCTTTGTCTCAAACTCAGAAGGAGCAATGTTTTTTGGACTACTTTGCATTAATTCCGTAATCTGATTATCGATCATTCGATCATCTACATACGGTCCCCAAACCGCAATTGCAATTTTTACTAAAAATGCAAAACCAATAATTGCAATCAAAATTGCAATATAAGATGCACCTTGTTGATTTTTACGCATTTGTTATTTTTCCATTCATGCTTAATCAATTTTACCGTTACGGTTAAATGACGGCAATTTTAAACCAGGCTCTTTATGCATCCAAATATAGAATGCACGACCCGTTAAGTTTTCTTCTGGTACAAAGCCCCAAAAACGACTGTCAGCACTTTGATCACGATTATCCCCCATCGCGAAGTAATGGCCTTGTGGAACTTTGACTTCCCAATATAAACCATTTTCAGCCGAGTATTTACCATTTTCAACATAATTAATAAATGGTGCTTGTCGTGCGACATTTACATCTTCAAGCTCACGCATTTTAAAGCTATGTTTACCCAATGTTTCTTGATGGTAAATCGACGCAGGTGTATCTAAAATATCTTTTTCACGGCTAAATTCAACCGGAACTTTAGCAACCTTATTCCCGTTAATTGAAAGCTGTCCATGATCATAAACTATATGATCACCGGGCAAACCAACTACACGTTTAATATAGCTAATGGTCGGTTGCGGTGGATAGCGGAATACAATCACATCACCGCGTTCTGGTTCACCCACATCAATCACTTTTGTATTGACGATAGGTAATCGTATTCCATAATTAAATTTATTGACCAGAATAAAGTCGCCAGTTTCTAAGGTTGGGACCATAGAATCTGATGGAATATTAAAAGGTTCGTATAAAAATGAGCGCAGAATCAGGACAACGGCCAACACCGGCCAAAAGTCATACGCCCATGTGATAATGAAATTTTCATTATCCTTGCCTAGAGTCTGTCTTTGTTTAAAAACAAACTTATCCAATAACCACACCAAAAAGAAAATCAATGTGGCTGGTACAAGGATTAAATTAAAATCAAAATCCATGGGCTTATATCCTCAATCTTATTATCTTTCTACTTTCAATACAGCCAGGAACGCTTCTTGCGGGATTTCAACACTACCCACTTGCTTCATACGTTTCTTACCTTCTTTTTGCTTAGACAACAGTTTCTTCTTACGTGAAACGTCACCACCATAACATTTAGCCAATACGTTTTTACGCATCGCTTTTACAGTAGAGCGCGCAATGATTTGTGCGCCAATGGCTGCCTGAATCGCGACATCAAACATTTGACGTGGAATCAGCTCTTTCATTTTCTCGACCAGCGCAATACCACGGTGACGTGCATCATTACGATGAACAATCATCGCCAAGGCATCCACTTTGTCACCATTAATCAAGACATCCACTTTTACCAGTGATGAGCTTTCAAAACGAACAAAGTTGTAATCGAGTGATGCAAAACCACGTGAACATGATTTCAAACGGTCAAAGAAGTCCATTACCACTTCAGCCAGTGGAATTTCAAAGGTCAAAGATACTTGTTTACCCAAGAATTTCATTTCTTTTTGAACACCACGGCGCTCAACACATAAAGTCATGACGTTACCCAAGTATTCTTGAGGAACCAAAATATGACATTCAGCAATCGGTTCGCGTAAATCTTCAACCATTGAACCATCAGGCATTTTTGATGGACTGTCGATGTAAATGGTTTCGCCATTTTTCATTAAAGATTCATAAATGACTGTTGGTGCAGAGCTGATCAGATCTAAATCATATTCACGCTCTAAACGCTCTTGCACAATTTCCATGTGCAGCATGCCCAAGAAGCCACAACGGAAACCAAAACCTAATGCATCTGAACTTTCCGGTTCAAAAAACAATGCAGAGTCATTAATCTGTAATTTATGCAGCGCTTCACGGAACGGTTCGAAATCACTCGCATCAATGGGGAACAAACCAGCATATACCTGTGGCTTAACCTTTTTAAAACCAGGTAAAACAGCAACGTCCGGGGTGGTAGACAAAGTAATGGTATCGCCCACTGGCGCACCAAAAATATCTTTAATCCCTGCAATCACAAAGCCTACTTCACCCGCTTCCAGCTCGCCTGTTTCAGTGTGCTTGGGGTTAAAAATACCGACTGAAGTTACAATATGGGTTTGACCGGTCGATTTGACCAGCATTTTATCACCCTTACGGATACGACCTTCTTTTACGCGTACCAGCGAAACCACGCCTAAATAGTTATCGAACCAGGAATCGACAATCAAAGCTTGTAAAGCAGCATCCCGATCACCCACTGGCGGTGGAATCACATTGACCAATGTTTCTAAAACACCCTCAACCCCTAAACCGGTCTTTGCAGAACAGGTTGGTGCTTCTGTCGCCTCAATTCCGATAATATCTTCAATTTCTTGAATGACACGCTCAGGTTCAGCTTGAGGTAAATCAATCTTGTTTAAAACAGGAAGAACTTCTAGACCCTGCTCAATGGCGGTATAACAGTTCGCGACTGATTGCGCTTCTACACCTTGTGCAGCATCGACAACCAGTAATGCACCTTCACAGGCTGCTAATGAGCGTGACACTTCATAAGAAAAGTCAACGTGTCCCGGAGTATCAATAAAGTTAAGTTGATACTCTTGACCATTGGGATGGGTGTAATACAAGGTTACGGATGCAGCTTTAATGGTAATTCCGCGTTCACGCTCAATGTCCATAGAGTCAAGGACTTGCGCTTGCATTTCACGCGCTTGCAGACCACCACAGGTTTGAATAAACCGATCTGCAAGCGTCGATTTACCATGATCGATATGTGCAATAATCGAAAAATTTCGTATATTATTGATATTAACTGACTTTTTAGCAACTGCCATAAACTACTCTAAATCAAAACACACAATCACATACTTGAATGAACAAAGCATTTATGACGTGCAAAAAAGGATATTCCGAAGATGTTGCACAGTATAAGCAGTAGATAGTTAAAAATACAGTGAGCTTTTAAAAATAGTCAGTTTCTTCTGCAAAACTTTGTAATCAATCCAAATATTGATATTTAAATGTAATACCTGTAATTGAATTAGGTTTTTAGGTCTTCATCGACTGGAAGGAAGCTATTAATTTTCACCTTTCAAATGAATATAGGTGAAATCCAGCGGATTAATATTAGCGGCTATCGGTTGATAAGCCTGGGTAAACGTCGGTGACATGCGTTTTGGTCGACCGGTTGCGATTTCGATACAAGCCCATTTGGTACTTCCCGTGAATAAAATACTTTGGTCTTGAGGGCGATAGAAAACGTATTGACGGAAAGAATAAAGTGCATTGAGATCATTCAACCAGGTGCGCAAAATAATTTTTTCGCCTTTAAACGCTGCCTTACGATATTGTACCTGATGTTCAATTGCCACCATTGCATGCTTTAGTTCAAGATATTCTTTCAGTCCCAAACCCAACGCTTCAATATGAGCAGTCGCCACTTCCTGTATCCACTGCATATATACTACATTATTAACATGTCCCAAACTGTCAATATGCTCGGCTTGAACGGTCATTTCTAAATCAAAAACTGTGCTCATATATTCTGTAAACCCGTACGCTGTACAAAAAAATCGTTCAAGGAAATACAGTCTACGTAATTTCAGGATCGAGTAAAATTGCAAAATATAAAAAAACCACTCATTTTCAGAGTGGTTTTGCTGTTGATTGATTGGGACTATTCAATCCGCATCCCCAAAATTGCACGTTGGTCTTGACGAATAATCGAAACTCGAGCAATTGAACCTTTTTTCAACTCCGATACAGCTTTAATAAAATCATTACTGTTCAGAATGGTTTTATTGTTGATTTGGGTAATGATATCGCCTGCAACCATACGCGATTGTGAAGCAATACCTCCTCTCTTCACTTCCTCGAGCAGAATGCCACCTTTAATATTCAACTGAGTTTGTTCAGCGGCAGTTAAATTGCGAATGCTAACCCCAATAACCGGGCCTTTTTGCTCAGCATTTTGTTCCACTTTTGCTGGGGTGTCATCTGGAGCCGTGGTCACAGTCGCCGAGATATTACGGGTTTTGTCATCGCGTAAAACTTGCAATTGAATGTTTTGATTCGGTGTAGTTCGGTTTAAGTAATTAAGCAAATCCGAAGTTCTTGAAATGGGTAAGTCATTATATTTCAAGATCACATCGCCAGATTTAAAGCCGGCTCTGGCTGCGGGTGAATTTGGTGCCACCTGTGTGACCAGTGCTCCTTCAGGTTTGGACAGGTTATAAGATTCTGCAAGGGTACGATCAATATCTTGCAGCATAATTCCCAAGTATGAACGCGTCACCTTACCATTCTTTTTCAGCTGCTCAGCCACATCCATCGCCACATCAATTGGAATGGAGAATGACAAGCCCATATATCCGCCAGTTCCACTAAAAATTCGTGAATTCACCCCCACCACTTCACCATTTTGATTAAACAATGGACCACCCGAATTACCGGGATTCAAAGCTACATCGGTTTGAATAAACGGAACGGAAGTTTCTCCCATCATGTTGCGCATTTTTGCGCTGACAATGCCGGCTGATGCGGAATAATCAAAGCCGAAGGGGGAACCAATGGCCAGTACCGGCTCTCCCACTCTCAGGCCATCAACATTGCCGGTACGTAATTCAGGAAAATTCGAACCATTAACTTTAAGAAGTGCAACATCAGTACGCTCATCACTTCCCACCACAGTCGCATCAATTTCTCGGCGATCATTCAGCATGATCGTGACTTTAGAAGCATCTTCCACTACATGGTGATTGGTCAGCAAATAACCATCCTTACTAATAAAGAATGCGCTGCCATAACCCGTTTTTTCCTGAGGTGTCTGTTGCTGAGGAATAATCACGCGATTACCGAAGAAACGTTTTAATATTTCAGGAACTTGCTGCTGTAGCAATTCTTGCTCTGTCATTTTTTTAACGACATTTACACTAACAACTGCAGGACTAACCTGTGCTACCAGATTAGAAAAATCCACCGGAGTAGCTGCCTGTGTTTGTAGTGCCGCCATGTTAAATAACGCAGCATAAATTCCTTTTTGTACATAGCGATTTTTCATATTAAAGCATTCACTCCACTTTGTTTTGAGTATAAGTAGATAGTTTCTAGCATAAACACAATCTATCTTGGGTAACAATATGTTCGATTATATTTGTATAAACAATAGCTTAAGGTTTTCTTAAAAGTTGGCTGGCTTATTACTTTTTCTCATCATACATTAGCATATTCGCTCTTGTCTTTTGATCAAAAAAACGTTGTTATTAGCAAACTTTTTTCGAATTAGCTGATGAGCATGTCTAATTTAAACACAACACATCATTTTGATGTGGTCATTGTGGGAAGTGGCGGTGCAGGTTTAAGTCTGGCTTTATCGCTACCCGATCATTTCAACATTGCAGTTTTGGCAAAATCAACGTTAACAGATGCCAGTACTTTTTATGCACAAGGCGGTGTTGCGGCTGTTCTGGATGAAACTGATTCAATTGAACAGCATATTGATGACACCATGATTGCAGGTGCACAGTTATGTGAAATTGATGCGGTCAAACAGACGGTAGAAGGAGGAAAACCCTCAGTGGATTTCCTTTTAAAACAGGGTGTGCAATTCACGCTAAATGAACAGGAACAACTCCATTTAACCCGTGAAGGCGGGCACTCCCAGCGCCGTATTATTCATGCCGCAGATGCAACCGGCCGTGCCATTTCAACCACTTTAGTTAAACGTGCCCAAGAAAAAAAGAACATCACGATTTTTGAAAATTATATTGCAATTGATTTAATTACCTCACAAAAATTAGGACTGAAAGCACAGGACAATCGCGCTTTAGGTTTATATGCTTTAGAGGAAAAAACTGAAAAAGTGCATACCTTTTTAGCGCCCTCTACCGCTTTGGCGTGTGGTGGGGCGATGAAAGCCTATCTGTATACCTCCAACCCTGATATTGCTACAGGGGATGGTATTGCCATGGCTTATCGTGCCGGTTGCCGTGTAGCCAATATGGAATTTAACCAGTTCCATCCGACCTGTCTTTACCATCCTCAAGCACGGTCCTTTTTGATTACTGAAGCCATGCGTGGTGAAGGGGCTTATTTACGTCTGCCCGATGGTGAACGCTTCATGTTGCGTTTTGACGAACGTGCTGAACTTGCACCCCGTGATATTGTGGCACGTGCGATTGACTATGAAATTAAGCGTTTAGGGATTCGTCATGTCTGGCTGGATATCACCCATAAACCGGCCGAGTTTGTGAAAGAACACTTCCCTACGCTCTATGCACGTTTATTGGAACTGGGCATCGACATCACCACGGAAATGATTCCGGTGGTTCCTGCCGCTCACTATACCTGTGGCGGAGTAATGGTCGATGAAAATAGTCAGACCGACCTTGAAGGACTGTATGCCATTGGTGAAACCTCTTATACCGGTTTACACGGCGCTAACCGAATGGCCAGCAACTCACTTTTAGAGTGTTTTGTGTATGGAATGAATGCTGCAGAACATATCAAAAGTCAGTTTAATTCAGCTTATGTCTCTCCAGATGTACCCGCCTGGGATGATTCACAGGTAATGAATCCGGATGAAGATGTGGTGATTTTACAAAACTGGGATGAACTGCGCCAGACCATGTGGAATTATGTCGGGATCGTACGAACCACCAAACGTTTAGAACGTGCGCTACATCGTATTGAAATGCTGAAACGGGAAATTACCGAATATTATCAAGATTATCAGGTGAGTAAAAATCTGATTGAACTGCGGAATTTAGTCTTAGTGTCTGAGATGATTGTACGCTGTGCCATGGAACGTAAAGAATCACGCGGCCTGCACTTTACTTTGGACTATCCTGAATTGTCGGATGAACTGCGTAAAACCGTACTGGCTCCACCCAACTTTAAAGTGGAAACACCGTTGGTGAATATAAAAACTTTCGTGAATTAATCTATAAATGGAAGATATCATTTTCGAATGCTATCTTCTTCATTACTCTTTTTTATAAAAACTTTATTTTTGAGCGGGTATAGAATAGGTCGCCGTGACATGCGCCACCGGATCATCCGAATCAATCGAGTAAATCCAGACTTCCCCCACAATTAGTGCCTTACCCACTTTGATTAATTTACTCACACCCCGCAGATTAACCCAGCCTGAAGGTTTACGTAAAAAATTGATATTCAAATTGGTGGTGACGGCCAAACCGACCAAACCGATCTCCCCCAATATGGCTACATATAGAGCAAAATCTGCCAGTGTCATCATTGTCGGACCTGAAACTGTACCGCCGGGACGTAATTCTTGATCACTGACATCACACAACAACGTTGCCCCTTTTAAAACAACAGCCTCAATCCGACATTTTTCTAAACTTTGGGGAAATTCTCGTTGCAAAAACTCAATAATTTCGGCTTTATTACTTTTCATTGCTTATAAAAAATCTTCCATCATGTTGCCCACTATAGAAGATTTCTCATTTAAACCCAATTGCTGAAAGTAACTACTCCGATCACAAATACTCAAGTGCCTGGCTAAATACCTGTTCGGGAATTTGTGTGGCATCTAGGCGTTTAATCCGTTCACCCTGCTGTTCCCACAATTCCTGATATCCGGAACGTACTTTCTCAAAGAAAGTGGCTTTCTCCTGTTCAAAACGATCCAGTGCGCCACGTTCACGCGCACGCGACATGCCCAGTGCTGTCGGTGCATCTAGCCAGAAGGTGATATTCGGCATATGCGACACGAAATTAGAATTCAATAACTGCAATTTTTCTTTGCTTAAGCCACGTCCTGCACACTGATAGGCAAAACTTGCATCGATAAATCGGTCACACAGTACCGTCTTACCCGCAGTTAATGCCGGTACAATCACTTGCTGTAAATGTTGCGCACGTGCTGCATACATTAAAAGCAGTTCAGTATCATTGGCCATGTTTTCTTCATGATTAACCGACAACAGTAATGAACGAATCTGTTCTGCCATGGGTGTGCCACCCGGCTCACGCGTCAGCACCACTTGCTGGCCTTGTTGTTCCAAATAGTCAAAAATTTTACGAATGAGTGTGGTTTTCCCGACACCTTCAGTGCCTTCAAAACTAATAAACATCTCTCACTCCTGCTTTGATTTTAAAACTGACAAGTAATTCTGTACTGCACGATTATGTTCATCCAAACTTGCGCTAAATTGATGCCCACCATTTCCGGTTGCCACAAAGTAAATATTATTTGAAGCATCGGGATGCATGGCTGCATCAATGGCTTTTTTACTTGGCAAAGCAATCGGTGTTGGCGGCAAGCCATTATTAGTATAAGTGTTATAGGCGGTAGGCGTACGTAAATCGGTACGAGTGATATTGCCATTATAATTAATGCCCATACCATAAATCACGGTCGGGTCTGTTTGCAGACGCATGCCCATTTTTAAACGGCGCACAAACACCCCTGAAACTTGTTCCAGTTCACGATCGAGACTGGTTTCTTTTTCAACAATTGACGCCATAATCAGAGCCTCATATTTATCTTTATAAGGGAGGTCAGAGGCGCGATTTTCCCATGCAGCATCTAAAGCTTTCATTTGACGTTTATATAAATCAGTCAGAATCTTTTTATCTGTTTCGCCTTTGGCATAGAAATAGGTATCCGGTGCAAATAAACCTTCCGGATGATTAAACGGAATATTCAGCACTTTCAGCATCTGATCTTGCGGAAGGTTCAGCACTTCTTTGGTGACTAAATCGTCTTTCTTTAAAATTTCAATTAACTGCTTAAAGGTCGTACCTTCAATCACCAGAATCCGGTTCATTTGTGCATTTTCAGAATTCGCGACCATATCCATCACTTGACGAATGGTCATGCCCTGACGCACTTCATACACACCGGCTTTCATGGTGTCATGAATCATGATTTTTTGATAAAGCTTTAATATAATGGGAAAACTGACTTTGTCTTCTTTGGCTAAACGCTCAATAAAGCCTGAATAGGTATCACCTGTTCCAATGGCCAGCATCTGTTTTTTACCTTCGACAGGATAAGTCTTGAATAAGCTTGACCATAAAATAACTGAAGCCATGACCACAAAGCCCATGAATAGAACGATGAAACCTTTCAATGGCAATACTTTTGTGGCTTTCTTTTTTGAGTTTTTCTGTGTGCTGGACATATTAACGAATCTGATTCAATTGAAGGATATTAAACAGTTCAATACATGATTGAACATTCAATGCTTGCTGATTAAGTTCAGTCACAACTTTCATTGGACTTAAGGCATTACAGAAAAACAGACTTTCAAATTTTGAAATTTCTTCCATATCAATAAAGCGCTGTTGGCAATGAATGCCTTGCTGCTGCATACGCGCCAAAATCTCTGCACGCATCACCCCATGGACGCCATTATAACGAAGTTCTGGGGTAATCCATGTATTGTTTAAACGAATGAAACAATTACTGCTTACTCCTTCAACAACAGTGCCTTGCACATCGGTCACCAATGCTTCCGCCCATCCGCGCCCATTGGCCTCATTTTTTAACAATACCTGTTCCAAACGATTCAGACTTTTTAAACCGACCAGGCTTGGCATAGTTAGGCCCAATGCTTGCTGCAGTACACCCGATTTAATTTTTTCAATTTGAAAATCATCCACTACTTTGGGATAAAAAAACACCCATACATCGGCTGAATGATCAGGCAAGCTATATCCGCGCTGCCCATCCCCACGACTAATGATGATTTTAAGCGTGCCATTCACTTCTAGAAATCGCTGTTGCAGTAAAACTAAACTTTTTTGAACCAAACTCAAATTTGCTTTTAACAGCAGTCGTTCACAACTTAGATGGAGCCGCGCCATATGTAATGCTTCAAGCTCCATTTTACCATGCCGAATACGCGCAGTCGTAAAACAACCATCACCATAATGGAAGGCCCGATCCAATAATGAAATTTCGTTTATTTCCTGGGCATTTTTTAAACATGGCATATTAAAACATCCTGCGAATGATGACTTAGTTTAAAACAGCAGTCTCAGATTGATAGCTTTTTTATTCATATCAAATTCGTTTCTTATTATTTTTTTAATAAAAAAGATGACGCTATCCTTCGTCTTGTTACAAAACATTAATAATTCAAATGTAAAGGATAGTAAAAATGCGCTCATTAAAAATCGGGGTTTTAGCAGCACTTATTTCCGCAACGTCTTTTAGTGCGCTTGCAAAAGACTTTTTAAACGTTTCTTACGACCCAACCCGGGAACTGTATGAAAACTATAATAAAGAGTTTGGTGCATATTGGAAGAAAACCACAGGCCAAGAGATTAACTTTAAGCAATCGCATGGCGGTTCCGGCAAACAGGCACGTTCAGTGATTGATGGACTAGATGCGGACGTTGTGACTTTAGCACTGGCTGCAGATATTGATGCCATTGGAGAAAATTCAAATCTTCTGCCTAAAGACTGGCAGAAAAAGTTTCCCAATAACTCTACTCCTTATACATCAACCATCGTATTTCTGGTACATAAAGGCAACCCGAAAGGCATTAAAGATTGGGGTGATTTAGTTAAAACAGATGTCGGGATTATCACACCAAACCCTAAAACGTCTGGCGGTGCACGCTGGAATTATTTAGCAGCATGGGCGTGGGCGAAACATCAGGCAGGCGGCAATGATGCCAAAGCGCAAGAATTTGTACGTAAAATCTATAAAAATACCAAAGTTCTAGATTCTGGCGCACGCGGTGCAACCACAACATTTGCTGAGCGCGGCATTGGTGATGTACTGCTTGCATGGGAAAATGAAGCGCACTTGGCAATTCGTGAACAACCCGGAAAATTTGAAATTATCACCCCATCATTGTCTATCTTGGCAGAACCGCCAGTAGCGATTGTTGAAAAAAATGCACAGAAAGATGGCAATCTCAACATAGCTAAAGCTTACTTAAACTATCTGTACTCACCTGCGGGCCAAACTGTGGCTGCCAACAACTTCTATCGTCCGCGCAATGCAGCTGTATTGGCAAAATACAAATCGGTATTCAAACCTTTGAAGCTGGTGACCATTGACAAGGAATTTGGTGGCTGGACTAAAGTCCAAAAACAACATTTTGATAATGGCGGCGTTTTCGATCAAATCGTGAAAGCCAATAGCACCAAATAATCTTAGAAAATCAAGAGCAGCACTGACTTTATTCATAAGGCCAGTGCTATGAGTACAGAATAAGTTTTATTTATCTCTTTTATTCATATAAAATTCATTTTTTATTATTTTTTATGCATAAAGAATAGCGCTATTCTGCATTCATATTACAAAACAGTTAAAAATATTGAGGTTGGCATGAGCATTTCAGCAAAATTAAAGTTAGGGGTTTTAGCAGCAGTTATCTCTGCCACATCTTTTAGCGCTCTGGCAAAAGACTTTTTAAATGTTTCTTATGACCCCACGCGTGAACTTTATGAAGATGTCAATAAACAGTTCGGCAAATACTGGGAAAGTCGTACTGGCCAAAAAATCAATTTCAAACAATCTCATGGGGGTTCTGGCAAACAAGCACGTGCAGTGATTGATGGTTTGGATGCTGATGTTGTGACGCTTGCTCTTGCAGCTGATATTGACGTGATTGAAGAAAAAACCAAACTGCTTCCTGCTGATTGGCAAAAGAAACTTCCTCAAAACTCAACACCGTATACCTCTACCATCGTATTTCTGGTGCGTAAAGGTAATCCGAAAGGTCTAAAAGACTGGGGCGACCTGGTTAAACCCGGTGTCGGCATTATCACACCCAATCCTAAAACGTCTGGCGGCGCGCGCTGGAACTATTTAGCAGCTTGGGCTTGGGCGAAACACCAAGCCGGTGGTAACGATAAAACAGCTCAAGAATTTGTGCGCAAAATCTACAAAAACACCAAAGTTCTTGATTCAGGGGCACGTGGCGCAACAACCACATTTGCTGAACGTGGTATCGGTGATGTATTACTGGCGTGGGAAAATGAAGCGCAGCTAGCAATTCGCGAACAACCGGGTAAATTCGAAATCGTAACACCAAGCTTGTCCATTCTTGCCGAGCCACCGGTGGCGATCGTAGAAAAAAATGCTGAGAAGAAAGGCAATAAATACTTGGCGCAAGGTTACTTGAACTTCTTGTATTCACCATTGGGGCAAGAAATTTCAGCACGTAACTTCTACCGTCCACGCAACGCAAAAGTGTTAGCCAAATACAGCAATGTATTTAAGCCCCTTAAACTTGTCACTATTGATCAGGAATTTGGCGGTTGGGATAAAGTTCAAAAAGCCCACTTTGAAAATGGCGGTATTTTCGATCAAATCGTAAAAGCCAATAGCGCTAAATAATCGTGCTGGAAAAATAAAGGAGCATCGACATGATTCATACCGTAATTGTTCCAGGTGTAGGTGGCAGTGAACCTGCGCACTGGCAATCCTGGTTACAACGACAACTCATGTCATGCTCTCGTGTACAGCAAGAGGACTGGAATACACCTGTACTTCAAAACTGGATAAGCGAATTTGTAAATACGGTTCGCCCGATTCAAGGGAATATTCAAATCGTTGCACATAGCTTCGGTTGCCTCACTACGGTTGCAGCACTAGCTCAACATCCGGAATTAAATCAAAAAATTAAAAATTTGATTCTGGTTGCTCCTGCTAATCCTGCACGTTTTGGTGAAGCGGGTTTCGCACGTGATAGTCAATCAGATTACAGTGCGTATTTCCACCAATTGAAAATTGCCGTTCCGACCACTTTACTGATGAGTGAAAACGACCCTTGGTTAAATTTTGAAGATGCCCACTGCTTAGCCCAAGCATGGAAACTCGATCCGATTAATCTGGGGCAGGTCGGACATATTAATGTGGCTTCCGGGTTTGGTCCATTTCCTGAAATTTATGATTATTTGATTTCAGAAAATGCTCTGCAACATATCAATTTTTCTGATGAGAGCAAGTGTTATTTTAAATTTGCAATTTAAAGTCTGCAAATTATGCTTGTGCCGAATTAAATTTTTATTTTTGCTGACTTTATTGGTCAGCATTTTCTCTTTTGAGGAGTAATCATGTCGCAGCGATCCCGAGTGCTGCCAGGATTTGGTCTGTCTCTAGGCTTTACCCTAGCGTATTTGTCATTAATTGTTTTTATTCCATTATCTGCAGTGTTTATTAAATCACTGGGTATTGGCTGGGACGGTTTATGGGAAATTTTAAGTTCAGAACGTATTTTAAAATCTCTGCAGTTAAGTTTTAGTGCCGCGCTCATTGCAGCCTTCGTCAATGTGATCTTTGGCTTGTTACTGGCATGGTGCTTAGTACGTTACAGCTTTCCTGGTAAACGGGTTATTGATGCTTTGGTGGATTTACCTTTTGCCCTGCCAACCGCAGTTGCAGGTATTGCACTGACATCTTTATATGCACCTACCGGCTGGATTGGTCAGTATCTAGAACCCATGGGCATTAAAGTGGCTTATACCCCAATCGGTATCACGCTTGCGCTGATTTTTATTGGCTTGCCTTTTGTAGTCCGCACTGTACAACCCGTGCTGAGCGATCTAGAAAACGAACTGGAAGAGGCGGCGTCAGCACTCGGCGCCAACCGTTTTCAGATTATAACCAAAATTATTTTGCCGATTCTGTTTCCCGCACTACTGACTGGTTTTGCATTGGCATTCGCACGTGGTGTGGGTGAATACGGTTCAGTAATCTTTATTGCGGGTAACCAGCCCTATGAAACTGAAATCGCGCCATTGATGATTATTTCGCGTTTGGAAGAATATGATTACGCAGGTGCAACCACAATTGCGGTGGTGATGTTGTTAATTTCTTTTGCGATCTTATTCCTGATTAATTTGCTACAAGCGTGGGCAAGCCGCCGTACAGGGAGAACTGCACCATGAGCTTAATCACCAATAGCAATGCTTTAGCAGAAAAACTGCAGTCTCGCGATGCAACCCGAGAACCGACATGGGTGCGTAATCTTCTGATTACCATTGCGCTGATCTTTTTCTTAAGCTGCCTGATTCTGCCTTTAATTCTGGTCTTTGTGGAAGCCTTTAAACAGGGGGTTTCGGTTTATTTCCAAGCCTTGATCAATCCAGATACACTATCGGCAGTAAAACTGACTTTATTGACTGCTGCCATTGCCGTGCCCTTAAACGTGGTGTTTGGTGTCGCTGCGGCCTGGTCTGTTGCGAAATTCAACTTCCGTGGTAAATCCATTTTAACCACCATTATTGACATTCCATTTTCTGTATCGCCGGTCATTGCTGGCATGATGCTGGTGCTGATTTTTGGTACTCAAGGCTGGATGGGCAACTGGCTAATGGATCACGACATTAAAGTATTGTATGCCGTGCCTGCCATTGTGCTTGCGACCATCTTTATTACCGTTCCCTTTGTAGCGCGTGAATTGATTCCTTTAATGGAAGCGCAAGGAACTGAAGAAGAAGAAGCTGCAATTGTACTCGGCGCTTCAGGTTGGCAAACCTTCTATAAAGTGACCTTACCGAATATTAAATGGGGTCTGATTTACGGTGTGATTCTGTGTAATGCCCGTGCGATGGGCGAATTCGGTGCGGTATCGGTGGTGTCTGGTCATATTCGTGGTGAAACTAATACTTTGCCGCTACACGTCGAAATCCTTTACAACGAATATACCTTTAGTGCTGCGTTTGCAGTGTCCTCACTGTTGGCTTTACTTGCCATTGTGACTCTAATTTTAAAAACATGGGTCGAAATACGCCAAGAAAAGCAAAACAAACGTAATGAAGATTCACAAGTTTCTTAAGGAATGACATCATGAGTATTCAAGTTAAAAATATTGAAAAACACTTTGGTGCATTCCATGCACTTAACAACATCTCTCTCGACTTTCCAGATGGCCAGTTGGTGGCATTGCTCGGTCCATCAGGCTGCGGCAAAACTACCCTGCTGCGCATTATCGCAGGCTTGGAATCAGCCGATGGCGGTCAGGTGATTCTGGAAGGCGAAGATGCAACCGATGTTCACGTTCGCGAACGTCAGGTGGGCTTCGTATTCCAGCACTATGCTTTATTCCGTCACATGACCGTATTTGACAACATTGCTTTTGGTTTACGCGTTCGTCCGCGTTCAACACGCCCTTCTGAAGTGGAAATCAAAAAACGTGTCACCCGTTTACTCGACTTAGTTCAACTCGGTTTCTTGGCGGATCGTTTCCCGGCTCAGTTATCGGGTGGTCAGCGTCAACGTATTGCTTTGGCTCGTGCACTCGCTGTTGAGCCTCGTGTACTGTTACTGGATGAACCCTTTGGTGCACTTGATGCCAAAGTGCGTAAAGAACTGCGTCGCTGGTTACGTACCTTACATGATGAATTGCATATCACGTCTATTTTTGTAACCCACGATCAGGAAGAAGCCTTAGAAGTAGCGGATCAAATTATCGTGATGAACAAAGGTAATGTAGAACAAATTGGCTCGCCACGTGAAGTTTATGAAAAACCGGCAACGCCGTTTGTGTTCGACTTTCTAGGTCAGGCCAACCGTTTCGAAGGTCAAAACCAGCAGGGTATCATCCATCTTGGAGAGGATCGCATTAAGTTGCCACAGGTGAAAAATGCGCCACAAGGTGAAATTATTGCATTTGCGCGTCCAAACGAACTCAGCATTCATGCGACTCCGCAACAAAATGCCATTCAAGCCACGTTCTTACGTGAAATTTGGATTGCTGGCAAAGTGCTTGCTGAACTTCAGGATCGTCAAGGTAATTTGATTGAAATTTCGCTTAACTCTGAAGAAGCCAAATTACATCAATTCAAACCAAATCAAACTGTGTGGTTAAGCCCATCCGCATTGCATTTATTTGCCAATGACGTCGCTTAAGAACAAATAGATGGGGCAAAACAAGCCCCATTCCCTTTTAAGGTAAACAGAATCATGAATTTTCAACAATTAAGAATTATTCGAGAAACCGTTAGACAAAACTTTAATTTAACTGAAGCTTCAGCAGCACTTTATACCTCCCAATCGGGGGTAAGTAAACACATCAAGGATTTGGAAGATGAACTAGGCGTACAACTATTTATCCGTAAAGGTAAACGTTTGCTGGGTTTAACTGAGCCGGGGCAGTCTTTGCTCGGTATTGTTGAACGGATGCTGGTTGATGCCGACAACATTAAACGTCTTGCTGATGACTTTAACCGCGTCGATGAAGGTACGCTCACAATTGCAACCACACATACACAAGCCCGTTATGTTTTGCCGCCAATTGTGAATCAATTTAAAAAAGAATTTCCAAAAGTACACCTGATTTTGCAACAGGCAAGTCCGGTTGAAATTACTGAAATGTTGCTTCAAGGCGAAGCGGATATTGGTATTGCAACCGAATCTTTAACCACTGAAGATAACCTTGCAAGTGTGCCTTTTTATACTTGGCAACACAGTATTATTATTCCACAAAACCATCCTCTGGCAAGCAAAACAGATATTGCTTTAGAAGACTTGGCGCAATACCCGCTGATTACCTACCATGGCGGTTTCACAGGGCGTTCAAAAATTGACAAAGCCTTTGAAGAGGCAGGAATTGATGTCGATATTGTAATGTCAGCACTTGATGCCGATGTCATCAAAACCTATGTCGAACTGAATATGGGTGTTGGTATTGTCAATAATGTCGCTTATGACGCAGAACGTGACTACCGTTTAAAACAGATTCCAACCGATATTTTTGGCGTAAACACCACCTGGATTGCAGTACGTAAAGGTCATTTATTACGTGGCTATGGTTATGAGTTTATTTCACTCTGCTCACCAGAAGCGGATATTAAAGCATTGAAACGAGTGGCTTATCCAGAAGATTAAAAATCACATTATTTTTTTAGATAAGGGATATATTAATATCCCTTTTTTACTTTTAATTAAACGTTTCTATTATTTTAATTATCAGTAATATAAAGAATTTTTAGTTATTCAGAAATTAAAGTATAAACAATCTTAAAATTAGACTTGCTCATACTTAATAAAACGACATACAGTACTCACACTAAATAAAAAAATTAATTACCAGGTATGTTATCAAGTTTTACACAAACCTATATAAGTGAAGTCATGATTTAATTTGGGCTTATTTATGAAAGCTACGGCATTTGGCATCAAGGCGTGCATTTTTTGCCTGCACCGGTATTTTCTGCAGCACTTGAAACTTCAAATCAAAGTATTGCTATATTTTTACAACCTAATCACTACGCTGAATTTTCAACCACGCTGTTGATGCCAATATTCCAGACAATACCTACCGGCCTGAAGCCAATAATCCATAGATCTATACTAAAAAATCTACACAAGATTTCGTCAAACATTTTTATCTATCCAACGCGGCCTTAAAATTACCACTCGATCTCAATTTGTCCACAGGTCTCATTTATGACCGATTTTTTGCTACCGATATTGGTTATGCACTCGATCCCCTTACCCGCAGTCCAGATGATTTAAATGCGGTACGCTTTAAATTGCATAGCAACACTCTCACGGCTCTTGTAGGCTACCAGCCAAATTAATCTTGGAACGTATATACAGGCCTAAGTTATCAAAGTTTAAAAATACCTTTGAAAATTTTAGATTAATCGACGAACCTGCTGGTCAATTATATCGGGGATATCCCCTTCCTTTACTCAATTTAATATCCAGCCAGATACAAGACTATAGAAACACCTCTATTCCTTAAGCTTGATTTTCAAACAGGTATAACAGTTAATAACTTAATCTATGGATGAGTATGTTGGATCAAATGGCAAAATTTTAAAATTACTTCACCTTAATCAGTTCAGAGAGTGATACACCAGTCGCTTGAATGAATTATTAAACAGATCAGTGGAGTACAACTTTGGGGGATGGCTCATATATTTAATAACAAATAGACATATATTATAAATATTGGATTAGATTCGAGTGTTGGCAACCCTGCTTTCACCTTAAGTCCTTAAGATGGTTCCTATGGTTTAGATGCAGGGAGTCTTATAATATTCATTTATTATCGGCAGCATAAAATATTTAAAATTTAATTTAGAAAAAATCTAACAAAATCAAAATATTTCATGCAGTCTGTCCGGACCTTTATCCTCAGTAAGCAAGAATGATGCTTTTACCGATGAGATGAAAGTAGGTTATCGTTTTTAATTAAAAGTATTAAATCCTTAAAACTTAATCTTCAAAAACAAAAAAACGAGCCGAAGCTCGTTTTTATAAAATTTAGAATTAGAAACGGAAGCTTACACCCAGTTTCGCTACTGGTAGCCATTCGTATTTATTATCGTTACGGATTTCATCTTCTTCATCATTAATTGCTTGACTTAAGGTACGACCATCATCACCGATTAAACCCCGTGCTTCCGGATTCACTCTTAAGTTAGCAGTTGGATTTCCATTGTAGTAAGCACCAATTTCACCAAAGACACCCCAGCGATTAGTAATGGCGGGTGAAAAACCAAGACCTACATATGGTGCAAGATTATTCTTGTAAGATAAATTACCATCAATGCGGACATCAGTGAAACCTGCATTAAATCGTGATCCATCCACAGTAAAAGAAGCGTTAGTACCTGGACGACGTTCTAAATCATAGTCATTATCGATGTAGGCAACACCTGCAGCCATATAGAACCAGTTTGCCCAAGGACGAATTTCAGCATTTAAATATGTTAGGTTATTGTCCATATCAAGATCATAATCGTTACCATTAATGGACAAGTCATCTGACCAGGAAATATCACCCCCATTATAGCCCAATGTAACACCTACATATGGGTTAGCGTTCCATGAGATTGCACCACCGTAACCCGTGGTACCGACCTCAGCACGAACAGCTGCTGGTTTAAAGAAAGAAAAAGATGTAACACCTTCATCTGTTACAATAACTTCATCAGCAGCCATTGCA
>NZ_JAZQPV010000137.1:0-3098 GCF_045628685.1 Acinetobacter sp.
ATTCGAAATATAACGCCATTTTTACTGATCACGAAAGAAGTTATTGATAGTGAGTCACTTCTATTTCATAGCATGGATGATGCTGAAAAGTCTAAAGATTTTTTAGCAGCTTTGCCTTATTATCTTAATATATCGAATGAAGAAAGTATTTATCTTGAACAACAACTAAAAAAACTAAAAAGTCGTTTAGAATTAGAGAAGAATAAGAAAAATTTGACTTTAAGGTCGCAAGAAGACTCAATAAGTAAAGCAAGAAATTTTTTAGAAGAAGCAAAAAGATTAGGTTTAAATGTTTTCACAAGTGATGAAAACAGTCTAAGCGACATCATAGAAAATCTCAGAGAAATTTTAAAAGTTGAAACTCAATTTATTAATTACCCCGATAATAGTGAGATAACATTACTAAATATTAAAAGGAAAGCTCTCCTTGATGAAATAACCGAGCTATATAGTAAATTAAATGCTACAAAAAAAGTTATTCTTGAGGCATCAGGTTATAAAGGAACAGTAGCAAGACAATTAAATAAGTTGGAATTAGTAAATCACTTTAATCTTTCTAATATTCCTGAACAATGTCCGGTTTGTAAGTCTGAGTCAAAGATTGGAATTTCAATGGCGGAGCATTTAAAATCTACTCTAATGCAAATTAGAGATGAGAATATTTCAATTAAAAGAGTCGAGCCTAAGCTGATTCTTTTAGAAAATAATTTAAATGATAAATTAAATGATTTAAATGCTATGTTATCTCATGTCGATTCAAAAATTCAGTCTTGGTATAGACAGACAGAAGAGATGAGACAATATGATGACCATTCTAAACAACAAGCACATCTCAGAGGGCGGATATCATATTTTTTAGAGACCTTTCAAGAGGATATACAGGAAGGAGTTGATTTAGATGTATTATCTGCAGAGATTCAAGAAATTGAAGCACAAATTGATAAAAGCTCCAAAGAAATAAAATTGAGAAGAGCTGAATTAAAGATTTCTAAATTTGCCACCGAAAATTTTCAATTACTACCAACAGTTGCACCATGTGTAAATGCTGAGTTAGATTTTAATGCCTTAAAACCTGAAATTAGTATAATAGAAAATGAAACAGAATCTATCCTTAAAATGTCAGATTTAGGTTCAGATCAAAATTACTTAGCAATTCATATTTCTCTAGCTTTTGCACTGCATAAGTATTTTGAAACACAAAAAACCTCAGTGCCTGGTGTCTTATTCTTAGATCAAATCAGTCGACCTTATTTCCCTTCGACACTAAAAGATGAAAATGTGATATTAGGGAGTGACAATGATGAAGATATTAATGCTCTAGAGAAACATATTGAATTTATTTTTAATGAAACTGCAAAAATAAAAGGATTGCAGGTTATTTTACTTGAACATGCTTATTTTTCAAAAGATAAAAAATATGTAGATGCAACGAAGGAACGATGGGGGAGAGGATCGCACAGAGCTTTAATCCCCCTGGACTGGGCAGTTAGGAAAGATTTAAAGAAATAATAGATTAATCGTTTTTAAATTTCACTGTAGTAGCTAAGCTTAGAGGAGACAAAGTTAATTGATCGTTTATATTAAAAATATCTGGGAATAGGGTTTGAATAGCCACCAAAATTCTAGACACACATAACCATCTTTTGATGGGCCTTTTCATAATCTAATGGAGAACGTTGTCCATTGGAACCATGTCTTCGTTTTGAGTTATAAAACATTTCAATATATTCAAATATATCCGCTCGAGCATCTGATCTCGATACGTAAATTTTCTTCTTAATACGCTCCCGCTTCAGCAACTGAAAGAAGCTCTCAGCAACAGCATTATCATGACAGTTTCCTCTGCGACTCATACTACATTCCAGATTGTGTTGTTTAATGAATGCTTGCCATTCATGGCTGGTGTATTGGCTGCCTTGGTCAGAGTGGATCAGAACTTTATTCTGTGGTTTTCTCCGCCATAGTGCCATCAATAATGCATCTAAAACCAGATCTGTAGTCATTCTCGATTTCATAGACCAACCAACAACAAGACGTGAAAATAAATCAATTACCACAGCAAGATATAACCAACCTTCATGTGTGCGAATATAAGTAATATCAGTCACCCACCGCTGATTAGGCTGAGTTGGATTAAACTGTCGTTCTAAGGTGTTTGCGGAAACAATACTTGGCGTACCTGCATAAGCTCTAGGCTTGCGATAGCCGCGCTGTGATTTAAGCCCATCCGCTTTCATTAACCGATGTACCCGGTTGATACCGCAATTTTCGCCAGCGTCTTTCAAATCACAGTGAATCTTGCGATAGCCGTAGACTCCTCCAGATTCCAGCCAAAACTGTTTAATTAAGCCTGCAAGCAGTTGCCGTTTCTTTGTGGTTTTACTCGTGGGTTGCTTTAACCATGCGTAATAACCACTGTGATGAACATCTAAAGTCGAACATAAACGACGAATAGGCCATATGTGCTTATTGTCCTGAATAAAGGCATACCTCATTTGGACTGGCTTGCGAAGTACACCGCGGCTTTTTTTAATATGTCCCTTTCTTCGGTAACCCGTTGCAGCTCCTTTTTTAGCTTTGCCAATTCTGAAACTGCATCCCTAGAGTCTGTGATTTTAGGTTCCTGAGGATCATAACGCTTGATCCAGGCATACAGACTATGCGTGGTTGTACCTAAACGTGTGGCCACTTCAGATACACTATGACCTTTTTCAGTCACTTGCTTTACTGCTTCAATTTTGAATTCTTCAGGATATCGTTTGCTACTGCTCATAAACACCTCGTTAATTAGCCATTTTATCTAACTAAAGAGTGTCTACAAAATCGGTGGCTATTCAGTTCGTAGTGAGTTAATGATTATCAGCTGAAATCTGCTACAATTGCGCCAATTTTAAGTTATCACTTCACTGGCTTGTTACACATTTAGAAGTGTGTACAAAACTGTGTACATATTGAAGATTTCCCTTATGTTTAAAGATCAATTACCTACAGAAGTAGCGGCTCGCAGAACTTTTGCTATTATTTCCCACCCCGATGCTGGTAAATCCACCATGACAGAAAAACTGTTGTTGTGGGGTAAAGCGATTCAGGTTGCCGGG
>NZ_JAZQPV010000138.1:0-29284 GCF_045628685.1 Acinetobacter sp.
ATCATGAAAGACCACATCAGGCTAACAAAGGAAAGCCACCTTTAATGGCTGCTTAACCTCTACTTTTAACTTCGGTTATTTATGGGAGGACTACCATATGTTTATTAGTCCAGTAGTCCTGGCTGGTGAAATTTTATTCAAAGTTTAATGCGTAGCCAGCATCATATATAAATATTAATTAAGCGACAATGACACCGTAAGCTCTAAAATTAGTGGCTTTTAATGAGTGAATTGGAATGGGTAAAGTTGAAAATGGGGGTATCTAATTAAACAAAATTATAGAACAGGAACTAAGAGAATGAGGAGGGGGTGAGGTTTTACGAGTTAAAATAAAATTTAAAAAAATAGAGATAAATCATTGTATATTTATCTGAGGATTCAAAATAATATTGGGAATTCTATTAAATAATATATCTCTAGCAATTTCTCCTTGTTGTTCAATGTTGTATGTATTAAATGGTTTATCTTTAATAAAATCATATTTATAAGGATTATATTTTTTAAAACTTAAAAAATATTTGGACTGTAAGAGAGCACCTTGTAAAAGTACATTAATGTGAGACTGATACTGATAAATATGAGTCATCTCATGGATGAACAAGCCTTGCATTGGTTTTGATTTTTTAGAAAAATCTTCACAAAAATTTTCATCATTCATAAAAAGGTTTCCATTGGGGGCCATATACATATTTATGGGTTGCCAAGGGAGGTATTTGATATTAAATATTTTAACTTCATTATAGTTGATTAGATCACCAAAAATTTGTCGTGAAAGATTAATTTCGCCACTTGTCAAATTTCGGTAACGAAAGTTGTAAATATCAAACATTAAATAAAGTTTGAACCATAAAAATAGTCTAAATTTTTGGATCATAGTATTTCAATTTTCAGTTAATAAAAAGATTTTATTCGCTCATTAAGGTCAGAGTAAATGTTTAGGAAAGAAAATTTATTTGATTGGTTAATTCAATATTGTATCTGTATTTAAAAAATTTCATGGTTCTGCATAAGTGATTATATTAATTATAAATTTTGATTTTTGAATTTGCGATAGGGTGTAACACTTTTACTAAACTCAGATTTAAGCTGATTAATTTTTCTCACTTTTAGAAAATATGTTTATATACATACAACTATTAAGAAGTTAACCGTATTTATTATTTGCTATAGATAATCCATATTTGTCAAGGTCGCTGCCTGGGAAGTGCAATTAAATTATTTGGTTTAAAGTGTTGGCTATATGAAGATAATGTTCTCTTTACAGTTTAAAACTGTAATTCTTTCATAGGTGTAAAATGACAAGATAGTGCGTCAGCATTAAAAATACTTTAATTTTTTTAACTATAAAAAACCGCCTAAAGAGGCGGTTTTTAAAATCATTAAATTCTTTAAGAATTAACGACCTTGGATGTCACGTTGAACTTCACCAGTGTAAAGTTGACGTGGACGACCGATTTTGTAAGGACCGCTATGCATTTCTAACCAGTGGCTAATCCAGCCCACTGTACGTGCAAGCGCGAAGATTACAGTAAACATTTCAGTCGGAATACCAATCGCTTTAAGAATGATACCTGAGTAGAAGTCTACGTTAGGATACAAGTTACGTTTGATGAAGTATTCGTCAGATAACGCAATACGTTCAAGTTCCATTGCAAGCGCAAGTTGTGGGTCGTTGATGCCAAGCGCAGCAAGAACTTCATCACAAGTTTCTTTCATTACTTTCGCGCGCGGATCGAAGTTTTTATAAACTCGGTGACCGAAGCCCATAAGTTTAACTTCTTTAGTTTTCACTTTTTCCATGAAACCAGCAACGTTTTCTACAGAGCCGATTTCATCAAGCATCTTAAGAACGGCTTCGTTCGCGCCACCGTGAGCAGGGCCCCAAAGTGCAGAAATACCCGCAGCGATACATGCGTAAGGGTTAGCACCAGTAGAACCCGCTAGACGTACTGTAGATGTAGACGCATTTTGTTCGTGATCAGCATGAAGCGTAAAGATACGGTCCATTGCTTTCGCAAGAATTGGATCAACTTTGTAATCACGGTCTGCAGGAGTAGCAAACATCATGTACAGGAAGTTTTCAGCGTAGCTTAAGTCGTTACGTGGGTAAACGAACGGTTGACCAACTGTGTATTTGTAGCTCCAAGCTGCAAGCGTAGGAACCTTAGCAATCAGGCGGATTGCTGTAATTTCACGGTGATCAACATTTTCGATATCTAGGTTGTTATGATAGAACGCAGAAAGCGCACCAACGACACCCACCATGATTGCCATCGGATGAGCATCACGACGGAAACCATTGAAGAAACGGCTAACTTGATCGTGAACCATGGTATGGTTACGCACTTTAGCGTCAAATTCTACTTTTTGTTCAGCTGTTGGAAGTTCGCCGTTTAACAATAAGTAGCAAGTTTCTAAATAGTCTGCTTTAGTTGCTAACTGGTCGATTGGGTAACCACGGTGTAAAAGAACACCTTTACCGCCATCGATGAATGTGATTTTAGATTCACATGCAGCTGTTGCCATAAAACCAGGATCAAAAGTAAAGTGACCTGAGGTCAACACATCTTTAACGTCGATTACATCTGGGCCCAATGTGCCGCTGTAAATTGGTAATTCAATTTCTTTGCCATCAAGCTGTAAAACGGCTTTTTTGCCAGTTGCTTCAGACATTCAATCGATCTCCTGTCCTGGTGAATGTTTTATCCGACTCGTAGTACTAATCTTTTAATGCGCGAATCAGATGGATCAAAAATTTGCTATAAGATTAGTGAGTACTGAAATTTTGTCAATTATACTTATGGATAAAAAATGACTTTTTCATAGAGATTTGGTCAAAAAATAATCCAAAAATAATGAAGAGAATCTCAGTACCGACACACTATAATAAGTCAAATTGTAGCTGAGGTGCAGAAAAAAATAACGCTACCGCTTTAATTGTAAGCAAGTTTTAATTCTTAAAAACTCTAGGTGGTTTGGATTTTGAAAATAACTTCTTTAACTAAACTATTATAATTCTCGCAACTTACCTGTATCGCTTAAAGGAAAGTGTGGCTTTCTTATTCATAATAAAAAGCGATTAGTTGTCGGTAAAAACACGTGCGTTTGTATAAAAAATAACTTATTTGATGTGGTTGAAGTCCTTATTTATTCATCGATTGTATGGTAAAAGATCATTTTTTTGACTATATAATGAGCTGAAAAAGGTAAGGGGGAGGAGTTATGCACAGACTAAGTGGTTATTTCGTTTCATGATGTTACCAATCTCTACTTCTATATAAATACCTCCTATTTATTTAAAAAATATAAAAGCAATTCGCACAATTACTTCTGCTTTAAAAGGATAATTAGCGATTATGAGGATTTGTTCATCTTTAGTCTAAATATATTGATTTAATTATTAAAGCAAAAAACGATCAATCAAATAGCATTTTAATTAATAAAAACCAATTATATAGCTTCTTTTTCTTATATGTATTTTGTCTACTTTGTTAACTTAATTCATGCTAATGATTCTTATTTAACGGTTTTTTGTAAAAAAGCCAAATGTGATTGTTTGTGTTTTAATAGTCGACGTTTTATAATTCCCTGTCGTTTTAAGTTTAGGTATTGCGGGATATTGCAAATACCTAACAATGCTAGCTTTCCTTCGAATTAATTCCAACAAACTCCGGATGGAGTTTTTACTTACAGGATGCCCGCTGTGAAAAGCAACAGACCTGTCAATTTGTCCATGGGTCAAGTTTTAGAAGTAAACTTAAAATCCCCTGTGGCTATTGCATCAATTCTACACCGTCTTTCTGGTGTCATCGTATTTTTACTCGTACCGGTACTTTTGTGGCTTTTAGACAAATCATTGTCTTCGGCTGAAGGTTTTGCTCAAGTTCAAGCAATCTTCGGTAGCTTCATTGTACGTTTCATCGTATGGGTATTTGTAGCCGGTTTAATATTCCACTTTATTACGGGTATTAAGCATTTACTTGCAGATATCGGCATTGCCGAAGAACTGCAAAGTGGTCGTATAGCAGCTACTATTTCATTGATCTTGTCTGCAATCGGTATTGTTGCAGCATTTGTATGGATTGTTCTCTAATGAAAAGTGCTACAGGTTTTACGGGTTCCGGTTCTCGCGATTGGTTTATCCAGCGTATAAGTGCTGTTGTATTGGCTGTTTATACTGTTGTGGTATTGGGTTGGATCCTCATTAATGGCGGATTTGGCTACGAACAATGGTTTGGCTTTATGATGACATTACCAATGAAGATTTTATCTTTGTTGGCGGTCTTATCTCTTGTCGCACACGCTTGGATCGGCATGTGGCAGGTATTCACTGACTATGTGACTACTCGTCAAATGGGTCCTTCAGCTTCAGGTTTACGCCTAGTGCTGACATCAGCAGTCATTATTGCTGTATTTGCATATGCAATCTGGGCAATCCAGATTTTTTGGGCGAATTGATAGGAAAATATCATGGGCGCGATAACCCCTAAAGAAGATTATACAAACATTCAACACCTCACTTTTGATGCAGTCATCGTTGGTGGTGGTGGTTCAGGTATGCGTGCTTCTTACCAACTTGCTCAAGCTGGTTTGAATGTTGCAGTGCTTACTAAAGTATTCCCAACACGTTCGCACACTGTTGCAGCGCAAGGTGGTATTGGTGCATCTCTTGGTAATATGCAAGAAGATAACTGGCACTACCACTTCTATGACACCGTAAAAGGTTCGGACTGGTTAGGTGACCAAGACGCAATCGAATTTATGTGTCGTGAAGCGCCTAAAGTTGTTTATGAGCTTGAACACATGGGTATGCCATTTGACCGTAATGCGGACGGTACAATTTACCAACGTCCATTCGGCGGTCACTCTGCAAACTATGGTGAGAAACCAGTTCCACGTGCATGTGCTGCTGCTGACCGTACAGGTCATGCATTGCTTCATACGCTTTATCAAAGCAATGTGAAAATGGGTACTCAATTTTTCGTAGAATGGATCGCGCTTGATCTAGTTCGTGCGGAAAATGGTGATGTGCTTGGTGTAACGGCAATTGACCAAGAAACTGGTAATATTGCGGTATTCCAAGCAAAAGCAACATTGTTTGCAACCGGTGGCGCTGGCCGTGTTTACCGTGCATCTACAAATGCTTATATCAATACTGGTGACGGTCTTGGTATGGCTGCTCGTTCTGGTATTCCATTGCAAGATATGGAATTCTGGCAGTTCCACCCTACAGGTGTAGCGGGCGCAGGCGTATTGTTGACTGAAGGTTGTCGTGGTGAAGGTGCAATCCTTCGCAACAAAGACGGCGAACCGTTCATGGAACGTTATGCACCGACTTTGAAAGACTTGGCGCCACGTGACTTCGTATCACGTTCTATGGACCAGGAAATCAAAGAAGGTCGTGGTTGTGGTCCTAAAGGTGATTATATCCTGCTTGATATGACACACCTGGGTGCTGACACCATCATGAAACGCCTACCATCAGTATTTGAAATTGGTAAGAAATTCGCGAACGTGGATATCACTAAAGAACCAATTCCTGTAGTGCCTACAATCCATTACCAAATGGGTGGTATTCCGACGAATATTCATGGTCAAGTGGTTACTCCAGTTCCAGGTACAGACAACTATACTCAACCAGTAAAAGGCTTCTATGCTATTGGTGAGTGTTCTTGCGTATCGGTACATGGTGCAAACCGTTTAGGTACCAACTCACTGCTTGACTTGGTGGTATTTGGTAAAGCTGCTGGTGAACACATCATTGACTACGTGACTAAACACCACGGTGATGAATATGTTGCGTTGCCTACAACTGTACTTGAAAACACCATGAAGCGTGTTCGTCACCTAGATGAAACCACTGAAGGTGAAAACGCTCAAGACGTTGCTGATGCAATTCGCGACATCGTTCAAGACCATGCTGGTGTATTCCGTACATCTGCACTTCTTGATGAAGGTGTAAAACAGATTCTTGCAATTGAGCCACGCGTTCGCAACATTCACTTGAAAGACAAATCTAAAGTCTTTAACACTGCACGTGTTGAAGCACTAGAAGTTGAAAACTTGTATGAAGTTGCTAAAGCGACCTTAATCTCGGCTGCTGCACGTAAAGAATGTCGTGGTGCACACACAGTTGTAGATTTCGAATTGCCAGCAGATCACCCAACTTATTCATACGGTCGTCGTGATGATGAGTGGATGAAACATACTTTATGGTATTCAGCAGACAACCATCTTGAATACAAACCGGTACGTTTCCAACCATTAACGGTTGATCCAATTCCACCTAAACCACGTACATTCTAATCAGGAGAATCCAGATGAGTAGAGGTATCCGTACATTCCATATCTACCGCTATGATCCTGACAAGGATAAAGCACCATACATGCAAACTTTTAAACTTGAGTTGACTGACAAGCACCGTATGTTGCTTGATGCTCTTCTTGCGTTGAAAGTACAAGATGAATCTTTAACGTTCCGTCGTTCCTGTCGTGAAGGTATTTGCGGTTCTGATGGTGTAAACATCAACGGTAAAAACGGTTTGGCTTGTTTGTGGAATCTTAACGATTTACCAAATGAAATCACTATCCGTCCTTTACCCGGTTTACCTGTGATTAAAGATTTGGTTGTAGACATGAATCAGTTCTACGATCAATTCCATAAAATCCAACCGTTCCTGATTAACAATCAGCCTGCGCCAGCGAAGGAGCGTTTACAGTCTCCTGAAGAGCGTGAGCACTTGAACGGTCTTTATGAGTGTATCCTTTGTGCATGTTGTTCAACAGCATGTCCTTCATTCTGGTGGAACCCGGATAAATTCTTGGGTCCTTCAGCGTTGTTGAATGCATACCGCTTCATTATTGACTCGCGTGATTCTGCAACTCAAGATCGTTTGGCTCGTCTTGACGACCCATTCAGTCTGTTTCGTTGTAAAGGCATCATGAACTGCGTATCAGTTTGTCCTAAAGGTTTGAATCCAACTAAAGCGATTGGTCACATTCGCAATATGTTGTTAGACCAAGCAGGTTAATCTATATCTATCAAAAAAAGCACGCCTTAGGGCGTGCTTTTTTTATGTTTTGAATATCAAAATAATTTATAGAATTATGTAAAAAATGTATGGGTTAGGTGAGTGAGAATATTTGCTGCTCGTGTCGATTTAAATCACTGAAATTGTTTAAAGCTGGCGATAAATTGCATTATGGTCTCGCTGAATTGTAGTTAAGTTGTTCGAATTGATAATTAAAGCCCTAATCTTAAGTTTCAATCTGCAAAGTTGAGATTAAAATGTTAATATATAGGCTAAATAAAGAGGGCCAGTTTAAAGATTGTGCTCTCTTTTGTTGTATTGGGAATGTTGGCTTGGGACTATGGTCTGCATTGAAACTATTTATTAAATACAGCACCATATGTTAGAGGAAAATGGAGAGGATGTATTTCGCTAATTTATGAGAGGTATGTGTCAAAAAAATCAATTGTAACCAGATATCATGTTACGATTTGATACATCATTATATTTAAAAAAAAGTACCTTATTAATGTACATTTTTTCAACATTTTTGAGTGTTTATAAGGTTTATAAATAGAGATGAATCGTTTTAGAAAAAATAGGTCGCGTAGTTATTTTTTCTAAGTCGATTTTGCAAAAAATTGCTCGGTTTCGGTCGAGTATTTAAATGAGTGATGATGCCAACGAGGGCGTTATGATTCATTATTCACATTGGGTTATTCCTGATGAAGTGATAACGCCTCATGGCTTATGCCTGCTGGGGACTAATGTCATGTTACCAATTTGACATTATTAATCATGGGTTCGCTTAAAAAGCATCCTGAAAATGTTTTTGCAATAGGAAATGGGTCCACAAATGCAAGAAGTTGCTGACGCACTGCGTCTTGACACTGAACTAAGCGCTGACAGTGCAGCGTATATTGAAGAACTTTATGAACATTATTTGACGTCACCAGACTCTGTTGGGGCTGACTGGCGCGAATATTTCGATAAATTCCCTAAAGGTGATCAACCACATAGCAATGTACGTGAGCAATTCCTTTTATTAGGTCGCAATTCAAGCCGCGTACAACCTGTTGTTCAAAGTTCTGTAAGTTCTGAGCATGAACGTCGTCAAATTGGCGTATTACAGTTGATTGCTGCGTATCGGAACCGTGGTCATCAAAAAGCAAAACTGGATCCATTAGGTTTGGCAAAACGTGAAGATGTGCCTGATCTTGATCTTGCTACACACGGTTTAACGAAATCTGATCTTGATACAGTATTCAATACAGGCAACCTTGCACTGGGTAAAACAGAAGCTACCCTGGGTGAAATGGTTGAAGTAATGGAAGCCGTTTATTGCGGTTCTATTGGTACTGAATACATGCACATCGTGGATACCAAAGAGAAACGTTGGATTCAACAACGTCTTGAAGGGGCAAAAGGTCAATTCAACTTTACTGCAGAACAGAAAAAACACGTTCTTGAGCGTTTAACTGCGGCTGAAGGCCTAGAAAAATTCCTCGGTAACAAATATGTTGGCGCTAAACGCTTCGGTGTTGAGGGCGGTGAATCATTTATCCCAATGGTCAACGAAATCATTCAACGTGCAGGTTCTGTCGGTTGTAAAGAAGTTGTGATTGGTATGCCACACCGTGGTCGTCTCAATCTTCTAGTCAACATCATGGGTAAAAACCCGGCAGATCTTTTTGGTGAATTTGAAGGTAAATCAATTCATAAAAAAGGTTCTGGTGACGTTAAATACCATCAAGGTTTCTCATCTAACGTCATGACTCCGGGTGGTGAAGTTCACTTGGCATTGGCGTTTAACCCATCACATTTGGAAATCGTAGGACCTGTAGTTGAAGGTTCTGTACGTGCTCGTCAAGTGCGCCGTAAAGATATTGGTGGTGATGATGTATTGCCAATTATTGTACATGGTGATGCAGCATTTGCAGGCCAAGGTGTAAACCAAGAAACCTTCCAAATGTCACAAACTCGTGGCTTTACAGTGGGTGGTACCGTTCATATCGTGGTAAATAACCAGGTGGGCTTTACAACATCTGATCCACGTGATGCGCGTTCTACCGAATACTGTACTGATATTGCGAAAATGATTCAGGCACCGGTATTCCATGTGAATGGCGATGATCCTGAAGCTGTGATTTTTGTGACTCAGTTGGCTCATGACTTCCGTCATACATTCCGTAAAGACGTTGTGATTGACATGTTCTGTTACCGTCGTCGTGGTCATAATGAAGCGGATGAGCCTGCTGCAACTCAGCCAATGATGTATCAGGTGATCACCAAGAAAGCCACAACGCGTACGCTTTATGCAGATCAACTGGTGAAAGAAGGTGTAGTTGACCGTGCAGCTGCGGATCAAATGGTTGAAAATTACCGTTCAGATCTTGAAGCCGGCAAACATGTTGCCAATGCATTGGTACTCGAACCAAATACCAAAATGTTTGTGGATTGGAAACCTTATTTAGGTCACGAGTATACAGATGTTTGGGATACCACTTTCCCAATCGAACGCTTGAAAGAACTTGGCGCGAAAATGCGCGAGCTTCCTGAAGGTTTTGTGATGCAACGTCAAGTTGCGAAAGTGATTGATGAACGCTTTAAAATGCAGACTGGTGAGATGCCGTTGAACTGGGGTGCGGCTGAAACTTTAGCCTATGCAACCTTGCTTGATGAAAGCTACATGGTTCGTATTACCGGTGAAGACGTGGGTCGTGGTACTTTCTCACATCGTCATGCGAAATTGCACAATCAGGTGGATGGTTCAACTTATATCCCACTTTGTCATATTAAAGAGAACCAGCCGCGTACTGCAATTTATGACTCACTCTTGTCTGAAATGGCGGTACTTGCATTTGAATATGGTTATGCAACTACAATTCCACATGGTTTAATTATTTGGGAAGCACAATTTGGTGACTTCGCGAACTGTGCACAGGTTGTTATCGACCAATTTATTGCTTCAGGTGAAACCAAATGGGAGCGTGTATGTGGTTTGACCATGTTGCTTCCACACGGTTATGAAGGTCAGGGTCCAGAACATTCATCTGCACGTTTAGAGCGTTTCTTGCAGTTATGTGCTGAAGACAATATGCAAGTAATCACACCGACAACACCTGCACAGATTTTCCATGCTCTACGTCGTCAAGCGGTTCGTCCAATTCGTAAACCATTGATTGTGACTTCACCGAAGTCGTTGCTTCGTCACAAACTTGCAACATCTACTTTAGAGGAGCTTGCTACTGGTACATTCCAGACTGTGATTGATGAAGTAGATCAAATCAACAAAGCTGACGTGACTCGTCTGGTACTTTGTGGTGGTAAGGTTTATTACGATTTACTTGAAAAACGCCGTGCAGAAAATCTAAACAACACTGCAATCGTTCGTATTGAACAATTGTATCCATACCCAGAACAACGTATTGCTGAAGTGCTTGCTTCTTATCCAAATCTAAAAGAAGTGGTTTGGACTCAAGAAGAGCCGAAAAACCAAGGTGCTTGGTTATTCATCGCCCCACGTCTATATGACGATGTGATGAAATCTGCTAAACAAGTCCGTATCAGTTACGCAGGCCGTCCAGCTTCTGCTGCGCCAGCTTGTGGTTCACCATATTTGCATGCAAAACAACAAGCTCAGCTAGTAAATGACGCATTGGCGATCGTAGCTGAACAATCAGGAGATTCTAAATAATGGCAACCGAAATTAAAGCACCGGTATTCCCAGAGTCAGTTGCAGACGGTACGATTGCAACTTGGCACAAACAACCAGGTGAAGCTGTATCACGTGATGAAGTGATCTGTGATATTGAAACTGATAAAGTTGTTTTAGAAGTTGTTGCTCCTGCTGACGGCACAATCGCTACCATCATTAAAGGTGAAGGCGAAACTGTTCTTTCTAATGAAGTGATTGCACAGTTTGAAGAAGGTGCTGTTTCTGGCGCTGCTCAAACTCAAGCAGTTCAGTCTGAAGAACAGGTTGAACAAGCTGCGTCTCAAACTGAAGCGGGTGCTGCCCCTGTTGTTGAACGTGCTCAACCTGTTGCTGACCAAGCGCCTGCTGTACGTAAAGCATTAACTGAAACTGGTATTTCGGCTGCTGATGTTGCCGGTACGGGTCGCGGTGGCCGTATTACTAAAGAAGATGTTGCAAGTCATCAAGCTAAACCAGCGGCTCCTGCTGCTGCGCCATTAAGCGTGGCGATTGGCGAACGTATTGAAAAACGTGTTCCAATGACTCGTTTACGTAAACGTGTTGCTGAACGTCTTCTTGCTGCTACACAAAGCACTGCAATGTTGACGACGTTTAACGAAGTAAACATGAAACCAATCATGGAAATGCGTGCTCAATACAAAGATGCATTCGAGAAGCGTCATGGTGCGCGTCTTGGCTTTATGTCATTCTTCGTTAAAGCGGCAACTGAAGCACTTAAACGCTACCCGGCGGTAAATGCTTCAATTGATGGCGATGACATCGTGTATCACGGTTATTATGACATCGGTGTTGCTGTATCTTCTGAACGTGGTTTAGTCGTTCCTGTACTTCGTGATACAGACCGCATGAACTATGCTGAAGTTGAAAATGGCATTCGTGGTTTTGCTGCTAAAGCACGTGATGGTAAACTGGGTATTGAAGACATGACTGGTGGTACATTCACCATTACTAATGGTGGTACTTTCGGTTCATTGTTATCTACACCTATCTTGAATACGCCACAAACTGCAATCTTGGGTATGCACAAAATCCAGGAACGTCCTATGGCTGTAAATGGTCAAGTTGAAATTTTACCAATGATGTACTTGGCACTTTCTTATGACCACCGTTTAATCGATGGTAAAGAAGCTGTAGGTTTTCTTGTAGCAATTAAAGAATTGTTAGAAGAACCAGCTCGTCTTATCCTTGATCTTTAATAAAGAATAAATCCATGGGCTTAGGGCGATCCTCTAAGCCCATTTTTGGAGATAAAAATGTCTCAACAATTTGACTTAGTTGTAATTGGCGGTGGACCAGGTGGCTATGAAGCGGCGATTCGTGCTGCTCAACTTGGTTATAAAGTTGCGTGTATCGAAAAACGTATTCATAAAGGCAAACCATCTTTAGGTGGTACTTGCCTAAATGTAGGCTGTATCCCTTCTAAAGCTTTACTTGATTCTTCACACCGTTACGAAGATACCGTTCAGCACTTAGATGACCATGGTATTACTACGGGTGAAGTTAAATTTGATCTTGCTAAAATGCTTGGTCGTAAAGACAAAGTGGTAGATCAGTTGACCGGCGGTATTGCTCAGTTGTTTAAAGGCAATGGCATTGAATGGTTACAAGGTACGGGTAAATTACTGGCGGGTAAAAAAGTTGAATTCACGCCATTTGAAGGTGAAGTTCAAGTTTTAGAGCCTCAATATGTAATTCTAGCAACAGGTTCTGTCCCTATAAGTATTCCTGTAGCTCCTGTAGATCAAGACTTAATCGTTGATTCTACGGGTGCACTTGAATTCCAAGAAGTGCCTAAGCGTTTAGGTGTGATTGGTGCTGGTGTGATCGGTCTTGAACTCGGTTCAGTATGGCGCCGTTTGGGTGCAGAAGTTGTTGTATTTGAAGCAATGGATGTATTCTTGCCTATGGCTGATAAAGCTTTGGCAAAAGATTTTCAAAAGCAGTTAACTAAGCAAGGTATGGATATCCGTATCGGTGCAAAAGTTGCAGGCACTGAAATCAACGGTCGTGAAGTGACGGTTAAATATAACCAAGCTGGCGAAGACAAAACTGAAACTTTTGACAAGTTGATCGTTTGTGTCGGTCGTCGTGCATATGCTGAAGGTTTGTTGGCTGATGATTCAGGCATTAAATTGACTGAGCGTGGTTTGGTTGAGGTGAACGATTGGTGTGCAACTTCTGTTGAGGGTGTATACGCAATTGGTGACTTGGTTCGTGGTCCAATGCTTGCACATAAAGCTATGGAAGAAGGCGTAATGGCTGTTGAACGTATTCACGGTCATGCGGCTCAAGTGAATTACGACACAATCATCTCAGTCATCTATACACACCCAGAAGCGGCGTGGGTAGGTTTAACAGAAGAGCAAGCCAAAGAAAAAGGCCATGAAGTTAAAGCTGGTCAATTCAGTTTTGCTGTAAATGGCCGAGCACTTGCTGCTGGTGAAGGCGCTGGTTTTGTTAAGTTTGTTGCTGATGCGAAAACGGACCGTTTACTTGGTATGCACGTAATTGGGCCAGCTGCGTCTGATATTGTTCACCAAGGTATGATCGCGCTTGAGTTTGTATCTTCAGTTGAGGATCTTCAGTTGATGACATTTGCTCATCCAACCTTCTCCGAAGTGGTTCATGAAGCTGCATTGGCAGTGGATGGACGAGCGATTCACGCGATTCAGCGTAAGCGTAAGTAATTCGAAAAAAGAGCGGCTTAGGTCGCTCTTTTTGTATTTGATGGTTGTTTTTGAGTGAATAATCATCTAAAAATAAAGATAAGAAAGATTTTAAAAAATGCCAATACTGCTTTGATGGATGTCTGGGTATTGGTGGACCATAACAAACCGAAGAAGTAATAAAAGGTTATCCGATGAATTTACATGAATATCAAGCAAAAGCGTTATTAAAAAAATATGGTATGCCTGTTCAAGAGGGTGTACTTGCAACCAATGCAGCAGAAGCTGTAGCAGCATTTGAGCAACTCGGTGGTAAATTTGCCGTGATGAAAGCTCAAGTTCATGCTGGGGGGCGTGGTAAAGCAGGCGGGGTGAAAGTCGTAAAATCGAACGATGAAGCTGCTGACTATGCCAACCAAATTATTGGTACCCGCCTTGTAACCTATCAAACTGATGCTAACGGTCAGCCGGTAAATAGTGTTCTGGTCTGTGAAGATGTTTATCCGGTTGAGCGTGAATTGTATCTTGGTGCAGTGGTTGACCGCTCTAGCCGTCGTGTCACTTTTATGGCGTCCACAGAAGGGGGCGTTGAAATTGAAAAAGTGGCAGAAGAAACGCCCGAAAAAATTATTAAAGTTGAAGTCGATCCTCTGGTGGGGTTAATGCCATTTCAGGCCCGTGAAGTGGCATTTGCACTCAAACTTAAAGATGGACAAATCAACCAATTTGTCAAAATTATGACAGCCGCTTATCAAGCCTTCATTGAAAATGATTTTGCACTTTTTGAAATCAATCCACTTTCAGTTCGAGAAAATGGCAATATCTTGTGTGTGGATGCCAAAATCAGTATTGATTCAAATGCACTGTATCGTTTACCTGAAATTGCAGCAATGCGGGATAAGTCTCAGGAAAATGAGCGTGAACTCAAAGCCTCTGAATTTGATCTGAACTACGTAGCACTTGAAGGCAACATTGGCTGTATGGTCAATGGTGCGGGTCTTGCCATGGCTACCATGGATATCATTAAATTGTATGGTGGTCAGCCTGCAAACTTCCTTGATGTGGGCGGTGGTGCAACCAAAGAACGTGTGATCGAGGCGTTTAAAATCATTCTTGCAGATACATCAGTGCAAGGCGTATTAATTAATATTTTTGGTGGAATTGTACGATGTGACATGATTGCAGAAGCAATTATTGCAGCAGTTCAGGAAGTGCATGTCACTGTACCGGTGGTTGTTCGCCTAGAAGGCAACAATTCAGAGTTAGGGGCTAAATTACTTGATGAATCAGGTTTAAAATTAATATCTGCGAATGGCCTAGCTGATGCCGCAGAAAAAATTGTTGCTGCAGTGAAAGCGTAAGGGAGTATCAATCATGAGCGTATTAGTAAATAAAGACACCACCGTGTTGGTACAAGGTTTTACCGGTAAAAATGGAACCTTCCATTCAGAACAATCGATTGCTTATGGAACTAAAGTGGTCGGTGGGGTAACACCCGGGAAAGGGGGGCAAACACATTTGAACCTTCCAGTTTTTAATACCATGAAAGAAGCAGTAAAAGAAACAGGCGCAACAGCGACTTCAATCTATGTACCTGCACCATTTGTATTGGATTCAATTATTGAGTCGATTGATGCTGGACTTGAACTGATTGTGGTGATTACCGAAGGTGTACCTACCTTAGATATGTTAAAAGCGAAACGTTATTTAGAAACCTATGGCAATAATGCACGTCTCATCGGTCCAAACTGTCCAGGGATTATTACGCCAGGCGAATGTAAAATTGGCATTATGCCGGGACATATTCATCAGCCGGGTAAAATTGGCATTATCTCGCGTTCAGGAACTTTGACTTATGAAGCGGTAGCGCAAACCACTAAGCTCGGTTTAGGTCAGTCGACTTGTATCGGAATTGGAGGAGACCCAATTCCCGGTATGAACCAAATTGACTGTTTAAAGCTATTCCAAGAAGATCCGCAAACTGAAGCCATTATTATGATTGGTGAAATTGGTGGTACTGCAGAAGAAGAGGCGGCGGAATATATTCAGTCCAATGTAACCAAGCCTGTTGTAGGTTATATTGCAGGTGTTACTGCCCCGAAAGGAAAACGCATGGGACATGCAGGTGCAATTATCTCAGGCGGTAAAGGTACAGCGGAAGAAAAATTTGCTGCTTTTAAACGTGCAGGAGTGGCATATACCCGTAGTCCAGCAGAATTGGGTTCGACTATGCTTCAAGTGCTGAAAGATAAAGGTTTAGCTTAATTTTTAGCAAAATAAAAAGCTCTCATTTGAGAGCTTTTTATTCGATTAAATTTTTAAAATGATAAAAATAAATAATAATCACTTTAAACTTAAATTGTGCAATGATTTTAAAATCACCACATTGATAATTGGATAAAAAATATGCTTTAATTGGTAATTAAATTCTTTTACAGAGAAAGAAACGAAAAATAAGAATATATATAAATGTTTTTCATGGTTAAAATAAAGTGATACTTATCGCATTAATTTATAAAAATACAAAATTAAACACAAAAAATAGTTAATATCAGTGGGTTTATGGGTATCGTTTATTGCACTGCGATGCTCCATGAATAATGAATAATGAATAATGAATAATGAATAATGAATATTTTAAATATGAATAAAATAAATTCTAAATTAAATATACTTACCCTTTCTTGTTGCACTTTACTGTTTTCTTCATGCTTGCATGCAGAATTGTTGTATCGGGACTCTGTTGATCCGCAACGAGAAGAAATTGTGGCTTTAATTAAGCAAGGGCAAGTAGAGGTGGGCTTACAAAAACTCAGGCAATTATTGGTTCTCCAGCCCAATAATCAGAAACTGATTGCTGACTTTGTGGTGACATCCTATGAGCATCAAAAATTTGCTGAGCAAGATATTAAATATCTTTCTGGGATAAAAACTGCTCAATTCCCGCAATATGCAAAGGTTAGCGTAATTAAGGCACTGCGGGATTTAAAGGAATTCGAATTAGCAGAACAATGGGCAAAAAAATTCGCTCAGAATGATCCCGATCAGAAATGGTGGGTTTTAATAGGGGTATTACAGGCAGAAGCGGGCAAAACGGTGGAAGCAAAAAACACACTTTCACGGGTTGATATCAATTATATGGAGGCGGATTATTTAGCACAGCTCGCTTATGCATATAAATTATTAGGTATGCCCATTGAGCAACTGAACGCAGCTAGCCTAGCTGTTAAAAAGAATCAAAATATCAGTACACAAGAACAGTATGTATTGGCACTTATGAGCAATGCTGATTATGCTCAAGCTGAAAAATATATTGAAGGCAATGAATCATTAAGGAAAAATTCCCAACTAGGAGCTAATGTAAAAATTAGTGAATTTACCCAACGTATTTTAAATGCAGTAGAGTATTACAGGCTTTCAACTTACCGTGATCGTGGAAATGTTGCTTATCAACAGCTTGATCAAGTCATCGCCGATATGGACAAGTTTGAAGCCCAGTTGCCTAATGATGAAAATATCAAACGTAAATTTTATTATGAATATATTTATGCATTGAATCAGCGAAATCTATCTAAAAAAGTTCTTGAACAAATTCCAAAAGTTGGATTGCCAATTGATCAGATGCCTGCTTATGTCCGTCATTCGATTGCGGATACATATTTAAAGATGCGACAACCTAAATTGGCTGAAACTCAATATAAAAGTTTGTTAAAAGAAAAAAACTATCCAAATTTTAATGTTTATTCCGGTATTTATTACGCTTTAATTGAACAAGAAAAGTTTGAAGAAGCCAATCAATTACTCTTAGATATGGACAAGTTATTACCTACTTTTAAATATAGTAATGCAAAAGGGGTGGATAAAGTAACCCATAATGACCGTAGTGAATATTTAGGATTAGTGGGTCTCAATTATGCCTATCGTAATCAGGATGCTAAGGCGGAACAGCATTTTGAGGAGCTGGTTGCAAAAGCACCCAATAATGTCGTTTATCAAAATCATCTGGCACTCATTCAACGATGGCGTGAAAAACCACAGCGGTCTGAATGGACATTGGCCCAGTGGGATGGTGTTGAACCTGTTGATCAAGGTGTTCGAATTAATCATTTACAGAACATGCAAGCATTAGGTGATATTCAACAGTGGCGTAAACAGAATGCTTATCTCATTCAAAATATTCCAGGAGATACCGCAGTCATAAAAAGTAAAAAAGAACTTGATGATCGAAATCATGCCTCTATTCAACATCAGAGTATTTTTTCAGAGAGCGAATCTGATAATTCTGCTTTGCTCAATCGTTTAAAGGGAAGTCAAGAACAGGAAAACTGGACCCGTATTAACAGTCCTTGGTTTTATGACAATTATCGTGCTTTTGCAGATCATCATATTCGTTCGGCTGACTACACGGAGGGTAGGATTGATGATCAACGCTTAGGGCTTGGTCTTGAATGGGCCTCTCGTCGTAAAGTTGCAAATATTATGCTTTCTCAAAGCATAGATGATCAAGACGATCGTTTTGGTGTGCAATTGAATTGGTCCCAATGGTTGAATGATCATTGGCAGTATATTTTAGGTTTTAATAGTCAGGCTGATATTCCCTTACAAGCTATTAGAAATGGGGATGAAGGTCACTCTTATACCATTGGAATGAACTGGAAGCAGAATGAGTCTCGTGAAGCGGGAGCGATTTATCAACTGATGGATATTAATGATGGAAATACCCGTCAGGAATTTTCCACTTACTTTAAACAACAGGTTTTTCAGTCACCCCATCATATTACCAATGTGACTTTAGGGGGGTATTATGGTCAAAACGATAAAATTCAAGTGGATTATTTTAATCCTGAAGAAAGTTATAGCGTAGAAATGACTTTAAAACATGAATGGATGACTTGGCGTCGTTATGACCAGTATTTTAAACAACATTTTGAAGCAGCCATCGGAACTTTTGACCAACATGGATTTTCCTCAAAACCGATTTTTAACGTGTTTTATCAACATGACTGGAAACTTAATCGTACATGGAATCTTAACTACGGTATTGGGTGGGGGACGCATCCTTACGATGGCGAAGATGAAAAGAGAACGTATGGACGTATTGGTTTTGAGGGGCGTTTTTAATGAAGCACATTACAAAAAAAATATTTGCAGTCATGATAATAACATGTCTGGCAATTCCAGCCCCGAGTATGGCTCAAAATGGAATAAAAGCTGCAATTGAAATACCTGATAATCTGTTTGTGACACTTACTTTTCATGATGTGCGAGATGATGTTGCCCAATCAGGAGATCGAGATATTTATGCAATCAGTACTAAAAATTTAGCGCAATACTTTGCATGGCTTCAGCGAGAAGGCTGGCATCCAATTCGCTTGAAGGATGTATGGCAAGCTCGCCAAAAGAAAAAAAGCTTGCCTCCTAAATCAGTATTATTGACTTTTGATGATGGTGCATTAAGTAATTATTCCCATGTTTATCCTTTATTGAAGCAATATAACTTTCCAGCTGTATTTGCTATTCCTACCAGTTGGATTAATGGTAATACCAAAGATGCCTATGAGGCATATGGTAAGAATAATCTGATGAACTGGGATCAAATGCGTGAAATGCAACAATCAGGTCTAACTGAATTTGTTTCACATTCTAATAATATGCATAAAGGCATTCTTGCCAATCCACAAAAAAATATGCAGCCTGCTGCAATTACCCGTGAATATTTTCCCAAACTTCAGAAATATGAATCCGATCAGGCTTATCACAAACGAGTGATTGCAGACTTGAAAAAATCTAAAGAAATTTTAGATTTTGAATTAGGCATTAGCACCCAAGGTATTTTCTGGCCTTATGGGGCAGTGACAAAAGAAAGTGAACAACTTGCAGAAAAGGCAGGATTGCCTATGTCTTTTAGTTTGGGCAGCATGTCTACCTTTGCAGACTCGGGCACAACATATCAACGCGCTCTTGTGATGGATAATCCAACGCCTGAAATGCTTCGTACTCAGATGGAAGATTTTTTAACTTTTGCCCGTGCCCCTCATAAGCAACGTCACAGTTTTATTCGTTTTGATTTGACGGAAATGGTTAGTCCGAATAATCAAATTTTCAATCAAAAACTTGGACAGTTTCTGGATCAAGCTAATGCATTAAAAACCAATATGATTTTATTAAAGGTAGTAGCTGATGAGAATGGGGATGGAAAAATAGATGTTACATATTTCCCAAATCGCCAGTTAAATATGCGTCAAGATATGCTTAATCGTACAGTTTGGCAGGCACGTACGCGTATTGGCAACAATGTATATGCCGAACTGCCGATTAGTCTGGAAACACAACAAGGTTTTAATCTTGCAGAGCTAACAGCGGATTTGGTTAAAAATAATACACATCTTGAGGGCTTGGTGATAGAAACTGGGGATGAATTTCTATGTGCCGTCCAAAATGAAACTTGGGATCCTCTCTGTACTCAGAAAATAAATCAAGTTTTTAAAATTAAAGAAAGAACTAAAGAAAAAGCCAAATATTATGCAAATATTAGTAGTAATTATCAAACTGCTTTAAAAATAAGCTTAAAGGATAAACATATTGAGGGTTTAAAACCTCTAATTGAGCATAGCTTAACTTATAGCGATTTCCTTTATATTGAATTTGATCCCGTTAAGCATCCTGAAATATTTAAAGCTATAAAAAAGCAGTTACAAAATTTAAATGATAAGCAAATACAGCGTTTGATATTTAGTTATACCGTCAATCCAAATGCTACAAAGCGTGAATGGCAACAGTATAAATATGATTATCAAACTTTAAAAAATTTATCTGTACAAAAAATAGGTGTCAATAACTATCACTTAGAAGAAGGTCAGAAGATTCAGGAAAATCTTTACCGGGAATTAAGTACCAATGGTAGTCCATTAACATATCGCAATCCTTATGAGCATACTTTGGCTAAGGGGGAAAAATAATGGAATGGTTTAATCAATATCAATTCAGTGATTTTTATTTTGGCTTTGCGTTTTTCTATCCATTATTTATGGCTTGGATTTGGATTGCAGGTGGCATTTGGTTTTATCTAAAGCATGAACGTAAACAACCTGCAACTCCACCCGTTAGCGAATATGCTTGTAGTATTATTATTCCTTGTTTTAATGAAGAAGGGCAGGTTAGAGATACGATTAAGTTCGCGATGCAAACCCAGTATCCAAATTTTGAAGTAATTGCGGTAAATGATGGGAGTCGAGATAAAACAGCAGATATTTTAGATCAGCTTTTACTGCAATACCCTAAACTCAGGGTGGTTCATTTGGCTGAAAACCAAGGTAAAGCCTATGCACTTCGTGCAGGTGCAATGGTCAGTCAAAATGAATATCTGATTTGTATTGATGGTGATACCTTATTACACCCCCATGCTGTGTTATGGATGATGTATCACTTAACTCGTTATCCTCGAGTTGGGGCGGTGACTGGTAATCCAAGGATTATCAATCGTTCTGGCATCCTTGGTAAAATTCAAGTGGGAGAATTCTCTTCCATTATTGGATTAATTAAACGGGCACAACGAACCTACGGGCGTATTTTTACCGTGTCAGGGGCAATTGCAGGTTTCCGTAAAACTGCTTTAGACCGCATTGGTTATTGGCGTGATGACATGATCACAGAGGATATCGATGTGTCATGGCGTTTGCAGTTCGATCATTGGGATCTGCAGTATGTACCCAAAGCATTATGTTATATCTATATGCCAGAAACATTGAAGGGTTTATGGAAACAACGTTTACGTTGGTCACAAGGTGGAATTGAAGTTTTATTTGCTTACTCTTTAAGCTTATTTAAATGGAATCTACGTCGAATGTGGTTGATTGCACTGGAATCTATTATCAGTGTGGTTTGGGCATATGTGATGGCGGGTATTATTGTCTTGTATTTATATGGTCTATTTTTCTCTTTACCGGGCGAATGGGCGATTCAGTCTCTCTTTCCTCAATGGTATGGGGTCATTCTAGGAATGACTTGTCTTGTTCAATTTTTTGTCAGTTTATGTATTGATAAACCCTACGACAAAGACCGAATCTTCAGGAACTATTTTTGGGTCATTTGGTATCCTTTGTTCTTCTGGATTCTCACTATGCTGACCACGGTCGTTGCATTACCTAAAACAATTTTCAAAACCCAAAAACGTGCACGATGGGTCAGCCCAGATCGTGGCTTTAGAGGAGAAATGGAAAATGACTAATTTAAACAAAAAATATAATCTTATTAAAGATGAGTCGAAGTTACAACTTCCTGAATATATTGACCGGCCAGAATATGTACGAAATAAGAGTATGGGTTACAGCTTGCAAATTGTAGGCTGGTTCATATTTATGTGGCTGTTTATGCCCCTGCTGACAGTGTTCTTCTGGTGGGTTGAAGGTAAAACAATTTATCAGCAAATGGTGGTACAGGCTACACCTGATAGTCAGCTGAGTTTAATGAATATGATTGTCATGATTGTCATCTTTATTGGTGTGCTTCTGCTTTGGGCGACTTACAACTGGATTCGCTTTTATAACCGTGAACGCCGTAGTACTCCTTTGGCTATAGATGAACACCAGCTTGCATTAAGCTTTAAAGTTAATAAGACAGATATTTTAAATATGCAACAGGCAAAGAATCTAACCCTTTATTATGATAACAAGGGGAAGTTAGAATTTATTGAGCTTAATCATCAGTTGAAAAAGCGGATTTCAGCCTAGCCGGTTGAGGATGTTCAGCGACAAAATCATCGGGATAATAACCAATGTGTTTTACTCCGTTTTTTTCCAAAAACTGTATGGTCTCAATAATTTCCTGTGTTGAAAGTTTCTGATTATTTTTCCAATTCACAGCTTGAAGTTCAAAAATAGTACGATCCAATTCGGGGTCGTATTTCTTTGAATGTTGAATTAAGTCTAAATAGAATTGCTGATGATCCTCTGCTTCTTCCATATAAGGCATTGCCATAATGGCATTGTAGTCATAGTGTTGATAAGTACTTGGCATCGACTGACTAAACCAGTTTTCGCTGATGGGATTTAATACTACCGGTGCATACATATTACGGGCAGTCAAAAGATTAGGTTGTTGCTGTTTAATAATTTTGCTAATCCCTTCTGCAAACTGATCCAGATATGCCGTCTTTAATTGAGCCAATTGTGATGGTTTGGAATATTTATGCAGTTGTGATACCTGATCTGAATTAAATCCCCAAGATTGATACATGCTTAAGGCAGGAGCAGAGATATCTTCATAATCACTCATCGTAATATCATCATGATAAAGAATACCGTCTACTGAATTGGATTTCATAAAATCTAAAAAAATTTCAGAAACATATTTAAGATTCTTTTGATCAAATGGAGAAACCCGAATATAGCCTTGTTTTCCCCCCTCACTATGTGAAATATAAGGAATATTATAGCTTTTTGGGAATTCCCATGCCATTAAAGGCAGCCAAGCATATATATGTTTCACTTGAGTCTTGTTACGAATTTGCTTCACCAGCAGAGGGAAAAGATTTTCTCTTAACGGAATATGACGGTTTCTAAAATAAACCTGATCTACCGAACCATTGGCATCTGGATCAGCAAAAGCCTGCAGGAAAATAGTATTGGGCTGAATCTGTTGAATGCGTTCAATTAAAGATTGAATATTGGTTTGTTGCTGTTTCTTGTTTTTGTCATAGACGTAGTCAATATCGATATGCATAATTCGCATCTGATCGATTTTAGTGGTTTTATTAACAGATAGAACAGTTTTTTTGACAATATTCTGCTGAACAATTTCATCAATAGGATGATGTTTAATTTGAGTTAAATTTGCAGAATTTACAGAAATAGGCAGGCAGCCTAAGCTTAAATAAAGACATTGGGTAAAACGTTTCTTATATAATTTTTTTAAACTTATCATTTTTTATACTCATTATTAGTTGATAATTCATTATATGGCCCATTATTGTCCTGAAATTCAGGAACCAGTTGTGGTTAGAGTGTGATCAGGTTTTGCGGGATAAAATTTATTAAGCTTGAACCAAATCTTGAATCGGAAACTTTTTTATTTTGAATAGGGTATTTAGGCTGTGTAGCACCCGTTAAAACCATATGGGCCTTGGGAGCAGCCCCAATAATCATTCCATAAATACTAATTTAATTCCATTGGTCTAGAATCACCTTCAATCAACCCCTTAAATTCATCAATTTCATAACAGCTTTCGCAATTCACTCTAACAGCGATAGCAGGATAGCTTTTAAAGGCAGGTATCCATTAATGCCAACAAATGGGACACCTGCAAATTGTACCTTTAGCGCAATGTTCTGATATTGAATAATTTGGCTATTGGGAGGAATGGAGTAATACCATTCCAATTTAGCTACGGCATTTTCTTTAAACTGCAAGCCACGGTAAATAGAGTGATTTATTAATATGTGCTATATAGGTAAGGTCAGCAGATAATGTAGCTTTTTGCAGACCTAATTCAAGTAAGTTTATGCAGAGTAATTGTATAAAACTTATTCGAGTTAAAATAAAAAATGCAGCCAATTTAGACTGCATTTTTTAGATTTTAATGACTTACTTAGAGGGAATTACTTAAAGCTTTAGACTTTAATTTTACTAAAAAATTTAAGCCTTAATTCAAGCAGGTCTGAATCCGGACTTTCATGTCTAAGACTTGTTGCACAATAAAGCTTTTCATCCAATTCACTGGTTTACCCATTGGATTAGTTTTAATTGCAGTATTCAGGAAATCCAATTCCGGTTTATTGAACAACTGGCTTTCAATTGCTTGCTCAAGTTGTGCGCTATTGGCTGCAAGGGGAAGGCTGACCAAATAGAATGCTTTGGGATAATTATAAAAGGCATAAAGCAAGTTAAATGCTTTTTGATCTGCCTTTAAATTACCCGCACTAATTTCATAGCTTCGATCCTGATTGCTGTGGGTCGCACCGATCAAAAAATCAAACTTATTGTCCAAAAGTCGTAGACCAAATTGTAATCCGATTTGGTCAGCAGTAAGCTCATGTTGAACAAAATTATTCAGGATGGAACCATCCTCATTTAAGGCTTCTTGAAGCACCAGTAAATGTGGGTTGTGTTGATAGATATAGCCGGCGAGTTGTGCATATTCTAGGCTGGATTTAACAGTGTTGATTGTAAGGTCTAGCGTAGGCATAATTCAAAGAACAGAGGAGATGGGGGACAGTCTGGCTACTGTAGGGGATTTACAAGCCGAATAGAATATAGGCTTGATATAAAATACCAATCAGCTTAGATTTTGTAAATTTTAATATAAGATAGTTATCAATGCTGACTCTGGGTAGAATAATTCCTCAGTCTAAAATAGATGATTAATAAAAGCTTATACTTCTTATTAGATAAGCTTTATATGACAATTTTGCATATCAATATCATAAAACAAGCAATGGATGAGATAACTAAATCACTATAATGAATATAAATTTTCAAAAGTGTCATAAGTACACGTTTTTCTAAGCTGGTGTTGTCCATGTCGTTAAATGAGGAAAGACTTACTCATCTCAAACAGCTAGAAGCTGAGAGTATTCATATCATCCGCGAAGTTGCTGCCGAGTTTGAAAATCCGGTCATGCTATATTCGATTGGTAAAGATTCTGCAGTCATGCTGCATCTTGCTTTAAAAGCATTCTATCCTGCAAAACTCCCATTCCCGCTATTGCATGTAGACACGGGTTGGAAGTTTAAAGACATGATCACATTCCGCGACAACATGGCCAAAACCCATGGTTTCGATCTGATCGTTCATCAAAATAAAGAAGGTAAAGACGCTGGGATCAATCCGTTTGATCACGGTAGTTCTAAATATACCGACATCATGAAAACTCAGGGCTTAAAGCAGGCTTTGGATAAATACAAGTTCGATGCTGCTTTTGGCGGCGCGCGCCGTGATGAAGAAAAATCACGTGCTAAAGAACGTGTATATTCATTCAGAGACAGCAAGCACCGTTGGGACCCGAAAAATCAGCGCCCTGAACTTTGGAATCTTTACAACGGTAAAGTAAACAAGGGTGAAAGTATTCGTGTGTTCCCATTGTCAAACTGGACTGAGCTTGATATCTGGCAGTACATTTATTTGGAAAGCATTCCATTAGTGCCACTTTACCTGGCGGCAGAACGTCCTGTAGTTGAACGTAGTGGCACGCTTATTATGGTTGATGATGAACGTATGCCTTTATTTGAGGGTGAAGTTCCACAAATGAAATCGGTACGTTTCCGTACTTTAGGTTGTTACCCATTAACGGGTGCGGTTGAATCGACTGCCGACACCTTGCCGGAAATTATCCAGGAAATGCTTTTAGCCACAAGCTCTGAACGTCAAGGTCGTATGATTGACCATGATGAAGCAGGCTCGATGGAAAAGAAAAAGCAAGAAGGTTATTTCTAAGCATCTCGAATCTCTTCCCTTGCGCAGCAGTGCTGCTCATCTTTCATCAAGAGGGATTTTGGGAGATTAGAGATGATGACAACCGATTTCTAAAGAATATGTGGAGCTTTGAGCAATGTCTCATCAATCAGAATTGATTAGCCAGGATATCTTGGCATATTTAAAACAGCACGAAAATAAAGACTTATTGCGTTTCCTTACTTGCGGTAACGTGGATGATGGTAAATCGACTTTAATTGGTCGTTTGCTTTACGATTCAAAATTGATCTATGAAGATCAATTGCAAGCCGTAACCCGCGACTCTAAAAAAGTCGGTACAACGGGTGATGCCCCTGATTTGGCACTGCTAGTAGACGGTCTGCAAGCGGAGCGTGAGCAGGGTATTACCATTGATGTCGCTTACCGTTATTTTTCGACTGAAAAACGCAAGTTCATCATTGCTGATACTCCGGGGCATGAGCAATACACCCGTAATATGGCGACAGGTGCATCGACCTGTGACCTTGCGATCATCCTGATTGATGCGCGTTACGGTGTGCAAACCCAGACCCGTCGTCATACTTATATTGCAAGCTTGCTCGGTATTAAGAATATTATTGTTGCGATCAATAAAATGGACTTAGTTGAATTCTCTGAAGCGCGCTTCAATGAAATTCAAGCAGATTATGCAAACTTCGTAAGCCAATTGGGCGACCGTAAGCCAAGCAACATCATCTTTACGCCTATTTCTGCATTGAATGGCGATAACGTGGTGAACAAGTCTGAAAATACACCGTGGTATACCGGTCAAACTTTAATGGGTTCACTTGAATCTGTTGAAATTAACCGTGATACCGTGAAACGTGATTTCCGTTTCCCTGTGCAATATGTCAACCGTCCTAACCTCGATTTCCGTGGTTTTGCAGGTACGATTGCGCTGGGTGAAATCAGCGTAGGTGATAAAGTTGTAGCGTTACCATCGGGTAAGTCTTCAACTGTTAAAGAAATCGTGACTTATGATGGCAACCTTGAACATGCATTTGCAGGTCAAGCGGTGACATTAACGTTAAACGATGAAATTGACGTTTCACGCGGTAATATGTTGATTCGTGCGGATCAGGGTATTCCTGCCATTTCACGTTCGGTAAAAGCGACTGTGGTATGGATGGCGGATCAACCGCTTGTACTTGGCAAGTTGTATAATATCAAAATTGGTACGCAAACTGTTCCTGCCAAAGTGACTGGCATCAATTTCCGTACCAATGTGAACACGCTTGAGCAAATGCAAGTAGATCACCTTGAGCTGAATGCCATTGCCAGTGTTACTGTTGAATTCGATGCGCCAGTGGTATTTGACCGTTATCAAGACAGCCGTTACACCGGTTCGTTTATCTTCATTGATCGTTTGAACAACGTAACGATTGGTGCAGGTATGGTGGAAGACACAGTTGAATGGTCTGCACATAGCAATCCTGTAACAGCGGAAGACCGTGCTGCGCGTTTAGGTCAAAAACCTGCGTCAATCACTGTGTCGAACAAAGCATTGGAAAATGCTCAAGCGCTTGAAAACTTGTTGCTTCAACAAGGCATCGTAGCGATTGCGAAAGCTGACCTTGATGCTGCTCAAGTTGCACTTCTTCGTGAAACAGGTATTGCAGTCATTACTAATGTTGCGGAAGGTACAGATGTAAGCTTCGCGCAAGAGTCGGTTGAAGAATTGGCTGATAAAATTGTGGAATTGGTTCGTCTATAAGACTGAATTGATTTAAAAGAAACCCGTCTTTATAATCTGCACCCCGAAAGTTGGACACTCTTAGTCTAATTTGAAGGGTGCTTTTTAATGGCTAAATATTCTCAAGAATTTAAATTAAAAGTTGTGGAGCATTACTTGTCTGGTCATGGCGACTCTGTAACAGGTCAAATTTTTAATGTTCATAGATCAGATGTTCAAAAGTGGAGTAAAGCATTTAAACTTTATGGCATGGCAGGCTTAGAACTCAGAAGATCTAAAACAACTTTCACGGTTGAATTTAAATATCAAGTTGTTAAAGCAATATGTGAGGAAGGAGCTTCATTAAGAGAAACGATGCAACGCTTTCATATTAAAGAAACAAGCACGTTAAGAGATTGGTTGAAACAATATAAAGAAAACGGTATAGATGGCTTGAAACCGAAAGCTAGAGGACGGCCCAAAAGCATGCTAAAGCCAAAGATAACGAGAGCTCAATATACTCAAGCAGATCAGGATAAAACCCATGAGGAACTGCTTGAGGAGTTGGCATATCTACGTGCTGAAGTTGCTTTCCTAAAAAAGCGGAGAGCCTTGATTCAGAAGCAGAAAGAACAGGAAAAAGTCGAACAGCAACGGCTGCAAGATTCATATCTGAATTAAGGCAAAACTACCCACTAAAGCATGTGCTATATGCAGCCAAGATGGCGCGTAGTACCTATTTTTATCATCAGAAGTCATCAAAAATCAATGATAAATACAGTGATTTAAAACAGCAAATCAAAGTGATCTATCATCAGCATACAGGGCGTTATGGGTATCGCAGGATTACCCTTGCATTGAGAAATACAGGTTTGATCGTGAACCATAAGTGTGTGCAGCGATTGATGATATCTATGAAGCTTAAATCACGTATTAGGGTTGTGAAATACCGTTCGTATAAAGGGCAAGTGGGTAAAATTGCAAACAATGTATTGCAGCGTCAATTTAAGGCTGAGCGACCTAATCAAAAATGGGTTACTGATGTGACTGAATTTAATATTCGGGGGGACAAGCTTTACCTATCTCCCGTCATGGACTTATTTAACGGTGAAATTATTGCATTTCAAATGGAACGTAGACCAGTATTCGGACTAGTCAAAGATATGCTTAAAGAGGCTATAGAGACACTCAACCTAAATGAGAAGCCAATGATCCATTCTGATCAAGGTTGGCAATATCAAATGAGATTTTACCAGAAACAGTTAGCAGAACGAGGGCTCACCCAAAGTATGTCACGTAAGGGGAATTGTTTAGATAATGCTGCTATGGAGAGCTTCTTTGGAATACTTAAATCTGAATGTTTCTATGGAGAAGAATTTAAATTAGTTGATGAATTGGAGCAAAAAGTGAAAGAATATATTTACTATTACAATCATGAAAGAATCAAGGTTAAATTGAAAGGACTGACCCCTGTAGAATACAGAAATCAGTCCTTAGAAATTGCCTAACTTACTGTCTAACTTTTGGGGGTCAGATCATTATGACGGGTTTTTTATTTGGATAAATTTTAGGTGGGTGAATAATATACAGTCATTTGAAAGTTGAACTTTCACTTAAATTGCTTCTCGATAGGTAATGCTCCCTGCAAATAATTGAGTTTAAAAGTAGAAAATCGAATAATCTTTATCCAAGGAGATTTTCTATGAAAATATCTAAATATTCAGACAGCTTAATTATGAGTATTTTGAAACAAGCTGAAGCAGGAACACC
>NZ_JAZQPV010000139.1:0-4810 GCF_045628685.1 Acinetobacter sp.
CCACCATCCTGCATAAGTCTTTTCCATTTAAACAGCAAACTTGGTGAGATGCCATACTGTCTGGCAACAGAGGAAACGGATGAGCCTAGTTGCATGGTCATGGCGACAAACTGAGCTTTTTCCTGACCTGAATAACGTCGATGACGTTGAACTGATGTAATAACTTCAATACGTTCCATAGAACACTCCTTAACCCTAGTGCTATGACTAGGTCTTAATTGAGAAGTGTCCGTTTTAATTGGGGGCTATTACATGGTAAGCTATCGTGCTGTGCTTCAAAAGACTGCTTTAAAAAAAATTCAAAAGCTTTTTGATTAGGTAAACCAGTTAAATAATCATGGCTATGCTGATGCTTAATATATTCTTGATGAATACGTTGCTCGGTAATATCTTCCTGAATCCCCAGAAAATGGGTGCACTTGCCCTCTTTATCCAAGACAGGTCCCAAGGTTAAACGGCTCCAGAACCAGCTTCCATCCTTACAATAATTTTTTAGCGTGACCTGAACTTCTTTTCGTTCTATCACTGCTTGTTGGAGGATTAAAATCTGCTCTAGATCGCTATCGAAATCCTGTAAAAAATTGCAGTTTCGCCCCATGACTTCTTGTTCTGTATAGCCAGTTAGATTAAGGAATGCCGGGTTAACATAGACTATAAGCATTTCTTCAGATGCATCAGTAATGAATATACCGTTAGGACTCGCATCTACCCCCCGTTTTAATAGTCGTAAATTTTCCTGATTTTTTCGACGTGAGGTAATGTCGCGTGCTATACCAAATACGCCTGTGACTTTTTGATTTTGTTTAACAGGCAAATTTGTTAGATCAAGCCACAAGGTTTCTCCTGAAGCATGATAGATAGGAAGCTCATAATATTGAGCCTGACCTTGCAAAGCCTGTTTAAAGGCCGCGTTAGCTAATTCATGATATTCAGCAGGGATAAATGTGCAGTAATGCTGGCCCTGAATTTGATCTTCGGAAAAACCCGTGATTTCCCGGCAAGCGATATTGGTATTTAGAATATAACCCTGCATATCAAGCTCAAAAATGACATCAGGATGATAAGTATAAAATGAACTATATTTTTCGATCATCTCCAATCTTTTTTGGCGTTCATTATCCAGTTCAATTGCCAATGCAACTAAGGCCGCAGCTCGTTGTAAAAGCTGAATGTCAGGTTCGGTCGGTATTTTCAAGGTTCGGTAGTAAGTTGCAAAAGTTCCGTATAGAACTCCCGTTGCGCTGATGATAGGGATAGACCAGCAGCTGGCAATCTGTTCTGCATCCACCAAAGCACGACAAGATGCCCAATGGGGGTCTTCCATCACGTTATTACTAATTACCAGCTGACGCAGGACAGCAGCAGCTCCGCAGGTTCCCTGATTCAAGCTAATCTTTAATCCGTCGATGGCCATGCAGTACTGATCGGAAAAATGCTGTTGACCACTGACCAGTGTTAAAGTTTGCTCCTGTTCTGAGTAGAGCATGAGCGTGACAAGTGCATTTGAAATACGCGATTCAAGCCACTGGCTCACTGTATTTAAAATAAGCCTAAGGTCTGTATATTTACCAATGAGGTTCAAAATATGGGAGGTATCTTGATCATCATATTTTTTTTCCATTTGAATCTCAATCTTCCTTGGCTTTTCTCCATTTTAAACTGATTTCTAGCCTTATTCTTATAGGAAATTGGTATATATATTTAACTATGAGCGAATACTGTTAAATAAAATATTTTTGTAGATCTTCATTTATTTTATATAGGATCTAGCCTTTCCTCCCCCAAAATTTCGTTATTGGCCATTAAAAGTATCATGACGGATTGCAGCTTAGTTATCGGTAGTGCGCATGGTGATAAAGCCTTTACCCATCTCTAGAAAATTTTAGTGTAGTTCGATGATCGAGCCAGGACGGCAGGTTTAGATTTAACTGTTGAGGACATTGAACAATGTCTTCAACAGCATCAGAAATAGACCTATTAACGACGGCGGTAAATTTGTTTTAAGGTTTTTTGTTATTCTTATAGAACTTCACAAAAAATTCACTCTAGAATAATTATTCTTATAATTGAAATTTAAGCTATCACAGAAAGATATTTTCAAGTCACTCTTAGCCGAATTAATTACGGTGATACTTACTACATGTAAATGTAGTAAGTTTTTTATTGGATCTGTTTTTAAGGATGGTAAGTTAAATATAAAGTCAGATGAATCATTTTATTTTTTGGATTACTAAATCGGCATTTTGATTCTGATTTTTTCTTAGAGGTCGAGTGGGCGGTGAGTTATGTGCTCCTACTTATATTTTAATAAATAGAAAATATTATGATTTTACTGGCTTTTTAAATATAAATGGATAATCCATGGCATAAAATATAAGTCAGATTACCTTCTGAATATTTAACGGGTGAGGCTTATGGTTCATTAAAATATGATTGTGGTCCATCATTACATTCCACAATGAGAAATGTGACTTTTGCTAGAGGAAAATTTAAATTTCATTAATTTTTAAATTAATATATTGGATTAAACATGCTAAATAAAATTTTCTTATTCTCATTTTTTCTTATTCCTTTAAGTGCAATTGCAGATGAAAATCAGCCTGCCCTCAAAAAACCAACAGGCTTTAGCGCAGGCTTAGGTATTGTGGGAAGCAGCGGTCTATATATTGGTGAAGATACAAACCTCACCCCCATTCCCCTATTATCTTATGAAGGAGAGCGCTTCTTTTTACGTGGGCTTTATGGAGGAATGAAATTCTATAAAAATGAGTTATTCACCTTGAATGGCATCGTAAGCGTCAATATGAATAAACTGGATGTAGATGATTTAAATGAATCGAAACTGGCTGAAAAGAATTTAACTAAAATGCAATTAGAAGATCGCGATATCAGTGCTGATATTGGTTTAGAAGCGATAGTGAAAGCACCCTACGGCATTATTTCTGTGCACGCACTTCAGGATATTGGCAATGCCAGTGATGCTGCAGAATTAAAAGCTGACTATCAGTATTTTTGGAGATTAAATAATCAATGGACTGTTATACCAAATGTGGGAATGGAATGGTTGTCGGATAGCCGAGCGAATTATTATTACGGCACACTCGATCGTGAAGTTGCTCAGGGCGTAGCAGCATACAAACCTAATAGCCTCATTATTCCGTATCTTTCCTTAGGAGCAAGTTATACATTGAATCAAAAAATAAGAGTAACTTCTGCCGTAACCCATAAATTTTTACCCGATAAAATAGTTGATGGTCCCTTAATTGATAAAGATTCAATCACCAACTTCTTTATGGGAATTACCTATAAATTCTAAATTTATTTAAAATTAACATACTACCCCTATATACAAAATTAATATGGAGAGCATAGCTCTCATTTTTATCGAATATTCAGGATTAAATTGCTATAACTAAATTAACCGTTTGATAAAGGCTTTCTCGGTCTAGACATGTATCTTTAGATAGTAGAGTTAGCTTGGCCTCTTTATCCTATTGGTCCAGCAACAACCTATTTGTATTATTGATGTTCATCTGAGCCTTATTGAGAAAATATAGATAATAAAAAACCCCGACATCCTGCCAGGGTTTTTTATATTGGTTCACTCGGTATAACTCCTGTCGTACCTAACAATCCGTGTTCTGTATTTTCTTATCGTCACCTGGAGCATCCTGCTCTATATCCCCATCATAGGAAATAAGATTGATACCGTATAGGCGCAAAGGGCCGTAATTGATGTGAGCAAATGCGTACAATATCTGAAAACTATCCCGGTTTTATCCGCAGAAATTGTGGATATTTTTTAGCCTGGATAGACCAAGAATATTGAGGAAACCCCAATTTTGATTAAAAAGTAATCAATTTTACCGGAGGAATATATCAAACTGGTTCGTAAAAAATCTGACTTGTTTTTAAGTCGAATTCTGCTGATCTTTTAACTTTTGTTTTATACTAAATTTTTGATATTACAATATTATTTCAATTTCCTTTCCTCAAAGTTACATTATATTAAACAGGGGGGATTCTAATTGATTATTCATACATATGATTTGGAAAAACTTGCAGTTTTTTCTTCTGCTGTAACCTCTACCGACAGAGTGTCGAGTTGAGCTGCGGCAGATGTTTGTTGCAGTCGGGCCGCTATAACGCAAACCCAGAGCAGCTGTCTGTTTAATTTAAAGATTTCTAAAAAAGTCTCTGCTCAAGCTTTGAGCATAAAAATGATCTGGAACTGAAGCCTGAAATCCAATTGACGAATAAATATAAATCTTCTGACTCTCCATAGTACAAAGAAACCATCTTTTTAATTTTTAAAGAACGAGGTTATGCTTCTTTAGAAATAGGTCAACTCCTTAACTTGAAGTGATCGGGTGACTGAAATCAGATGATCAGCTACCCGCAAAACAGTGGGGTAAAGATAAGTCCTTGCAATTGTTATTATTTTGCCACGAATTTTTTTCAATTTTCCTTCAATAAACATTTTCCTCTTTATGACACTTACGCTGTAATAGCCCCCAATTAAAACGGACACTTCTCAATTAAGACCTAGTCATAGCACTAGGGTTAAGGAGTGTTCTATGGAACGTATTGAAGTTATTACATCAGTTCAACGTCGTCGACGTTATTCAGGTCAGGAAAAAGCTCAGTTTGTCGCCATGACCATGCAACCAGGCTCATCCGTTTCCTCTGTTGCCAGACAGTATGGCATCTCACCAAGTTTGCTGTTTAAATGGAAAAGACTTATGCAGGATGGTGGAGTCACTGCCGTGGAAGCCAATGATCAAGTTGTTAGCGTTTCTGACTATAATTC
>NZ_JAZQPV010000140.1:0-29335 GCF_045628685.1 Acinetobacter sp.
GATCGGCATTCCATCACCACCCTTGAGGTGGGTATCTCGAAAAGCATCCAAGAAATCTAAATCTTGACCATCGTCATGAGGGTCAACGCCCCGTGGCATCATTTCAATCCATGGGTCAGAAGCCACTGCAGATCGAAGAGCTGAAATGTCCCATCCACTTTCCGTGACTGGTGTCTCTAATGGCCCTGCTAGCCTCGTAATGCGCACCAGATCATAGCTTTTTGTGCGTGGTGTAAGGTGTATCACCTCATTTTTGAGTGTTCCTGAAGGCCTCAGGGTGAGCTTAGCACTTAGCTTACCCGGGATGCGAATTGCACGTGAAAATGAGATTTCACCGAGGTTTTCCCAAGTGTACTGCGCCACCGCTATTTGCGAACTAATGCTGTATCCGCGCGCTGTTGGTGTGGTGTCCAAGTTCTCGATTAAGATTCCTTCATTCCACCTCAATTTTTGTTCCAGAAATTCAACACTGACTGGCCCTAATACGTTTTCTGCAGGATATGTGTTGTGATTTGTTACAATCAATCTTCCTTTATCACCATCCTCGATCAGTACTATTGAAATGTTGTTGCCTTCAATGCCAGCTTTCTTGGCGCGAAAATAAGTTCCACCAATAAACAATCGAGCACGTCGCTCAGCTCGTGATTTTAATTCAAACATCATTCTTCAATGCTCACGTTTGGTGATGCAGATGAAGCGACTGCGTTGATGTGCTCTTTCTTTTTATCGTGTGGGATGATCTTAGTTCTCCCCTTTAGAGCTACTGCCTGGTTGTTTACAAAAACTGTACTTGACCAAGGTCCTTGAAATTCAGTGGGCGCGTATTTTGGTGGATGCCCAGTTGTTTTCTTCTTCCCCTCGGTCGTAATACCAAGACCATTAGCGAACACATCGCTTGACCCCTGTGCAACGTGGTCACCACAGCTGACGTTATCAGTAATTCTAACAACATTTCCCATGATTAACTTTCTGAATTTTCTAAAGTTACAGATTTTACATATTCAAGAAGTTCACGTGAACGCTTCAGCCATCCGTTCAGGTACTTCTGCCTGCTGGGATTTTGAATGACTATGTTTCTCATAAAGGACTGCTGCGCACTTGACAGCGCCTCAATAGCGGCTGAATCTTCAAGTCCATCAATGTTCGCATTTTTCTTAATGCTGTTCGCATTTCCTACGCCATGAAGGTAATTGAGATCAAATAACATGATGGCAGTTCTTGGTTTAGATGACACTATTGAAGAAGGCCCACGTTTCCAGTAGTTATTAAACCCGGCACTTTTGGCTGGATCATACCCCATCGTTGTTACCCTGATGCTTGGATTGGGGCCTTGAGCAATACCAAATTTTGTTTCACCACCTGGAAAACCTGCTGAATTTACGTAACCATCTTTCTTTCGCTGTTCCTTGGTATCAATTTTTCCTTCTGCAACTTCGGGGTCCTTTGGCGCATCGACAGTCCAATGTGGGCCTACTTCATGCTTCATCGTGAAAAACCAGGCTTTTTCAAATGGATCACCAGCGGGAGCATCCTGTGTTTCTGTAGGGTCTTTAGGATAGTCTGGCCCAAAAGGTTCGCAACCCGCTTCCTTTGCATCGACATTTGCTGGCGTAAGAACTGCGTTTCCATCCTTATTTTCAAGTGTCCCATCTTTTGCTGAGTTATCTGGATTTGTTTCTCGAGCCACAGCAATGGTGCCTTTAATCAAGGGAACAGGATCAATCTTGGTCCCATTTGGAAGTCGGCATTCAAAGTGCAAGTGGGGGCCTGTGCCGACCCCGGTGTTTCCTTCCTTTCCTATCTTTTGGCCTGCAACTACCTTTTGTCCTTGCGAAACATAGAAATCTGCAAGGTGCATATAAACAGTAGTGCAGAGCTCTCTCCCTGATGCATTGAGATGCCTGACCTTGATATGTTTTCCAGCGCCGCCAGCTTGATACGCTGTTAGAGTAACTTCACCATCCGCAGCGGCCAGCACGTCCCCAGGTGGTTTAGGTTTTAACGAAAAATCTGCACCTCCATGTTGGCTGCTTGCACCACTGGTTGGAGGTCGCCGTGGACCAAATGGTGAAGTGACGTGGGCCCCTGGCAGCGGATGAACAAAAGAAATTTCATTTGAGCCTGTCGCTTTTGCAGGAGAAAACACGAAAGCGCGGGTGTCAATATTGGGCTCAGCAGTAATATTGATCTTAAATGCTTGCCCATAACTTGATTCTGGAAATGTTCCCCGTAAAATATTGCCTGAGAAAGTCACTCCTTGGGGCAAAGGGGTTCCTGAAATTGTCCAAGACGTTGCGGTTTTGGTGGAGTTTGGAGTCAACCTAAACGCAACGTCAACAATGTGTCCTTCACGGAGTGGGATGTCAGTGTTCTCAATCTTGTCAGGAATGCTTTCTGTCTTGTCGTCCATTCGCCCTGTTGTATTTCCAGCACGGCGCATGTAACACTCAACACTTTCACCTGGGCGAATTTCTGTATCCTGTGCAGGATAATCCTCATCAGAGGAACTTCCTACTTTAATCTCAGGTGGTTTTGGGCAACACGTCATGGCTTGTTGACCTCAGCTGTTGTTTGAGGCTGGATAACACGTCCTGGCGAAGGTGTTGCTGGTGATCGTGGTGTCACTGGCTGCATCGTCCCTGCCTCTGTTGTAGTGACAGGTTTTTCATAAAATGAAACGAGCGTTTGGATCATCGCTTCAAGGTCAGAAACATATTGCTCAGTATTATTGATGAATGTCGCTACCTGAGTATTTGTTGCAGTGGCAGGATTTGCAATCTTTGGCGGTAATGGTGGCAGCGTCTTAAGTTGATCAGGAGCTGTCCGCACTACATATTGTTTTGCAGTAATAACCTCTGTATTTGTAAATGCCAGAGGATTCGACGCGCAGCCTGTTAGAACTACCGCACATAGTATGAATAGTTTTTTCATTGATCTCATGTGTTAATTATTGACCACGGCGCCGCGTTCGGTCATTTTGCACTTCAGTAATTATTGAACTAAGAACAGGCGCTGCTTGAGCAGCGTTTGCAGCAATTGCTGCTTGATTTTGAATAATAATCTCGCGTGTTACTGTGTTTGATCGATTGTTATCTTTGGCTGCTGCAAGACTATTTAGGGCAAAATTAATGTCACGTTTTTCATCTTCTAATCTTGAAATTGTCTCATCATTGGTTGTTGCTGCGTCAATTGCTTTGTCTCGCTCAGCAACAACTATGTCACGTTGAGCAATTGCTTTGTCTCTTTCAAGCAGTGCTTGATCAATATGTTGCTTCTGGGTAAATATCCATCCACCCAGTGCAACAGTCAAGACAAGAAATATAACGCCTTTAATTCCACCTATTAACGTAAGAAATGAGCTCATATGTTTTATCCTTTGCCAAGACTGCTTGCAGTCTTGGCAAAATTTTAATTATCAAGTTCTATAGGGACTACTGCATTGTAACTAATTACTTTTTTCACATTACTGGATACAGTGACGGTTTTATTATTAGCAACGATTACCATACGGACTTTGAATGACCCGCTAAGTCCAGGGAACATGGTCCCCCATGTTTTGCCTAAAATATTTACAACATTTTGAGGAGCAATCGGTGTTCCACTTGGTTGAGGATCAACAAACACATTGATTTGGAAGTTACTATCACCTTGATTATCTACCTTACCACCCAAAATCAGCGTATCATTGTCAAAATATGCAGTGTCTAAGGTCATGGATGGTGAACCACCAGTTGGGGAAGAAGACTCACCATCGATAATATCAGCAATAACGTTAAGAATTTTAACCTTGGCACCGCCAGTCTGAGAATTATTTACTCCACCATCATTTTTTAAGGAAATGATTGGAATTTCATAATTACCTCCTGGAACATTAACCCACTTCGCTTCACCTTTACCTTCTGTGAGTGTGACATTCACAGGAGACTGTGTGCTTGCGCCATCTGGATTAGTTGCATTTGCTTTTAATAGCGCGGTACCTGAAAATGGTGCCCATTTTGTATCGAAGTAAACAGTAATATCTTGGCCGTTAACATCAATGTTGGTAATCGTTACCAGTGGCAGTGGTGTGCGTTTTGCACCTTGAACAGCACCAATATCAGGTAAACCTCCACGCATCGTGTAACGATTGTCAATGGCGTCGATCGCATAGGACGACGCACCGCCAACGAGCAAGCTTTTATCTTTAGGACGATAGTCATCACTTGCTATTAAGAAAGAACCAGCAGGGCCGACAGCTATTCCTGGTGTAGTGGTGGCGAGCGCGTTATCAGTAGCATTGTTGTAGATGTTTGCTGACTTGATCAGATCAGGGCGTCGAATTGGATAACCACCTACATTTATAAATGCATTGTCCCTAATAATCGAATCAAGCATCCTATCTGTAATACCATTTGGATCGCAATTTATTACACCAGTCGTGAATGTTCCAGTACCGATAGCGATAATTGTATTACGTTCAAACACCGTGTAAATATTTAAATCCATGATGGCCCCATCCCCAGCTTCACGGATGAATAGATTATCGCGGAATTCAGGTGATGTGTAAAATTCACCTGTTTCAAAAACAGTACCAGCTTTTGCAATTTTGAAACGATTATGTTCAAATATAATCGAAGGGCCACTTCTACTCGATAAACGGAGTGGGCTACCTGTCGAAGGTATATTAATCATAAACCCACGAACTGTAAGACCTTTACCAAATTTAAGTACAGGGCCACTCATAGTTAATTGAATACCGTCATTGGTATAATTAAACTTATCTCCCTCTTCTTCATAATTCCAGAATCCAAGGCCAGGAACTGGTTGAAGATAAACACGATAAGGACCCGGGTCGTTATCGCTAAACACCTGAGTGTAAATTGAAAGTTCATCATTTACATAAACTTCACCTAAGACGTCCATCTTTAAGGTGGAGAGAGTTAAACTTTGAACCCAAACCCCAAAATCACGTATAGTAGCAAAGTCTTTTCCTGGCCCAATGCTCTTTACCATCAGAGTATCTGATGATGGAGTAGGTTGTGCTGTAATCGGTTTACGCAAATATAGGCTGATTGATTGTGGATTCGCCAAACCTTTGTTGTTAGTAACATTGAAGGTCTTGTTTCCACCTGAATTACCTACATAAACAAATGTAACAGAAGGTTTAGCACGTGTAATGATTGCTGATGACGGAACAAAGTACCCACCATTATCACCGTCATTAGGTGTAACTTCAGTATCTTCAGTTACCACACCATCTGTCGATACGATAATTGGGCCTACTTCTTCACCGCCGCGACCAGTTGCCGGGTAAGTGCCCCAAGTTACTTTAGTCGATCCAGTTGCTGATTTATACGTTACAGCTGACGGGTTATTGATACCACCATTATTTGATAATGTAATGGATTTATCACCAAGCGTTGATGGTGTATAAGTGAAGCTAGCTACCGGCGCAGCTTCACTTATAGTTACAGTTGTCGGGTTAAATAATCCGCCACCGTTATTGTCACTTGGTGTAATAATGATAGGATTAACAATTTCGCCATCAGCATCAACCTTAAATGCCCCTGATACTTCATTGACCAAGCCCAAGACAGCAACTGCATTAAACCTAATTGTAGTAGCTGGTTCAGGGAGGTCAACAGGCCCGATATCCCATGTAGGGCCATGTGGTTGATTCATCATATCAACTAATGGCATGCCTACGCTGCTTAAATCAGCACCCGCTTTGTACAGCGCGCTGCCTTTCTTCAGACGGAAGTTAGGGTTAGGCAGTGAAATATCAGGTTGAACAAATTGATCAACCATAGTAAGATTGAGTTTGTCACCTGTTGCTGGATCATTAGAAAAACGTGAGCAATCTGTAGCGTTATGATCACCAGCAAAGTTATCACCCGTAGTGGCGAAACCAAAGGAATAACTATTCCTCATAATGGTTGAACCATTACCGTAAGATACCCCTTGTCCAGACCGGCCTAAATTGCTAGGCCGGACAAAGCCACAGTTATAAGTCTTTGAACCATTTGGTAATACAATTGCATTTCGATAACCCTCAGTAGAATTACAGATAACTAAGACATTGTGGAATTCAGCATCTTCGTTAACGTACACAGGAGAATGCCACCTATCTCTAGCTGTAGCTAAAATAATAGAGTTAGAACATTTTAAGTTTGTAGCGCTGTAGTTACCAAAATAACCTGCGGATGAAACAGGATTATTAGAGTATACTTGAATACCTTCAATCTCAGTATACGGCGCACTTACCGTAATTGCAGCTTCCCCTGCGGATGCTGGCGTATGACGGAAAAATACGCCATACGCCGGATCAGGAAATAATGGATTTGTTGCCGCACTCTCATGATCGCGGAAGGATTGACCAGTCGCTGTTCTTAGTACAACATTATAATTTGCAGTTGTCGTTCGGTTATTGATATTGATTTTTTCGAGAAATTCTGAATCTTTATACAGTTCTCCAATGTATCGAGTGGCGGTTCCCGCTGGATTGGATGGAATAGATGCTTCCCATGCAGCAACAGTAGCATAATCTCGGTTATTAGTACCAATAGAACTAATCTGTGTATTGACACCGTTAATAATTTTTGTAACCGGCATTTTAATTCCTTAGTTAAACAGATACTACATAATCTTATGTAGTATCTGTTGATATTTAAATTGGTTCTAATACTGGTGGTGCTTTCAAGATACCATGGGGCGCCCATCGTCCAGACCAGTCACGTCCAGAACGTTCAAAGGTATTTGCTGGGAAGCTGTTAACCCAATCATCGTGTTTCTTGTATTGGGCTTTAACCATAGTTACGCAGTCAGCAAGTTTCGGGTGCGCATACTCTGGGAAGAAGATCGGACGCATCAGAATATATTGTGAGCGTAAATGCATAGTTCCATTCTGATTCCACGATACTTCACTGCTAATTGTACCGTCTGCTCGGGTTACTAGATCTTCAACACCATTGCGCGGCCAAATATCAGTTCCCCATTCAGTCCATGTTTTTGCAGTCCGAGGCATTGTAGGACTGCTACGGAGAACTGCCTTTGATAAGTCTCCATTATAAGCGGCAGCACGACCATTAGTTTCATAGAAAGCCTCAATGCCGAATTTATCAAAACATTCAATGAGGAAATCTAGGCCTAGTCTACATTTTTCAGATTTCTCACGCATTACTTTCCATAAACCAAATTGACGCATTAACACTAATACCTGCGTCATATAGAAAGCTTTTGTATCATGAAACATTGTCCAATTTTTAGTGTCTTCAGTTTCGTACGTAGGATTACCATCACCATCTACGCCATTTTGAATTGGATTACCATTTCCGTCAAGCTTATTTCTCCAACCTTCAACGTAATCGACACCAATACCAAGTTCACGAAGACTTGTAAACCATGGATCAGTATTTGTCACGTCTTTTGTAGGTACCATAATGTTATCATGGTACAATTCAATTTCAATCTGAAGATTCTTTTCAATCTCTTCACGTGAGAAACCAGTAAAGTGCTTTGTACCTAATTTCCACATAACCGCATAATGGAGTAAACGCCAAGCATGATTACGTTGCATCCAGTATTCACGTGGGTTTTTATCAGGGCGCATTCCCAAGTCTGGCCAAGACATGACAAGCGTAGCGTAACGATACATTTGAGCCATATGATGCATTGGGCTATTGAATAATAGCGCAATCAGACCAGGGCAGTTGGAAGCATGCAGGTCATCAGGCATGAACCCATTCCAAAGGAAGTGGCCGTCCCGCATTACACCTGATTCTACACCACTAGCACTATCAAAGGCCCGAGTTGTTCCGCCCGGAACAGATTCCAGACGTCCGGAATATCGAGTTGCAATATTTGCATACCGTCCTGACAATACTAACTCTTTTGGAATACCAGTACAATTTTTCACATCCCTTACAAAGTGGTGTGAATGATAAAACATTGCTTTTGCATAACGGTCAACCATGGTCCTCCAAGGCACTTTACCTTTGATGCGAACACCTTCTGGTTCAGTTGCATACATCGCAAGTGCATGAAAAACAATTGAGCGATCGTGACGCAAACCACCTAAGAACGGCTGCCAATCATGTCCACTGATTGATGCCGGTTCTTCATCCCAACCTGAAATACAAGCTTGATTTCCATAGTTATAGGTATACGGATTAAAAAGATAACCGTCAGACATGTCATCTACACTAGTTAGTTCTGGATCATTCCAAATTTTGCACTCACGCACTGGCCATTGAGGTAAAGCGTTGTATTGAAGCGCGCTGTTGACCTGAGTAGAACCACTGTAAAGTGGAATTGCGGCATTTGTTGACGCACCCATCTTCGCTTGACTATGACGCACTGATTCAGGTTCCATGCCATTAAAGTACTTAGCAAAGTTAGCTGATGGTTTCGTCATATGCGATTGATATTGAAGCATCATTGCACAATTCCAATGTGGCCGCAATGGTTTACCAGTACCAGCCCAGCCATTATGGCTAAGCTCAGGAGAGTTGATTGGAAGACCATCGCGCATTTCAATGATTTTCTTAACGCTGCGATCTTTCTTACGTAACAACTTAACGCGGAATGGAGTTGGAAATGTCAGGTCTCGTTTCTGGCGTTGTGTATCCATGAAAGGATAGGTAGTCCAATAACCATGAGGTTTGCAGTAAACTAATAATTGTTCTACAGGAACATTAGCTTCTGCATTGTGCACAGCGTTTAAATCATAACGGGTTGTCCCCCATTCCATTTGACTAAAAATGGCAGTGTTATGAGTTTGCGTAATCTGAATATCACCTATTTGGGTGGCATATTCCAGATCTTGAAAGATTAAAGGTTCGCGTTTATAGTCTAATTCAATTGTGGCTGCTACAAATGGAAATGCTGGAACGGACATGTCTTCAATTACAATAGCTACTGTCGTTTCGTCAGTTTCGTCAGGTATTGCAGGACCTATTCCTGATGGCATTCCACGTGGAGCAGAGATAGAAACATTTGATAGTGATAGGCCTGATGATGCTGTTGGATTAGATTTAACTCTAAATTCTGCATCACTGGTTAATAATCCAAATCTGCCTTCAATCCATTCTCCATTACTACCAACAATTCTCGCTACACTCGTTCCTGTCGCTAGATTAGCAGCAGTTTTTATTGTTGCTGAGCGAAGCACGCCAAAATCGACTACACTAGTTCCTTGAATTTTGGGGTTTCCAACGATGTTTGAAGAGAAAAAGGAAGTGCCAGATGCCCAAGCATCAACATTTGTTCTATCATCTCGTTTACAAACAAATGTAAGATTAGTTCCTAATGTATTAACTAGTGCTTGACACCAAGCACTAGTTGTTTTTGCAATTGATAATGCCGCGGCAATACCTGGTGAATATTTTAAGCTCATAGTAATCCTTGAAAAAGCCTGCTGTTCAACAGCAGGTTTAGCGTTATGTTATACTCCGTCTAAAGCACGATTGATTACGAGTTTAAACACGATAGATAATCCAGAACCTGGTTCTGGATTATCTGATAGAGTCATCAATTTCCCAGAATCCACTGGACCAACGCTGCCCTTGATGCTTCGTGTGTTATCCTGTCCGCCAATTAACTCAAAATGCCATGTGCCTTGAGTAATGTCAGCCGCGACAAGAGGATTACCACTGTCAGGTGTTCCTAAAGTCACAACAACATCGGCGCCATCATTATTTATCTGCAAATATTCTGTAAAAGCTATTGACACAACTAGAGTATTCTCTTGATAGATATTTAAATGATAATTAGGTTTCATTGCATCTATTAAAGCTTGAGCACCTGCTACTCGCTTTTGGCCGATAGGCGCTGCTTCAACGGCATTTTTAAATTCTGTTTTTGTCACAGAATCTTTTGAAAATGGGTAAACAGTTGGTGGAGGAATAACAATAATATTAACAGTGATAACCACTGGTTCACTTACTGCTGAATTTCCTGCAGCATCATATGCTTTTGCTGTATATGAATATGTCCCGTTGTTAGCATCAGTAAAATTCAAAGTCGTACTAAATGATGACGTCGTGTTATCAGTTGCAAAAAGGGCGCCATCTTTATAGAACTCAACAAATTTTACCCCTTTATTATCTGTTGCACTCGCCACCAAGTTTACACTTCCAGCAGCCGTAACATTTAACTTTGATGCAGATAATGTTACACTTGGTGGAAGTGTATCAGGCGCTGGTGGATTGGTTGGTTGTTCACCATACCAATCTGGTGCTGGTGGAGCAGTCGTTGGTTCATTTGTTGAGCCTGTTGGTGGGAATGCATCCAGAGTAGGATCAGGCCCATAAACAGGCTGCGGCTGCTGATCTGCAGGAAAGAACGTCGTACCACCATTTGGATCAACTGTTCCACGTTGTGGAACAACCCCACGCCGTGTTTGGTCCCACCCTTCAGGACCAATTGGACCGCCTGTGTAATAAAGTTCAAATGGGCCTACGATGCAATTTTGATTTCCACCTAGGAAAACGCAATCAACTAGTTTTACAGGGATATTACTAATTTGCTGACTGATCCACGTCAGTGCAAAGTTAGCTTCCTTGTCATTTTCAAATAAACAATTTCTAAAGATATACTCTTGCTTACCGTCACGAATACCTTCTTGCCCAATACCCACAAGGTTGTTTTGAACTGCATCTGGATTTTTGATAAAATAGCAGTTTACAGCATGAACAATGCCACCATTAGGCGTATCAAGTTCACGACCTTGTGTTGATCCTTGGTGATACGTTCGATCAAGAACCAGCTCCGCGGCACGATTTTTAAAATCATGTCCATATCGGGCATTGGTAAAACGCGATCTTAGGACATACACACGGTTATCATCATTAAGATAAATGTTGTGAGTTAGTCCTGACGGTGCAACGCCATTTGCATCAAAATCACAGTCAATAATTTCAATATTGTAATTACCTTCTGCGACTTTATTTGTTTCAGTTGGTGCACCGGCTAAAACTCCGTTCTGATTATTAAACAGATGTAAACGTTCAAGACGAAGATATTTTGTGCCTGGGTTATTTCGAATTGCGGCACCATTATCATCAGGCGAAATTGCGGCCCCAGAAATTGCCAGATCTCGAACTACGTGAGATCCAGCTTCTGGATTATACACGGCTTTACCATAAGCCAGTCGTGTTAGCACATTTGCCATAAGTTCTGGCTTTGTTGCAGCTGGCACACCTGCCAACTCAAAGAAGCCATTCTTTGTCCAAGCAGAATTAACTTCATTCAATTGTCCTGTTCGAAGAACCCATGTCGTATCCCCATCAACGGCGATATCTGCTGCTTGCTGTAGTGTGTCGACATAGGTTTCTCCAATACGAGCTACTGGAGTAATTGTAAAGCCTTTGCGCGTTTTTGTAAAGAAATAACTAGATGACAAATATTGTATGTCTAGAACGTCAATCATGAACGCAGGCGCGCTCAATGTCGGTACAGCGCTTCCCTCAAATTTTTGTTTGCTGTCGTAAGTTAACTTACGACTTCCCACTTTATCCTGCATTAACACAATACTGTACATTACGCCAGGCTTAGCGTTCTTAATTAGTGGTAAGACCTGTGTTGGCAATGTGAGAGTGACTATGAATGAATTCCCAAGATTAGCATCAAGCAAATTGGCATCAATTGGTGTATTTGGGGTATCTGGAAGAATAACTTCACCCCAGACAATCCCGTCATCTGAGCCACTCCCGCCTCCTCCATGCGTAAGATCTCCTGCAATTCGAGCTGCGATTTCTTCATTAAGATCATTTCTTAAACTTTGCTCGACAGAATCAGCGCGATCGCGTTCAGAATTTAAATCACCAGTTAGAGCCTGTTCTGCCTGTTCTGCTCTAAACTGTTCTGCGTTAAGCGCATCTTGAAGATTTTGCTCAGCAACTAATGCGCGATCTTGCTCAGAAAAAACAAGTTCTTGAACATCATCGATGTAGCGAAGTACATCAGGAGACAAATCAATTGAGTCCTCAGAAATAGCAATTGTTGCAGTGTCTGAGGTAATATTGAGGGTATTTCCAGTTTTTGTTAACCCAGTTCCCGCATTAACCGTTGATGACGCATTACTGAATTGCACAACAGCAGTGCCATTGAAAACATACCCACCGCCATTGCTTGTGAAGAAGAACGCACTACCTTCTACAAGAGCTTCACCAGAATTAAATGTAAGCACGTCGTTGTTAATTGAAGTGACTGTGTAGATTTTAAAATCTGTTAAGTCAACAACGCGTGATCCAACTTTTGCCCCTGTAATCTTTGTATGATCGGTGAACATGAAGTTGACAGGCGCTTCCCAAGTTAACCCTACAAGTGCTGACGCCATCTCTGCTCTTATTGCAGATTCTTGCTGTATTGCTCTAGTGGTTTCTGTGCTTATATCAGCTTGCACTGAAGAAATTGAAGCTTGGCGATCATTAATCTCAGTTTGAATTTTTGTATTTAATTGATTGCTAACAGCCGTAATTTCTGTTGTAATACGATCATTCAGTTGGCCTTCTGCACCTGCTGCTCTTGTGGTTTCAGTTGTGATTTTATCGCTGAGCTGTCCTTCAACGGCTGTCGCCCTTGTTACCTCAGACGAAATCTTGTTATTAACTTGACCCTCAGCTGCAGTGGCACGAGTGGTTTCAGCTGTGATTTTATCGCTGAGCTGACCTTCGACATTTATCGCGCGCGCTGCTTCAGAATCTGCAGATGCCTGCGCTGAAACAACAAGTCCTTGCAGTGCTCGAATTATATCAGTGTATGACTTTTGACCAGCAAGGTTTCCTGTAAATGCAGCAGCATTAAAACTTCCGTCGGAAGATAAACCTAACGCTGCTTCTACGCGATCAATTTCTGCAACTAATACTGTTGCATCGCCGCCTGCTGCAACAGGTTTCCAAACATATTGTTGATCGCCTATAGCTGTACCAACAAATATGCTGTTAGTTAAATTATTATAGAGAAGACGACCAACATCAGTTGATTGAATCTGTGGAAGAACAGAAACTTTTTCTAAGCACAGATTTTTAACTTCTGATTCATCGGACACCTCAAACACTAAGTTACCGTTAATTTTCATGGAATTCTTTCAGAGATGTTAGATGCGACGCGTCGCAGTTGTAAGAGCTTTAACAGCGTTGTGAAATGCTACAGGTTCAACCATGCACTTGCCAAGATCAAAATCATTTAGCACATGCGGATCGACATCTGCAAAGCAGAAAATGCCACGATTCCCTTGTTTTTCAATTCTATCAAGTTTATACCCTTTGATCTTTAGAGTTGCCGAAAGCACAATGTCACTAGTCTCAATGCTGCATCTTTTCATGTTTTAACCTTTAGTTGATTTTATTTATGGAAGATTAAAAAAGCATAAGGATTGCTTGACCAGCAATGGCCTTCGAAAACTTTACCATGACTGTATTAGAATCATTAATCTTTACTGCATCTGGGAAGATTAAGCTTCCATCTTCATCCCATATGGAAATATGAACATGCTTTGTGTTTTGCGCATGCGTGATCTGCCATATTTTAGATGGTATCGGTTGATTATGCTGATAACCTAAAACCCCACTGTGAACATCAAAGTCTTGCGTAATTTCAGTTACAGCAAATTCCCCAAGTTCTGGAACCCATGAAACTAATCGGCGCCCAGATGATGAAACTTCATCAAGAATAATTGCAGGTTGAATATTAATGAAGATGCTATTGACATCATAAATGTATCCAACAACTTGTGAAACACCAACAGTCGGCGCCGAAAGACTGATCTCTCCAGTTGGCCCACAGAAAATTGGTTTCCCAAAATTCTTAGTTGCCCAATTCCATTGATCATTTCTAACAATGCCAAAGGTTTGAACGTTTCCAACTTCATTTCTATACAAGTCTTCCGTTACAATACCAATTACGCGAGAATTATGATCAATACTTTTTGCTAAGCTTAAAGCTTTTGATTTAGTTTGGACAAGACTAAATTTAGGAATATTTTCTTCTGCCATTCCAATTAAGATCTCAGCTGCGAGTTTAATTGGTTGGGTGGGTGTGTTAACAACAGAGATAGATGATACTGTGGTTAAAAAAGTGCCATCAGACTGACGAAGTGGTTTCCCAAAAGAATCACGTAGAATGCTACCACCTTCAAATGATCCATTTTCCCCAGCTTGCGTGCCAATAGGGAATCCTTGAATGATTGCCTGCGATGAGTACTTCGCAGCAAAAACACGGATCTTATCTGACCATTTCCCATTATTCCACACCTTCATCTGATGTGCATTGGTGTCAAACCAATGCTGATCGGTCGCGGGATTTGATGGTGGAATAGAAGAGACGATTTGTGGAAGAGTGGTAAACCCACGTGTTACAGTTGCATCCAGCAAGCTAATATCCCAATAAAGGTAGCATGTTGAATTTCCTGAGAAAGGACCCCATGCTCTTGAAACAGTCCTGCTTTCTTCAAGAACATATGTTGAGCCTTTATGGGCAAAGACCACAATTGTAGGGTCTGGACTTACTACTAAGTCAATGAAATCCCCTGATTGACTAGATTTTTGAAGAAATGAGGGTGTTGCAGATATGTCAGTTTGATATCTTGCAATCCCTTGACGGAATGTGAAATGCATAATAGGCCTTCAAGGTACAATTAAGATTATCAAGAAACACTAATTGTTAATGTATAAACAATTGTCAATTCTCTTGACCCCGTGTGTTCAATTGGCGAGAAGATTAGGTGAGATAACATCATTTCTCCAGCCCCATCCAACAGAGTGCCTGAAGTTTCACGAGTGAATAGACCAAGTTCATCAAAGAAAAACTGACCATCTGGGTCGAGTGTCGCATCCGTCGTTGCATCTGCAGTGGGGGTTGCTGAGTCAGCTTCGTCTGTTGGTCGATTTATAGCCTCATTTGCTGAGATCACCGCGGTGATGATTACTCTGGTATTAGTCGACGCAGGAATGTTCGTGAAGGTGACAGAATTGCCTGCACCCACCGTTTGTTCTGCTTCATCGATTACTTCAACGTATGTTGGGTTGTATAAGTCGGCCGTATCACCAGAAACATTAGGCGGCCGGAAGACAATTTGTTGAGAGCTGTCAATATATGTTCCCTGATTTCCCAGTTTTAACTTATAGATTTGATAATTAACCGTGTTCGACAATCCTCTAGCGATTGCCGTAGCCATGTTTTTAGGATGGATAGCATTGTGTTTATCAACGAGCACATTGCCTTTATCGTCCTTGATTAGAACGTGTCCGTGAACGATAGTCTTGAGTGCTTCTAGCATGTGTGTATCCTTCTAGTGTTGTTCGATCTATTTATCGTAAACGCTAACCGACAATAATTTTACCTTTGGTCGGTCTTGCCAACATGAACCTAAAAACTCCAAGACCTACGCGCTCAACAACTTTCACTGGCACAGGCGCCGCATCATTAGGCGTCCAAAGCAAGAATTTTGGAGCCAAGGCAGAAAGTTGTTCTCGTGAACCTTTAAATGAAATTTCAAATATTCTTGTTGGGACAGTAATTGTCATGGGCGTATCAAATAGCTCGTAGGAGCTATTTTGTGGCACCTCGGTTCGTGGTGGCGGAAGTTCACCCACATAGTTTATGATTGCGGTGCTTTCATCGCGAGAATCCATAAAGCCTTCATCAAATAGGTTAGATTCTAATAAATTAGCACGATCAGCTGCTTGAATGACCATTGTTTCTGTAAACTTTGTAACAGCGTTTCCAGTCGGTCGATCAATAATATCAATTGCTTTGCCAATAAGCGGGAATCCTATATCATGAGCTATCCAGTTTGCAGTAGGATCATCTAGTAATGCCCTCTGTACAAAATTCAGTTGTTCCTCTGTCACAGGCACCGCTGAGGATTGAAGAAAATTTCCCCAAAGATCTAAAATATCCTGTTTTTCAGCATCAGTGATATTCCGTTTCATGAGCAGCGATTGTAAATCTAGCGGTAAACCGGGGTCGTAAGATGCCGTTTCACTGCTTTTCTCAGCATCGTAAGGCATGTTACCATATCCTGGTAAAAAACCACCAAATGGGCCATCTTTCACGATCGTGCTAAAAGAATCATGCCATTTTGCTGCTAATGAGATAAAATTCTTTTCAGTTACCTTGACAGTGATATCATCATGAAACATCCAATCTTCAACCAAAGCTCCACCACTAATCAGGAATTTAACGCTCTCTGTAATTCGCACACGAGTATTTTCATTCCACCCTGTATCAGAAATAACAATATTTGCTTCAGCATTTAATGGGAGATACTTCATATAGAAGTTTTGGTCCCATTCAAAAACAATTGGCTCGTTTACCCCCGTTGATTGTTGCTTTAGTACGCCAACTTTCTCATTCGTTGCTGAGCTTGTAAAAACATAACTGGTCGTGGGATCAAAAAACTCTGCAGTAGATGTTGCGCTGTCGAGTTTTTGGGTTGTTAACGGAATCCACCCCTGCAGCAACGATGTTTCAGGGCTTGTGCTGGATAGAGGAATACCCTGGGTCGTTATACCAATAAACCGTTGGTCAATTGTAATTGGACTTAGAGGTGATAAATCAACATCAGCAGAAACAAGATTTAGGTCAAGTCTTGATTCCTTTGTTTTTTCTATTACTATGGTTTCTCCAAAATTAGGTAGACGCCCCTGTGATTCAGGGTTGATGATGATCACATCTGCGCTGTTCCATAAAGGATAGTCATGAGAATTTATAAAGATTGTGAAATCGGCTGTAGCAGTTACACGAGTGCTTAGCCATTTATCTTTGAAAATTCCATTGAGAGAAACAAAATTGGTTTCACCTGTATCACTTCGTGTTACAATGAACCCCGCTGGAGTACGGGTGAACGTATATGTTACTGATGGACAATCTTCACGAACATTAAGTTTTAAGCCAAGGTCAGTTGAAATTCCATTAACATAGGTTTGAGCTACGGGTGGGTTAATCTTAAATCCAATTTTTCCGTTCCAATAGAATTTACCAACTGTAGCAGGTTCAGTCCAACCACTAACGGACCCGTGGACTAAGTAGCTTGGCTTCTGTGCATAAGTCTCAAATGTAAACACATCCCCAGTTGAAACACCATCCCCCGGCATAATCGTGAAGTGTATTCCTGAGCCTTTAAAACTAAATCCTTCGTTAACGTTCCTACCAGCAGTATCAATTGAGCAGGAGATAGTAGGTACAATAATTACACCACTATTTAACGCAGTGACATTGAATATATTATCTTTAGTAAATTCAACTATCCAATGCGCTTCAGGCGCATCATAAAAATCACCACTATGCATGATTAACCGTGGGAAATGAACAGACGACGCTGAAGTTTCAATTACACGCGGTAATGGATTTGAAACGCTAAAGCTAAGTATGTCACCACTAATTACCCTTGGATCTGCGTTGTTATATGCAGATACTGCAATAAATGGGCGTGAAGCTGGCGGAATGCTAAAATGGATTCCGTATATTTCTGATGAATAGGTTCCACCAATTTCAATATCACTTACATAAACTGCCGGCGTAAGGAAATTGTCATCTGAATATTCAAGAACAAAATGGTCAGCGTGGTATACTTGAAGCGAGCCATCAGCATTCAATGGGTCAGGATAGCTACCAATTTGTCTTGACATATTTGGCACGGCGCGAGCCCGCCATTGCCTTGCGTCTTTTGCCGTTTGGCTAATTTTGAGATTTAAACGTGACAGGTCGTAATCTGTAAAGCGCCCATCAAAATAAAATCCCAGTGTTTCATTAGTTGGATATGTGCTGATGTCGTCATCATAGGGATCAACATCAAACCCAAAACCTAAATCAAGATTTATTGGACTAGCAGGCTGATTTTCAATTGTAATGTAAAAGCGCTCGTTCTTAATGAAGCTGCGAGTTCCTTTAGATATTAAAAAAACAATTCTACCATCGTTGAACGCTTTCCCAACTTCTGCAACTCCCTTATACGAAGGCTCAGCGGTGCTTGTTAGATCAAAAAATCCATCCCCGCGTGCCGTAAGAATAAGATCACATGTTGGCATTGTTTGATCAAGCACAACTACATAGGTGAGATAACCATACCGTGCGGAAGTAAATTGAGGACGGTTATGTGCTATCGGGTTTGTCTTGATAATATTCCATGTTTCCAATGCAGCATTTGGGCTAATTACAATTTTTCTTGTTGGCGTCAAGGTGACACTGTCGCTACCCACTGGAGTTGCAAGTTTTTTCGTAATAAATGAAATATGGCCATTATCAAATGAATCACCAGCTTTAATGAACCCAACTGGGCCCGACACAGACCCCACTACGCTATACAGTGTGTTATCTTCTTCAAAAGTTTGTAATGTCCATTCTTGAACATCTCCATCAAACTTCAAGGAAATATTTTCAACGCTGATATAAGAGGAGCGGGTGTTAGCATAATCGGTTAATCCACTTTCACGTACGCCAATGTCTGTGAACATATTGAAAAACAGTGGCGGCGTAAGGGCGGTGAATTGTACTTCTAACCATTCACGATCATGTTTCTCTGACAGTTGGACTAAAATTCCATTATCATTTGGGACACCAAGCCATGCAAGCAGGGCTTCATAGCTTCGTGGCAAGGTGTCAGAATCGAGAATTGCGTAAAGCAGATCAAGCTCGCGTTGTACGTCAGCATGCCCGTGAATTGAGTTCACGGCTACCTGAATTTCATTGAGTATCGCGCGAATCTTGTTCCAAGAACTACTTGGGTTTGATCTGTCTAAAGCCTGGTGCTGTGTGGCTAAGGTGCTTTCTACAATTACATTATCATCAATAGTATTTGCCCAAAGAGGACTGAAGTCACCGTGTGCATCCCTGATTTGCTTAATTTGAAATTGAAAAGCTCCGTTGCTCTGGAAGTAATCAACAGATTCAGTAAGCGGTTCAACAAAGCCTTTTCGACGAATGTTGACGGTGTTGGCACCAGTATTCGTGCCAGCTTTCTTTCCATAGACAAAAGGGACCAACGCTAGGTCAGTATTTTCTTCAAGCCCCGCTTTGTACATCTCCAAAGAGAATGAAGGCGAGACCATTCTCTTTGCTGGCATTACGCGATATAACGGCGTTGCTGAAGAAAAATAATTAAACATTGTCGTAGGACTGATCTTCATTTTCGACGAAAACCTTTCCTTGATGTCAACGTTGATATCATCGTAGAAACGGTACTCTTCTACAATTTCAGTAAGTTTACTATGATACGGTTTGGTATCTAATAAAAAATCAACAAGACTCTGCACATACACGCTGTTCTTGTTAAGCCTGTTTTTATTTGCCATAGCTATTATTCATATGTTGGTGCAACGGGAGAATTCATAATCACCTTGATACTATAAGCAGAAAGGCGTGATGTCTTAAAGATGTCTGACAATTCATAATTACTAGCGATGATGTCGTTCAACGCAGCAAAGAAAATTTCATTCACTTGTGAAATTTTTGCCTGATTCCAGATATCTGTCATGGTTTTGCGGGCCGCACTTTCGTCTTTGAACCATTCTTGACTTTCATCAAAGTTTAAAAAGGCGATGTAATCTGGCACCACTGTTTTTGCATTTTCGTCAATCAACGCAGTATTTAAGATGGTATGAATAATTGACGACCTGAGCAGCTCAGCTGGAGCCAAGGTTTGTTCAGGGCCAAAGCCATAGCTTGTTTGTGTACCATTTCGTTCGTCATACAACACACGGCGGATCGATGGCACGCGGTTTCCAGCTGCGTCTAACCCAACTACAGAATCAGTTAATTTTCTCCACAGATTTTCAGGCACTCGTGTCTTTTGCCCTGGGCGCATTAACGCCCATTCTGTATGAACATTTTTGAGGTTCAATTCTTCTGGGTCATCGCGGAGCGTAAAGTTTCTTGTAAACCTTAATTTAAAGGTATTGTCCTTTGTTACGATGTACGAAAGACCCGAAATTGTAATCGCGTCGTAGCGGTAATTCTTTCCATTGTCGTTCTTTAAATTTTGGAAAGTTAGAAAGTTTAGTGGGCCATCACGTAATTGCTGCGCGATAGTTTGGACAGATTGCTTTTTCCCAATTGCGGGTGTTGTTTTATTTTTCACCCAGAAGAAGTAAACATTTGATGAAAGTGACCCATCGCTATCTCTAACTGGCAAAGCCACGTATTCATAGTCTTGTTTAAATTGCTTTTGCAGAGATAAGTCATCTTTGCTATCAGGATCGAACTTTAACTCATCCAATGTTGGTTCGTACTTACGTATAATAACTGTAACTTTAGATCCATAATTGACAGATGCAACAGTGAGAACTTTACCGGCAATCGTGAATGCGGCTTTTAGTTGTGATATGCCATTTACATACACAGACACACGAGTGCTATCAAGATTTTCTTCTGAATTAAAGATCACAGGCCCACCAGTTACATTCGTCTGTGTAGCTTCTAACTTAATATTTTGCAAGAGGATCCAGTCTGACCAAGTTGTTTGGTAACGATCTACTGTTTCCATATTTCTCAAAGTCAATGGAGTTTTTGCGTATGCAACCCCGTTTTGAATCTCAGTTAAATTTCCTGAAATAGGAACAAAATCACCATAATATGGTTTCCAAGAAGAAACTGGTGGCAAACCATCCGCGTTTAGTTGCTCTTGAGATGGAACATTCCACACTCTCCATCCGTAACGCTCATCATTATCTTGAAGATCATTTGATAGATCAACATCAATGCTAGGAACGATTGGGGTAATAACGACTGCATCATGTACCACCAGGTCTGAACCAAGAACAGCTTCAATCGCCGCTCCCAGGTTTTCAATAGGGAACACGCCCGCTTGAAGTGAAGTCACTTTGATTCTAATACCAACTCCAGGTACATCTACGAGAATCTTTTGACCTGCAATCATTGCAATATTTGGCCCTGCGTCATTTGCCACAATCTGCTGTGCAACTACCGCAACTTCAACTTCACCGCTATCTGCTTTTATTACCTTTAAGTAAGAAATTGCAGTCGATGTTTCATCATATGGATTTGGAACAATTTCAATATTTGTGGAAAAGAAATCAAGTTCACCTGCAAAGGTAGATGTGCCAAGTGCCTCAACATCAACTTCAAAGCTCCCATGCGTTTGAGGAACAAATTCCTGGTTATGCATTCGTAGTGACTTGGTAAATTTATTCTCGATAAAGTACTCACTCAATGGTTTTGGATTCGCTTCATCGTTGTTCCATGCGCCAAGGTGCATTCCAGCTTGAATACCGTAATCTGCAAATGTTCCCTTATTGAGAATTGCTAGACCATTTGAAATAACCAGCTGCGCATTTGTAGACCCACCTGGGAAAGGCGGCGTTGCTCCCCAATCCACATCAGCAGGGACTGGTGAATATGACCATGCGACAGGCCGCATTTTCCAACTTCTTACACGGGAGTACGTTTGCTTATCGGCAACTTGTCCAGCTGCCTTTGTAAGAGGATCAAGTTCTGCATCACCTGCTTGTTCGGCGGCTAATGCATCATATTCGGTCGGCGGCACGCTTGACTGAACCCACTCATATACATCAATGGAAGCAAAGTCGGCTAATGTCCCCCATCGGCTAAGGCGCTCATCAAGTCCAAAGATGTTTGCATCATAGTACGGAAGATATGCGAGGTTCCTTGTGTCAAACCAAACACGACCTACCTCGGTAGCACCCCAAGGGCGGAGAGGATCATATGTGTTGTTATTAGCAACCTGCTTTGAGTAATTGTAGCGTGCAGGGTTAATATCTGAAATAATATTGATGCTTTCTATTGCCGATGGGGTGTGCTGCCCAGCGGCAGGGTGCCACATAGGAATTTCGGCAACGAGTTCATTATCAACATAATTGAAAAGTTTTACTGGATTGAAGCGTGGGCGTGCTGGCCCCTTTCCTAAAATAACCAGTGGATTTTTAATGCTTGATGTAATGGTTGATTTAATTGTCGTTGCGTTAATCTGCGTAAAACTTCCAGGCACAAGAGCATCAGCTACAAAAGGCAGCTCATAAAGTTTCCCTGGAACTGCATCAGTAATCGTGAACGATCCAACATCCTCTGCGCCAAAAGAAACATCTTGGTTCATATCATCAATTGAGAACCACCGTGATTCATTGATCACGTCAACACGGTCAAACCCCGCATCAGCCAGACTGTCATTATCAAACTGAAGTCGTGTGAACTGTGTTAAGGCATCATTTACTGAAAGCTTTAGTTCAGGGAAGGTATTCTGCCGTGCATCGCCATATTCAGCAAGCTTATAAGCCCAATATTCGTCAATCTTTGCATCTTCAAACCGGTTGTTATTGAGGTATGCATCAATCGAAAGGTTAGTGCCTTTTGCCTGGATAAGCCCTCTCCAGAAATTAAATTGCGTCTTTTCAGAGATATCAAGATCGTCAAAATATTGTTTACGGTTGAAACCTAGAAGGGCGAGAGCATGTCGAGTCGTAGTCTCATTCTCAAATGCATGATTTGAGTCATACAGATTCGCAACATTATCTGTCATTGCCTGTAGATTTTGGTGAACTTCATTTCCAACAAGAAAGTGTCCCCCAAATTCAGGCCTCATGGTACTTGTCGCTTGTTTACGTCCATTGAACTTGTATGTAGCAACGCGCGCGCCTGAGAAAGCATCGTATAAAAGCCCTGACCCTATCGATGGTTGCGCGTAGTTATTGAAAATAAATAGGTGTTCAAATTCATCTAACTGAACGTGCGCTGAGAACATTGGTGCTGTCGCCCCAAATGAAGACTGATCATTGCCGCGAATAACGTCAAGGTCTGTCTTTTTGAATTTAACCCCAAGCATATCAAATGCACCAGGATGTCCTGTGATGTCAAACAATGGGGTATCAATAAATTCTGACACCAACCCAGTGCGTTGATTGAACCAAGCGCGTTCAATAAACGGGTTTACTACATGGCCTTGGCCAATATTTAGACCAGCATAGCACCTGTCTATGAATTTTTCAATCTCAAGCTGGAAGTTGCGTTTGCGCCCAGTTTCTGCATCAATATTGAATTCGCTGTCTTTGTTGAATTCCCATCCACGGCTTTCTAGATAATTTGAGTATCCAAACAGGAAGTTGACTACGTTCTGGATCCCTGTAATTGTCAACGGAAGGTTAGTTGTGACAGTCCTATCAATCTGCGTAGGCTGATACCATACAAGATTGGTATGCGCACCCCCTAATGCATTGAAGTCGATTGCCTCTTGCGACATTGAGTAATAGGAAATTGCAGTGTGCCGCGGATTGTAACCCTCGATCCTGAATACCCAGTCCTTTCCGTCGTCAATTGGAACTAAAGAATTTTCAATTGTCTTGCTTTCTTCAAAATTTATCAAGCTGATGCGGAGCGCTTGCACCCATTCATTGCGAGCAATTTCATTACGCTTGAACAGCAGGTCAAATGCGGACACAGAAAGAGTTTCACTTTCTGTGTACACTTGAAGGTCATCTGTGGCAACAAGGCCACCAGCTCGATAACCCATGTTGACCTCCCACTCACGGAACGCAGACACTGCAAAACTTGATGAAGTATCAATTGAGGTCTCACGAAGCGCATGTGTAAACACCTGACCAAAACCAAGATAGATATGTGTTGAAGCAGGCACAAAGATGGTCGTGCCATTGGTAATCTCAAATCGGTCACCAATTCTAAATGGCTTCCCTTCATCATGGATTGTAAAAGACATTCCGCCAATTTTAGTAGGTTCGCCTTCATCTACATAACCGAGCGTCATATCACCTTGTTTCACCTCAAAGTTTTGGATTCTTCGCCCGTCGCGAACGCTGTATGCATTATAGGTCAATACTGCATTGCCTGATCCTGTTACGCTCAATGGGGATCGTTCAACTAGATTCAACTGATCACCATGCAGGCGGAAGCGCTTGTGCCCCGGCATGTTCATGTCAACGCCGTCATATAGAATCCCGTCGACTTCTACCCAATTAAATCCCCAGGCAAATCCAAGGAAAGCGAGAGGGTCATAACGGAACAAAGCACGCGCGAGAGAGTATCTAAACCCAATGCTCTTACGCCACATGGTCTCTACAGGGGAGTTTTCCCCAAAATCATACCCTAAAGACGCGCCAGGTGGAATATGATTTACAAGCGCATCGCTAGCAAGTGGGTGTTGTGCATTTACATATGGTGGAAATAGTTCATCAGTCCTTGTATTCACACTCAACCGAAGTTCAGGACGTGCGTCTTTGATATCTACCCAAAGCTGGTTACTCCAATCGCGAACCTGTTTAAATGATTGTCCTGCTGTTCTAACCCAAACTGACCCCTTATACGACCCGCTTGTGATGGTCACAAGGTCAGCCGCGGGCGCACGAGTCCAACCATTCGCGCTTACAATCCAAAGCCCATTGTTCGCCGCGCTCACTTGGTTTTGTAACAGCACAATGTTTCCATTCCCAAGTGAAACTCCGTCAATCTCGGTAATTCCCTGCAGTGGTGTGACCTCGCGCTGGGTTTGAACCGCCATTACACGAACGGGGGTGTTAGGGAAATCTTCACGCTTTGCATATGAAGTATAGGCAGTCCGTTTTTCTGGAGTTAAGCTTAACCACCAAGCATCGTGTGTTTCAAAACCCATGAGTTTCCATGGTTCTAGATTTGGTCGCTCAGTTGGAATTACTCCTGGAATCATTGACTGATGCGCTTTAAGCAACGCAAACCACCGAGCAGGCGTATACCCGGCCGGCATCACTGGCAGTTGAGCGACTGTAGCTTTGGAGTAGTTCCATGTGAATGGGTCGCTAGCAACATAATCACTCGCTAGTGGATCTAATCCATTCATCGCTGCATAAGCGAAAAGTTCTTTCTTTACTTGTTCTGTAAATTTAGGGTCATTTTTGAGTTCGTCGAAGCTATACTTACGGGCATTTGGATTTATGCCTTCATAGAGTCGTGTTTCAACCAAAAGCATCAATGAATTCAGCATGACATCATTGAAGAGGGTGGATTCATGCCCGTCATGGTGTACTAGCACCGTAATACCAAGAGCCGTATCAAACCGAACGATTGGCTTGACAAGCTCTGCCATGCCTAATTGTGGAAGAGTTGCAGGAAACCCAATTACTGGCGAAGTGGTATCGTATAAAACGGTTCGTACAGCGTTATCCCTTGCGCGAATTCTTAGAATATAATCTAAAAGATCGTTCAATTCTTCATACGTTGTGACAGACCCATTTTGCAGCTCGTACTGAACAATATTTTGTTCATAGATGTCACGAATAGAATTCAGGGCAGTTTCATACTGTCGTTGGGCCAGATCAATAATCGAAATTGGCGTCATGTCCTTCTGCATGAGAAGCGACATGAGCAGCGTTTGTTGCTCGCTCCACAGCTTGATAGACCCACCAAAGGAGTAGTCAATTGGTTGGTCTGGAAGCTGGTTCGATAATATTCCTCGGAAGTGCGAGTACAAAACACCCTCTGCAACAGGCGCACGACTTTCATTGTAAGGGTTATTGTAGAAGGTTCGTGGAATTTGCCAAGTACCTTCACCATTTAAATCTAGTGTAGGTCCACCGAAGCGGTCAAAGATGTTGTCGCTTTTATCTCGATAAACATACCGTGGCGTTTCAAGATTGGCGACACGAAAAACGAAAGTGTCGCCAATCTTAAATGATGCGTTGCCTGCCTTAATAGTGAACGATAGTTCACCATTTGAATATGCTTCTCCAACTGTCGCAATGTTCAGCGGGGACGGCAACACAGGGGTCTTAGACCCTTTGATTTCAAATGATGAATCGCTAACTGCAGTGAGAGACCATACTTGCTGCTGAGTGAAACCTTTGGCTTCAAGTTTTTCAAGTGTCCCATTTCCTTCACCTTCATATTTAACGTCAACAATCGTTGGCTTATCATATCCAGCGTGCCAGATGGATTTTAACTCGTTGTTACGCTTGATAAACAGCAACTGTCCGTTTTCATCTGCCATTCCATGGTTGAAAATGAAATCTGCAGAATCATTGGTGCTCATTTTGACACGGCGTTGAAGTTTTAAATCAACGCTTGCGGTGAGGTCCTCTTCATAATAGAAGACGGAACTTACCAACCCAGCATGAGTACCATCATATCGATAAAGATCAAATAGTGGCAGTTGACCAAATTCCGTTTTCAACTGACGATATGGAGTACCGCTATCTGATGGGCGACCATTCTTCACAAAGCTATTGAGCTGCACATCGCCAGTGTATTCTATGATTGGGCGAACAGCTTGGATTACGTCAGCGCGCGCCAAACCCATGTTCGCAAGTTCATCACCAGACACCCAGAAGTTTCCTTCTTGCCATTGATTTGTGTTGCTGACATAACCATCGATAGGCTCTATCTCTCGTTCAAAGCCAAATCCTCCACCGCCTTCAATAGAAACATACATGATGTTACGGTTGTTATCATACACCCGTGCGCCCGGCCCTTGAGTGGTCTCATCAAAGTCCCGTGCCCGCTCCCAATTTCCTGGTGATACTACATAGATGCCGTCGTCAATGACAGAATTGTTTTTAATCAAGACCCGATCGCCGGCCCGCAGCTTGACCCCATCGATTGATTGATACTCATTCAATGATTTGACGCGAGTAATTTTTCCTTTAACACCGGAAGCACCAGTAAAGTTGACAGTATAATTTCTAGTCAAAAACTCAACAGAGATTATGAATTGGTCCCCAGCAACAAATCCAGCGAGCCCAATTGCATTTCCATATTGGTCGTAAATTTGATCACGCGTGATATCAAATTCAACCAGTTTCACTGTATGTTCCTTGGCCTTTACCAGATACTGAACGTGGTCAGATTCAGTTTCAAGCTTAAACTTGGTGTTTACTGGAGAGTAAACACCAAGGCTTCCGACCGGGGTAATGGTAAACTCAGTCGGGCTCGTGAATAGAACCTTGAAACTAAGCTTGTTGAACCCAGAACCTGTCAGCACTGTGTTGGTGGTTGATGCCGCGATAACATTCAGCTTGTTCACGTCACTTGGGAGCGGTGCAGCAATCGTGTAGTATTCAGGCACCAAGTCAGGATTCCATGGCATGTTAGGAACAGCCGGAATAGCCTTTGCCACCCAGTAATAGTTGAAAAAGTTTGTGAACTTGTCAAGGTCAATTGGTGGGAGAAAGTTGTTTCCTTGTGAATACAACCATTGCAAATTCTCTGTCGAGATTCCAATTGCTTCAGCCTTACGGATCAGGTCCTCAACGGTAAAAGCATGACGCTCCGATCCCAACTTGAAGTTGAAGACGGGAATGATGGAGTTGATGTCGCGTTCAACAGATGATTGAGGAACACGTGGAGCGCGGTCATCCGGGCTTGCTGGCTTTCGCCCCACATAACCGTACAGCGGCACACTCTCATCGTGAGTAAGAAATCGATTAAAAAGATTATCTATGAGACCGGTGATGACTGGGTTCCGGAGGTTCTGCGGAACGTAGTTCGTTAGATCGTTAAATGGCAAACGGAAATCTGAGTTTTTCATACGTACCTGAATTTTGGTGAACGACTACCAGTTTTGCTCTGGCCTAGTGCTTCAATGAGCTTCTTCCTGCGTTCGTAGATAGTGATTCCATCTACAGTGCAACGTTGGGATTTTGCTTCTGCAACCTGTTGAGCATGAAACTTTTGCCAAGCAGGATTTGACGTAGTCTTGCTTCTCGCTTGCTGAATACGAGAGTTTATATCGGCCCATTCTTCTGTGCTTTTCTTCGCAAATGTTGCAAGGCGCTTTTCAACCTCTTCTGGCTTAACGACGCGACCGGCAGTGCCTTCACCACCGTCTGTCTTGTTGAAAAGTGTTCCTTTGCCGAGGTCCTCACGGCCTATCATTGCGATGAGAAGCATTTCCATCTCGCAGGCGTCGTCATCCGACTTAGCAGAGAGAATTATCGGTGAAATTGTAAAGCCTTCGCGAACTCGTTTCTTGAGCATGCGGCTCAATTGAGTGTCAGCTTTTGGATGGAAGTGGCGAGCAGGTCGTACAGACACCCCTTTACCGACATATCGAAATACGTCGGTCTTGGGGTCTTTGTAGAGGTATGTGCAGAATGCTGTCATGGTCTTATCTGATCGAGTGATCAGCTATTTATGACCATGCCATTTTCTCTGCGGGGGCCTTTTCAGGCTGTTACGTTGGTTTTCGTGTGCTGTGCTTTTTCTTCAGGATTGAAGGGCCGCACACAATCCAGACGGGAAATAGCCGAGTTGATCGAACGTACAACACCTGCGAGCAGATCTGCATTGACACTGGGCATGATGTTCTCCTAAGAAATGGTGATGTGCGGGTAGTGGATTTTTGCCCAGCTCGTTACACCCTCGAAAAGTGTTTGGCCAGGTTCAGTGTGATTAACGCATTCCCAGTATTGTTCATTGGGAAGTGCCAAAAGAAATGTACCGTAATGATCAGTGTTTTGTGCTTGAGTAAGATCGAGGTTGCTCATAATTTCTCCTGGTTGATATAGAGATTATATCATCAACCAGGAGAAATGTACACACACATATCATTCGTCCTCATCATCGTTGTGAATTTCCATCACTTCTACACGCATGGATGAAGGACGAAGAATCAGCTCGGGTTCTCGATCATCTCTGCCACCTGGGAAAGGAAGAACATTGAGGTCAAAGAGAATCATGTGGTTGGCATCGGTTCGAAGCAGTGCAGCAGGATCGTCCTCATCAACGAAGTAACGGGCATGAACGATGTTCTGCGACCAATACGAGACCCTATTCAATTTGAAGATGGCCTCTTTTCCCACTTCCCAGTTATGTCCTCTTTCAAGGAGCGTACCACGGTATAGAGCTGGATACTTTGGCAAGACGATGTTCTTCGACTTGAAGAAACTTTTAAGTGAGTTCCTGGCTTTTTCTGAAGCTTGCACCTCCTTCAATCCACACGCAGGTCCTCGATCTAGAAACTTGACAATTTGACGGCATGAGTTCTCGTCGAATGCAAAGAACTCATGCCACAGCTCACGATCTTTTGAGGTGAGCTGCGACAACGATTCATTGGTATCAACGAAGTTGCCTTTTATTTCTGATAGCTTCATTTTGACTGCCTTATGACAACAGGAGTTAAAGCTTCAACGACTTCAATATCCGACAGCTGAGCTGCTGATTGAAGAATCTCATCGAAGCCAGCCTCGACTGTGAAGAGAGAACCGAACGAGTTCGTGGAATAGACCGGCACCAACACGACAGACGCGATGTCGGCAGGCAGACGCTGGTGAATCAATGAGATCAGCTTCGTTGCGTAGAACGAATCACCAAAATCCCATCCGTCAATGTCAAAGAACGTGTTGATGACGTTCAGAATCTCTTCCTTGATTCGTTCATTGGTGAGGGTCGCCGACTGTGAGCGCAC
>NZ_JAZQPV010000141.1:0-17167 GCF_045628685.1 Acinetobacter sp.
AGAAAGAAATCATCAATTATGCAGAATAATTCAGTACTATTGAACATCAGGACTAGAGCTTTAAGTTTGGTGTGGTAACTCAACTGATGGCTCTAGTCCTCTTATTTTTCAAGTCAATTTCTTATCCGCGATTCAGGTTAAAATAGAATAATTTTAAATTAATGCTAAAGTATTTTTTGTAATCATATTTTTTTGAGTAATTATTCTATAAAACCGCAATAAATTAAAAAGATAGTAGATACAGCGTGTTAAATGGACTGATATATATTTTCTTGAATGATACTGAAATCACTATAAATAATAATGATGATTTTATTGCCGATTTGGACATTCTATTTCGTAGAAAAACGATATAATAATCACTTAATACTATTGTCTATCAAAGAGTCTAGAGAACGCGATGTCCCCATTAGATCAAATTGCTCCAGCATTAGATGACCAGTCTGAATTAACCATGTCGGTTTTAATGACCCCAGATATGGCAAATTTTTCAGGTAATGTTCACGGTGGAACAATTTTAAAATTGTTGGATCAGGTCGCATACGCATGTGCCAGCCGTTATTCGGGTAGTTACGTGGTCACTTTGTCGGTCGATAAAGTCAATTTTAAAGAGCCGATTCATGTTGGTGAACTGGTAACTTTCCTTGCCAGCGTTAACCATGTAGGGCGTACCTCTATGGAGATCGGAATTCGTGTAGAAGCGCAGAATATTCAAAAGCGTACGATCCGCCATACCAATAGCTGCTATTTCACCATGGTTGCTGTAGATGAAAATGGTAAACCACAACAGATCCCAGCGCTCAATTTAGATAACGACTGGAAACGCTGTCGTTTTGAAGCGGCTGAACATCGCAAGGTGGCACGTCTACAAGAAAGTCATCATCCATCATGCAGTATTTATAAAAAAACCTCACAATGCTAATGATGGATTGATTAAAAAAGATCGCTTTTAAGCGGTCTTTTTTTGATGTGAAAAATATGTTTCTGATCTATACCGCAGTACTAAATTGGCATAAAATAGAAACGATACGTATCGTTTCGATTTTTGGTGGTGCTATGACTGAAGTTGAGTTAGAGAAAACCTCACGCCGTAAGCAGTGTATTTTGAAAGCAGTAACTGCTGCTTTAGAAGAATATGATTATAGTCATTTGACTGTGGAAGATATTGCAGCACGGGCAGGGGTGGGAAAATCGACGATTTACCGCTGGTGGAAACATAAGTCTGATCTAGTCTTTGATGCATTCAAAGCACAAACGGCTTCTATATTTGATCTGGATTTTGAGCAAAGTCTGGAATTTAATCTCAATCAGCAACTTTTAAAGTTATCGCATGCGTTGAATCATCCGGTTGGCCGAGCCTTACTGGTGGTGATGGCAGAGCATCGCGAAGCTGCGGGTGAATTTTTTAAACAGTATTTATTACCGCGCCGCGAGCAAACCCGTCAGCTGATTCAAATTGCAATTAAGCGTCATGAAATTATTGCTGACTATCCTTTTGAGCTGATGCTGGATGCGCTTTACGGGCCGGTACATTATCAAATTATTTTCTTCAATCGCATGCCCGATGAAACCTACATTCAAAATTTGGTACATCTCCTTATGCAACCCGCTTTTGTTCAAAAGTAGCCATGGCTACACAAAAAGTTGATCGTTATGACTACCACGAACACCGGGCGCTTATGGAATCGCTCTTTTATATTATGTCTATTCAATAACCTGTTTTTATTTACCTATTACTATGCGCTACTGACCATTTTACCCATCTATATCATGAAAAATTTAGGTGGAACGGTTAAAGAAGCAGGTTTGGCACTGACATTATTCCTGATCTCTTCAATTGCAGTTCGCCCATTTTCCGGATTGATTGTCGAAAAATTAGGTAAAAAAATATCTTTTCGTGGTTCCGAATTCCTGTTTGTCCTGTTTGCTTTTAGCTATTTGTTTGCCGACAGCATGTGGGCTTTATTGGTGATTCGCTTTATCCATGGTATTTGGTTTAGCATCTTGACCACTGTCACTGTACCGATTACCAATGATTTTATTCCAGATCATCGTAAAGGCGAGGGTATGGGGTATTTCGTCATGTCGACCAACCTTGCAGTGGTATTTGGTCCTTTAATTGCCTTAACCGTGCTGCAATTTACTGACTTTATCAGCCTGTTTGCAATATTGACCGCCGTAATTTGTCTGGGCTTTATTTTCTGTTTGATGGTTCCGATACAAGAAAATAAACTCGGTAAATTCACAGAAAAAGTAGAAGAAAAACGGTTGGGGTTGCATGACATTATTGAAATGCGTGCCGTGCCGATTGGCTTTGTGGCATTACTAACCGCATTTGCTTATTCCAGCATTATGAGTTTTATTACTGCGTATAGTGAATCCAAGGATTTACTCGCTTATACCAGTTTATTTTTTATTGTCTTTGCAATTTCCATGATTGTGGTGCGGCCCTGGGTAGGAAAAATTTATGATCGTAAAGGTGCCAGTGCGGTCATTTACCCTTCGTTTATTTTCTTTGCGCTAGGCTTGGTGGTGGTGAGCTTTGTCTCAAACCAATGGATTCTTTGGCTATCTGCTATATTTATTGGGATTGGTTATGGTTCATTATTTCCATGTTTTCAAACTTTGGCGATTCAGTCTGTACCTAAGCAGCGAATGGGACATGCAATCTCGACCTTCTTCACCTTATTTGATTTAGGCATGGCTATTGGTTCAGTGATTCTGGGTCTGATCATTGCCTATTATGGTTATCAAATGACTTATCTATTTTGTGCTGTGATTACTGTGGCGACTTTGTGTGTCTATAAATACACAGTTTCAGCATCACTTAAACAACCCAAATAAAGAGGTACGGCCGTGGAATTACGTCATTTACGCTATTTTGTTGCAGTGGCAGAAGAGCTGAATTTTACCAAGGCTGCCCAACGGATGTGTACGGTACAGCCTTCTTTAAGCCAGCAGATTAAAGACCTTGAACAGGAAGTGGGGGTGCAATTACTGGTTCGGTCGAATCGAAAAGTTGAACTGACCGAAGAAGGAAAAGCATTTTTAAAAGAGGCACTGCTTAGTTTGGAACATGCTGAAAAAGCGATTCAGGATGCACGCCAGATTGCCAATTTGAACAAAGACCAACTGAATATCGGTTTTGTGCCTGTGGCGGAAATGAAAATTTTCCCCTATATCATGCCGAATATCCGGGCACATTTTCCAGAAATTAAAATTAACTTTCATAGTATGACCGACGCCAATCAATTCACCGCTTTAAAGAAAGGTGATATTGATATCGCATTTACCCGTTATATTGATGAGTCCAACGAAATTGAGCATGTACAAATTTTTAGCGAACCTCTGGCTTTGATTGTTCCAAAAGATTCTCCGGTTGCCGAGCAGCGTCACGTCAGTATCAAGAGTTTTAACAACCAGGATTTTATTATCAGTGATGAAATTGCATCACCTCAGCTGTATAAAATCATTACCGACTTTTTTAAGCAATCTAAATTGAATGTCAATGTGGTTCAGCAATCGACCAATATTTTATTGAATGTCAATTTGGTTGGGATGGGGGTGGGTTGGAGTCTAGTGCCTGCTTATGTCATTCCATTGTTGGGCGATAAAATTGTGGTGAAAAATACCATTGAGCCTTTACCGATGATTGACCTGTATGTAAGTTACCGTAAAAGTCAAAAAAATGAAGTGATTGAACTGATTTTAAAAATATTGAAAGAACAGTTTTATATGGGCTTTTTTTAAAGAATTGTCATGATTAACCGATGCTTTTTATAAAGTAAAAGCATCGGAGTCAACGTCATGCCTCACATCACAATAATCAACACATCCTCTAAATCGCTTTATACTCAAAAGCAAAATAACAACAGAGGTCGAACAAAAATGATGAAGCTGTATAACAATCCCCAGTCTCGTGGCATGATCGTGATGCTTTTATTAAAAGAGTTGGGTATTGAAGACCAGATTGAACAGATAAACGTGCCCTATGAAAATATGCATCAGGCGGAATATTTAACTATTAATCCCATGGGGAAAGTACCTTGTCTGGTCGATCACGGGGTAGTGATTTCCGAAGTCGCGGCCATATTTACCTATCTGTCCGATAAATATATGGAAAAAGGTTTGGCACCCGCCTTGGATGATCCCAAGCGCGGTGCATATTTAAAATGGATGTTCTTTTGTCATGGTCCTTTGACTGAATTTATGGATTTAAAAGGGCTGGGAGTATCGGACGAGCAAATTGAACAAAGAAAGCGAAGCCTGACTTTTGGTCATGAAGAGAGCGTATTGGCCTTTCTAAAAAATGCTATGCAAGAAGCAAATCCATATTTGCTGGGCGAAAAAATTTCAGCAGCAGATTTATTTCTGGGTTACTGGCTGATTTTTGCTATCTATCTCAAAATATTGCCTTATCTGGATGAGTTCAAGCCGTTTATTCAACTCATCGGAAGCCGAGATTCGATGAAAGGTGTGCCATGGTTACAGCAAATCAATGCTTGAGGTATTTTTTTAATTTACATCGGTAAAAATTTAGATAAAAAAGACCACGCTTTCGCGTGGTCAGGCCTCTGAATATGATTTAGTTGTTTATTATTTTACATGTAGCTTTTTAAACAGTTGCTGGCTGACGTGATCTAAAGTTTGGGGAATCGCCAGTGCTGCCACAAAACGGTCAGGACGTAAAATCACAACCGATTCAGACGTTTTACCAAACCATGTACGGATATCGGTACCAATATCGCCAAGGGTAATCACGCCATCAAATTTCTTACGGTTTTCATTGCCAAATTGAACTTCAGGAATGATCTGAATAAATTTGACGCCTAAATTTTTCCAGACTTGCAGGGTAGCATCTGTGATGCCCCATTGTGGATCAACACCCCAGGCAATAATTGCAAAGTCGTTGCCGATCACGTCATCCAGTAAAACTTTCTCACCCGATTCAAGTTTCACATGCGGCTGAATAAACATCTTGCCGACTGGCGATTCTTTTTTACCATCTGCTAGCAATGCACCATCGTTATATTTTGGCATCGGTTTGAAACGCATTTCAAGCAAATACTGTTTAATCGGCTTGATGTAATTCAATGCGTAGGCAATCCCATCACGGACAAAACCTTGCCATTTTTTCGGTGGCGCAAGCACATGGCCTGCCATCACTGAAAGATCAATCATCGCCTTGGCATGGTCTTTACGTTCAATTTGGTAAGAGTCCAATAAATCTGGAGTCGCTTTACCTAGCACCACCAGCGCAACTTTCCATCCCAAGTTGAAAGCATCACGCATACCGCTATTATAACCTTGACCTTGCCAGACCGGCATAATGTGGGCAGCATCACCGGCAAGTAAAATACGGTCGACACGGAATTTATCGGCAATGCGGGCATTGTGTGTATAGACCCGTTGACGAATCACTTCAATATTTTCAGCATTCGGTAAAACTTTAGACAGTAATTTAGCAATATTTTCTGGTTTACTTAATTCTTCCTGAGTTTCCCCTGGCATTACCATGAATTCGAAACGACGAATGCCATGCGGAAGTGCGGCAGACACGTATGGACGAACTGGGTCACAGCACAAGTAAATGTGTGGAGTCGCTAAAGGATCATTTTCAATGTCGATAACGATCCATTGATTTGGTGCAGTTTTACCGTCGAAAGCAATGTTCAAAGTCCGACGTACAATTGAATTACCTCCATCACAGGCAATTAAATATTTTGCTTGAATGGTTTCTTGTTTCTGGTTTTTATCTTGAAGTTTAAGCGTTACGCCATTTGCATCCTGGCTAAATTCATTGAGCTGACGTGAAAAAAGCACTTCAGTTTTTTGGTATTGTTTTAAACCTTGCAGCAAGACATTGTCGACTTGAGGCTGAATAAATGCATTACGGCGTGAGAAACCAAATTCACGGGTAAGTGGTTGAATGTCTGCGAAACAGCGACCTTTAGGGGTCAAGAAACGCATTGCATGGTTGGGTGTCGTATGCGGCAAGACTTGATCGACCAAACCAAGTGATTGAATGGTACGCAAAGATTCATCATCAATACCAATGGCGCGCGGGTAGTCAATCAAACTATCCAGTTGCTCGATAATAGTGACCTGAACACCTTGTTTGCTTAAATAGTTCGCAATCGTTAAACCAACAGGGCCTGCACCCAAGATTGCCACTTCAGTGGTGTAATTTGTTTTGTTGCTCATAGCGAATGTCCATTCAATCAATTCACATCTAAGTGTATTAACGGTGAAATTGAGGGTCTAAACAAGCTATGCCATAGTAGATATGTTGAATGAAAAGAAAACAGCTCAAATGATGTGAATATTTTAAGATATTGAAAAATAATCAATCTATAGATATTTAACTATATGGTTTTTTAGATCAATGATCATTTTTTTCTATCATTGAAACTAATCTTTGTTAAAGTAAAAAAAGCTGAACTATTTAAATAGTTCAGCTTTAATTTCTAATTTAAATGCTAAATTATTCCTGTGCTTAGCTCAGGTGGAGTGAATGATTTAGCATTAGGTTTTAGAATATTATTACGAAAATTTATTTCACTTGGTTGACTGGGTGGTTTTAGTCGTTTTTTCTTCAGTAGTTTTGTCCGAAGCCGGTTGATTCGTAGTTGGCTGATCTACAGTGCTGTCAGCGGTACTTGCTGGCTGTTCCTGAGTAGAAATAACTACTTTTTCTTCTTTAGTTTGTTTATCAGTCGCAGCAAATGTGGTCGCAGCAGCGATGGTAAAAGTAGAAGCAAGTAAGATTTGAGTTAATTTCATTTTAGCATCCTTTATTCTTTAAAAAGTTATTAAGACCATATTCATCATCACATAAATATGGACAGGCCTCATGCTAAAGAGCCTAGGGCAGGGGAGCAATCAAAGCAACAAAGTGAAACAGAGACGTTAACCTGAAAAATACAACCAAGGGCTAATTGTTCATTTACTGTAAGAAATATCCGAAAACCTGCAGAAAAAATGTATGTAGATGTTTCTATATCGACTTTTTAAAGACAATTTTTCACCAAGAACAAACAATACCTGTCTAATTCATCATTCTCAAACTCCTATGCGTTGGAATTAAATGTAAATAAATCTTTCAGATTAGCCATCGTATTTCCTCAATTTGGCTCTTTAATAATGTAAAAATAAAATGTTGACACTAAATTTAAATTGTATATTTGTTTGAATTATATAAATAAAATTGAATAGTAGGAGGGTGTGGGTCTTTTTAAGTAATGTGAATACATTGCTATAGATGCAGGAAGAAATTAAAGTGAAGCAATATGCAGATATCTAAGATGGATTTTTCTCATCACTGCATAAATGGATTTTCATCAAATGAATAGCGAGTAAGTTTTGAAACTGATTTCTCCCATACAAGCTGTCCCAACGCATATCATTTCTGGATTTTTAGGGGCCGGAAAAACCACCTTGCTTAAGCAATTGCTCAGTCAAAAGCCAGAAAATGAAGTATGGGCAGTGCTGATGAACGAGTTTGGGCAAATTGGGGTTGATCAGCAGATGTTACCGCAAGCCAAAGGCTATCAAGTCAAAGAACTGTTGGGTGGCTGTCTCTGTTGTAGCAGTCAATTACCGATGCAAATTGCCTTGTCGCGGTTGTTGTCTGAAACAAAACCAGACAGATTATTTATCGAACCGACCGGTTTGGGACATCCTGCACAATTACTGGAACAGCTGACCGAACCGCATTGGCTACAGAGTCTTGCCATGCGTGCTTTGGTGACCGTAGTGGATGGTTCACGCTTACATGATACTGAATGGAGCAAGCAAAATCTGTACGCAGACCAGTTAAAAGCTGCACAGATAATTGTAGTTTCTCATGCAGATATTATGGATTTTGCAGATGAGCAAGCTTTAGCGGCGTTAAAAACCGAATATCAAGCCTACCAGCAAACCTGGCTAATGAGTGGGAAAGGGGGGATTTCCCTTAAACAAATTGATCAGCCTTATACAGGTACTGAACGCAAGATTCAGCCCCTACTTAAAATTCAAAAAACCTTTTTGACAGGACATAGCCTGCCAGAGATTAAACAGCTGCCTTATCACTATGTTGAGACCGCTCAAGGCTACACTGTGGCAGGCTGGAAACTCCCCAAACGCTGGCAATTCGATTTTTATCCTTTACTGGATTTACTCTGTGAACAAAAAAACTGGCTACGCATCAAGGGGATTTTTAATACCCATCACGGCTGGAAAACTTTTAATTTTAATCCAGAGCAATTTAACTATCAGTCTTCAGAAGAGGGCATTGATAACCGCGTTGAAATCATTGTGCAAGATCAGCGAGATTGGCTGGTTTTTGAAACAGCACTGATGAACTGCCGCATAGATCAGGAACATTCTAAAAAAAATAATCACAGCTGAAATATTCGGGTAGGTGATTCAGCTGCTCATAAACAATATAAAGAAAGCCCTCATGTGAGGGCTTTCTTTATATTTGTGAATCAGCGATGGAAGCTTCTTCTACAGGGGCTGGCTGGTTTAGTATGTGCTTTGCCTGAGCATGGTCAATGTCTTTTTCCCAATGTGCAATCACTACTGCCGCCACACAGTTGCCGATCAGGTTGGTACAGGCGCGGATAATGCCAATAAACCAGTCTACAGAGAGTAGCAGCACCAGACCAATTGCAGGCAAGGCAGGAATGACGGAAAGAGTAGCCGCTAAGATGACCAGTGCAGAACCCGGAATCCCATGCGCGCCTTTGGAGGTGATTAAGGACACCAGCAAAATACTCAGTAGGTCAGCCATGGAAAGTTCGATATTGCAGGCCTGTGCAATAAAGATCACAGCCAGTGTTAGGTAAATAGAAAAACCGTCCAGATTGAAGGAATATCCGGTTGGAATAACCAGACCAACCGTTGAATCCTTGATGCCAAGCTTTTTCAGCTTCTGCATGATCTGTGGCAGCACAGAATCTGAAGATGCCGTACCCAGCACAATAGACAGTTCTGCCTTAAAGTAATTCAGGAATTTGAAAATGTTGAGTCCGGCAATTTTAAGCATTGCACCAAGCACAAACAGCACAAACAGAATGCAGGTTACATAGAATAACAGCACCAGATAGCCTAGTTGCGCAAATGAACTCAGACCGAATTTCGCTGTGGTATAAGCCACTGAACCCAACACACCTAAAGGCGCAAGGCGGATAATTAGCCCCATCATTTTAAAGAATACTTCAGAAAATGCTTCCAGCGCTGTACGCACGATGTCCGCCAGCTTTTTTGGAATCAGTAACATGCTGACACCAAACAGGACTGCGATTAACAGTATCTGCAAGATGTCACCGTTGCTGAATGCCCCAAATAGGGTTTTCGGTATGATATTCAGTACAAAAGCAGTGCTTGAACTGATGTGTTCGGCGCGCTCCATATAGGTGTTCAGGTCTTTGCCATCCAGTGCGGAGACATCAATATTCATGCCGGCACCTGGCTTAAACACATAAGCCATGAAAATACCAATCGCCAACGCCACGGTTGTTACGAGTTCAAAGTACAGAATAGTCTTTGCACCGACTTTCCCCATTTTCTTAATATCTTGTGCACCATAAATGCCCAGCACAACCACACAGAACACGATCGGCGCAATTAGCATTTTAATAAGCGAGATAAATCCATCCCCTAAAGGCTTTAAACTTAAAGCAAAATCATGAAATACTAAGCCAAGTCCCACACCCAGAATTAGGGCCAAGACCACTTGCAGAAAGAGGTTTTGTTTTAGTTTTTGCATTATAAAAGCTAACAATGAATAGAATTAGGTACTAGCTATGCAAGAACTTGGCCAAACTGTTCTAAAGGGTTTAAATCAAGTATGCTAAGCGCCAAATTTGAGGACTCTTTTATGGCGCTTAAAGCAACGATTTATAAGGCTGATTTGAATATTGCCAATATGGATGATCACCAATATGCTGATTATCAACTGACCATGGCTCAACATCCATCTGAAACCATTGAGCGATTGATGGTGCGCATTTTGGCCTACGCGCGTTTTGCTGATGAAGCCTTAGAATTTACCAAAGATCTGTTTGAAACCGACGAACCGGCTTTATGGGAAAAAGACTTGACCGGCCAACTGGTCAAATGGATTGAAGTGGGTAGTCCAGATGAAGATAAAGTTAAAAAAGCCAGCGCCCGTTGCAAACAGGTAGCAGTAGTCACTTATGGTTCGTCGGTAGATGAATGGTATAAGCGTAACAGCAAATTAAAAACCTTGAATAATGTTCAAGTGTGGAAGCTCTCTACAGCAACGACTAATGCATTGCCACAATTATGCGAACGCACCATGCAATTGCAATTAAACGTCATGGATGGTGAATGGACACTGATTGGCGAGCATGCGCAAGTCGTGGTTGAATGGGAACAATTACAGTAAATATAAATGGGATGCGGGTTTTGGCTTGCGTCCTAATGACAAAACTGCGTATACCTTAAAAAGAATAACAATGAGAGAGGGAGATAATGCAGCCTGATTTATATCGTTTGCTGATTGCCCTGGGTATTGGGGCAATTATTGGTGCAGAGCGTGAATATCGCAGTAAATCGGCCGGGCTGAGAACCATGATCATGGTCAGTTTGAGTTCGTGTCTATTTACCATTCTGTCTTTAAAAATCGGTATTGACAGCCCGGATCGAATTGCAGCCAATATTCTGACGGGCTTGGGTTTTGTGGGAGCAGGAGTGATTTTTAAAGATGAAAATCGTATTTCCGGAATTACCACTGCAACCACCATATGGATGACGGCAGCATTGGGCATGACGGTTGGCGCAGGCTATGAGTTATTAAGTCTGTTGGCCACCTTGATTGTTTTAATCGTTCTTGTTTCTCTGATCTATGTTCAGGAGCGTATCGAAGCTCTGAGTCATGCACGCACCTATCGAATTATTTGTCCTTATCAACGCAAGACTTTAGATCAATATGAGGATTTATTTAGGACTTATGACATGAAGGTTGTTCGCAGTGTGCAACATAAAACTGAAAATCGAATTAGTGGACGCTGGATTTTAATTGGTTCAGCTGAAAATCATAAAAAACTGACCGCTTATTTACTCAACGATTCGAATATTCAAGAGCTTAGTTTTTAAATATTGAAACCTTAAATCATCAAGAAATCAATGCAATCCAGTTTATAATAGCCGCTGAAAATTGAGTACTCAGTTCAGGTAAATGACGATGACAAATGAATTAGAAATTATTGATTTAAAAGTAGGTGAAGGTAAGGAAGCCGTAAAAGGCGCGCTGATTACGACACACTACACAGGTTGGCTGGAAGATGGAACCAAGTTTGATTCCTCTATTGACCGCGGCAATTACTTTGAAACAGTTATTGGTACTGGTCGTGTAATTAAAGGCTGGGATCAGGGCATTATGGGGATGAAAGTTGGGGGTAAGCGCAAATTGCTGGTTCCTGCACATTTGGCTTATGGTGAACGTAAAATGGGCAAAATCATTCCTGCAAACTCAAACCTTATTTTTGAAATTGAATTGTTTGACGTGAAAACACGTGATTAAAACTTATTAATTTCTGGTGAAAAAATAATCTGCAAGATACAAGGATGGATCTTGCAAATACATGAAAAATTGTTTGAGTTTTCTTTTTTTATCGTTACATTAGTTAATGAACAAGCGTAATTTAAGGATGATTCGCTTTTTGGATAAAATCCATAATTTAATAAATTTTAATAAATTTTTTCTTATTGCATGTTTATGCGTCTTTGCGTGGAAAATACCCGCATGGGCACAAAATGCGACCGTATCTGAATCTCCTTCTCTACAGCAAAAATTATTAAATGAAGTTCAATTTACAGAAAAGAGTAGCAGCCTCCTGAAGGGAGTATGGCAATATTATCCTGAGCAATTTATCACTCACTCCAGTTCCGTTTTAAAATCTGAAACGGTACATTTACCGGTTTCCTTTAAACAGCTCTCTGGCACCACTCAGACTTACGGCACCTTTATCGGCCATTTTAAAATTCCGAAGGAATATATTGGGCGCCGTATTGCTATTTTTATTCCAAATCAATATGGCGCTTACCGGATGTATTTGAATGGTGATTTCATACTGCGTTTAGGAGAAGTGGGGAAAGATAAAAGCAGTCACCAGACAGAAAATGCACCTAAAATAGCCTTTTTCGTCTTACAAAAAGAATATTTCACCCTGAGCATTCAAGCCTCAAATTTTGATCCTTTACATGGTGGCTTAGAAAATCCTATGCGGATCGGGACCTCGAAAACCGTTACTCGACAGTTTGAACAGCTGATGATGAGTATAGGTTTGGTTTGTGGTGCAGTGTTGGGCATCGGCATATTTACTTTAATGTTTTCTATTTTTCAAAGAAAATTTGGGCGTAGCAGCATTCGGGTATTCGTGTTTGGCATTTTTATTTTATTCTTGGCATTACATAATTTATTTTCCGCACCTTATGCCTACACGGTATTTACAGATATAAGCTGGATATGGGGAAGACGATTAGAGTTTCTCTTTACTTATTTTGCAGTGGTGTTTTTTCTGAGTTATATGATTTTACTCAACCAACGCTATTTACATCCGATTATTTATTCTGTAGCAATGCTGGTGCTTGGAATAGATATTCTTGTAACCGTATTTACCCACCCTGAAATCTTTGAGCGTGCGGCATTTTATAGTTCACTATTTAGCGTAGCGATAATTTTGAATTTTGCCTATGGCTTTTATCTGACTTTAAAAGCTAAAGAGAAATATTCTCGGGTTAATTTATGGGCCGTGATTTTATTATGTGTAACATTTGTTCATGATTTTCTATTGAGCTTAAATTTAATCGAATCCTTTAACCTGACTTTTATTTCAACCAGTTTCTATGCCTTGCTGATTATGTTTCAGCAGTCAGAAAATTATGCTCAGCATACTCGTCATATCGGAGAATTGAATAATAATTTACTTGAACTGAATAGCTCTTTAGACCAGAAAGTACAACAGCGAACTTTGCAATTGCGTCAGTTAAATGAACAGCTGGAATTACAAATTCAAATTGATGCATTGACTGGTGCATTTAACCGTCGTGCATTAAATATTGAAATACAACGTTTATTTAGTATGACAAAAGACCATAATAACAGTACCTTAGCATTTGCCATGTTAGATGTGGATTATTTTAAAAATTATAATGATTACTACGGGCACTTGAAAGGTGACGTGATTTTGCAAGATTTAGTCAAAATTATCCAACAGGCCTTGCCACCTTCAGCTTATGTCGCTCGCTATGGCGGGGAAGAGTTTGGCATTATTCTGCATAATATTCCCAGTGAAGTCGTTCTAAAGATATTACAGCAGGTGTTAAATGCAGTACGACAAGCACAACTCGAACATGTAAATAGACCCGATCAAAAAAAATATGTGACCTTAAGCATGGGGGTTGCCTGGATGGACCGACATCATACCTATACCGATATTCATGAACTCATGAAGGCTGCAGATGTCCAGCTTTATGCGGCTAAAGGTGCCGGTCGAGACCAGTATCACGCCCTTCGAGCTGGGTAATGAGAACGAAAAATACTGAATAAAATTCAAAACACGCCGTAAGCTTAAGCATATAATATTTCAAAAATTGTATGAATTTCATTCAAATTGTTTTATAAATATAAAGATAACAACTATTTACTCGTGAGAGTGACGCTATGATAAAAATACTCGTGTGGTTGTGTCTTTTCATTGGATGCATTGGGCTTTGGAAAATATTTTTAAAATTTCATATTAATCAACATTATCAGCAATTCAAAATCAAGCAGTTAGCTGATTTAGATAAAATTGCCTCTCTATCAAGCAAGCCATTGTCAGCCCATGAGTCCCGTATGGATGAAGTCGAAGAATATGAACAACAATTATTTGATGGAGTCTGCCAAATATTTTTTGAGCGAGAATTAACTGAACGGAATTTGAGTCAGGCGATTGTGGTTCAAGAAGATGTATTAAGAAAAATGCCCGCCAAAACTCAAACCCAGATTCGCAAACTGGATTTAGGCGAATGGTCCATTTACTGGACCTTTTATGACCAGTCTCTGGAATATTATGTGGGACGTTACGGAGTGTTTTATACGCATGTCGACCGTTTCGGGGAAGAGCATAAATTTGAAATGAAAGATGCGCATAGTCACGCTTAATAAAAGTGATGCATTTGAGTGCCCAATACTTTGAGCTAATAAAGAATAAAGTACTGTACTTTTTTATGTGCTTTTAACTATTTTAAAATAGGTGGTTTGAGCTGATCAAGATAGAACTCCTCATCTGTCAGGTAATTCATTAAAATTGCTCCCTTCATAAGTGGCCAAGCTTTGTTGATTAAATTTTAACTCCATAACTAAAAGACTGTACCGCATGCTCATAAAGCTGTTCAAAATATCGGGTTTCTGCCGTAGGGTTTAGATGCGGCATAGCAAAATTGTTTTTAGGGAATTTGCCTCATTTACTTTTATAAATCATAGACCTTTAAATTCGGGTGCACGCCGTTGCATCATTGCCATGACACCTTCCTGTACATCGTGAGTATTTAACAGTGGGATGAGGTGTTGTTGTAAGTTTGAGAATGCGGTTTCTGCCCCATGTTCAGCGGCTTCTTTGGCAGAGGCAAGCGTGGCTTGTACCGCCAGTGGTGCGGCTTCTGCAATACGCTCCGCCAATTCAATCGCTCGCTTAAGTGGCACTTCACGGGTGATTTCATTGATCAGGTTTAAGTTCAGCGCCGTTTTTGCATCGAACGTATCTCCAGTGAGTAAGTAGCGCATAGCTTTAGACCAGCCCGCTGCCTGTACGAAACGCACTGTTGCACCACCAAAAGGTAAAATGCCGCGCTGAACTTCCATTTGTGCAAACTGGCTATTGTCCTGTGCAATCACAATATCGGCATTCAGCATTAGCTCAATCCCTGCGGTATAGCAAAAACCCTGTACTGCAACAATGACTGGCTTTTTTCGCTGACGTCCGCTGGTTCCCCATGGATTGATCTGATGTTCATCGTAGCTAAATATGCCACTGCTCAATTTGGGTTGTAACTCAACCAAATCCAGGCCTGCAGTAAAGTGATCGCCATGAGCGAAAATCACAGCGCAGCGTAATTCTGGATGGTCTTCATATTCGGTTAAGGCCAGTGATAAGTCATGAATCAGATGGCTATCAAAGGCATTTCTTTTGGCCGTCCGGTCGAGTCCAATCAAAAGCAGCGACCCGCAAATTTCCCGGCTGACTTTTCCCTGTTGTTGTGACATTTTTATTCTTCTACTTCGAGCGTTGTTTATATTTTTAAAGGGTCGGTAGAAAACTGTCAAATCAGGGTATTTAATTTCAATGTATATTCAAGTAACCAAGTTAGTTCGAAACAGCGGTGGTATCCATCAGATTGAGGGACTGAATTTATATAATTTATCTTGCGTTCAACGCTATTTTTTCCATAATAGCAACACTCTTTACCTACCTGTTTATTGCTATGTCACCTTTAGAAATTGTTGCTGTCATTATCAGTCTTATTGGGGTGACATTGACCATTAAACGGAATATGTGGTGTTGGTGGTTTAACTTCGCAGCCTTTGTTTTATATGCTTACTTATTTTATGAATTTAAGCTGTATGGCGAAACCATCTTGCAGTTCTTTTTTATGGGGGTGAACTTTTATGGTTTCTATCACTGGCTGAAGGGCAAACAGCAAGATCATGAAATTCGGATTGAACCGATTGCCAGTAAAATAGTGATTTTCCAGATGCTACTTGCAGCAGTGGGTGGTCTGATTTTCGGTTTAACTTTAAAACATTTTACCGATGCGGCTGTACCGATGCTGGATTCACAATTGGCGGCTTTCAGTTTACTGGCCACCTATTGGACGAGCCGTAAACATATTGCGACTTGGATCTTGTGGGTTTTTGTCGATATCATTTATGTGGGCATGTTTATTTATAAAGATTTATTCCTGACTGCGGGGCTGTATGCGGCTTTTGTCGGTCTGGCCGCTTTTGGCTGGTGGCAGTGGGAACAGGTGAAAAAGAAACAGGCGATCACTCATTTTAAGGGTGTATAAATATCTTTTGATAGCGTACTTGGATTACTCATATGTTGATTGATTTCATTCAACATCAACTTAAGCAATTTGATGAAATGGCATCACGGATTCAAGCAGCACCTGAAAAGTATATTAACTTCGATTCAGTCTCTGATTTTTATAAAGCTGAATGGTTAAATGATTTTCCCAAAGGCAGCACATGGTCAGCGACAGGCCTGGATGATGGTGCTGAGCAATTCTATGCGATCATTGAATATAAAAACCATTTCCTCAGTATTTCCTGTTCCGAGCAGATTGAAATACGCTGTGGCATATATGATCAATAGTTGGTTATGTGCGGTCAATGACAGCATCACTAAAATTTAATTAAATAAACAGGGAGAAAATGCACTAGATTAGTGATGATTGAATGGTTTATAAGCATTCAAAACGACCAATAAAAAAATAAAGGATAGAGAGATGGCACATCGTTTTACTGTGAATTCTACAATTCAGGGAGTTTCAATTGATGAATTTAAACGACTTGCATCAAATAAAGCTTTGCACGAAGCAGTGTGTAAACGTATTCCAGGTGAAAAATTAGAAATTATTGAATCTGAAATTCAGGGCAATACTTATACTTTACGCCGTGCATATAATTTAGATGTGAAAATTCCAGATATCGCCAAAAAACTGCTCAAAGATGCATTTCGTTTGAAGCGCACCGATATCACCAATTTAGAAGCTTTAACTTCGACCATAGAATTGGGTGCAAATCTGCCTTTGCAAGCGAACTGCGAACGTTCGGTAACAGGGGATGAGAAACAAATTCACATTACTTTAAATTGGCAGGTTCAGATTAAAGTTCCTTTGGTTGCGGGTATGCTAGAAAAACATGCTGAAGGGGAAATTCGCAAATTCAGTGATCTGGAAATCCAGATTGTTGAAGATGAACTAAAGAGAAACCTTTCTGCTTAAGGATACGGAAGACAAAAAGCCTTTTAATTGATCTGACCCCCGAAAGTTGGACGGTTTGATTAAGCAGCTTTTAAGGACTGTTTCCTGTACTCTACAGGACTCAGTCCTTTTAATTTAACCTTGATTCGTTCATGGTTGTAATAGTGAATATATTCTTTCACGGTTT